>JAJRPG010000097.1 GCA_024280855.1 Planctomycetota bacterium | reverse complement strand
GAATTAACCTCACAAGCTGATGTCCCCTCCGCCAGACAGGAAAAACTGCACCCAACACCAGACTGGTTATCGTCGCTATGAACGACAACACCATTGGGAAGCGGTTCCAGAGAACCCGAATCACAGCCAAACTGCAATCGAGAATAACACGCGCCATCAACTGGTATAAAATCAAATGTATCGTTGCTGGAGAGAATTAAAAATTCGTCCGTCGTGCGTAATTCAGGAAGAATGACTTCCGTATCATCCTGCGAACTGGCCATCTCTTCCAATACGCGGAATTCGAGGCGGTCACCATTTTGCCGCCAAGACAATTGCCCATTATCAACACTCACGTTTCCCACTCTTTCTGGCCATGTGCGTCCGCCATTCGTGAGAGAATCTTGGGCAGCTCGAACGGCTGAACCGGCATTGACCCTGCCATAACCATACTGCAAGCTTCGATTGGTAATACCATGATACGCCGCATTATTAGCATCGATTTTGTCGGTAGTATGCTCAAGGATCACACGAACATCCGTGGCAGACAAATTAGGATTGGTTGAAAGGATTAGCGCTGCGATACCTGATACGATAGGCGCAGAGGCTGATGTTCCGCTAAAGAATTTGGTATACAAACCACCGGAATCAATTTCGACAATAGTATCGTTACCAGAAAAACATACCTTTGATAATTCTCCTTGGTCATTGCAGCCAGGGCCGGGATAGGAAAAATCGCTCTGGTCAGTTGTTACTATTGAGCCGGAACCATCTCCCCCAGGTGCTACAACATCGATATCCTTACCAAAATTACTAAAGAATGAAAGTCGGTCAAAGGCATCACTCGATCCTACGCCAATGACTGTAGGTAACGTCGAAAGGTCTTCAAGAAATGGCAGCTCAACTCCTTTGTTGCCGGCAGCGAAGACTACTACCATCCCACGGGGGCGGTCCCCACCAGCGCCATCCAAATCCCGACCGTCGTTATAGGCTTTCTCTATGGCATCCTGAATAACCTCAGGGATTTGATTGAGAGTCGGAAACCCCCAACTGTTATTGTGTACATCAACACTTTGCTGACGAGCAAATGTATAAGCGCTGGCAATTTCTGAGTGGATGGCCTCGTTTAGTCCACCAGATGCCGTAAACGTCGCCGCAGGAGCAACGCCGCGCACGCCCAGCGCATTATTACTGGCCACTGCCAAACCCATGACACTCGTACCATGAAAATCAATGGAAAGCTTTGGGCTAGGATCATCCGCACCGGGCGAACCATTGGCTATAGTCACGTCGTCGCCTATGCCAATATAGTTGTCTCTCAAGTCTTCGTGCTGAACATCACACGAGTCGTCAAACATACCAAGCCGAATCCCCTCACCAAGCGTTACTGCCCAGGCGTCGGTCACGTCAATATCTGCGTCAGCCATACCAATAATTGCACCGGAATTCTCCAGATGCCACTGTTGTGAAAATAATGGGTCTTCCGGGCTACTTACTTGAAGAGTTTGGGCCTGCATCTTAAAATCTGGTTGTGCCCAAACCGTTCGCGGGTCAACAGCCATCACTTCCGCGCGTAGCACTTCATCTGTCACACCATATCGCGGTACTACTGAGTATGTATCTTCCAGTCCAGCGACATTCTGCTTCACGACATCAACACTATAGTCATCCCAAAGCTGCGTGAGCGCGCCATCGCTCATTCCGGGTTGCACCCTGACACTCACTTTTCCGGAAGAAATGATAGGCGACTTGTCGCCCTTATAGTAATACACATTTCGAACATCTTGCACATCAGCATCACGCAAGATTTGTTGTCGCTGCTTTGAAGACATAGACGTAACCGTCAACAGCTTTGTTTTGATGCCAGCTTTGCCATCGATGTCGGAAAGCTTGCCAAATCCACCAGTCTTGAGTCTTGCGGCACAGGCCTTTGCCGAGTCGATCTTCTTAAGTGTGATAGCAAACTCGGTCGTTGATTTTACTAACGGTACGCGCTTACCTTCTCGTGTCACGATGCATCGCTCGCCCTTCTCTGCGAATGCGGGCATAGCCAAGAGTGTACTGATACATATGGTCATTAGCGCCGTCCATGTGGCACTCTTGAAAATCCGCAACTCTAACTGAAACGTCATGGGCGTGCTTACCTTTCTCAATCGCATACTTAAATCACCTTATTGGCTACTAACCCCGGCCTCAGAATCCCCGAGTCCCCAAAAATCACTACAGGCCCAAACCGCCTACGCCTCTCATTCAATTACGGGCTAACCAACCCGCCAGCGCGGCAGCCCCAACCGTTCGTACTGACATTTCAGCCAACACAAATCGTTAGAGCCATAGGCCGTCTATCATAAGGTGCATTGTTGGTTTACCCAAATGGGGTGTCAAGCTTGAAGATTGAGGAGCAGCCAGCCAAGAAGAAGAATAACCTCCAAATCGCTATTTTTACCGATTTTTATGCACATTCACCCATATTTTTCGCAGCTAGCCATTCCGCCATAGTCCGAAAAGTCGCGGTTCAACCAATCTCTCATTGCTCTGCCGGGTGAACTGAGACACACAGATCAACCGTTCCAGATCGAACATGATGAAAGTACGCCAAAATCAGAGGCGCATCCTGGCTACGGTGTCTCTTGCGATGGTTTTCGATAAACGCCTGCTTTGCGGGCGAACCGAGCCACGACCATTTGAAACGCTCAGGCAATCCAGTCGCTCGCCGATGCTCCCACCTCAAGCCGCCTGATACGAGGCTGCCGCCACCATCCCCGGAGCCTGATAATTTGGGTAACATTTCGCTCAACATCTCAGTCCAATCCTGCTTAGAACGGTCTTCGATATTCGGTTCCGGGAAAATATGACGACGTTCCAATTGTAGGGAAATCACGCCCCGCCAGCTATCACCGCCCCGCCACTGTGAGAAATATTTCCCGTTGCGACACAATCGTCGATCGCGCTGCCGTGACAATGACATTGCGATATTATCAGTTTGAGCCAATATCAACCCAACCCAGCTTCGCCGCAATCGCCGAGCTGGCTCCCCCTCAGCGACTTCACCCAAGTGCAATAAGTAGGCCCGCAAAAAGCGGAGGCGGGATGCTCTAGTTGATTGGCGACCGAAAAATTGATGCAATTGCGACAATGACCGTATGGCAGCGGAACGCCCAATTTCTCCTCGGCCTAGGCAACAGCCAAGTAAATCGACGAAGCGAAAAATGAATCCCTCGCCGGGATTATTTAGAACCAATATGTTCGCAGGATGTAAATCGCGGTGCATAAAACCACGTTGGTGACTCGCGGCAATAAAACCAGCCAGTCCCGTGACCAGATCGCGCTTATCAGTTGTTGATGGCTGCTCCGAGTTGCGGCGGCGTAATTCGAGCCAAAACAGCCTTAGATCGACGGCTCCATCGAATTCACTTGTGACAAGTACTGAGCGCTTCGCAGGCGCTAATTCCTCACCCACTGCTATCGCATTAACTACAGGTACGCCTTGTGAGTCCGCAGCCAACAATGAACGCCACTCCCTCATAGCGATAGAACCGGCCAGCATTATTTTGATACGATCAAACCATCGCGTTGGGGCGGCAACTTTGGCATAAACCGATTCATTTCCCAGCTTTACGCGCCACACCACACGCCCCTGGCCTTGCTTTACTATCCGGGCGGTGTATGAAGTATTCAGATGAAACCAATCTGGTGAACCCGGCCCGGAAATTTTCTGCTGCCATTGCGATTGCACGCGCCATTTTACACTTCGGCTATCCTCCTGTGTGGAAACCTCGGCGATTGAAGATGGGGGGGAATCCGCCCGCGAGGCTGTTGAATCCTTTGATTTCGCGGGCGTTACTTTCGACATTTCGTTACCGGCTGACTTCGTGGTTTCGTCCCATGATTCCGCAAACACAGCGATCGCTTCCTAGAGGCATGAAATTGGGCCTGGAGGGATTCGAACCCCCGACCAAGCGATTATGAGTCGCCGGCTCTAACCGCTGAGCTACAGGCCCGTTTCGTGTCGCATACCATACAACAACATATGAAAAAAATCGACCGCCATTCCACCAATAAAAGCTTCTGCTTAGATTTCGGCGACTGGTGGCCATATATCGTCGAATTCTTGATCGGATTAGATCGGCCAATCTCCGGTAAAAATTTCCACGGCTGGACCTTCCATATAGACGTGATCGTCCGCGGCCCATTCCACCGCGAGGTCTCCGCCGGGGAGCGTCACTCGAACAGTGCGCCCGCACCGATCCGTCAGGACGCCTGCGACGCAGACCGCGCAAGCACCAGTGCCACAGGCCTGGGTCACACCGCTACCTCGCTCCCACGTTTTCATCCTGAGATGGCCCTGACTCTCTACTTGTACAAAATGAACATTGATCCGCTGTTTGAACATGGGTGCTGTCTCTATCCTTGGCCCCAACTGGTTCAAAGGAATGGCTGATAAGTCCGGTACGAATATCACGGCGTGCGGATTGCCCATCGAAACGCAGGTAACGGAAAACTCCTCGCCTTCAAAAGCCATAGGATAATTCACTACCGGCGACGCATCAGCCTGCACCTGCATGGCATCGGCATCCAAAATAGGAAGCCCCATGTCCACGCGCACGATGAATAACATCGAATTGGTCCGTAAACAATCTACATGACGAATCCCCGCATCAGTTTCTATTGTCATAGTTTTACTTGAAACGAGTTGACGATCCAAAGCATACTTAGCTACACACCGCAAACCGTTTCCGCACATCTGCGCTCGAGAGCCATCGGCGTTGTAAATCGTCATTTTCAAATCAGCCAACGACGATGACTCAATCACGATTAGCCCATCAGCACCAATGCCTGTATGCCGGTTAGAAACCGCTCGCGCCAAGTCTGAAGTTGCGGCTTCGCTGGCAAGCGGGCCTTCTATATATATGTAATCGTTTTCCAGCCCGTGCATTTTGGTGAATCGCATGGGAGATATTGTACTAAAATAATTGTGATTTGCTAAATCTCAGCCGCGATTCGCCTGACTAAGTGGAATCATGCCTCAAGATCAAGATGTAAGTGCCCATCATCATCTTCGGTCACCCCTGAAGGAGAATCTTGGTTTTCAGACAATTCGTCCTCAACCTTCTCTTCTTCAAAAGCCCGGCCCTGGCTACCGGAACCTTCCGACTCCGATGTCACACGCGTATCTGAATCTGAAGTATCTACTGTATCTGAAGCTTCTTCAACTGATTTGACCTGCCGCTCCACGATGTTAGCTTGGCCCGCTTTTCCCGCGTCACGCTCCCTGCCGATCACGCGAGCTTGGTAGCCTGCCTGTGCCGCAGAAGAAGCAATATGAGAAGGAATCTCAGCCATCAGAGTCGCCCAAAGTTGGACCCGCCGACATTATTTACCGCGCCCGCAAGCGTTTGCGAGACCTGAATTACTATCGACATTTGGGGCGGCATATATTCACATGACAGGCCCAATTCCTCACGCCCTGCCAATACCGCGTTATTCACATCTGGAAAGCTCTCACGCCACCTTTCAAAAAATAACACTAAGGCTATGGAGCCATGAGGCTATACAAACTCCTTACGTCTCTCCGTCAACTGCTCTTTGAGTCGCTGTAGGATTGAGGAGTGCATCTGAGAAACACGACTTTCAGAAAGATCGAGCGTCATCCCGATCTCCTTCATAGTCATCTCTTCATAATAATAAAGCACGAGTATCAGCCGTTCCGCTCTTGATAACCCGCGAGTAATCAGCTCTTTCACATCACGACGCTGCAAATCTTTCAATGGATTCCGCCCTCGCTTATCTCGAATGACATCAATCTCACAGACCTCCTTGTGGGAATCCGTCTCACTATATTTACGAGACAAAGAAATTTGCGTCACGGCGGTTGCATCCCGTGCGAATTTCTCGAAATCCTCACGCGGAACCTGCATTTTTTCTGACAATTCCATCGCCGAAGGTGAGCGGCCTAACGTCGCTTCTAATTCCTTAGTCAACTTATCCAGTTTATTGGCGCGACTACGTACTAGACGAGGCACCCAGTCCATACTTCGTAATTCATCGAGAATCGCCCCACGAATTCTTGGCGCGCAGTAAGTCTCAAATTTGACGCCACGCTCAAGATCAAAGGCATCAATCGCATCCATCAAGCCAAAAAGACCCGCGGAGTTCAAGTCGTCTCGATCAACCTCGTCAGGCAGTTTCGCACCGATGCGGTCAGCGTTGTACTTCACCAGCGGAAGGTATGTCTCCATTAAGACATTGCGCCATCGGCGCGTTCCGCAGGCTTTATACTTCTTCCACACTTTCAACATATCATTACTTGTTTTGATCGCCGGCATAAAACCGCTCCTTACGCTTCCTTGCGACATTGAACATGCGACAAGTCACTCACAATGACCATGACCAGTCCCGTCTAACATAATCCGACCAAATCACAGGCCTTCCGTGGCCAAATCAGCGTCGGTGGATTCATTGGCAACATATACATCCTCAGCCTCGGCCTCGGCTTTAGCATTGGCTGCTTCTTTTATATCTGCCAAGTCTTTCAATTCGAGAATTTTACTTCGCTCATGTTCGCTCAAAATTTTATCCGCAGCTGCACCGAGGACCAAACCGATAAAACAAAATGTGAATAATGCGATGATGCCGCGAGATAGCGTCACGGCGAACGGATTTTGCACAACCACGCCCGCAACGAGCGTAATGGAAAAGGCAAATAAGCCTAAACTGGCACCAGTAAATCGTGCAACCATACCTGCAACATCCTTGTCGCAAACTAAACTAAAGGTGTGAAACAAACCGTGAAATGATTAGCGCCCATGAAAATGCGAGGCAACCATCCTTGGCCCTTCTCACCTCTTGTCTGCCCTGATCGTCCTGCTGATCAGTAAGCAAAGAGGACAGCCATCGGTTGCTATGTGCATCCTACACGAACAAACCGACAACCCGTCGAAAAAAACCGCCGCCAGCACGTTGGCCTTTACACTGCTTGACCAAACCATCTGCTACTGCGGCGATGCAGGCACTGGCATTTGAGTCCGGATGACGTATGACAAATGGCACACGCTGCCGTACTGCCTGCTCGACAGACGTATCATGCAGCATATAGCCAGCATATGCAACGGAATAATTTAAAAAATTTTCAGCTACGCCAGAAAGACGTTCATAGGTCGCCCGCGCTTCGGCTCGACTATGAGCCATATTCACAAAAGTTGTGACCTTCCCAGCGAAGCCCTGGGCATGCAACGTCTTGATTGTCGCATAGGCATCCGTCAAGGCAGTAGGCTCTGGGGTAGTGACAACCATTGCCTGGTCAGCCGCTAGCGCGAACCCAACCACGTTGCGCGAGATGCCAGCACCACAATCCAGAATGACGATATCAGCACTGGTTTCCAATTGGTGCAATTGCGAAATAACGCCCTGTCTGTCAAATTCGGATAAATTCGCTAGCTCTTCAATGCCGGAAGCGCCTGGTACAAATCGAATACCGCCTGGGCCGATCTGACAAACCTCCTCCAGCGTATGCGAACCAGCTAAGACATCAGCCAGCGTGGTCGTGTTAGGCATGTTCATCAACAAATCAGCATTGGCAAGGCCCATATCCAAATCAACAAGTACAACGCGAACGCCCTTAGCAGCGAGACAGATGGACAAGTTCACAGCCGTGTTCGATTTACCAACGCCGCCTTTGCCACTGGTAATAGCCACGGTGAATGCACTGGGGCGCGAACCTTCAACCAATGCGCGAAGCCTGGATGCCTGGTCCACCTTGACGCCACGTCGAATGCGAGTTGTATGCCTATTAGCCATGGTACACTTCCATCTACCCGACGCGCGAATGCGAAACCAGTGACGATGTGCCAGAGGGTGTCACTTTACTTTGTATACCCATAACTGACACCGGCGTATCACTACCATTCAAAATCATCCTAGCCACAAGATTGCCTTCGCCTACCGTAATATCATCCGGCACTTCCTGCCCCATCGTTAAGTACGATAGCTTCGTTTTAGCTTTGATTAAACAAGCAAGAATAACGCCAAAACCAACGGCTTCATCCAGCTTGGTCAGGATCAAACGATCGAAACCTGTTGACCTGAATCGCTCAATGGATTGCTTCAAAACTTGTGGACTAGAAGTTGTCGAAAGCACAAGATGAATTTCATCCGGTTTTTGAATATCAAAAAACACCTGCAACTCATCGTTTTTCGCTTTGTCGCGCTGACTGCGCCCGGCGGTGTCTATCAAAATGATGTCGCAATCTTTTAGACGACTTAGCGCCCCGCGAAACTGCATCGGCGTCGCAGCGACTTCAATCGGCACGTCGATAATTTGGGCGTAGGTTTGCAACTGCTGCACGGCTGCGATTCGGTATGTATCGATCGTGATTAGCCCGACGCGCTTATGCTGACGCAATCTATAATTCGCGGCTATTTTAGCTATTGTAGTCGTTTTTCCCACTCCAGTAGGACCAACCAAGGCAATCACACGCTGCCCCGTCAATGAAGATAATTCACCTGGTAAAACCGAAGGGATCATTTTGGCTATAGAACTCGCTAAATGGCGGCGAATAGCCCGCGGATCTTCTTGCGACTTTTTAGGCAATGATCGCTTGAGGTCTTCAATTAACTCAGAGGCTAATTGCTCGGCAACATCGTTGGTGATTAATTGTTGATGCGCGTCAAAAAGTGCCTTGGGGGCGTCACTCATGCCATCTCGTCGATGATGTTGAACCAACTCGCCCACTAATGATTTCAGACTGGACAGCTCCGCCGCTAACGAGCTTGACTCGCCAGACATTCTGGATTGGCCCGCGCCTGTCATCACTGTGGCAGCTCCATCTGCTTGTGACTGATCTTCCCGCCCCGACCTCATGGGAATCGTACCAGTGCGAAGTTCTACTGGCAAATCCTGTTTCTGACGAGCGGCTGTCAATTCAACCAATTGGCGACCGGAGCCTAGCCGTTTGGGCAGACTTCGAGTATTGAGAATCACAGCATCTGAGCCGAATTCCTTCTTAACCTGAGACAGAGCCTCAGCCATTGTTTGTGCGCGAAACGTTTTCAGTATCATCCCTTAATGTAACCATCCCATGAGACTCGACCTCAAAACCACGAACGACTTCGTTATATGACAGAACCACGACAGCAGGGAGCTTAACTTCAATCATTTTTCGCACCCACGCTCTAATTTGCGGTGGACACAAAATGACAGGCGGCCGTCCCTTCATCGCCAAGGCCGCCTTCTCAACAGTTTCACTTATCGCCTGGACAACCCGGCTTTGCATATGCCCGGGCATGGTCAAAATTGTGCCCCGGTCCGTGCGGTCAATGCTCTTAGCGATGGCTTCTTCCACCGAAGGATCAAACGTAATGCAATGTATTCGACCATCTTCGCCCTTGTGTTGGTGACATAATCCACGAGCCAGTGCATTTCGAGCATACTCTGTGAGTATCTCAGTATCTTTCGTGCGCGAAGCCCAGTCGCCAATAGTTTCCAAAATACTTTCTAAATCACGAATACCCACACGCTCACGCAGCAAAGCCTGCAACACCCGCTGCACTTCACCTGGCTTGAGTACATCGGGAATCACCTCCTCAACAAGTTTTGGAGACCGTTCGCGCAGATTGTCTAACAATCGGTTCACTTCTTTTCGTGTCAGTAACTCGTCAGCGTGTCGTTTGATAAGCTCCGTCAGGTAAGTTGTCACTACGCTCGTCGGCTCTACCACCGTATAGTTACGATGCTCAGCCTCATGCCGCTGTGACTCTTCAATCCAAAGCGACGGCAGACCAAACGCAGGCTCTTTCGTGTCCATCCCATTGATACGTTCTGATACCGCGCCGGAATCAATAGCCATCAAATGATTGGGGAGTAATTCACCACGCCCAATTTCGAAACCTTTGAGATTAATCTGGAACGCATTAGGCTCAAGCTGTATGTCGTCTCGAATACGAATAGGCGGCACAACGATGCCCAACTCCATAGCTATTTGCTTGCGTAAATTCGTAATACGATCGAGCAAGTCACCACCCTGCTTACGGTCCACCAGTTTGATCAAGCCGTACCCCACATTCATTTCCATAGGGTCTGGCGACAAATGACTTTCAATACGGTCAGGCTCAGCCGGTTTGACTTTGGCAGCCGCAGCCTTAACTACAGCCACTTTTGATTTCTGTTGTAGCAAATAGGCCATCGTCCCGCTGGACAATGCCAGCACAAAGAGCGGCGCCTTAGGCAATGGCGTTAGCGCCAAGATGCATAAAAAACCGGCAATCATAGCCAGCGCGATAGGCTGACTTGTCACCTGATCGATCAATTCCTCGCCAAGATTTTTCTTGGATGCTGACCGTGTCACGATCATGGCCGCTGCGACAGAAACAATAAAAGCAGGAATCTGAGAGACTAAACCGTCACCTATAGTGAGAATCGTAAAAGTGCGCAAGGTTTCTACGATATCAAACCCCTTCTCCACCAAGCCGACATACACACCACCTACGATGTTGATGAGCGTAATGATAAGACCAGCGATGGCATCACCGCGCACAAACTTGCTGGCTCCGTCCATCGCACCATAAAAGTCGGCTTCTCGCGTAATTTCAGACCGTCGTTCTTTCGCGTCCTCATCGGTAATAATCCCTGCATTAAGGTCGGCGTCGATAGCCATCTGCTTGCCCGGCATACCGTCCAACGTAAACCTAGCTGCGACTTCGGCAATTCTTGTCGCACCTTTGGTTATCACAACGAACTGAATAACGACGATGATCGAAAAAATGATCACCGCAACCGCAAGAGAGCCTTGGGCTACGAATCCACCAAATGTCTCGATAACATATCCAGCATCGGCGTTAGTTAATATCAGTCGCGTCGTAGCCGTATTCAAAACCAATCGAAATAGCGTTAGGCCTAGCAGGAGTGATGGAAATGATGAAAACTCTAACGGCTTTTTCATATACATAACTGTCAGCAAAACGATACCTGACACCATGATATTAACTAGCAACATGAAATCCATCACCGCTGTCGGCAATGGGATCAGGATTACAAGGATAAGCGAAAGCGCAACTGCCGGTAACGCCATCCCCTGATAACGCAACACGCTTTGTAAAACTTTCGCGCCTGACATCTCAAACTTCGCCATGTAACTACTACTTATGCTTTACAGCTTTTTTCCAATACATCTCATTACACACAACTCAGACCGTTCACTACATATTTACACCGCTGCCATCGGCGCTTTTCTTTTCGTTGATCCGCCTTTCGACTTTGGTGGGCCACCGCCGGATAGTTCGTAAACAAACGCAAGAATTTCAGCAATGGCTAAGAAAAATCGCTCAGGAATATATTCACCAGGCTCCACCGTTTCATAGAGCGCTCGCGCCAATGGTTTACGCTCCACAATGGGAATGCCCGCTTCCGTAGCAATCTGTCTTATGCGCAGCGCGATATAGTCCGCCCCTTTAGCCACGACCTTGGGGGACGGCATGTTATCTGCGTCATAGGCAATGGCTACAGCTAAATGAGTAGGGTTCGTAACGATCACATCTGCTTGCGGCACGTCTTTATGCAACCGTTGCAAAGCGAGCTGCATTTGTACACGCCGTCGTCGTTCTTTAACTTTTGGATCGCCATCCATACTTCGCATTTCATCTTTGACCTCTTCCTTGGTCATCTTAAGTTCTTGCTCATGGCGATATTTTTGCCAGGCGAAATCGAGCAGCGCGAGCAGAAGCATAGCCGCTGACATTTGCATCGCCAGACTATAAGCCAAGCTCGCCCCTAACTGAAACGCGGCATAAAATTCCAGCGTATACGCAAACATGATAGCTGGCAGATTGTTCATGATAAAAAATATAGCTATCGTGACGACAATCAGCAGCTTTCCAAAATTAATGATGCCTGTCATCAATGACTTAATTGACATCAAACGCTTAAAACCTTTCAGTGGACTGATTTTGCTCAAGCTTGGCATCAACGGTTTCCCCGTAATCAGCCAGCCAACCTGGGCATATAAAACAATCAGCAGCGACACCAGAATCATCAGTAGAAACGGAGCTATCCTCATTAAAGATTCTCGCACCATGGCCACACCCAGCGGGAGAATGTTAGAAACGTTTGTAGGATGTTCAGGCCCCAAAGCAGCCTGCAGCATCATCACCAAGCTTCGCCAAAGCGCTGGACCAAACCATCCAAGCGATAAGAAACTGACAAACAATAACACAGCTGAGGATAAGTCTTGACTTCGCGCAACCTGGCCACTTTTGCGTGACTCCTCTCGCTTACGCGGCGTTGGCGCTTCCGTCTTTTCATCTACGTCAAAAATACCCATCAGTTCACCAACCTCATACGCGAGACATCCAAGCCAAAGGAGCTGCGAATATCTTCAAAGCCAGCCCAAATGCCATCGAGCAATAGTTCGTGACAACTAGCCAGTGCAAGACCAGCGGTGCCTAAGGCGATCATCACACGCAATGTAAAACCAACGCTGAGGATATTCATTTGAGGCATCGTACGCGATAAAAACCCGAGCATGACACTGGCTAGGAACAATGCGATTAACACCGGGGCCGCTAACCGAATGCCTAAAATAAGCGCAGCCGTCAACATTTCGATCAGAAGAAGAACCACAGACTCGTCGTAATTATAAGACAGCACGGGTATCACCGCGTAGGTATCCAATAGCGCTGCTAGAGTCGCACGATGCCCCCCCGCGACGAGAAACATCGTCAGCAGCGTCAAGCCGTATATCTGCCCCACCACCGTTGTACGATCCTGCCGTGACGGATCAAACACCTGCCCCAAAGCAATGCCAGCCTGCTGAGCGACCATCTGCCCGGTGATGTCTGCGCATGTAAGAATGATGGTGATAGCTAAGCCAATGGATAACCCAACCAATACTTCGCCCGTACCCGAAACAAGTACACTGACAAGAGAAATTTCCGAAGGTACTTGTTGTTTTACGAATGGAAATATCATGGCCGACAATGTCATCGCCAGCCCGATGCGAACACGGATGGGCACTATGCTACTGGCAAATATAGGCGCAGTAGCCATCAATCCGCCAAGGCGAAATAGCACCAACGCAAAAGTTGGCAGCGAAGACAGAATTTCAAATAGCGACCAGGGCACTCACACACTCTCCGAGTTAATTTTTCACCACATCAAAACGGAAGCGTACTTAACAACGTCCGCGTATAAGCAATCATCTGGTTAGCTATCCAGGGGATAAAAATCCCTCCAGCGACTACCATCGCAGCAATTTTGGGAACAAAGGTAAGCGTTTGTTCTTGCAATTGTGTTACCGCCTGAAATAATGAAATCATTAAACCGACCACCAACCCAATCATCAAAATAGGGGCAGAAGTCATTAGCGCCATCAAAAACGCATGGCGTCCGAGTTCTAACGCGGTGTTAAAATCCAATTTTCTTCTCTCCTCAACGAACCACACTACGAAAAACTGTTCAACAAAGTCTGTACGACCAAATGCCATCCGTCAGCTAACACAAACAAGAGCAACTTAAACGGCAGTGAAATCAATACCGGCGGCAGCATCATCATGCCCATAGAAATCAAGATCGTTGCGATCACCATATCAATTACAAGAAATGGCAAGTAAATTCTAAAACCCATGATAAATGCGGTCTTTAACTCACTCAGCAGAAACGCAGGTATCATCACCGTCATGGGAACCGTCGCGACTTCAATGGCTTGATTCGTAGGTATTTCACGTCCTTCTGCATACTCCAGAAAAAGGTAAATATCTTCAAAGTTTTCGGCTCGCTCGATTTGGCGATACATAAAATCCTTGAGGTGCCCCGCCGTGATCTCCATCGCCTGCTCTTGCCCCATGCGGCTTTCAAAATACGGCTCAGCCGCTTGGGTTTGTATTTTGTGCCATACAGGCGACATAATTAGTATGGTCATAAATAGCGACAACCCAAGCAGCACCTGCCCGGGCGGTAACTGAGGCGTACCGATGGCTTGACGCAGAAGCGCCAGCACAATAATAATCCGGGGAAAGGCTGTCATCATCACCAGAATCGACGGGACAAGCGTCAACACCGTGAGCAAAACCAAAATCTGCAGCGAGGAACTAACCCCTTTAGAATCTGTCGCGGTCGGAACAAGTTTTCCTAAATCAGGAATGCTAAGGGGATTACTAAAAACTGACGACGAGGGCGCAGACGTGGCAGATTGCCCCCAAGCCGCGTTGGCCTGGCAGACAAAAATGATCAACACGAAATATATAATTCGATTTCGCAACGAGCCTCCATGCTCGATCAAAACAGCGCGTCTCCGACGCACTTTCGAGATTTCCCAGACGACTAAATCCTTTACGATGACGACTGAAGCTGCCGCAGCCTTTGCAACAATTTCGATAACGGCTCACGGCGTCCCTTCAGAGGCTGAGGCGAGTCTTCATCAACTTCTTCATCGGTAAAACGTTCCTGCTCCTGCCCTAACATCGTTTCGAACTGCACCCGACTATCTCGTCGAGCATCACCAGACAAAACCAAGGCATCGCCCAACTCATCATCATCCGTCAATTCCGTAAGCGTGGTCATGTTTTCTGCGGTCATCCCCACCAGCAACATACGCTTCCCTACTTTCACCAACACAGCTTGGTGCTTTGGCGATAGCGAAGTCCGACTCAACACTTTGATAATGTTCCCGTCAGCACTTTTCATCGTGGGAACCCATTTGCGAATGGCAAAATAGGCCCCGCAGATCACGGCTAAGACTATAAAAAGAGCGCCAACACCGCTGCGATACCACGGCACAGGGGCTAGCTCTGAAGTACGAAACTGGCGAGAGGAACCGACACCGCTACGAGAAGGTTCGCCACGCGGAGGAAGCATTAAACCCGCTTTTGCTGACGAACCATCTGCCTGGCTGGCTTTTTCGGTTGGCTCTTCGTAGATCGAATTCTCAGCATTTTCCGCGAGTTGTCCCGGTTCGATTTCAGCAGCAGGCTTATTCAGCGTCACACTCTGATTCGTAGCCGTTGCAGTCGTGGCAGCCTCGTGGCCGGGAGGCGTAGCCATGGTGACTGAACACCAAGAACCTAAAAGCATTGTTTGTACCAGGAAAATAATAACCGCAAGACCTATCGCCCTGGTTCGGCTAAGAGAATTTGAGAATCGTAGCTTTTGAAAATATTTGATTTGTCTAGTCAT
Source organism: Planctomycetota bacterium (assembly GCA_024280855.1). Taxonomy (GTDB): domain Bacteria; phylum Planctomycetota; class Phycisphaerae; order UBA1845; family UBA1845; genus JAJRPG01. Next base: position 29,204 of record JAJRPG010000097.1, on the reverse strand, counting down.
CCATGACTCGCTATCCACGACTGCCATCCTGGCCATCGTTTATATATAGGCTATACCGTAACCCGGTGCGGATCGGTCGCTACAATTTCACTTATACGAACACAAAAATTATCATTAAGCACGAGCACTTCACCGCGGGCAATTAGCCGCTCATTGACAATGATATCAACTGGATCACCAGCCGCCTTTTGTAACTCAACAACGCTGCCCTCTCCCAATTGCAATACATCTTCCACCAACATGCGAGACCGACCAAGCTCGACGCGAACGCGAAGCTTCACATCACTCAGCATCGTCACACGCTTCGGGTCGATCGAACCAAGGCCTTCGCTACCAAAATCTTCCAGGCTTACCGCTTCAGTATGTACTGGCGGAGGAGGTGGGGGTGGCGGTGGAGGAGGCGGCGCGGCGGCTGCAGCGGCGGCGGCAGCTTCTTTTTCTTCAGCGATAGCAGCGGCCATTTCAGCAGCGGCAGCATCAAACGGGCGACCGAGCGTATCGAGGCGTTCATCGGGAGGCTCATCCACAGCAGGAGTAGCGACCACATCAGCGCTTGCGGCATCACCTTCGGATTCATCTCCACCAAACATGGCATCAATATCTGATTGATCGACGGCAGCCGCGCCGGACTCTTCGGCTTGTTCAGCCGCAGGTTCGCTAGCCGCAGCATCTCCGCCGAACATCGCATCGATATCTGATTGATCGACAGCCGCAGGCCCAGCAGCTTCCGCCTCAGTTTCCGCGGCAGGCTCCGAAGCATCCCCTCCGCCGAACATGGCATCAATAGATGACTGATCGATAGGTGGCGGACCGTCCACAAGCTCTTCAACTACCGGCGGCTCACTTTGCGCAGAATCTGCGCCTGGGGTCTCGGTGTTTTCTGCCGGGGCATCGGATCCGAACATAGAATCGATGTCTCCCTGGTCAATAGCCCCACTATCATCGGCCTGGGATCCAGGAGCTGGATTGTCATTTTCTTGCGCTGTCATGCAAAAAAGTCCTATGCGCGCACGGACCACCCGTGTACCCACGTTCTATCGACGATCGTGGGCGGATCGCCACACCTAATTGCCAGCGTTTGATTGAAGTAGTTCTGGAACCAGTACTTCCTTGATAAGCCGCTCATCACCCAAAAGGCGATCCAACTCATTCTTAATACGACGCTTGATTGTTTCCAGCCCTGGTTCGTTCAAGTGCTTGGGATCAGCACTGCGAATCACAAAATTGATGCGATCTCGTATGCGCCCGCCCTTTGATTCCAGTAGAGTCGTCACATTCTCCAGATCGACCGCAGCTATCAGGGCTGAGGTGCGCATTTGAAAAAGAATCAACTTTCCAGACATTTTATTGCTGGGTTTACAATCCGCGATATCAATCTCTACCAGCTCGTCCATAGGGCTGGCGTCTTCACCATCCGCGTTATCAGCCTCAACGGCAAACCCCTGAATGGGGCGCGGACTCATCGCATTCGCCACGAAGTACACAGCCGCCCCTTCTCCCAGCATCAATAGGGCGACGATGATAATTTGCATTTTTTTGCTCCCGCTTGGAGCCGATGCCGCTTGATTTTCTGTTTCTTCAGCCATTATGAGGACTCCTACAAATCGTCTGCCAGCGTCGAGCCGGCATATTCTTCAATAAGGTCCTCCGTAACCATAATCTCAACTCTACGGTTCAAGGCACGCCGTTCTTCCGTGTAGGCCTGCCGTACCAGTGGTTCCATTTCACCAACCGCAACGATAGTCATTCTCACTCTTCGCACGCCATACTCTTCCAACGCCCTAGCTACTGATCTTGCCCTTGCATAGGAAAGATCGCGGGTGTCGGCGTAGGTGGACGTATCCGGTAACGGCTCTCTTGTCGTATGACCTCTAATGAGAATTTTCGTGTTGTACCCTCGGAGGCGCTGAGCCGTTTCCTCAATTAATTCTCTCGCCTCCTGTTTCAACGTCGCGCTAAATTTTTCAAAAGTGATTTTCCCACCTATGACAACTTCCAGGCCATCACGCACGTTGGTCACTCTGAACTTTTTACCGTGTATCCCTTCATCATCCGAATCGCCCATCTCCTTGGACGACTGCACGGTTTCAATTTCCATCAGACGCTTAATCAGACCGGTGATGGGTATGCTTTCTATGGGCGCATCTCCAACCGTCCCCACATAACCGCCAAACGCTTTTCGCAAAGATTCCATCACCTGATGAAATTTCTGGTCCTGCTTGATCTCACTCATCGACACCAGAATAACGAAAAAACAAAGCAGCAACGTCATGGTGTCACCATAGGTGACCATCCACTCCGGTGCGCCGACCATGGGTTCTTCTTTTTTCTTAGCCATGATCGATACTCAAATCAGGCCGCAGCCTCAGCGTCTTCACCCATCCCGCGAAGCCGAGCCGGCAAAAACGTCTTCAATTTTTGCTCAACGATACGAGGATTATCCCCAGACTGTATAGCCATGACGCCGCGCACAACGATCATTTTCATCATGATCTCCTCACGACTACGAAGCGCCAACTTATCCGCCATAGGCAACGCAACTAGATTAGCCACGACTGCGCCATACAACGTCGTCAAAAGCGCGACCGCCATAGCCGGGCCAATCGAAGCAGGGTCAGCCATGTTTCCGAGCATGATGACCAAACCCACGAGCGTACCGATCATACCGAAGGCTGGGGCGTATCTTCCAATGTTGTCGAACAAAGCTTTACCATCGCTGTGACGCCCCTCAATAACCTCAACATCGTTCATCATGATATTTTCGATTAGTTCAGGGTCCGTACCATCAACAGCCATCTGAATGCCGGATACCAGGAACTCATCCTTGACATCAGAGATCGCGTTTTCCAATGCAAGAATACCATCCCGCCTTGCGACTTCAGCATATTTTACCAGCTCCGCAATAACCTCATTCGGATCATGCGACGTGGCAAAAAAGCAGTTCTTCACGACCTTCGCAACGCCAAGAAGATTCTTTAACGGGAAGCTAATCATCGCGGCGCTAATCGCCCCACCAATAACAATAGCTACAGACCCCGCATCTGCGAAAGCGTTAAGATCAGTCTTCGACAAAATCGCCCAGAGCAACAAGGCAACGCCCATGACCAGACCGATAATGGTTGCAATATCCATCGCTGTTATCCCAAGGTCGCACAAAATGCGCGACAGTTCCTTCTGCCATATCGACGTTAGATTCGCGGTGCGTTAGTGAACAAGCACATAGCACGAATTTCCCTGCGCTTATGTATCACGCGCTATTAGCTAGCCCGATAAATCACGTCTCGCTGATTCGAAATCAACACACGTTCACACCACATTAAACGCGCGAATCTGACGCTGATAATCGATCGCACGTCGCACAACATCTTCCACCGACTCCAATACCATCATCGTATCGCCGTTGACCAGCGTAACGAGCGTGTCCGGCGTCGATTCCAACATTTTGATTAAATCAGCATTGACCACGACAACACGTTTATTCAATCGAGTCAGTGTAATCATGGTCATTTTTCCTCTGATACATCAGCAGACATTCACAACTGCCAACAGATGCTATCTGGCCAACAACAGCAATTCCTGCAGAAGCTCATCAGCAACCCGCACAACCCGACTGGCTGAGGTAATGCCGGTCTGTGATTGAATCAAACTAATAAATTCCCGAGCTATTTCAACATTCGCCTGCTCCAGCGCCCCCTCCAGCACAGCGCCCGATAACCCAGTCTGAGGGGTGACCAGTTCGACGTTGCCAGAGTCAGGCCCTTCTACATATGTATTGTTAGATACCGCAACCATACCCTCATTGTTACGAAATGTAGCTAGTGCAACCTGTCCAAGTACCTGCGTTTCCTGATTGGAAAAAGCAGCCGTAACGACGCCATCTCGATCGACTGAAAATCCGTTCATCACACCGGTCGGCGAACCATCCTGGCTGGCCATGAATAGATTGGAGTCTCCATCGGCGCTTGCCAGACCTGTCAACCCACTAAAATCAAGCGAGAAATTAGCTGGTGTTCCAGAACCAATTCCAGCCCGATCGATCGTTAAATCGGTACCTGTCGAACCGACGAATTGCCCGTTGGGATCAAAAGTAACCGTCCCCGTCCCAAGAGAAGGAGAAACATCCGAATCGTCTACCGACTCTGCAAAAAATCGCCAGGTAATTCCGGTATCCGACTTCGACTCAACCGTCGCCCGGACACGCACGTTGACCAAATTCCCTAACGAATCAAAAACGCCAAAGCTTGTAGTCACGCCCTCACCCACCGATGGTTCTACCGTATTAAAACTAAACGGCGAAACATTAGCCCCGGTCTGATTCACAATCGAAGATGCGTCCAAGGTAATCGCGTTTACGTCGCCAACATTAGATCGCACGACCAATGAGCCTGCAGGAAAATCGCTGCCATCACCAATCGTAACGCCCGGCGATGTTCCCGTCGCAGCATCCGTGTTTATGCCATAAACCGCTTGCATGCGCCCGGCCAAATCACCAAGGGTCGAACCATCTTGCCCGACGACAAACGTCGTCGGCGCGAGAGAGACACCACCCTTTTGGCCACCAAACGAAAGTGAATCTCCCGCAGCAAACAAAGGCACGCCGTTACGATCGACCAACGCCGTCAGCGCCGTTCCAGAAGTCGCCGCTACACCGCCCGCTGTGGTGAGTGTTTGAGAAGTCACGACCGCCCCAGCCGAAGATACAGTCGTCGCGCTGTCAAGCTGCCCGTCCAGAATCACGTTGTCAGTAGCTACCGCCGCACTAGCGCTGCCCAAAGGAATGGCAAGATCGCTCAATGTTCCCGTATCAATTGTACCATCAGCATTCGCCGTAAAAACTTGCAACGCATCGCCGGTCGCGGAGACCAGCGTCTGACTCGCATCAAGCCGTAGCGCACCATCTCTGGTGTAAAGCGGCTGCCCTTGTGCCCCGCTGAGAACAAAAAAGCCATCGCCATCAATTGCGAAGTCTGTCGGAAAGCCTGTATTATTAATCGCGCCTTGTTCAAAATTTCTTTGAATCGCTGAGACCTGCGTACCTGTACCAATCTGACGCGGCAATACCCCTCCACTCGTAGCACTAGGCCCTTCGCCTTCTGCAATGGTTCGATAGAGTAGCGTCTCAAAATTTACGCGCTGACCTTTGAAGGCCGTCGTGTTGAGGTTGGCAAGATTATCACCCACCACATCAACGCCCACACTGTTGCTACGAATCCCCGAGAACCCGACCATCATAGATGATGTTAATGACATTAAGACTATTCCCTTCTATGCCTTGTCACAGGCCCCGCTGAGCATGAAAGACAAGAATGATTTCTCTAACCGTTCCCTACTCACTCTTGGCCATGATCTACTCTTTAGATGGCGCGACACTTAACACATTTTGAAAATCTAAAGCTTCACCAGAATCCAGTTCAAGAAGAACGCGGCCATCCTCTTTACGCACCGCTCTAACCAAGCCTTCCACCAATTCTGGCGCACGCCCTTCTGCCGTCACCATGCCAACTATCGTAGAGCCAACCAACGACTCAGCCGCTCGAACCGGTGGCTCGATTTTTTGAACATTAGCCAAGGGTAGTTCACCGCCTCCAGAAAGCTGCAACACAGCCTGCCCATCGCCTTCGAAACGCACACCTTCCACAACACCCGATGCGGCATTTCCACTTTCATCTGGATTCGCAGTAACAAACTGCCCAATAAGCGCAGACCCCGCCGCAAAGTTCTGCTGCCCCGTCAGCGATTGGATCGAGTCCGTAAGAGAAGTTGATAACTCAATATCTCGAATCGACGAAATTTGATCCAGCAATTCCTGATTGCCAACAGGCTCGAGTGGGTCTTGCGTCGAAATCTGAGTAATCAACAACTTCAAAAAATCCTCACTGGATAGTACGCCCAAGCCATTTGTGTCCGCACTTGGTGCAGCCGCATTTCCCGAATGTATTTCACCTATTGCACTCACAATCTACTCTCCTGCTAACCCAACCCTGACTAAGCACTCGCCACATAACGCATATTAAATCTTAACATCTATAATACCTGCCACATCCACGACACTGCCGACCTCTGTTGGCGATTGCACCGCATCAACCATCCGATGACTGGGCATCCCACTCGCCCTCTTATTAAAAGCGGCGTCACGGTCTCTCGTGGTAGCATTCCCATCCTGAGGCCTGGCATCCTGAGAACCTACTTGCTGATCGGGCAAAGAATCGACATCTGCATCAACCTGAAATTGATCCACACGTATCCCCACATCCTGCAACGCCTCTCGCAAATTAGCCACGCGATCCAACAACAAATCTCTGGCTTCGGAATTTTCGGTATGCACATTGATACGCACATCATCCCCGTCCATTTCTACATTCACTACAATCCGGCCAAGCTCCGGTGGATTCAGTTGCAAATTTGCAGAGGACTTCCCACCTATAGACCGCATCCGAATCGATTGCACCAACTGCTCAAACGCCGCCGCACCCGGACGACGCGTATTCAACGTCTTGACAACATCTTCATAGTTTGCTGGCCGATCCGTTGCTTGGCCTTTCGCCTGTCGCGCGTTCGCCGTTTCCCTTGCTAATGGAGGAGTACCAGGGCCAGTCGCCAGCTTATTAGTAGTAGAAGCTTGCGATGGTCCTGTCGCTAAAATCTTGGCCACCTGCTGCGCGGCGTTTGTCAAGGGTGATGATGACGTCGGTGAAGCCTTCCCAACTGATGCAGTCACAGCTACAGAATCTGGATTATTACGCGGTGGCTGAATGACCGAAGGATCGCCTTTAGTGGAACCGACACTGGTTGCTGTCACGCTACGCCTACTTGCATAACCAGCCTGCGTTTTTCTCTCCGCAGTCACTGAAAATCTTTCCGCAGAAAGTCGGCCTTGAGAGTTTAAAGATCTCGACGCAAAATCTGACGAAGTTGCATCACGACTAGATGAAGTCGAAGCTTGACTACCCTGAGATTTCGATTCGCCGTCGGCCAGTCTTGAATCCAGACTCGTTCGATCTAATCGTGCATCTCGTCTTAAATCGCTCGACGACAAACTACTACTATCAGAACCAGCACTTCTATTCGCAACCCCTTGTTCACTGGGCGATTCAAACATGCTCTCGCTTGATTGGATATCTTGAACGTTATTAAACCTGGCCTGTGATTGCGACATCGCCGACAGCAATACATCAAAAGCAACCGCAGTCGGCTGATTGACCTCATCAGCGCCATCCAGCCGATTGCGCAATTCATCACCTTTGCGCAACGGTGCTGGCGCATTCTTCGGAGCGGTATTTGCAATTGTGCTAGACTGCATACGTTATTTTCTCTGGCGTTATCATTTCTTAGTTATTGCGTTCGCCCGTGCAGGGGCTGCTTTTCTTACACGACGCAGGACTTCCATCATTTTAGTCAGATCGTCACCACGCTTCGCAGCTTCGACGATCTTTTTTGCTTTCTTACTTGGTATTTGCAACAACACACTTGCTGCATCGTCAGGATTTTCCATGGCTAACAAATGTTGTACCGCCACCCGTGGGGCAAGCTGGTTATAAATGTCCATCTGCTTGCTAAACCCAATACCCTCACGACGTTTCGCATCGTCCGAATCACGTTTCGCGGCGTTCTCCCGTTCGGCACGAAACGCTTCACGCTCCGTTGAAATCCGCAGAAGTATGCTATTGTTTAAGGCGAGTCGCTGCTTCAATTCTTCCTTAAACCGTTGTGACTCACGCTGTAAAATCTCTCGCTCAATCTGAGAAGCGGAGTACGACACAGGCCCTTCGTCCGGAATACCCATTCCCTCTTGGGGCGCGTCAGCATCATCTTTTTCTTCCCCGGGCATAGGCTCGGCAGCGTCGCCGCGCATCACCGCTGCTATCGCCTGAACCTTATCGCCATCCAGCACGCCGCCACCCACCAGGTAAGCAATAAAGCCGGCTAACACCAACACGTTTAGCACAGAGAAAAGCGCCACGGCATCATAAGTTTTTCGCATAGACGCAACCAAAGCCATCAAACACCCTCTCTCCTGTTATTAGCTGATCTAGATCGCTGATACATACTGAGCGCAGCTTCATCGCTAATCGCCTGCTCTCTTCTGTTTTGGTCCAACTTGAATCGGTCATGCTGACGCTCTCGCAACTTGTCCAAAACACGAAGCTGCTGGTTAGCTTTAGCAAGATTTTCCCGTTCTTGGCTAACCTCATACTGACGCTCGCCCAACGATTGACCCGTTTCGAGAATGCGCCGCTGCAACCAACCTTGATGAAATTCATTCGTCCGCATCGCTGTTATGTCAATTGGGCCAGTATCACGAGCAAATCGTGACCTCGACACGTTCCCTTGCAATTGTTCATTAAGAAGTTGAACATGACGCTGAGCGGTGGAAGCATGCTCAATAGCCTTTGCCAAGACGCGGCGCTGGGAATCTCTCGCTTGCCTGCGCAAGCGACGAATAGATTCCAATCGAAATGTAAAAGTTTCTGCCATGATCTATCTACGCCTTCGCCCCAGCCATGACTGGTGCTACTGCTCCAGATTTAGCACTCAATTTCGCCTGCAAATTTTGAATATCCTGCGCCAAAGCGAGCAGCAATTGCTTACTCGCATCCATGCCTGCCTGCTCATCTACTTTTTGACAAAGGAACTGATCGATCACTGGCTTCATCTTTACAGCCACATCAAAATCGACATTGGCGCCAGGCGCGTAAGCACCGACATTGACCAAATCCTCGATGTCCATCCATGTGGCTAACACACGCTTTACCATGGCTGCCGCGTCACGATGAGCCTGATCTGTGATGTCTGGCATGACACGGCTGATACTCTCAAGCACTGACATCGCGGGATAATGCCCACGATTAGCCAAACTTCGATCCAGCCATATGTGACCATCAAGAATACCACGCACCGCATCAGATATTGGCTCATTGATATCATCGCCCTCAACCAACACCGTATACAATCCGGTGATGCTCCCCTTTTCGGTGCGTCCGCTACGCTCCAATAATTGCGGAAGCATAGCGAAAACACTGGGAGGATAGCCCTTAGTGGTAGGCGGCTCACCAGCAGACAAGCCTATCTGACGCTGGGCCATCGCAAGTCTGGTCGTTGAATCCATCAACAGCAGTACATCGTTACCGAGATCACGAAAATACTCAGCGATAGTAGTCGCCACAAAACCAGCGCGAACCCGCAACACGGGAGACTGATCGGAAGTGCTAACAACCAGCACGCTACGAGATAATCCTGCTTCAGCTAAATCTTTTCTAATAAAGTCGCCGACTTCTCGACCACGCTCGCCGATCAAGGCAATTACCGCGACATCCGCAGAAGTGTTACGAGCGACCATGCCCATCAGCACACTCTTGCCAACCCCTGTGCCTGCAAACACGCCCATGCGCTGACCACTACCCACTGTAGTCATCGCGTCGATCGCGCGAATGCCAGTGCTTAACGACTGGACCACACCTGTGCGATTAAGAGGCGGCATGACGTCGCGCATAATGGGATAATGAGATTCAATGGCATACTGCGTATTCCCACCAATCGGACGGCCCATACCATCAAGAATAGCGCCAAGCATTTGTCTGCCCACGCCTACATATTGGCCACCAGGCAAACTCGTCACCCTATCGCCAGCGCTAATACCACGTGGGTCTTGCAGTGTCATCAACACGGCACGAGAATCGTCAATGCCAACGACCTGAGCCTCAATCGCGTCGCCATGAACCCGCTGAATACTACACAACGTCCCCATGGCCACTGGAAAACCGATGACGACAACCGTCAGCCCAGTCACCTGCTCGACCGTGCCTGAGACGCTGTGCCAATTCACGTCATCAATCATATGTTTGTGTTGGGCAAAAAGCTCAGCCATCAGCAGGCTCCTCCCCCAACAACAAGCGGACTAAATGATCTAATTGATGTTCTAACGTCGCATCGACTTCAGTTTCCGCCGTGCGAACCATGCAACCACCAGGCTTAATATCACTATCTTCTGATACCTCTATATGCCTTGTCTGACCAAATTTCTCTAAGACGGTGTTCGCAAAATCACGAATAGCCATAAGGTTTCGGGGATTAACATGAATGCGCAAATCCGTTTTAGAACCTACTACCCTCAACGCTCGCTGCAAGTTAGCCACCGTCGCCCGATCATCAAGTCGGCCAATGGCATAAGTAAGATGTGAGGCAAGCCCTACAGAAAACTGAAGCAAATCTCGCTCGGCTTTTATAGCTAGGTCTTTACGAAGTGATTCAATGTCATCAATAGCCTGCTGAAATGTAGTGACAATACCGCCATGCTGCTCATCGAATCGAGTGGTAGCCTCCGCAAAAGCTTCCTTCCGCCCCACTTCACGACCTTCAACCAAACCAAGCTCATACCCCTCGGCATACGCCTTTTCTCGAACACGCTTGAATAATGCCTGGCCCTCTTGTTCTGATTCGCGCTTACTTTTTTCGGCATCCTTGCGGGCACGTTCAACAATAGCGCGTGCCTCAGCCATGTGGTCATTCAGGTTCACCGACCTGAGTGATCCGAATTTCGCTACTGCCTCACCTGCTTTGATAACCGTTGACATAAACCTCTGCTAACCAAATAACGAAGTACGATCTACTAAACAATCATTTCCTTCTCGCCACCACGACCGGAAATGATTAGCTCGCCGGAGTCTTCTAATCGCCGCACAATATCCACGATTTTCTGTTGCGCGGCTTCGACATCACTCACCCGCACAGGGCCCATGAAATCCATATCTTCCTGAATCATCGTAGCTGCTCGCTCAGACATATTGCGGAATATTTTTTCTGTAAGTTCCTGGCTGGCCGTCTTCAACGCCAACGACAATTCTTCGTTATCCACTTCCTTGAGAACCTGTTGAATTCCTTTGTCATTAACCAGCAACAAATCTTCAAAGATGAACATCAGGCGACGAATTTGTTCGACCAGATCAGGATCTTGTGCTTCCAACGCTTCAATAATACTTTTTTCAGTACCGCGATCAGCCAAGTTTAACATCTCAGCGACGGTTTCCACGCCACCCGCTTTCTGGAATGTCTGCTGAACCAATCCAGACAACCGCATTTCAAGACCATCTTCAACCTCACGAATCACTTCTGGGTTGGTGTTTTCCATTCGTGCAACGCGCGTCACAACTTCGATCTGCTTGGAATGACTCAGCCCAGACAAAATCTCACTCGCCTTCGACGGCGTCACATGCGACAAAATCAAAGCGATAGTCTGCGGATGCTCATCTTGAATAAAAGTCGTCAGGTTTTCGGCATCAGTTTTATGCAAAAAGGCAAACGGTTTCTGATGAACCTGATGTTCGACCATTCGGAGAATGCGAGCTGCCTGATCGGGTGACAAGACCTTGTCAAGTAAATTTCTCGCGTAACCAAGTCCGCCAAGCTTTACATAATCACTGGCCAAGGCAAGCGTGTAAAATTCTTCTATTATAGCACCGCGATGTGCCGGCAAAATATTTTCCAACCGAGCAATCTCGCGGGATATATCCTCGATCATCCCCTGGTCAAGCTGACGCAAAATAGCAGCCGAATGCTCGGGCTGCAATGAAATCATCAAGATTGCGGCTTTGCGCAATCCTGACATTTCCGCGATAAATGATTTAACCGCTTCATCAGTCATACGATATTATTAACGCCCACCATAATCAAAATCTCTGAATTCATATACTCAATCATTATCATGCTTTCATTTCATCATCTTCAACCCAGCGACGAATGAGAGCCGCAGCGCCATTCGGATCGGTTTCCACCAGTCGCGTGACCTCATTCCCTAACTCCTGGAAACGAAGCGATTCATCATCTACTTCACGCCCCATCAGCAAACTCTCAGATAACGCAGCCTGGCCAACCGTTGCTTCACCACCCGCCAGGTATGGCTCATCGCTCTCAGAGAATTGCAATTCAGCCGATAGCTCGTCCTCGGCAACCGTTTCGGATTTGCGCGTGATCCGAGATACCATAAACATGCTGACCAACGCCATCAGCGCCAACCCAGCGGAAGGACCGTATGTGCCTATTAGTGCCATAGTATCGACACTACTTGCGCCATTAGCGGCCAAGGCTTCTTCCCCAGTAGCCACCTGCCAGCCGCCAGCCTCCGCCGTCCATTGCATGTCTGGATAAACGCTCACGCGAACATCATCAGGATCCTCAGCCATGACGATCCGATCAACTTCCTGACGAACCCGACTCACCTGACGATCTGAAATAGCCACGAACTCCGCATCATCGTCCTTGACGTTTTCCTTATCCGGATACGCGGCCATCACCAAACCCACAATATAACTGCGAGGAATGGCCACCGCCGCCGTCACCCGCTTGAGTGACAAAGGCATCTGATCGACAATTTCAGTCTCAGTAAGAAGCGGTGCAAAATTTTCCACATCGCTATCTTCCGTCGTACTACTCTGCCCACTACCAGAAGCAGTCACAGCCGTACCGAGATTAGCCTGAACGCCAGACTCTGCTGGTTGACTCGAGGCACTTGATTCTGATGATTTGCGCTTTTCAATTTTAGGTTGTGGATCATCGTGTAGAAACTTTTCGGTGCGACGACGATTCGTATCCAAATCTACCGTCACCGTCGCACGAATCCCCGGAATATCCGCTAGTTGGGCGACGATTTTTGAGAGCAAATGTTTCTCATGTTTTTTCACTTTATCCAGATAATCAAAGCTCAAAGAATCGTCGGGATGCGGCACATTGAACGATTGGCCACTACGAGAATCTCGCACCATCACATTATAAGGCTTCAAACCCGCGACAGCCCCAGACACCAATCTCGCTATCCCGTCTACCATACTTGACGTCATCTCAACACCCGACGCCAACGTCACATTAGCCGAAGCCGTGGGCACATCGCTGGGAAGCCCCAAGCGCCGACGCTGCTTCTGATTGACAATAACATTGGCATTAACAACCGAAGGTGTCGTAGCAATAATCTTCGCCAATTCGTTACCCAGCGCAACATTTTGCGCAAACGCACGAGCATCCGGCGATTGAAATGGATTGTTATCCCCTACGATTGTAGCCATATCAAACAAACTGTCATGAGGCAAACTTTGCGAAGTGTGTAACACTCGAATCGCGTTATGACGATCGCCAGGCCGAACGAAAATTCGATTGCCATTGTCGATTCGGTATTCAATCCCGTCCGCGGTCAACGCCGCTTCTGCAGCGTCCAACGATTCAAAAGAAAATTTCTCGTTCACAACAGGAACCATTTCAGGAACCGTCGACCACTGCAATAACCAAAACAGCGAACCAACAATCAGCGCGGCACACAGCGCAATCGCGATGCGCTGCGAAACATTCAACTCATTCAACTGCGTTGAAACAGAGCTTAGAAATTGCCTGAACCGATCCATGGCTTGGCCTTATTCAAAAAATCAACTCGCTAGTGAATCAACTGGACATCCATGTCCCTCGATTCATCCGAAACAAAATAATACGCCCACTCAGTCCGACTTCATCCAACGATGCAAGTTATACCCGCATCTGTTTAATTTCGTCATACGCATCCGACAATTTATTGCGAACTTCCATAAGCAAATCAAAAGCAATCCCAGCCTTATTCGCCGCCGCTAAGACTTCGGCCACATTGTTCGTCTCGCCAGTCAACAACTTCTGAACACCAGCATCAGCCTCGCCCTGCAAACGATTCACCTCATTCAAGCTGTCTAACAAAATCGACTTAAAATCTTTCCCTTCTACAGGCTGCTGCCCTGGCGTCTGCAACAACGATCGGGAACTAGCCAGGGACTGCACTTGGTTCGTGATATTTATGGGATTGCTCATTCGTTTATGATTCCGTCAATTAACTATTCAATCACGATCACGCATACTTACGCCAAGAGCCGCAGCGTACTTGACGCCATCGACTTACTAATTTCTATAACCGACACATTCGCCTCAAAAGCACGAGCAGCCGTCAAAGCATTTACCATTTCCGTGTGATAATTGACGTTGGACATTGGCACATACCCCTTATTCTTGCCACTCTTGTACGCATGTTCGTGTGTCGGATCATGCCTGAGACTAAACGGCGATGGATCATCAACAATACCATCCACCCGCACCCCCGCCTTACTGGGATCATTCGCATTCCCCGGAGCCATCAAAGCCACCTTCCGGCGATACGGCGTCCATTCACCATTAACCATTCGCATAGAATCTTTCATCGCAATATTACCAGCAATGACATTTAGATTCGTTCGCTGAGCCACCAACGCCGACGTACTAACTTCAAGTGTGCCGTACAAATCCAATCCTTTCGACTATCGCCTTAGCAACCCGACCTATACCGAACCACGAATCGCTTTTCTCAGCCCGGAAAAATAACCCGACAAAATGGTAGAGGTCAGCTCATTAGACATCGCCGTCTCAGCCAGGTCCGACATCTGCTTTTCAATGGACATATTCGTCCCGTCATGGAACAACACATTTTCCACCGGAGCCAAGCTAGGCGTCACCCGCAACGCCCCCATCGCATCAGTCCGCACCTCATCACCGCCATCAATACTAAATGGCTTACTAGCATTTTTGCCACGATTATCAAATGCTTTCCGTAGCGCCGATTGAAAACCTTTGGTATCCAGCTGCTTCGCCCGGTATCCCGGCGTTGAAGCATTAGCCACGTTCTCTGCAATCGTGCGCAAACGCGCCTCGTTGAAGGTCATTGTCGCCAGCAAAGCCGGAGCAGCACCACGGCCTGTTATGTTCGAGACAAACATAAGTCCCTTTCTCTTCCGCCAAGCGCATTCGCACAAGGCATAAACCTACCTACTCATCAGCGGCTCTTATCTACAGAAACCATGCCAAAGCCAACAACCGCTTTTTCAGCACGAATCAGCCACATCACGTGACTCTCCTCCATGCAAAAAATGCGCCATCGGCAAAACCTGCGCCACCCATCTCAACAACCGCAACTAATAAACAGCCACCGCGCCATGCGTCGCCGCAGCCTCTTCTCGCCATTGTTTAATTTTCAAACCAAGCGTCCGAACGCCCATGCCAAGCGCCTTCGCCGACTTCGCCCGATGACCGCTATATCTAGCCAGTGTCTTTTCAATGAGCTGCCGTTCCATATCTTGCAACATCCGACCTTCTCGCAGCGGACCAAACTCTGTCATCGTCCGAGCCTCCGCCCGCAACCAAGGCTCGATCATTTCACCAGAAACAATATCGCCATCACGAATCGTCATCGCGCGCTCGCAAACATTTTCAAGCTCTCGCACGTTGCCAGGCCAATGATACTCATTCAACAATTTCATCGCCGCCGGAGAAAATTGCAGCCTCTTCCGGTCTCGGCTCGCACCAGAACGGCCAGCAAAATGCGCCACCAAACCAGCGACATCTTCAATACGATCCCTCAAAGGCGCAACCGTAACTGGCAACACGTTCAATCGATAAAACAAATCTTCACGAAAACGTCGCTTACTCACCCACTCTTTCAGGTTACGATTGGTCGTCGCAATGATGCGTACATCGGCCCGTCGCGTCGTACTACTACCCACCCGCTCAAATTCACCTTCTTGCAACACACGAAGCAATTTCGCCTGCAAACCAAGAGCCATTTCAGATATTTCGTCTAATAGCAGCGTGCCGCCATCAGCCAATTCAAAGCGCCCCTTTCGCGTCCGGTCCGCGCCAGTAAAAGCGCCCCGCTCATGCCCAAACAGTTCGCTCTCCAGCAGATTCGCCGAAAGCGCCGCACAATTTAAGCACAACATCGGACGGTCAGCCCTGGGCGAATGAGCATGAATAAACGAAGCCACCAACTCCTTGCCAGTCCCCGATTCCCCGCTAACCAACACCGTCGCATGACTAGCAGCCACCCGCGTTAGTTCCTCGCGGAGAGCCTGCATAACCTGCGAATCCCCAGCCAGCATGCGCGGCTTGCGAAAATCCTCGACAGATTTCCGCAACGCCTCGTTCTCTCGAGATAGTCGATCATGCTCCAACGCACGATCGACCAAAACATTCAACGCCGCAGTATCAAACGGTTTTTGTAAATAATCATAAGCCCCAGCCTTCATGGCTTCGACTGCCGTAGACACCGTCGCAAACGCCGTCATCATAATCACCGGCGTATCGCAACCGCCCGCACGAAGCTCACGAACAAGTTGCACACCATCCATGCGTGGCATTTTCAAATCTGATACAATCAAGTCAAAGCCAACACGTTTCACGGAAGCCAAGGCCTCGACAGGATCATCAAACATCGTGACACGATGATCTTCCCGGGTAAGAGATTCAGCTACGGACTCTCTCAAAATATCGCTATCATCCACTACACAAATTCGAGCCATCGATTTTATTCCTCCAATCCCAGACGTTGGGTATCATCACACGAAACGGGCAGCGCTATATGAAAAGACGCGCCACCCTCCGATCGCGCACGAGCCGCAATCGAACCACCATTGGACTCGATAATGCGATGCACAATAGCCAGGCCAAGCCCAGTTCCCGTATCTTTAGTCGTAAAAAACGGATCAAATACACGATTCAACAAACTAGGCTCAATGCCCGGCCCGTCATCCTCAATAACAATACAAGTATGCGAAGCTTTCTCTTGGCTAGCGCCACCTCGAATCCAAACATGACCATCACGATCAACCGCATCCACAGCATTAAAGACAAGATTCATGATCGCCCGCTCAAGCTGCGACACATCGGCATACACCTTGACGTCATACAACGCCGGATCAATTTCAAGCGATACCTCTTTCGCCCGTAACTGCGGCGCAGCTTGCACACTCACACTGTCCAATGCCTGCGCCAATCGGTGCAGTTGACGGTTAGGCTCAGCGCCTCTCGCAAAAGATAGAATATCCGTAACGAGCTTATCTAAATTGCATACACCTTCGCCAATTGATTTGGCAATACGCTGCTGCTTAGGTCGATCAGCCAAGTCCTTTTCCAGCAAGGACGAGTACAAACCAATACCGCCGAGCGGATTACGAATTTCGTGCGCCAGACCAGCAGCCATCTGCCCGAGCGCAGCCAATCGCTCATGCCGCGCCAGCTCCTTATTTTTCTCATGCAAAGCTTCACGCAGGCGATAGACTTCTTTGCCAAGCACTTCATGTGAATGCTTCAACTTTTCTGTCACATCGTTGTAAGCTTCGATGACAGCTACGAGATCATTTTCTTTTGTCGCCAACACCGCCATCAGCTAGCCTCATCCAATTTAGAAACTCCGCGAGATGGCAACACCTGCCCCGCGTAAGCAGACACAACATGAGCCGTCGTATGCGTGGCTTGTAACGCACTACCAATCAACTGCTTCTTCGCCACCAGCGACCTTACATCCTGCGCATCCGATTCCATAATTTCTTCGAAAGATTTAGTCATCTCAAGAATAAATTGAGAAGCCTCTGCTCGATCATCGGGAGCGAGAGAATCACGATGACGGTCCCATTGCCCGCGAACCCGTTTAATTTCCCCTCCCATGCCTACCAATGCATCCACGACAACTTGCCTTTGTTTCAGCAAGTTCAACAAGTCCTCAGGATTATCTTGCGTAACAGCTTGCCGCTGCTGCAACACCAGCTGCTTCATGCGCCTCAGCGCCGAAGCCTGATTACGAAACAACGAAAACAGCGCATCACGGCCAAGCTTTGACTCAGGTTTTTCGTGGGTATTAATCATTAGAATATTTTCACTAAAATAGTTCCGATTCATCTAACCATTGAAAATAACGTCGCCAATCTTCTCGCTTCTCAGGAGACAGCGAATCATCGAACGACGCTTGCGGCATAGCGTCCACCAAAATAAGTGCCCGCGCAAGCGCCGCCTGCGCCTCGTTAGGCCGACCCAAAAAAACATCGCAATTAATAATCTGAACATATGCCGCCAATGAAGACGTCGTATCCTGAAAGGAACCCGCCGCATCCTCATACAACTTCAGCGCAGCCTGATAATCCAACGTTTCAAAATAGCAATCCGCTTCGTATAAATAAGAATGTCGCAAATATAATTTTTCGAGCGAGGTTAGCGCAGTCGGATCACGATCTTCAAATTCATCGATCAACAACCGATACAATGTAGCCGCCCGCCCTAACCGGGATTTCGCCTCTGAGCGAAGCTGCTGCAACTCACCTGCAAATGTCACTTCCGCGGCCTCTTCACGCAAAGCCAAGGCACTTCGACGATACGCATCCGCCAACAAAAACCTCGCACGCGTAGAAGCCCTATCTTTACCATAGCGATTCAACGATTCTTCCAATGTGGAAATCGCCTCTTCAAAAGAATGACGACGATCCAGCACATCACCAAGCAAAAACATAGCAGACGTAAACTCTGGCGCATCCGGCGTAAACACGTCCGAATCCTCCAACACCAACCGTAACGCTTTCTCCGCAAGTTCTTCCTGACCAGGTTTTTCGTTTAGGTAACATTGGGCCAGCGGAACCAATGCCCGCGCGGCATCTAGCGTGCGTGGAAATTTTCGATAGCAATTTTGAAAAGCTTCGATCGCAGGCCCCCACGAACCCATCGATTGATATTGCTGACCAATGCGCAACAGCGCACGAGGTACGAGCGGGTTCTGTGGGCGCTCTATCGTAAACGCGCGATACATCTCAATGGAACGTTCACGAAACCCGCCCCGTGCATAGTGACGCGCAGAAAGCCACGCAGCCTGCGCCGCACGCTGCTCAGACAAGGTATTAATTCTAGCCAGGTCACGATAGGTATCACCCGCAAGCCCAAACATCTTCCGCGACCCAGGCGAGGAAGACACTTCGATAAAATCCATGCCTCCTCGATGCGCTTTGATATCACTGGAATCAGCCGCTTCAATCGCTTCTGCTTGCAAGGACTGAAGTTGAACCAACTGAGACAACATCGCAACCGCAGCATCTTCGTCGTCGTAGTCCAACAGCGACACAGCCAGCTGTGCATATCCCGTCGCGGCCTCCAGTTGCCCCGCCAATCGCTGGGTCTCAGCCAACACGCCCAGTGACGTTCGCACGACGTCTCGATTCACGACCCTAGCGGGTGTAAGCTCATCCATCGCATCGATCGCAATACGGTATGTGCTGATGGCATCATCATGACGCGCCAACATCGCATACGCCTGCGCAATCCCCACGCGACTGGCTATCGCGTATGGGCTCTTGGCCTGGTGTTCGAGTACATCTTCAAAAAACGACAAGGCCTCCATAGGACGCTTAGGCGTTTTCACTCCCATCACCACCTGCCCTAAAAGCCATCCAGTTTTCGCGTAAACCGGATCATCAGCACTCAAGCCATTTCGAATGGTACGTAAGTAGGTTTCAGCTTCATCTTCAAGCCCCTGACTATACAACAGCCAGGATTCCAAATACCCAAACGCCGCCGCAAAATCGGAATTCTCGAAAGCGTTTTTTTGTTTAACCAGCATCGTGCTAGCCTCACGCAATAATCCAAGGTCATCGAGCACCTGCATTTGCAACTCCAACGCCTTGATCCGCATATCAAGACGATGAGGCTCCAGGGCTAACAGATAAGCGTCGAGATCGACTTGCAACTTCTCGTCGCTTGGCTCCAGATATCTATCTTCAAGTGTAATTCGATGCCATTGCACCTCAGCCAAATGCTCCAAAGGCTGCTGCTCCGCCTTCTTCAAATAATGAACAGCGGAACTGAAGTCCTTCTTCCACTCCGAAGCCAAACCAAGATTTACAAAATCCTCGCCACCAAGCGCCACACCACGAGTAGCCGCATAACGATAATGTCCAACGATTTGACTACCGACTAACGAATTAAAAAGACGGTCACGACGAGCAATACCTGATGCCGCCCGGCCGAGCCTTATATACAATTGAGCCAAATCACTTTCAGACAAATCTTCGCGGGCAAGCAACACATGGACAACGTCCACAGCCTCATTGAACTGACGACCGGAGATCATCGTATCGAGATGGGTGTACGCACGCTGCAATGGCAGCGCGCTTGGCGAAGGGCGAATCCGCCATACGGCAGCGCCCAGCAGCACAAAAGATGCAAGAGCCAACGGGATTTGCCACTTACCGGCTACCCGCTGACCCAAAGCCTGCCAATTAGAATCCTTGCCCATCCTTGAGCCTCTCCCGTACAAATCACAACATCTTCCAGATGCAGTATCTCAGTGTCGGCAGATTTTGCCGATTTGCTCCACCCCATACTTAACAATCCTTAGCCCCGGCAGGTTCCCCTTCGCCCGTCCACCAGAACGGACTTGCGCCGTAACTATATTATAATAATAAGGTTGCGATTCATGCAGACCCACATAACAGCCACGCCATTCCGCATGGCGACGAATATCAGCATTAGTAGCGCAGGTTTCGCACCAAACCCATGGCCACACAGGAAAAATCACATAAGGCAAGGATCAACCATCCGTCATTCCCGCGCAGCCGGGAATCCAGTCGGTAGGGCATGTTGTTCTTTCGCTTACAGGCGGAAGGTTATCATGCCAGAACCATCGAACGCCTGCATAGTCGAAATAGCCCAAGCACTAACCGCCAACAACCAAAGCCATCACTTCTCTAATGCAAGCTTTCGATTATGATGGCGTCGCTTGAGATTCGAAAATATACAAAAACGCCGATTCGGAGACCTAACAAATGAACTATCGCACCATAGCCACCAGCCTAGTCGCCCTTGTTCTTAGCGCTTCCGGGTGCGCGGTTTCCAAAGAAAGCCGATACCTTTCCAACATTACCCAACTTACGAATCAAGGCATGGGACTTCTCAACGCCGGCGAAGCCTATTTTTCCCCAGACGCCAAAACCATCATCTTCCAGGGCACGCCCATAGGCCAATCGGAATATCAAATCTATACGCTCAACCTGCAATCAAAAAAATTGACCATGGTCAGCACCGGAAAGGGTGCATGCACTTGCTCCTTTTTCCACCCTAACGGAAAAAAAATCATCTTCGCATCAAGTCACCTCGACCCCAACGTAGACCAACCCAAACAAAACGATCACAAAGGAGGATATAAATGGGATTTTAACCAGCACATGGACGTCTTCGAAGCTGACCCCTCAGGTGAAAATCTCAAACGCATAACACGAGCGCCAGGATACGACGCGGAATGCGCCTACTCACCGGATGGCCAGCGTATCGTCTTCACGTCTCAGCGGGACGGAGATTTGGAGTTGTACGTCATGGACGCCGACGGCGCAAACCAACGACGATTAACATTCACGCCAGGCTACGACGGAGGACCATTCTTTTCACCTGATAGTCAGCACATTATCTACCGCGCCGACCACCGCGTCGATGGACACATGAACCTTCAACTACGCATCATGAACGCAGACGGAACCAACAACAGAGCCATCACGGACAACCCTGTATTCAACTGGTGTCCTTATTGGTATCCCGACGGTAAAAGCATGATCTTCACCCAAGCAAACCATATGGCCTTCTCTCAAAACAAAAAGACAAATTACGACCTGTATATGACAACACCGAAGGGAGATTCGTTTGTCCGAATTACCGATAACCCAGAATTCGACGGATTACCCGTCTTTAGCCCCGATGGGTTGAAATTACTTTGGGCATCAAAGCGTGGCGGGATGGAAAAATCACAAATTTTCATTGCTGACTTCGCGTTACCAGCAGAATTCAAAAATACGAAATGAGCCTAACCGAAATAGTATCGAAATAGTTTAGGTAGTTGAAAAACTGACGCCCCACCATTCGAGTACTCCCGGAAGGCGGAGGGCTATCGGTTAAAACATCGCCCCCTAATTCGAGGACGACGATACTGCCTTGCACCTGACACTACATTTTGTTAAAGCTTGTTTTAATCAGTAGTGCGTGTCTTGATTTTTCGCCCGATTGGCGCAAGTGGATCACGCGGCGCACGGCGCAAAGCTCGCCGACATCGCGGACATCGAAGCTTCTCTTCGCTCGTCACCCAACCACGAGACGGGAGACGCCAACGTGTCACACGAACATCATCCTGCTCGGCGTCATAACCAAGCATGATTTCCATTCGGCCATGCACTTCACACTGATACAGGGTGACCACATAGCTACGCTTACTGCATTGCGGACATGATCGCGAATCGGTTTGCCCCGTAGCCTGAAAGGAGTGCCCAGACTCGCATAGCCAATCGATCGTAACATCACCAAAGGATCTCGTTGGCGCCGTCACAATCGGCTCGCCCCTCCAAAACACCCACGAAAAATATAATATGAAAGCGGCCATACAAACCGTGGCCATGGTCATAGTAGCTACGCGATAGCTCGAACGAGGTTGAACAATACGAACAGTGCGACGAGCAGTAGTGATTGGACTTTCCGATCAGATAAAACCAACTACTCGATATTCAAAGCGCCGGACCACCAGTAAAGTTGATCCTTCGCGAATGAGTAGTGATAAACCCGATTTTGATACCCTAGATTGCACAAAGTGCAACCACCATTCGAGCATGTCTCATAACGCCAACGAATAGGCGCACGAACAACGCGTTCAGTCCGGGCTTCACGAACACCGCCGCCAAGGGTAAGCATGTTGATGCCATTATCGTGTCGGGTAGTAACCCAAGGCGTCGTACTACCACCTCTATAAGGATTGTATCCATCATCCCAAGGCATCAAGCCGTTATTACGGTTGGGACCAAAAACGCCCCTGGAGCTTGGCACACCAGCGATCGGTGATGGCGATGATGATTGTGCAGGTCTGCTACTGGGGACATCAGGCCCCATATCGGCAACCAAAATGGTATCAAGGGGGCGAGACGGACGATACTGTTCCACGCGAGCAAGCTTACCACCTGCGGCTTGCATAATAAAACTATTTATTCCAAAACTGGAAAAATCTGATACGGCAGGATCGTGATGATCCAAACCCGATCTCTTGATACGGTAACGAAATGGATCCTCAGGACAAGTCAAAGCCGCGGGGTCTTGCATGTATGTTGGAAAGAGTTTTAGAAACCAAACTTCGCTCGAATTTGCGTGGCGAGAAGAAGTCGCGGAAACCTCATCCACAGTAGGCATAACTGGCAACCAACCCTTATTCTCAATGGTATACATAGTCAGGCTCTGACCAGTACTCCGTAGGTTTTGCTTGCACAATGTCGTTCGGGCGATTGTCAACGAACGCTTCAACGATGGAAGAAGCATCGTAGCCATCAACGAAATAACGCCGATCACAATCAGCATTTCAATAAGGCTAGACGCTCGCCTACGTTGAAAGTTCAAATTATTTTTTGGTGACATCGCCTGACATCCCTCCAATGGTTTCTCCACTGCATACACCAGACAACACTTTACACGGAATCACACAAGAATGCAACGTTTTTTACGAACACATCCGCAACCAGTGCCGTCACAGCAACACTTCACAGGATAAAAAAACCTGTAAATTTACTACCTTATAACATCGGCATCCTTGATCTTTTACACGCTTATCGCTACTAAACTTATTATTGAACGCCGCTGACGTGTCAGCAACACTGGTTTTGTGCATACGCACAACAACAAAACCGTTTGAGGTTATCGCTATGTCTTCGCTACAAAACATCGTTAGCACGCAACTACTCCCGTATGTGAATCAACCGGGACAATATATCGGGCGTGAAATAAATCAGCTTGTCGAAGACGGCGATTGGGAGAAATCCCAGGTTCGCGTCGCTATCGCTTTTCCAGATGCGTACACCATTGGCATGAGTCACCTTGGTTGCCAAATTCTTTATTGGCTAATCAACCACACACCAGACTGCTGCGCAGAGCGCGTCTTCTGCCCTTGGTTAGACGCCGAAAAAAGAATGCGGCAACAAAACATCCCGCTCTTCACTTGGGACACAAGACAACCCGTCGCCACCGCAGACATCCTAGCTATCTCCCTACAATACGAAATGACTTTCACCTCCGTACTCCAACTACTCGACTTAGCCAACATTCCTTTTCACGCTTCGCAGCGCGACGACTGCCATCCCCTTGTCATCGGCGGAGGACCACAAGCAGACAACCCAGAACCCATGGCTGATTTCTTCGATCTGATCGTGCTGGGAGACGGGGAAGAATCTATGGCTGCCATCTTGCAGGCCTACAAGGAAATGAAAGCCTCCGGCGTGCGCCGCCGCGACATGATCGTCGAACTAGCTAAACGCTTTGAGTGGATTTACGCGCCGTCGCTTTACAACGTCGCCTACCAGGACGATGGCACGATCGCATCCATCGTCCCAAGAGATGCCACGATCCCGTCAGCCATCCACCGTTGCAAAACGCTAGACTTCGAAAACGCTCCGTTTCCGCTAAACCCCGTCGTCCCCTTCGTGGACGCCGTACACGACCGCTTCGCCGTTGAGATTATGCGAGGCTGTCCACAGCGATGTCGTTTCTGTCATGCGGGTTACACCAAAAGGCCATTGGGCGTTCGCAGCGTAGACAAAATACTGAGCATGGCCGAGGAAATGTATACCTCGACTGGCATGAGCGAATTAGGTTTACTATCACTCTCCACAGCTGACTATCCCGACCTGCGCGAACTCATGGAACGAGCCAGCAAGCAGTTCACTTCGCGACGGGTAAACATCTCCGTCCCCTCATTGCGCGTCGACGCGATGTTGAAACACATCCCGACCATGGCTAACGCTGTGCGCAAGGGCGGATTAACCATGGCCGTCGAAGCAGCGAACGACGACTTGCGGGCAGCCATCAGAAAACTCGTCACCGACGGCAACCTCATCGACGGCGTGAAGCAGGCTTATGCAGCCGGTTGGCGACGCGTAAAACTTTATTTCATGTGCGGCTTCCCCGGCGAGCGAACCAAAGACATCGAAGAAATCGTCCACCTTTCCAAACGTGTCAGCGAAGCAAGGCGCGAGGTAAAAGGTGGACCGGCCAACGTCAGCGCATCAGTTGGCTGGCTAGTACCCAAACCGTACACGCCCTTTCAATGGGCCGCTCAACCAGAAGCCGGATACTTCCACGAAGCCCGCATCCGCTTAAACGAAACACTTAGAAACACGCCCGCGAAAAAAGGCAAGTTTGGCGTTCGCATTAGAACGCACTCCGTCGAGCGTTCCGTTCTCGAAGCCGTATTCGCCCGAGGCGACCGCCGCTTATCTGCAAGCATTGTCCGCGCCTATGAGCTAGGCGCACGCTTCGATGGCTGGGACGAATGTTTCGATCATCGAATCTGGGACAAGGCCTTCGACGACACCAACATCGACCCCGCATTCTACGCACACCGCGAACGAGGCGAAAAGGAAATATTCCCCTGGACCCACCTACAAGGCGGCGCCCCTACCGAGTACTTACAAAGACAATACAACGACGTCTTCACCCACATCGGAGTCAACAGGCCAGCTCCCGGCATTCTGCAATCAGCATGAGGAACCGCAAACAAACCGTAACGTCTATCCCGTTCGGCGTAGCTAACAAATTTTTATAAGTCCGATGATAAGCTCCTTTCTAAAAAGCCTTGGTTAATGGGCCATATCGCATTGGCCATCTGTGACGATGGGAAATGATCGGCCTCCATGTAAAGAACAACGCCGGTGATCTCTCCAGAGACCTGCGCAGAGAGATCATCGTGGCGTTACGCGGTGAAAAATGTGCTTTGTTGGATGTATTATCTGCGTTTGGAGTGGCCTGCGCCCCTTGGACAAGCGGTTAAAAAAATTTCCACGCGGTACTAAACTCTGTGCTAAATCGCGGTTTTCTTGGGATGAGCTGGTTGTTGGGATGCTCATGTATCTAGCGCTTGTTCCAGACTTAGGTAATGATCTTTGGCTTCGAGAAGAGCGCTACGCAAGATGTCCAACTCCGCTTCGCTTTTGACGTATGAGCGCGTGTTGCACCACAACTGTTTTTTACACGTCAATCTATATTCGATAAAGAATGACCCAGCTATGACGATATCAACGAATTCCGGCCAGGGTATGGTGCGTTTATTGCCTCGCAGAAAATTATATCTGTACACACTGGCTCCAGCTCCCAATGCGCCGTAGATCACAATTCCTTCGGGGCAGGCTACGATGAAAGGTTGAGTATCTGATACAAGTAAGTGCCTCAGAAACCATAAACCCCATAAGAAAGTGACCGTCATCAGAAAAATACGCACCACTCCAAAAAATTCTCCGTTTAGAATCCAACCTTTGTTTAACACTGCTGTATCAGATAAGAGATACACTATGACAATAAGGCTTGCTATCTGCGCGACTATCGCCCACATTCGAGACCGCCGCCAGCCAGCCCGTGATGGCATCCACACCCAAGAATAGGCGTCATATTCAAAGCCGCATTCGGGGCAGCGATGTCCATCCGGAAGGCCCGTTAGCGAATACAAACACTTCGCGCACTTGGTCAACGGTTCGGGGGCTAGACAGGTTTCTTGGGATGGGTTGGTAGCTGAGTTGCTCATTGTTTGTTCGCTTGCTCTAGGCTTAGGTAATGGGCTTTGGCGTCGAGTAATGCGCGGCGGAGGATGTCTAATTCTGCTTTGTCTTGAACGAATTGGCGAGTATTCAACCACGCTTCGTTTACACACGTCAATCTATATTCAACGAACATTGTTCCGACGACAAAGATGTCTTGAAAGTCAGTCCAAGCTATGATCTTGCAGTTATCTTGCAATTTCATTTCGCCCTTCCCTACTTGAAACACGTTGAATGATCCGTAGATTATAATACCTGCAGGGCAAACTGCGATAAGGGATTGAGGATCGAAGACCACCAGTCGACGAATAGTCACAAACGCTTGGATTAGCGTAGTGATTGGCAATAAAATAGTGATGATGCCGGCTAACTTCGCATTGAGAAACCAGCCAGTTGGGGATGGTGGATCAGCCAACATTAACGAAGCTACACAGATTAAAAAAAATAACCACAATACGGACCACATTCTTGCACGACGAATCTTTTTGGCTGACGTCAACCAAGCCCACGAATAGGCATCGTACTCAAACCCGCATTCCGGGCAGCGGTGGGCGCTCGGCAGGCCGGTTAGCGCGTAAGTACACTTCGGGCAAGTGGTTAATGGCTCTGGGGCGAGGCGGGTTTCTTTTGATGAGTTGGTGATTGAGTTGCTCATTTGTCTGGTGTTGGTATTAGGCACAAATAGTGGACTCTAGCGTCGGTAAGAGAATTTTTCAGCGCTTCTCGTTCGGCCTCGTTTCGTGCATATCGGCCTATTTGAAACCAATAGCCCGAGTTAACATTTACCCACATGTAACTTCTGAGCAGCCCGGACCCGTTCTTAAAACTAATGATGCTTGACCAAGCATATGTTCGCGTGGGTAGACGTGACAAGAGCGGTCGAAAATCTTTGCGTACGGTAAGCCCCTGCTCAGTAACAACTAGCATCGGGTGATGATTCAATAAAAACAACTTAAATATAAAAACTAGAATCCCAATGGCCATCAATAGCATACTGAACAAGATAAATACAGGATAAGAGCTTACTGATGTCCATTGATAAAAAAGACGCGTACACCACATGAAATTTGCTAGCCAAAGCATAATTAAAATCACAAAATGAAAGCGTGGCCACTTTTTAGCCGGTGCAAGCCAAGCCCATGAATACTCGTCGAACTCAAACCCGCACTCCGGGCAGCGGTGGGCGCTCGGCAGGCCGGTGAGCGCGTAGGTACACTTCGGGCAAGTGGTCAATGGCTCTGGCGCGAGTCGGGTTTCTTTGGATGGCTTTGTGGCTGAGCTACTCATTTTTCGTTCGCTTGCTCCAGATTTAGGTAATGAGCTTTGGCGTCGAGTAATGCAGTGCAAAACGTCGATCGCTCTACGTCGTTACGGATGAATAACTTCATTTTGTCCCAGATATGGTTTTCGTCTCGTCGCCAAATGCCTTTTGTTAGCTTTCCTTTGTATTTTTTCCTATCTGTTAGATCTGTCCATGCGATACATGGCTTGGTAAATCGTCGGCGCATAAAATACTTGGAACCGTAGGCCGCTACGCCATATTGGTTGGCTACAATGACCGGCAGGCGATCACGGAAAATCAACTCGTGAAGAAAAAGGACTGATGTAACAACATACCAAAGAGAAAGAATCCTCAGATACATGCCGAAGCCAGTGCCAATAGGAAACAACCAGTTACTGAATATCGCCAAGGAGAAAATGGCGACCACGATTGAATGTAGAGTAATCGCACGTCGTCTCGCTCGGTTCCACTTTTCCTTCGGAGCTTTCCAAACCCATGAATATTCGTCGAACTCAAACCCGCACTCCGGGCAGCGGTGGGCGCTCGGCAAGCCGGTGAGCGCGTAGGTACACTTCGGGCAGGTGGTTAGCGGTTCTGGGGCGAGGCGGGTTTCATGGGATGGTTTTGTGGCTGAGCTACTCATTTTTCGTTCGCTTGCTCTAGGCTTAGGTAATGAGCTTTGGCGTCGAGAAGTACGCGCCGTAATACATTCAATTCGGCCTCGCTATTGACGAATTGGCGGATATTGCACCACACCTCGTTTTCGCACATCAATCTATATTCAACGAGCTTTGTCCCAACAGCCCTGATATTTTCGAATTCGTTCCAGGCGATGGTTCGCTTGTTCGCTGGCATCTTAATATAACCCGTCACACTACAATTAAAGCCACATGCACCGTATACGATTATTCCTTCGGGACAGGCTACGATGAACGCTTGAGGATCGGCGAATACCAGTCGCTTGAGAGAAAGTAGTGACCATAGGATAATACAGATCGCCATAAAAATACTTATTACACCTAAAAGATTTCCGTTGAGTATCCATCCTTTATGGAAATTTGTGTGAGACAACAGCAGCCAAGCCCAAACAATTTGCAAAATCAGAAAAATAATCTCCCACGTTCTTGAGCGACGCCATTTCTTCTCTGGAGCCAGCCACGACCACGCATAAGCATCATACTCAAACCCGCACTCTGGGCAGCGGTGGGCGCTCGGCAGGCCGGTGAGCGCGTAGGTACACTTCGGGCAGGTGGTTAACGGCTCTGGGGTGAGGCGGGTTTCTTGTTACTTTTTTTTAGCTTGCTCACCCATGTGTACCCGACCGTTAATTATTGATTCGAGGCTTTATCATACGGCAAATGAGGAGAAGATGCACCGGAACCAGGGTGTATGACCATTTTGGCGGGGTTGTATCGGGTGGCATGCCCAAGCCTCCAGGCGCGGGCATGTTGGAACGAAGGTAATGTCGGCATCTCCATTAAGCAGAACAGACACGCGGATGGTTATTCCATGCCCGCGCCTGGAGGCTTGGGCAT
>JAJRPG010000096.1 GCA_024280855.1 Planctomycetota bacterium | reverse complement strand
GAGGTTAATTCCGTTCACTGTATGAATTTCGACGCAACTTCCAGTAAAAAGTATTTCGCTATATACGCGAGAAGCACAAGCCAGCGATACTCATTTGGTGTGGCGGTTGACTCTGACGGTACTATTACGGATGAAGCCTTTATTCCAGGAGCCAGTATCCCCCCCACACTAAACCCCATAGATTTGGGGCCTCAAATTAGTATTCGCGTTTCTCCAAGACTTGGCTTATCCCCGCTAACCGTACGTTTTCAGGGAAATGCGTTCAGCGAATTTCCTGTCGATGATGACAGGACAGGCTGGGATTTTGACGTCGATGATGATGTCGCGGTCGATACCAGTTCGCGTATTGCCACGCATACCTACGTCGCCGATGCTGGTGAAACGCAGACGTTTACAGCTAGACTTACCATGTTTGATGTCAATGGCAATTCCGGGTTTGCTCAGACGACCATTACTGTCACTGGCCCGGATGCTGACGATGCGAATCGTGGGACCGGCGACGCCGGAGAAATTTCGGTCAGCATCCCTGGGGCGACCGGGTCAGATGTGGACACCGGGGTGTCGCCGTTCAAGGTTGAGTTGAGCGTGAACACCAGCGGCGTACAAGGTACGCTACAATCGATCCAATGGGATCTTGGTGATGGAACCACAGCCGATAGTTTGTTTGTAACGCATACCTATGTGAATGAGACCGATAGAGAGCTGCGTCTGCCAATAACGGTGCGAATAACAACTGTTACCTCAGGTTCTACTACTCTTACGACGTCCATCTCACGCACGATTACTGTACTGCCCGGTGCGGGTCTCGATGAAGGCCCAGGTGAAATCCCGATTCTTGATGGTGCTGGGGCTACCGGGGCTGGCGGGGCTGGTACTCCGTGTGGCGCGGTTTCGATGCTACCGATATTCGTGATGCTGTTTTCCTTGGTAGGCTATCGCCGGTTTTGGTCTTAGCGCAACTGCTTGATTGTTGTTAGTTTGGTTTTGAAGGTTGCTCATGGCCTTTCGCCCCTGCAAGTAAGGGGGTGAGTATCCACATAGCGCCAACCCAACTAGCTACAACGCCAATGGATAATAATAGGCCCAGCGATTGAATCGCCGGTGTGCTGGTAAAAGCTAGCGTACCAAAGGTGAGCATGGTGGTCAGGCTGGTCATGCCAATCGCGTGGCAACTGGTGCTTAACGCGTCTACCATATCACCTCGACTTTGACGGAGCTTTTTTGCATGCCGGGACACCATCGTTAGAAAAATACCGTCATCAACACCAATACCGACCAAGAGTGGTAGTGCGATCAGATTGAATGTGTTGAGTTTTATTTCAAACACTTGAATGCTGGTTAGCAGAACGATCATGCCAAACGTGGCAGGCAATAGTGCCAATATGACAGCTTTGACGCTGCGAAATTGAAGCATTAGCCAAGCGATGACGACGCTAGCCGCGATCCCAAATAGCCTACCGAGTTCGCTGCGTATCGTATTTTCAGTGTCAAACCCTATTACGGTGATGCCGGTGAGCGTTGCGCCTTTCAAGTCGGCGATAGCGGACCGAACCGCCTGGATAGTTTCGTTTCGAGTTGATCTTTCGCCCAACGCTTTTGGCGTGAAGACAGTTGATACTGCTTGCGTTGGCAGCTCTTTGTGATCGTGTTTCTTTTTGGGTAAAATGAAATCTGTGATACCAGCGTATTTCGTTACATGCTGTAGCCGGACTTGTTCAGGCGAAAATAGTTTCCTCAAAAAAAGACGATAATCTTCAAATGCGTCCGGATTAAAGGGGCTGTCGTGCAGTATGGCGTCGAATTGACGGATGATTTTATCTACGTTATGTGCCTCAATCATT
This sequence comes from Planctomycetota bacterium, assembly GCA_024280855.1. Classification (GTDB taxonomy): domain Bacteria; phylum Planctomycetota; class Phycisphaerae; order UBA1845; family UBA1845; genus JAJRPG01. Next base: position 87,185 of record JAJRPG010000096.1, on the reverse strand, counting down.
TCCAACTTCTGATGATAAATGTTAGGGTTAGGAAGTAATGAAGCTAATCCAAATACGCCCAAAACATTCTCGTTCTGACTAGCTAAATCATGAAGACGCTTTTCGACTTCATGGGAGAGTAATACCAAATCGTGCGGCGTAGGGGCTTCAAGATAAATAAGTAACGGGTCAGCGGCCCCTGGGAAAAACTTTTCAATCTGGCGCTGGGTTGCCATAGCTTCGTTAGGACGCGGGTGCATGATGGTTAAATCATTTTCAAACAGATCGCGTGCGTCATACGCGAAGCATGATATGGATATCGCGGCGACCGATGCCATACCACTAAATGTCAAAAAAAAACGACGGTGATTCATGGCGTGATCGAGTAGCCGCTTGGTTATGGAATGTTTGTGTTGATTAGTTGCCGTGTTTTGGGTTGCACATGGTGTGGGGGAAAGAGTCAGGATGGCTGGCAACAATAAAACAGAGAGTAGAAGGCAGGCGATAAGCCCCATCGCACCAAGTATGCCAAATTCGCGTAACGCGGGGACCGAAGATTGGGATATAGCTACAAAACCGACGACGCTAGTCACGCAAGTAGCTGTTAACGCTGGGGTCAATTCGGTAATTGTTTGAACGATCGTCGATGTGCGTGCCGCATTGGGGGCACGACTAGCCTGGTAGTGTGAGATGATATGAATGCAGTAGTCGATGCCTAATCCCGCGAGTATGGCGCCGATGACTGCGGTCATCGGAGATAAATTCATGCCGAGTATCGAGAACATGCCGAAGCTAAACAGGATGCCGATGGCGACAGGGGCAAGAGCTGCAGGCAGCATCCAGATGTTTCGGTAAACCACTAAATATAATATCTGTAGAAAAAGAATCGACAGCACAATGCTACGAATCATATCGCCACGGATCGATTGATGGGCCGTCGCAGCTATTGCGTAGGCTCCGGTGAACGCGATGTCGAGATTATCTTCGTTGACGCTGTCAGCTGCATCTCGAATGGCATGCGTAAATGTGCCGGAAAAGGTGAGGTCTGAGACCGGAGATTTTCCGCGTAGTCGAATGAGTAGGTGCTTCCCGTCGCTACTAAAAAAACCTTGCTCGCTGCCTGGCGATTCAGGACGCCCGGCCATGATTGGTCTTGGCATGGCGGCTACGAGAAAATCTCTTAGGCCTAGAGGGTCTTTGATGGCAGTGCGCAAAAGGACTGTACCCGCGCCGCCAGGAACCGCCAGCATTTCAGCCGTTTTTTGCATCTGTTGTTGCATAGCTTCTGGCGTTAATCGCTCTGCCAGCAACGAAATGGTTTCATCGCTAAGATATAATAGTGCGTTAGGCATGATGATGTTTTCGACAAAGGTGCGTATGTCGGGCGACGGTTTCCATCGCACTTGCTCGCACATGGATGATAGTTCTGAAGACGCCGTGACAACTTCTGAAAGACGACGTGCAAACGAAACAAGATCATCTGTATCATGATAGTTGTCGTCTCCGCTATTAAAATGCTCAGGTATAGACGCGAGGATGATGAGTTCATCAGCCGCGGCGAAATCTTGAGTGAGATGCGCCAGTGCCTGGGCGGCTGGCTTGTCACGGGCAATCATGGCGTCGATAGAGGCTACAGGTTGTAAAGTTGACGTGCTAGCGGCAGCTAACGCGCACAACGCGACAGCTACAAGGAGAACTGAACGTGGATGTTGCGTTAGAAAAAGGATGAACCGCGACAGGCGTGCTTGTTGATCTTGAGGGATATTAGTCATGATTGTTTTTTCGCTCGTCGCGTTGGTACAAACGCACGATTCGACAATTCTTCGTTTATGATTACGTTAGAAAAGTGTATATCGAACTTCCCGTTTTCACCATTACCCGATAAATGCATTGGCCAAGCGACTCCATTGGAATCTTTGTAATTTTCAAAAACAAGCATTTGGCGGAGAAAATTATGTTCGTCGAAATAGGTGCAGTTTCTTGTAGTCAAGGTTTTTTTGTCTATAAAACAAGACATCTTGGCGTTACCTGGGCTACGCTTTTGGGATATCGCAAAGACGTCTGGTTTGAGTGAAGTTCCAATCTCCCACGATGTTGCATCACTAAAGCCTGGCAAGAAGGCTACAGCTTCGAGCAGACGGTCGTGGGTTAATTTCGTTGGTGAAGCATTTGTTCCCCCATTTTTCTCTGCGGAGAACACGAAAAGTCCGTCGGCATTTAGCGTGATGTCTAATACGGTACGGGTGAGCTTCCACGCGCGAAATCGTAGCTGGTTGGGTGGCGCAGCTACGATGGCGCCTTTCAGTTCAACTTGGCCTTCGCCGGATTGCAATAACAACGAAAAGGTTGCCGAAATAGTACGAATACCGCTGTCACGATGTTTCATCGTAGTTAGAGCAGACGCCGCATTGATCCATTGGTATTGAGGCAAGGTATGTGTACAGCTAGTCGCAAAAAGTAGCACAACTCCAAAAAATATCCTCGATGTGTTTCGGCGGTTCGTCATGAGATTTGCGTCCGCAATAATTTTCCTGTTGGAGATTTTGGTAGCGACGACACCATATCGAAGACGCGAGGAACTTTGTGGACACTGAGCCTAGCCCGTGCGAAATCTCTCAACTCATCTACAGAAGGCGGGCACGTTGAGTCTGTTGGGACAAGCACGGCTCTGACGCGAGAAATAGTTTCTGTAACTGGCAACGCGAGGACCACACATTCGCGTACTTTGGGATGTTCGCACAGTATCGCTTCCACTTCGAGTGGGTTTACTTTGAGTGCCCCAACGTCAATCAACAAATTGATGCGCCCCGTTATCGTTAATGCCCCCTTCGCATCCAGGTAGCCAAGGTCGCCAGTTTGGAAAAACTCACCGTCAAGAAATTTTTCCTGAATGTTGATGTATCGAGAAAGCATAGACGGCGCGTGAATAACTACTTCCCCCTCAATCCCAATGGGTTTGGGGCTGTCTATTTGCGGCGAATCTGAATCAACGATTTTTATAGTGACTCCTTTCATGGGAAGGCCCACACTTAATGAGTCCCTGCCGGGTTTTGTAGGATCATTGAACGTCACTGAGCCAACTTCGCTAGAGCCATATAACTGACCGACGGAAAGCTGAAGGCGGTTTTGGCAAGCATCTACCACGCATTGCGGTAATTGTGACCCTGCGGAATACGCACATCGCAGAGACGGAAATGGCTGACTCCGTTCTTCAATTTGCGCAAGCATTTCAAAGATCGACGGCACACCTGGTAGCACAGTTATCTCGCCGCTGCGAAGTTGATCTATTACAGTATGCGTGTCAAACCCCTGGCACAAGTGAACGGTGCATCCTGCATAGGTGGGGGCTAAGATGCCGTGCTCCACTCCGTAGGAATGACACAAGGGAACCAGGCCCAGGACGCAGTCTCCCTGGCGTAAATTCGTGGCTGTCGCAATGTTGCTGGCGACCGCATCAAGAGATGGGCCGTCACGAAAAACTATTTTCGGATCCCCCGTCGTCCCGCTACTCAAAAGCATGAGTCCACCGCTCATTACATCGGCTGGGAGGGCTTCGAAAGAAATCCGTTCATCCAGGGGATGATCCATAGAGATCGATTGAATATCTAGTCCATCCAGATTCTTTAGAGCTTCATCGCTTCCGACGAAAGCCCTAACTGAGGCGGCTTGAGCGGCACGACGCAGTTCCCGGCCGGCGACATTGGGGTTAATCAGAAAGCCGACCATCTTGGCTTGCAATGCTGCCAGGAAAGCAACGGTGCAATCTATACAATTGGGCAAACTGATGATGACGACATCACCCGGATCAAACTTTGATGCGAATGATGTAGCAAGTGAGTAGGTTCTCTCAAGTAGCTGGGCAAAAGTCACGCAGAATTTATTTTTTTTATCGCGTGAAATTTCGCGGATTGCGATAGCATCGCCGTGTTGCTGTGCATGATGTCTGAGTCGTTGAAGAAGTTGGTAAGCCATGATTGATGAATTTGATGCTACAGCACGGTCGCCATGCGTAATCCCGATTTTGCGAATTCTCAGTAACGGTATGAAATTCTATGCGGAGGCTGCCATCGACTCAACTGAAGCAAGCGGGACCGGCTGAGCCTTGCATAATGAGTGAGATTCTCTTCTTGGGACAAGCGATACCCTGCGCTGGATTTTCGCAAAGACCTCCATCAGATGCAGTCGCCATCTTAAAGGCCAGGATAATTTCGGGAACACATATCCCGCCAATACGGAGACAAGCGCCCGCTGAATATTGACCGGGCCCTGACCGTGCAAAAAAAGTTCGCGGAAACTATGGTCGTAGAACAGGTTTACCAGCTTGACGAATGGTGCCGATGTCTGATCGATGAACGAAACATAATCCCGTCGTATGCGCTCCGGGCTGCGGGGTCTACCGTCTTCACTGGTGCTGGCGTTATCATGGAATGCGAGCAATTCTTGTGCTGCGCTAGCCGCCTTGACGCCAATTTCCATCCCCAAACCCAAGCCGCTGGAAAAAATTGGATCCAGAAAAAAAGCCGCATCGCCAGTGAGAAAATATCCAGGCCCTGCATAAGGACGACAATAATAACTATAATCAGCAATGGTGTGCGTCTCGTCGGGAAAGCAAGCAGAGGCTGTGCGCTCGCGTACGAGTGGGCATCTTTGAATCCCCCAATTTAGCATCTCGGAAGCCGGGCAATTAATCTTTTTTACCACGTCGCAATCTAGGACCATGCCTATGCTGGTTCGTCGTTTGTCGATATTGATTAGCCAAAACCATCCCTCGTCGCACATCGCCACAGTTGGATGTCCTTCGGCTTGCCCCGGTAATCGTTGCACGTTTTCAAAGTGGCCAAAATAAGCCACCTTGCGATGATGGGAAATAATTTTCTTTTGACCAAGATGTTTTGCAATGACTGTGCTTTGGCCGCTGGCATCAAGCAGGCATTTTCCTTCAATGACATCATTGTCCAGAGCCACGGCGACGTCACCTTCGTTGAGGCGAAGAATTCGTTTGACACCAACCCCGGTTCGGATGATGGCACCAGCGTCTGCCGCAGCTTGGAGCATCATGTCGTCGAAGACCGCGCGTTCAATGTTGAAAGCTTCGAAACCCTCGTCAAAAAAGGACTCGCTAAAATCGAAACAGCTATTGTCCCGCCCGTGCCCCATGCCAAATTCTGCGCCAAATTTAGCCACGCGAGGTAATCGGGAAAGTCGCTCCTCCAAGCCCAACTTCTTAATTAGCTCGAACCCCGCAGGCAGAAACGATTCGCCCACATGAAATCTTGGAAATGTACTTTTTTCAAGGACAATGACGCGCTTACCAGCCCGAGCCAGTAGCAGGGCTGCCGTGGCCCCGACCGGACCACCGCCAATAATCACGACGTCGTACACATGGTTATGGCCGTTTACCAACAGGTATTCTCGCTTATAAAAATTACGATCTAATCTTGCCCGCTCGATTGGGGCTGACTAAGCGTAGCTGTCCCCTCGATCTCAACGAGCAATTCCTGTCGGCAAATATCTGCGTGAACCATTTCGACCCTCAATGGATCAATATGATCGACACGAGGCCAAACGATATTTTTTATGGTGTCGTAATGACATGCGTCACGATAGTAAATTCTCATAGACTGAAACCTTCGCAGCAGAGTGTCTATGTCAGAAGATAAATTCGCAGCGTCTACGCCGTGGACCGATTGTATCGCCGCGCCTGTTAGATGAGCCAGGTTTACAAGCGTTTCTTCGGTTTGTGCGGTGATGTCATTGTCGTGTGTGGATTGCTCTCCGCAAACGCTCGCCGTTCCGCCAATGAGTAAGTCGGGCAGTGTGACATCTTGCGAGGGCGTAATCGTCGCGCGAGCAAAGCATGGCGGCATAGGTCCATATCGGTGCGAGTAGCACTGCGCTAGCACCTGTCGAGGATTTTCTACCGGTTGGCCAGCTTGCTTAGTAGCGAGTACATGTATCAATAAATCAGTCCCAGTATGTCCGATTCCCGTAGCCGTAGGAATATGAGAACCGAGAGTCTCCTGCTGGCAAAACCAATCGTAATAAGCCGCGTACCGGCCTGCATTAAAAACCATGTATCGATCAAGTCCGTCGGGCATGATCTCTTGAATGTTGGGAATGTAATTCCAAATCCTCACGGCATGTCTCGATTGATTTTCTTTGAGAATGTGGCGAATAGCGTGATACGTTTGTGCCGTTCGCTGTTGCAACAGTAGCGGAGCCAACGAAGCAGCCTCTGGAATGCGAATGTTTATAAGCATTAGATCGCTCGCTTCGATAATGCTAACAAGAAATCCCTCGCAAGGCCCGCAAGTACCTAGCTCGTATGCATCTCGTTTGACACTGTCTTCGAATATCCGTTGCACCCAACCGGGGAGCGAAGCCCTAGTTATATTTTTGAACGTGGGGGCAAAAGTTGTGCTACGTGGTCCAGTAAGCATGGTGTGAGCAAGATAGCCGAAATGGGCATAAATAGTAAGGGACGGCGTCAATGATTCGTCTGTTGGTCCATCAAGAGTTCAGGTTATCAATCAAGGAAGGACTTGCTCGTGGGGGATGCTGATTTTAGTGGCATAAACGCCGCCATAATAGTCGGAACAAACCACGCCCGCACTGGGGATACTATTGACTACCGCAGACGCCAGAGATGCGAATGGACCAACACTTAATCTTTCTGTCGAGCAGGCGTCAGCGATGCTCATTTGGCGTGCGTCAGTAAAATTTCGCTTTGATACCACCGCATCGATTCGGTCGAGATGTTGCCCATTACCTGAAGAAAGGAGCGTGTCTAACTGGCCCAATTGCTTGACGGCTTTTTGAGCGCATCTGATTCGAGTCTTAGCGATGTGACTCGGTGAGAATGATGCCGCGGTTTTATCCAGCATGGCTCGAATGCTCGCGCCACGCTTGATCGCCAGGTCGCGTCTTTCTAAAATAAATGCTATTGCACCACTGGAGATTGAGAATTCCTCGCCGCCATGATGGGGCGACCGTTTAGAGAAAAGATTTCGGTATGATTGCATGACAAGGTCAGTAGCCTCCTCGCCAGCAACAACCACAGCCTGCTTCCAGTGCCCTGCGCTTATGCGAGCTGCCGCGAGCTGCAATGCCTCCAATCCTGCGGTGCGCGTGCCGATGAGCGTTTGACAAAAACCCTTGATCGAAAAATTTGTACTAAGATGCGCGCTAGCTACGTTAGGCACGCCTTCTGCGAAGAGCATGGGATTTACCGAGTTGATACCTTCGTCGATAAGTTGTCGATAGTAAGTTTCGCAATATTCAGAAGCGGCGTGCGTCGTAGCAACCAGCCCCGCGCAGTTTTGGCCAAAGCCAGTTACGTCTTCAATGCTGGAATCTCGATACGCTTCCGCCGTAGCTGCTAAACATAACTTGGCGAATTCGCTCATGCGCCGCGTGCGCCTAGCATTGATGAGATGTTCATATCTTTCGGCTGGAATCGCCCCCGTGCCACCATCGTAAGCCTGCCGATCAGTTTTAACCGCCAGTTGGATGAAAGCTTCATTACCAATGGCGTTTGGCAACACAATACCCATACCCGTGATAACTACCTCATTTCTAATCATGTCCTTTTTCGTATGAACAGGCGTGGCTATTATGCTATCGGAGTCGATCGCTTCTTTCGGTTTTTTAAGAATCATGCACGAATTCGCGCCACCGAAACCAAGCGAGGTATTGAGCGTATATTGTAGCGAGCGCTTGGCTGGTGCGCCGCACGCGACGTGCATATCTGAGAATTCAGAATCGTCGTCTGAGATATTGGCACACGGTGGAACGACCTGATCGCGCATAGCCATCGCCGACAGGATTAAATCTACAGCCCCAGCTGCGCCTAGTGAATGTCCGAGGTGACTCTTGAAGCCGACGACAGGCGTGTTTAATAAATGTGCGCCAAAAACCTGGGCTAACGCGGCGTGTTCCGATGCGTCATTGTCAGGCGTCGCCGTGGCGTGAGCTACTAACATATCAATATCTTCAGCTTTGAGTTGAGCCTTGCTCAATGCCTCTTGCATCGCTGCAGCTGCGCCCGCGCCTTCAGGGTGAGGTTTGGATAAATGAAATGCATCGCAAGATTCGCCGTATCCCGCTATGCGTGCGATTGTCTTTACTCTTCGCGCGTCAGCATCTTCCGCACGTTCAAGAACGACAATCGCATAACCCTCGGCTAACTTCATACCGTTTCGTGTACTAGCGAAAGGGCGCAGTGTGCTGTCACTAACGAGTCGCATCGAATTAAATCCTGCGTAGGCGTATTCGCTAATGGGGTCATATCCGCCAGCGATGACGATGTCTGCTTCATGGCTTTGCAATAGCGAGCATCCCAGTGTGATGCTAGCTAGTCCAGAAGAGCAAGCCGAGCAGTTTGTCGTTGTCGTGGCTACGTTGTGAAGATTTTTAGCAAGGCTTTGTACTGCTGCGCCCGCTAAAAATGTTTTGAGATCACGACTATCACCCGACCGTAAAAACGCGCCGCCATTTCTCATGCCATGTAGTGACGTGCCAAGTACAACGGCGCAGCGTTTTGTTGAATTGGGAAGATTGTTTTTTAGACCAGCCGATGCGATAGCTTCATTGAAGGCTATTTGCAAATGCTGGATTTCGCGCGGGTTGGTAGTATCGACCGTCGGGCCAAGATCAGGATCGCGCACTTCACCGCCACCGAGGTCCGGGTCTAGCCGAGATTCTATCGCCGAAAGTGGACCCACGCCGCATTGGCCTCGAAGTACCGCCTGCCATGTAGATTCGCAATCTCGCCCAAGGCTGGTCACGAGTCCTGCGCCGCTGATTACAATGTCACTGGTTTGCTCGGTCACTATGTTATGCTTTGACAGAAATAAGATTGTCATCCTGATCTTCTAACCAAACTTTTTCATACATCGCCCATTGATCCGGATAGTCTTTGACAACGCCAGCGATTGCAGACGCTATTTTCAACAAGGCTGGGTGGTCGCTGTTTACCGGCCCAGGTTCGCGTGGCACATGGATCGGTTCATGGATAATCACACGACAATGCCCCACGCGTGTTCGAACGGAAAATATAGGTATAATTGGCGAGCCAGTAGCCATCGCCAATTTGATTGGACCTGTCGGCAACAGAACATGGCCATCCAAAAAAGGGACCGGCACGCCGCGTTGACCTGGCATTACGCGGTCGCCTTGAATGACGACAAGCTCGTCGGCTACTAAGGCATCTCTCAAACGCCCCCAAATAGCCCAGCCATCATTGATAGCCGCTTCTTCCACGCCGAGTTTTTTACGAAGTTTACTTCTGAGTTGGTCAAAGCCTGAACGAGCATCGCGTTGGTAAATGACATGGATGCGTTTCTCACGTTCTCCCAATGCGACAAGACTAACCTCAAACGGGCCGATGTGGCCAGTGACGACGATCGCGCCTTGTCCTGACTTGCGGGCATTAAGGTAATGCTCCAGCCCATCCACTTGCTCAATCCATGCGTGAAGTTTCTCATGGGTAGCATTTACCGCTCGACCCAGTTCGTAAATGCTCATATACGCACTTTGAACTATTTTCCGACGCAGCTGTTCAACTTGTTTTTCAGAAGCGTCTGGACCAAGAAGCCTCCGCGCGTTAGCGCCTGGCCCGTCGCGTAGCGCTTTGGAAAAGTTTAGTGCGAACCAAAGAAAAAATGGCCTCGTCACGCGAACGAAAATAGGGAAGTGTGCTACGGACCAGTACATGAAATCTCGCCAAAAATTCGCAACGCTTTCTCGCAGTCGAGAGGCGGGCTTAGGCGCAGCGTGGACTTGTCCCTGTAAAGCTGAATCGCTCATGGCTGACTCTTGAGCGACGCGGAATCGTCAGCCGCGCCGCCTCCCAAAGGGTAAATAGTGATTACGTTTTTGGGGATTTCTAACTCGACCTGTGCGTCAGTAAGGCCAACATTGGTGCGAATATTTGTAAATGTGATGACGGTTCGATCGCCATCCGCATCAATCATTTCTACCTGATTAGCCATGCCTATGCTTTCATCGACTCGAACGAATATTTCTTCGATGTATTCGCGTACCGCTTCATTTTTCGGGACGAGGCGAAGTCGTAGTACATTTTCGGGAGTCGGTTCGCTGCTACGCACGTCAGGCTCAATCACGAAGTTCCGTCGAAGCATGGCTAATCTCGGCAGAGGAGAAATAGCCAATGCCCTTAAGTGTTGGTCGAGCGCATACATCTCGACGGTATTGCGAGAGGGATAATATATCGCGATATGATCGCCGCCCGTCAGCAGGCTCACCGCGGTCGGCTTAATCGTTTTCCAATGTGTGCGCTTACCTTTGACAAACACAACCCCCTGAGACGAAAGAGGTTTTTTAAGCATCGCGGTGAACACTTTTTCCTGAAAGTCCGCCGACACATCTCGAATGTCCCGCGTGATGACATCAAGCCTCGCTAGTCGTGAATCCAGATCATTAGCCAAGCAGGGTTGGGCGAATAAAACCAGGGGAAATGTAGCGACACATAGAATGCTAATAATCCGACACAAAGCGAAAGTAGGATTTCTTAATACGTTCATCTTGATGAATCTTGGCTTTTCGCCGAAAGTTCCGGAAGGTATAAGGTCAACGAGCCATGAGTGACGCGAACTTCGTCCACCTTTGCGACCACATCAAATTGCATCAAATCGCCAAACGTGCGACTAATACGACTTGAAAGATGTATCTTCGCCGGCGGCGTAACCGATTCACCAAAACGCACATCGATTTGAGCGAGCTTACCAAGCTGCTGCGCATCGCCAACCGTTGGTTGAGTGATTATATTTCGATGAGCCGCGGCGACCAACCCCGACAACTGCGCGAGCGCTTCCCCTATCAGCACTCCCGGCACGATAGGATAGCCAGGAAAATGACCCACAAAAAAATCTTCGCTTCCTTCGACACGCCAAATAGCCTTGCCGGTTGAATCCGGATTTATCTGAATATGACCGGTAATAAATCGAAAGGGCGGGCGATGCGGTAAACGATCTAAGATGTTTTCCGCTTGTGCTTCCATGTCCTAAATCCTAGAGGGCTTCTTGCGCACTAGATTGCGCCGAGACGAATTCACCTAGTGTTTGTGTAGTCGCAAAAATTTCAGGCCCCATCGCCTCGGAGGGAATTTTGATATTAAATTCCTTCTCAATGCTCTGAGCCAATAAGAGGGCATCGAGGGAGTCGAGATCGAGATCGCCACCGAATAACGCTGTATCGGGGGCAATCGTAAATTCGGGTCCAAGCTTGAGATCGCGTCGCAAAATTTCGACTATCCGCTCGACCAGATTTTGATGGCTCGGCATGGCTGCTTTCTACAATTGAGACTCTAGCTCTATCATCGTCCACTCATGTACAGGCGCACACAACAGCCAAGATGGCGGAATTGTGTGTAATTGTCAACTATGAATGACCCAGCTTAAACCACTCATTTCTCACACGTCTTGTGGGGCTTCGACGCTTATCAATCCAGCGCGTATACTCAACCCCACGATGTTACAAGTGGAAAATTTATGTAAGCGATTTGGCACAATCCAGGCCGTGGCAGGTCTGTCGTTCAATGCCCATCAAGGTGAGATTCTCGGATTGCTAGGCCCCAACGGAGCCGGGAAGTCTACATGTATCAATATGGTCGCCGGGCTGCTTCGCGCAGACTCAGGCGAAATCAACGTCGCGAAGCTTGGCTCTCCGATCAATCCTGAGGTGCGGCAAAAAATTGGGATCGCCCCGCAAGCTCTGGCGCTTTATGAAAGTCTTACCGGAGAGGAAAATCTGCGATATTTCGGGCGACTAGCAGGCTTGTCGGGGAAGTTGCTCAGGGACCGCGTGTCGTGGACGCTCGATTTTGTATTGTTGAAAGATCGAAAAAACGACCGCGTCAAAACTTATTCCGGCGGCATGAAAAGACGAATCAACTTAGCCGCTGCTCTTGTTCATGATCCGCCACTCCTTCTATTAGACGAACCAACCGTTGGCGTAGACCCCCAATCACGCAACGCTCTTTTTGATAACGTGTTAGCTCTGAAAGACCAGGGTCGAACGGTCATATACACCACGCACTACATGGAAGAAGCCGAAAAACTTTGCGACCGGGTCGGTATTATCGATCACGGATCGTTTCTCGCTTTTGATACCGTAGATAAATTGATCAAATCTCATGGCGGAAAAAGTATGGTGACAGTCGTGAGGCATGATAGCCAAGAACAGTTCGAGTCGGATGATCCCATTGCCGAGTGCATTCGATTGCAGAAGGAGGGCGAGATTCTTTCACTCCGCGTGGACCGCCCCGATTTAGAGCGAGTATTCTTGAACCTTACCGGCAAAGCGATGAGAGACTAATGCGAAAAGAAGTAATAGCCATCGCAGCAAATGACATACGCCTTCTCCTGCGAGACAAGGGGGGGGCGTTTGTGACCTTTATTTTCCCTTTGGTTTATTGCATATTCTTTGGGCTTATTTTCGCCACGCCGAGCATGTCATCTCGTACCATAAATGTCGTGATGGTGGATGAAGACCAAAGCCAGCAATCCACGGCTTTTATAGAGCTACTTAAACAAAGCGGCGCGGTAACTTGTAACATCGCTTCACGCGAAGAAGCTATAGATCAGGTGCGCCGAGCGAAGAAGGTGGCTTATGTAGTCATCACGAAAGGTTTTGGCCAAGCCTTGCAGCAAGTTCAATTCAATAAACGTCCCAAAATCGTGATCGGTATTGATCCCGCACGTCAGGCAGAATCAGAAATGGTGAAAGGATTAATCGCTAAGTACGCCTTTGAATTATTATTTTCACCACTAAACCAGAAGCTATCCGGAGGTATAACCGGAAATCAACGCTCGGCGAAAAATCACTTTGCCCCCATCGAGATTGAAACCGCCCAATTGCGACAAAAGCGCACAGGCCCGTCAAACAGCTACGATATTTCATTCCCGCAGGGCATCATATGGGGAGTATTAGGCTGTTGCGCATCATTTGGAATCTCATTAGTAAACGAACGAACTACCGGCACGCTGTCTCGACTTCTCGTCGCGCCTATTACTCGAACGCACATTTTAGCGGGCAAAGCCCTCGCTTGCTTTACCTCAACGCTGGTGCTAGGCGTCGTTTTGTTTGTGGTCGGCAGGATTGCTTTTAGCGTGATTCCACAATCGCCCATTCATTTAGCTATATCATTATTAGCCATTTCGATTGCGTTCGTGGGCATCATGATGTTCATCTCAATTTTAGGAAAAACAGAACGTGCAGTAAGCGGCATGGGCTGGGCAGTGCTACTGGGGATGGCTATGCTCGGCGGTGGAATGGTTCCCCGATTTCTCATGCCGCATTGGATGCAATCACTCAGCGCGATTAGCCCGGTGAGCTGGGCAATCAAAGCCATGGAAGGCGCTGTCTGGCGGGGGTTTTCTACCAGCGAAATGTTACTGCCTTGGTGCGTGTTGGTTGGCGTAGGCCTGTTCTTTTTTGCGATTGGTGTTCGAGGTTTTTCCTGGCCTGACAAAGGGTAGCATGTTGCGAGAGCTTGGGAGTAAGCCGTGAAGCCCGACGCCGTTGACGATTTTAATCCCGTAGTTGTAGTCCCCACTTACAATAACGCCGCGACCCTCGTCGGCGTGTTAGGTCGAATTGAACGCCTGGGCCTGTCTATGATCGTCGTTGATGACGGCGCTTCGGATGATACGCCTGCTATTCTTAAAAAATGGTCGAACCAGGACCACGCTGTAAGTGCCGAGGTCTTGACACATGAAATCAACCAGGGCAAAGCCGCAGCCATGATGACGGGCTTTACCCATGCTGCGAGACTAGGGCATACCCATGCAGTGACGATGGATACCGATGGACAATTGTCGCCTGAAGATATCCCCGCCATGTTAGCCGCCGCAAAAGATTCTCCAGATGCGCTAATCCTGGGGCGACGAAGCACCACGACACCAGGCCTGCCGAAATCAAACCTCGTCGGCTGGTACACTTCAGGCCTGGGCGTTTGGGTCGAGACCGGCGTTTCATTGATAGATACCCAGTGCGGATTACGCGCATACCCACTAAAGCTGTTCGACGTCGTTCAATGTCGCGTAGGCCGGTTTGGTTTTGAAGCAGAAATTATCGCCCGCGCGCTTTGGTCTGGTTTTTCAGTGGTCGAGGTTCCAGTAAATTGCATTTACCCACCGCACGATGATCGTGTCTCACATTTTCGTCCCGTCAAAGATGGGGCGAAAGGATTTTTCATGCACTGGGCACTAGCCATCCGAAAGCTAATCCCCTGCCCCGTGCCTCGCATCACGGTGAATCGATCAAAAGATAATGACGGAAAGGTGGCACTAACGGGTCTTCGCGCCTGGCAACATTGGTTGAGTCCCACGGTGTCTTGGCGACAGTTGCGTAGCGGTCGATTATCGCAGCTCATCATGACTGCCGACATTGGCTTTGGCGCATTTCTAGCTTGCATGACCTTGGGTTGGTGGGTACTGCCCGCGTTAATTTACGGCTCGAAACGCTTGCACCACAACCTCTGGGCATCGGCCTTGGGGGCAGCGTTAGCCATACCTCCCGTCGGCACGGTGTTGGTTAAAGCGTCAATCACGCTAGGCTATCTGGCCACCCATTTAGGCTTGCCAGATTTTTCATTAGCAGACCCAAGCCAAAGCGCAATGATCGAAGTCATGCGCACCTTTCCTCTATCGTGGTCTATGGGCGGTATTGTGATTGGATGCCTGCTACACTGGCTAATCATAGCAGCACTAATGCACTTATTGCGATATCTTCCAGAAAACCATCGAGTTGAATCTATGAAATACATGTGATAATAATTGCTAAAAAGCGAGCCGCATGCTTCAGCTTGCGCGGTGGTAAATCGTAAATAGGCGTCGAAATGCAATGAAATCGCAACGCCGAAAGGTTAAATTGTACAAAGGAGAATCGGATCAATGAAAATAACTGCTACTACATGGACAGCGACGTTAGTGATTTTACTAGCTCAAATGACTGCCTATGGCGCACCACCATCCAAGCTCAAAATCGCAGTGTCATATCCCTCGTCCGCATCATCCGCGCCATTAGATGGCCGCATGTTACTCCTGATATCAACAAACAATAAATCCGAACCACGTTTTCAAATTCGAGATGGCGTGCGCACACAGCAGATATTTGGTATGGACGTCAATGGCTTATCCTCAAATCGGACCGTGGTATTTGATAATCAAATACTAGGCTATCCGCGCAATAGTTTGTCAGATATTCCTCCAGGTGAGTATTGGGTGCAAGCCCTGCTTCACAAATACGAAACCTTCCATCGGGCAGATGGCCATATTGTCAAGTTGCCCATGGACCAAGGCGAGGGTCAACATTGGAATCGCTCGCCAGGAAATTTATATAGCATGCCAAAGAAAATAAAATTCGATCCTATACAAGATGAAATAATCAACATTACGCTTGACCAGGTGATTCCGCCAATCGCGCCGCCAGACGACACGAAATACATTAAGCACATAAAAATCAAGAGCGAGTTACTATCAAAATTCTGGGGCCGTCCCATGCACTTGGGCGCAGCTATACTTCTCCCGGAGGGATTCGATGAGCATCCAGAAGCCCGCTACCCTCTCATCATCAATCATGGCCATTTCCCCTACACGTTTGGTGGCTTCCGAGAAACGCCGCCGGACCCTAACCTGAAACCAGTTCACAGCGACCGCTTCAACATGCCAGGCTATAACAAAATCGTGCAACAACATGCCTACGATATGTACAAGCAGTGGACCGGTCCTGACATGCCGAGGTTTATCATCATAGAAATTCAGCACGCCAACCAATACTACGACGATTCCTACGCCGTAAACTCTCAAAACCTAGGCCCATACGGCGATGCCATTATGCACGAGTTGGTCCCGCACATAGAAAAGAAATTTCGCGGTCTGGAAAAAGGTTGGGCACGCTTCACCTACGGAGGTTCAACCGGCGGATGGGAAGCCTTAGCCGTGCAAATTTTTTACCCGGACGATTTCAACGGATGCTTCGCCGCCTGCCCCGACCCGATAGATTTTCGTGCATACACAGTCGTAGACATTTACGAAGATGAGAATGCCTATTACGACAAAGGCCCGTGGTCGCAGACACCCAGACCTGGGCAGCGAAATTATCTTGGCGAAGTCAGCACAACGCTAGGGCAAATCAATCAACTCGAATTGGTGTTGGGCACGCATTCCCGGTCGGGAAGTCAGTGGGATATTTGGGAGGCTGTTTACAGTCCCGTGGGAGACGACGGCTACCCCAAACGCTTGTGGGATAAAAGCACAGGCAAGATTGACAAAGACGTAGCCAATTTTGGAAAGAGAATTTCGACTTGCGATATATCCTTGAGCGTGATTGGGAAAAGCTAGGCCCAAAAGTCCAGGGAAAAATTCACCTCTACTGCGGCACGATGGACAACTACTATCTCAACAACGCGGTGTATCTCATGGAGGATTTTCTCAAAAGCTCTGAAAGTCCCCATTACGATGGCGTAGTCGATTATGGAGATCGCGCGGAACATTGCTGGAACGGAGACCACGAGCGCCCGAACGCCACTTCGAGACTTCGCTATCATCTTATGTATGTAGACAAAATTCTTCAGCGCATAGAAAAGACCGCCCCTAAGGGCGCAGACCTGACCAGTTGGCGATATTGAGAGGAATTACTCTTCTACTTTGAGAGGCAATGGCTTAGCCCATTTGTCGATCATGCCACGAAGAATTTCGCCCTTAATTGGCTTGGTGATGTAATCACTCATGCCAGCATTAAGGCACTTCTCTCGATCACCTTTCATGGCGTGCGCCGTCATTGCGATGATCGGCAAGTTTTCATATTTCGGTTGCGTTCGAATGCGCCGCGTGGCTTCCATTCCATCCATGACCGGCATTTGAATATCCATCAGAACAAGATCAAAAACATCTTTCTCTAAGGCGTTCAGCGCTTCAAGACCATTTTCGGCGCAGGTAACATCATGGCCTGCTCGCTTCAACAAACCAGTAGCTACTTTTCGATTTACTAGGTTATCTTCGACCAACAGTATTTTTGCGTTAGTAGCAGCCGTGTGCTTTTGTATAGATTCATCAACTGTTTGTACTGAAGTTACTGCTTCAGGATTACGATCCAATTTTTTAACTATGGGTAGTGTGATTGAAAAAGAGAAAGTGCTTCCCATGCCAGGCTTGCTTTCAACGCAAATCTGTCCACCCATCATTTCAATTAATTGCTTGGAGATGGATAGGCCCAGTCCAGTCCCGCCGAATTTACGAGTCGTAGCCCCATCCGCCTGAGTGAAACTATCAAAAATTTTCTTTAAGTGCGCGTCATCAATGCCAACGCCTGTATCGCTCACCACAAATAGTATTTCGGTAAGGTCGTCAGTTTGGTTTTTAAGAGTCGCCGATACTTTGACTTCGCCTTGCTGCGTAAATTTCAGTGCGTTACCAACCAGATTGATGAGTATCTGTCGAAGGCGATGCGCATCACCGCGCATCGACGGAAACATGCTTCTGTCCATCTGTGAGCGTATTTGAATCCCTTTTCGCTGGGCTTCAGCATTAAATAATTTAACAACATCTTCAATGACACCACCCAGATCAAATTCAAGTATTTCGAGATCAAGTTTTCCGGCTTCGATTTTTGAAAAGTCCAAAATATCATTAACGATATTTAGAAGCGAATCTGCACACGACATGACAGTCTGCAAGCTCTCAGATTGATCATCCGTCAGGCCGGTTTGTAAAACCAGTTCCGTCATGCCCATAATACCATTCATGGGCGTTCTAATTTCATGACTCATGTTAGCCAGGAATTCGCTTTTAGCGTGATTGCTATCTTCTGCAATTTGGCGGGCCTCATGAAGATTTTTCTCATTCCGAAAACGTTCAATAGCCTCACCCAATACGTTGGCAACTGCATTGAAAAAGTTAATGTCATCTTCAGTAAAATGATGATGCTTTGCACTATGAGCACCGAGTACACCGAAAGGAGCATTTGTGCCGGAAATAATTACACTTATGCCAGAAATGACGCCATGTTTTTCCAATAGAGCAGGCCCGGTAAACCGATTTTCATTCGGCAAATCTTTTACAATGACTGGCTCGCGTTGCAACATGGTAAAGCCAGCTTGCGATTTTTCACCTACCAATACGCTGGCATTTCCCACAATACCATCCTGCCACCCAACACCAGCACGCAACAGCAACCGTTCACCATCTTCGGATAGCTCCAATACTTTACACATGGGCACTTGTAGCGTTTCAGCTACTTTATGAACTGTCATCTCGAAAAGCTCTGCTAATCCACTATTCGTTAAAGCCATACTACCTAATGCCGCTACCGTTTCCTGCTGATGGGTATGGGCGAGGTTTAGATTGTCCACCAGATTACGTTCTATAGCTATAGCTGCCACTTGCGTTGCACTCTGTAAGGTAGCAACATCTTGTTCAGTTGGAATACGAGGCTCGTTGAAATAGATTTCTATGATACCTAGCACATGGCCCACACCTGAAATAATCGGCTCAGACCAACTGGCGCGTATACCTAGCTTATTGGCTAGCGGTAAGAATTTATTCCATAATGAATCATGCGCAACATCTCTGACAATCACGCGGCTGGCCCTACTGGCTGCCGTTCCGCAGCCACCCGCGCCTTCTATGATAGGGATGCCAGAAAAAATATTAGAATAGTGGGTAGACAACGAAGGTGACGCACAATGATTCAAGCGTGATTCGTGTGGATCAACAATCATGATGGCACATTTCATTTCCGGATGAATCGCCTCAATTGATTGAATAAGTTTGCACATCGCCACCGACAAAGGGACGCCAGATGCCATTTTCTCTAGTACGCTATTACGCGCTTGTTCAATGCCCTGTGCGCGCCTGCGCTCTTTAACTTCGATCTCTAATCGTCTACGTCGATTGTCCAGTTCTATAGTACGCTGCTGAACTTGTTTCTCCAGATTCCCTGTGTACTCTTCGAGCGAACGAGCCATGCTATTGAACGTACTTGCCAGAGCGCCGATTTCTCCTACTGCATTTTCAGATGCTAGGTGTACGAAGTTGCCATTTTCAATTTCACAAGCTGCAATGGCAAGGTCTGTAATAGGGCGCAACATGCGCCGCGCCATATAAATTGTAATCGTAATACCAGCCGCTAGAATGAGAAGCAAAATAAGTATGCTTTCCTGGATACGCCAACGTAACTCGGCGTATAATTTATCCGTATTATAATTGATGGTGACCATACCCAGATAATTACTTTGCGCCTCTGGAGTTTCCTCTCCCATCAGCTCCGCATCGAGGTTTTCTATGCTTCGATGAATAGGCGCACTTACCATAAAGTGTCCATCACCGGCATCCTTGATCTGGCTCGTTTCAATTATTGTTTGTCGTATTTGGGTAGTATGCCCTGAATTTTGACTACTGTCGTGTGGTGTTTCACGAATGAACCGGGCCAATACTTTTCCAGCAGGGTCGCATATTTGGGCAGAATGAGTAGATTTGTTTCGTGCAGTACCAGCCACCAAATGCTCGATGGCGTTGATATCGTTGACTAGTACACTAGCTTCGGCGTTGTAAGCAATGGCTTCCACGTAAATAAGTGCATCCTGCCGTGCAGTTGACAGCGCAGTATTATAAGAACGATATATCAAAGCTGAGGAGAGCAAAGCCGCGCTGACAATCAACAGTGCCACACAATAGGCAATCGAGCGTCCCTGAATGCCCCAAAGCACAGATGCCGGTTTACCCGTATGCGGCAGATTCGTTTTTATTCTTTCGCTCATAATACGCGCGTACCCATACACCGATCTACATCGCACACAAATACCCTGCGCATCGTAGATTGGACTATTATCAAGAACTCTTCACGAATAGATCGGCTACTAATCCATAGGTATCTTGTCGTGTTAAGGTCCCATAATCATCAGGTTGCTGGTCTGTCATTTCCACACATTTTGAGACGACCATGTAAAGAGTTACTTTCCCCTTTGCCCTCACTAACCGATATAACCCGCACGAACATCCTCGCGCTGAGTAGCCACGCGTCAGGCGAATACTGTTGGGCAAGGTGAACTTGTAGTGGTAGCGTTTGTAGACATTGAACTTCATCATTGGCCATCAATTGCACCGCGCGTACGTCTACGAATTAAGCCGCAAATCCGCATGATTTTCAGACTTACGGCCTTCGTGATTTTTGTCAGTCTCTTTGCACTTCCTTCTGTTTTGCAGGCCCAGCCTTCGAATGGGCAACCAGTTGCCATAGTGAGAGGTTCCTTATCCGTTTATAAGGAAGCGGCTGACACGTGCCAAAGAATGCTGAACAAAAATGGCTTTAATTGCAAAATATATACCCTGCCCAAGAAGGCCAGTCGCGAAACGATCTCAAAATGGTTGGATGTCGTTCGCCAGGAAAACCCCAGGCTTATCGTGACCGTCGGTGCTAAGAGTACAAAGCATATACTCGCTGGAATTAAAAACACGCCTGTCGTATTCACGATGGTCCCGAATATGTTAGATGCGTCTTTCATCAAGCCCGGAAACTTTCGACATCGCATGACAGGAATTAGTTCAGATGCGTCGCCCCAGCAACGTATCAGCTGGCTAACAAATACGGATAGCACGATACGCCGCATAGCCATTCTTCACAGCGATGCAACGCAGCGAACGGTGCAATCCCTGAGAGACGAAGCCAGAAATCAAGGTGTCGAATCCGTAGAAATTAAAACCACCAAAAAAACCTTCGTGGAGGCATTGGCTGCTGTAGAAAAAGCAAAGTGTGATGGCGTGCTTATGATTTTGGACACTAAAGTATATAACTCACCAACCGTTCGTGCCTTATTGGTGTGGGGAGCTAGAAATCGAATACCCGTCTGGGCGTTCTCGAAAAATTTCGTAAAAGCCGGAGCGTTTGCAGGGCAATTCTTAAACCCGGGTGGATTGGGGCAACAGACCGCACGGCTGGCACTAGACATTTTGGGAGGCAAAGCACCAAACGATATAGAAATGCAGTACGTCAATGCGATCGACACAGCCATAAACCTGCATACTTCAGCCATGATCGATAAACGAATTCCATCGTCGGCGATTACGCCGAACACGATACGATACGGAGAAGAAAAATGATTCCAATTATATCACAATGGCCACGACGCTACCAAGCCTATCAAGGGGGGAGTAGACCCACGACGCAGTCACACATGGTGGCACTGTTGGCATGGACCGCTTTCCTGTTTGCGTCTTCTTGCATGACTACCCATGCCGTAGCGCAGGATGCGCCAGATGATAGCGAGCTTCAAGACGAATTGGCTATCTTCGATGATGAAGATATGGAAGAAGATTCTGAGATGGACGAGATGGCCCTCATGGAGTTAGACATTCCTATGGTCGTCACCGCATCGCGGCGCGAGCAAAAGCTCTCAACCGTGCCATTCGCTATGAGCATTATTACGGCAAAAGATATTCGATTGTCTGGCGCACGCTCTGTCCCCGATGCCTTGCGCCTAGCCCCAGGCGTAGATGTCGCCGACTTGTCATTTGGAAACTCCGCCGTATCGACACGAGGTTTTCACGGATTTATTTCAAGTCAGGTACTTGTCCTGGTTGATGGACGACAAATTTTCGATTCGCTTTTCGGAGGAACACTTTGGGGGAGTTGGCCATTTCAGCTTGAAGACATAGAACGTATAGAAGTGATTCGCGGACCAGGCGGCGTGACCTGGGGGGCCAACGCAGTCAACGGCGTCATCAACATCATCACAAAACAACCCAAAGATCAGCAAGGATGGACCCTTACAACAAGGGGCGGTTCGCGCGGGGCGGTGAAGCAGCATTTCGGCTATGGCTTTACTGATGGCGATTTGAGCATGCGCATCTCGATGGAATACGACGGCAGTGACGGTTTCCGCAAAGGTGGATCATTTCTAAGAAAACTCGATGACGAACAAAAGGGAGGAAAAATTGGCATACACGGTGTCTACAAAAAGGACGCAGATGACACCTGGACATTCTCCGCAGGTAGTTCGGTAGTAGATGGTCTATATCCTTTAACTCCAGGCGCAGGATTTTTTAATGGTCGCAATCCAGGATCGCAGGCTTCATTTTTGTTGGCCAATTTGTCTCATCGAATCGATGACCAACGACATTTTGAATTTACGGCATACGTCAACGACTTTTTCGCTTCGTCAGGCGTGAAATCAACAGACTATCGATACCAACAATTTGGATTACTACTCTCTCACCTGGACAAGAAAAGCGACACCAGAACCCAGACCTATAGGCTGGACACGCGATTGGAGTTTTTTGATGGATCAAATTCTGATCCTTTTATCCTAACCAAGAATCGTGTGTCAGCCGTACTGTTCGGCGCTTATCTTCAGGAAGAGCTTGTCCTGGACCCCAAGTGGTCACTTACGTTGGGCGCACGTCTGGACTATGACTCATACGGTGGATATCAGCCAAGCGCTCGTGCGTCTTTGACCTATCAATTGTCAGACACTTCTATCTTATACACTTCGGTGTCTCGCGCATTCTACATGGGAACAGCATCAGGCAGGTTTCTAAACACGCCGCTACTAAATGGATTGGCCCGAGTTACTGCCGAGCAGGATTTCGATCCTACGACACTAATTGCCTATGAAGTAGGCTATCGCGGTATCATCAGGGATAAATTCCAAACCAGTTTAAACTTTTTCTGGCATGACTATGATGAAATAGCCACCTTGAAACCTCAGTTTGGCGGCAAGAGTCTGATATCGGTTGATTTTGATAATCGCAGTGGCAGCGTCGCCCTATATGGCGTGGAGTTTGAAACAAAATGGTCTGCTACGCCCAAGCTTGAATTCTTGGCTAACTACACATACCAGCAGTTGAATTGGGATGCCAAGGGGTCTTTCACCGAAAGAGATTTCATCTCGCCGCCCAAGCACAAAGTTACGCTTGGCGCAAGGTATCAAGCCAATGAAAAATTAAACCTGTCAGCGCATGCGTATTACGTTGACGCGGTAAATTCACCAGACCCGGTGAACCCCTTTGGCCAGTTAAAAATCGATCCATACATTCGCCTCGACCTACGGGCGGAGCATCAGTTATGGGACGATTCCGCATCTTTCTCGGTGGGCGTGCGAAACCTCCTCGATAGAGACCATTTAGAAGGGACAACAGCCTTCATTAACAGTGCGGAAGTGCCAAGAACCTACTTCGCCGAATTTCGCATGGCTATCAAATAAAACCAAGGACAGCCACTCTTGGCGATGGAAATAAGTGCCATCCATGTGGCATGGTCAAGCGAGTAGGATGCCCCATTCTTCAGGTACTCCCGAAGGGTGGGGGATGGAAGTACGAGCGCTGGCAACACGTCATTCCCGCGCAGGCGGGAATCCAGTTCCACTATCGGAACAAAAAAACAAGCGAGATAGTATTGTTCGTGCGCAGCCCCTGGCGAGGACGGAACTGCGAGCATGAGTCGCCCTCACCCTGCGCATCACCGAGCGACTGTGCTTACATCATGCCATAATCGGTGACACGAAGAACGGCCATCACGACTATTCAAGGTCGATGAAGCCGCCATGCACCACGTGACGATTTCCTCGCTCCAGCCTTGTGAATATTTTTCTCCAAATCAACTACTTGACACTCGAAAATTATCCATTATGATCCCGCCAATTGAGACAAAGTCTCAATAAGGTTCGATTGGAAGATTTGGAGATTGATACGGTGATAATTAAAAAAGTCCTCCCTTATGTAATTCTAGGCTGCGTCCAGGTGATGTTCGCTAGCCATGCTCACGGGGGCGAGCGGCGATTCACCTATGTCTACGAAGCCACGACATCACCCAAAGGCCATTGGGAATTAGAGCATTGGGCCACATGGAAAACAGCCAAGGAGACGAATCGAGATTACGACCGATTCGATTTCCGCTACGAGATTGAGTACGGCGTCACGGATAATTTCCAACTTGGAATTTATCTTTCCGACTGGCGATACGAGGAGAATCGGCCTAAAGGAAAGAATCGTGGAGATTGGCGAGATTTTGCGATTGAGGGAATCCTAAGTTTGAGAAACCCCACAACGGACCCTTTAGGTATTGCGTTGTATGGCGAAGTTAAAATTGGTGACGAGCTATTTGAGCTTGAAGGTAAAGTCATCGTCCAAAAAAACATGGGGCCATTTGTCGCGGCTTACAACGTGACGCTCGAGGCAGAGTGGGAAGGGCCTGACTATAGCGAAGACAACGGAAAGTTTGAGCAGGCCTTGGGCGTGAGTTATCAATTTTCCCCTCGCTTCCTAGCTGGTATCGAACTCGTACACGAAATAGCCATGCCGGATTGGCGCGGCATGCGCGGCAAAGCCGTAGTCTATCTAGGCCCAAACTTTTCTTACCGTGCACCATCTTGGTGGGCGACGTTAACGCCACTATTCCAGGTAAGCGATGTGGAAGACGAACCTGATTTCCAAATGAGGCTCATGGTCGGATTTGAGTTGAAGGGATAAGTCGATGTCTAGGCAGCGGGGGACTATATGATGCTTCGTCGCATCTTAGAAATATACACGAAATCAACTATGCGTAATCGAAAGAAAATACAATTCGTGGCGGTCTTGTGGATAGGGTTAATGCTTGCGGGGTGCATGAGCATTGAGCAGATGGCCCCACCAGTAGGCCCTCAATTTTATAACATCGCCATAAAAAGAGACACCACAATGGCACTTTTAGAGTCTGGTCGTGAAGTGTATCTTGTCGATTGTTCCCGATGTCATAGCGTCGAGCCGATTCAACGTTATTCCATGAATAAATGGCACGAAATCATCCCTCGCATGGCCCAAAAATCAAAATTAAGCATCGCAAAGTCTGCGGCGCTTCGCGCGTATATCGTAGCCGTGAGCGACTTATCTGATATCCCGGCTGATTTGAATTGATTTATTTATGACTACAAAGGAGACCCTTATGTTCAATACTATTTCGACGTGGAAAAAATGTTCGCTCATCGTCAGCCAAGCGATGTTGCTAGGCTTCAGCGGGAGCTGTTTACCGGACAATACCTTTGCCGACACCGCCGGCAATATCGTCAACGGAATAATCACTGCAGGCGTAAATATGCTGCTAGCCAGCAGTAATCTACAAGTCTAACGATCGCTATGGTGCATACGGGAGAATGATGTTTCATCTGCCGGGTGCCCCATTCTTCGGGTACTCCCGAAGGGTGGGGGAAGGACGAACGAGCATGTGTCGCATGAGTAGAGTAATGGGAACGTGCCGTATCTTATGCTTCGCGGTTTTTTTGAAAAGGCATGCATAACGGCGTTTGCCTGCGATGATTTTCTATCTGATTTTGGGGAACCCTGTTCACTTAGCCATGTCGCAATTATAATGATTTGCTATGACACGCTTAGATTACAGAACCGCCGGTGAATCTCATGGCCGAGCCGTCCTCGCCTTGGTCGAGGGCTTGCCCGCCGGGATTCGTATTGATGTTGATTTGGTTAACGCAGCCCTAAAGCGCCGACAGGGAGGCTACGGTCGTGGCGGGCGCATGAAAATTGAATCCGACGAGGTGCGAATCCTTTCTGGATTGCGCAATGGCCAAACCATTGGTTCACCCATCATGCTACAAATCGACAATAAAGATTATCGAATAGACGACGCTCCAGACCTGCCGAACCCACGTCCCGGCCACGCAGACTTAGCCGGTAGTCTAAAATGGCTAACCACAGATTGCCGCAGCATTCTTGAGCGAGCCTCCGCGAGGGAGACCGCCGCCCGGGTAGCAGCCGGCGCGTTAGTCATGTCGTTATTGCAACAGTTTGAGATTGAAGTCGTTGGCTATGTGACACGCGTTGGCAGCGTCGAGGCCAATCTTGATGATGGCTTGTCGCTAAGTGATTTGCGAAAGCTGCGTGATGAAAACGAAGCCTACTGTCCAGATAGCACGGCCGCCGCAGACATGATAGCCCAGATAAAACAAGCCAAGATTGACAAGGACACGCTAGGCGGCATCGTCGAAGTGAAGGTCGAAGGCCATCCGCCGGGCCTGGGAAGCTGCATGAGATGGCAGGATAAATTGGACGGTCGCCTCATGCAAGCCGTCGGTTCCATTCAGGCATTCAAGGGCGTGGAAATTGGACTTGGGTTTGGCTGCGCATCACGAAGAGGTAGTCAGGTCCACGACGAAATAGAATACGACGAAAGTCAACGAGACAAGCCCAGCTTAGGATTCACGCGCCGCAGCAACCGAGCCGGGGGCCTGGAAGGCGGCATGACCAACGGACAGCCAATAGTCGTGCGTGGCGTGATGAAGCCCATCAGTACGCTATTACGCGGCTTGGATAGTGTAAATTTAGAAACGAAACAGCCTCAACGCTCCGATTATGAACGAAGCGACATAGCAGCAGTCGCAGCCGCAAGCGTAGTAGCTGAGCATGTCGTAGCCTTTGAAATCGCCCGTGCATTTCTGGAAAAATTCGCAGGCGACACGCTTGGCGAAGTTCGTCATGCCTACGAAAGCTATCTAGATTCAGCCAGAAAGCTTGGGGTTAGTGCGGGTTAACAGCGAATTATTGATCGCTCCCAGCAGACTCTTGCGACAATGTCTGTAGTGGCCATAATGACCCATTCATAAATCGCTTAGGGCGATCGACGCTGCGGCTGTGGCGGAATTGGCAGACGCGCTAGATTTAGGATCTAGTGGGGGAAACCCCGTGGAGGTTCGATTCCTCTCAGCCGCATTGACCCCTTGTTGTCTACATTTTCCCTTCCACGATTTTTAGTATCTCGCTTTCCATCGCTATCGCTTTTTTCTGAAGGTCATCACTTTTTGCAAGGATATTTTCGACCCACGCTTTGTCTTCAATGTCACTTGCGTTTATTTTGACGTTTAGATGCGCACCCATCACAGCAGACCGGGCGGCTAATGCGCCCACACCGGCGTCGGAGACAGAATTCGGGTTGCCAATATCAGCCATCGCTTTGATAACTTCCATCGAATCAAATGCCGTTTGCATGACACGAAACGGAATTTCAATCGCGTGTTTCGTAGCTAACTGTATCGCATTTTTACGCGCAGCCTTTTCATCATCAGACCCTTTAGGCAAACCAAAGGCGTCCATAATCTTATTGAACGCATGCGTATCTTCGTCTACCAATCTAAGTAGCTGATCGTGATACGCCTTCCCTTTTTCCGCCCAATCGGAAAACTCTTCCCACCGATCGTCCCAGCCTCTTTTGTGTGAGGAAAGGTTAGCCACCATCGTAGCTAGTGCCGCGCCCATAGCCCCCATATACGCCGCGATGGAACCACCGCCCGGCGCTGGCGACTCCGACGCAGTCTCGTGAACGAAGCCTTTGAGCGTCATCTCGATCAAAGGGCTATCGCTAGGTTGGCCAGCATTAATAGCGTATTCGACAATCTTTTCTTCTGGTTTGAAAGGATAAAGCTCGTCCAGCCCCAGCGATTTCACGGCTATTTTGATTAGCTCGCTATCCGAAACGCCGACGGACCGCTGCTGTTTGCGAAGAAAATATATGCCCGCATCGAGCATGGCTTGCAAGGGGATTAGGCCAACCAATTCCGAGCCGGTGACGCGAACACCGCGAGCGCGAGCTTTCTCGCAGGATTCATCAAACGCGATGTGAACTGGCGTGACGCTGATATTCGTAAGATTAACCGATACCTGAGCGATACCGAATTCTTCGATGAACCAGCCAATACCTTTCACGCATTTCAAACTTCCCGGCGTCCAGACGGTTTTACCATTATCGCCTTTGACAAGCGGTCCGTTGAGAGGATCACCAGAGCGTTTTTGTCTTCCCTTTTCTCGAATATCAAATGCGATAGCGTTAGCCCGACGGGTAGAGGTCGTGTTGAGATTGATGTTATAAGCCACGAGAAAATCACGCGCGCTAACAGCCGTAGCGCCAGAACGTGCGTTAAATTCCGCCGGACCAAAATCCGGTTTCCATTGCGGATTCGATAATTTTTCTTTGAGGCCTTCATATTCGCCCGCGCGAACCGTAGCTAGGTTGCGTCGTTCATCTTTAGTCGCCGCGTTTTCATAACAGTAAATAGTAAGGCCAACTTCTTCACCTAACCGCTTAGCCAGGGTATGGGCATGAGCGACCGTTTCATCCATCGTGATGTTAGCTATGGGCACAAGCGGGCAGACGTCCATCATGCCAAAGCGAGGGTGTTCGCCGTGATGCTTGCTCATATCGATAAGCTCAGCTGCTTTTCGTCCTGCACGAACAGCTGCTTCGATGACAGCCTGCGGTTCTCCCACCATTGTGACAACCGTGCGATTGGTGGCTGCTCCGGGGTCAACATCGAGTAGGGTAACGCCGTCTACACTTTCAATTTGATCGGTGATTTGCTTAATCACACTGAGGTCGCGCCCCTCGCTAAAGTTAGGTACGCATTCAATAAGTTGGCTAGCCATGGTCCTTGATTCCTTGTGCTAAAAATCGATACGCGAACCCGTGAAGGTTAGCCGGTTCACACCGCGCGGGCAATCCTTACATAATATTGTGGGTGGCATTAATGCCAAGTACGCCCAACCAGTTGATTGAGAACCTCACGGGCTTGGACGAATTCATCTTTAGGCAAAAACTCGTTCGGTTTATGAGCCGCGTCAATGCTACCAGGCCCCCAAATAATTGGATCAATCCCCATCGTTTGCAAGATGGCTCCGTCGGTTGCGTAGGAAACACCTTCGGCGTTTTTCTGTGACATCAGTTCGCACATCGTTTGGCAGATAGGCGCATCTTCGTCAACCAATACCGGCCGGCAATTCGCAATAATTTCTAGATCACATGTAATGCCCGGAGCATTATCCAGCCCACGATTCATTGCTGTGGTTATCTCAGTCATAAGTGCGTCTCGGTCCTGCCCAGGAAGTGGTCGCAACCCAATCGTTATGCGACATTGACCGGGAATGATATTGTTCGCTGAGCCTCCGTCGATCTTGGCTACGTCTAGTGTTAGAAATGGTGCATCAGGAAACAGCGCACCCGAATCGACGGTTTGCGTAGACCATTGATGTCTTAATTCATCCAGCTCCGACACGATTCTAGCTGCCGGCACGATGGCATTAACCCCAAGATGTGGCTGAGCGCTATGCGCACTTTTTCCGGTGAGATTGATATTGATATACATGCAGCCTTTGTGGGCGCGAATCACCCGTAGCGAGGTAGGTTCCCCAACAATGGCAGCCCTGGGCCAAGGAAAAGGAGCAGACCAGGTCTTGGCTAAATGCTGTGCGCCGAGCAGGCCTAGCTCTTCATCAAATGTCAGAATAAGAACCAGCGGGTGTTGATGGTTTTGACTAACAGCTTGGCGAACGGTGTTAATAGCCAGAGCAACGAAGCCTTTCATATCGCAAGTGCCGCGTCCTATGTAAGCGTCTTCAGTTTCACGAAGTTCAAAAGGATCGCTTTCCCATCCGTTTTCAATGGCTGGTACGACATCAAGATGCCCGGATAGAATTAAACCTTGGTGGTTACTTTCATCCGCTCTACCTGCAACGCGAGCGATAAGATTCACTTTGGATTTGTCGGCATTGAAATTGCGAATAACTTCAACGCCACCATCTTCAAGATATTGGCTAACAAAATCGGCGATGGGTACATTGCTGTTGCTGCTAGTCGAGTCGTAGGAAACTAACCTAGCTAGCAGTTCGGCATCAGTGAGTATGGCGTTCATTAAGTAGAAAAGTAATCTAGCTGATGCAATTTGTCACGCTATCTTCAGCATGATTATCACTGCGGTGTGGGTAGGGCTAGCTTTTCTCTACAAAGTGAGGCAATTTCGTCGATGACTGGAATGACTGGGCATACAATTTTCCACTCGTCGCATAGGCTATGAATTCGCTCGATATTTTCACCCGCGCCGCTCATTAGCCAGTTTCTAGTCTGCTCAAGGACCATAGCCACGCAATCATCTCTGCCATCATGTTGATGATCGCCATTTTTCAGAATCCGTGCGACTTGCAAACCCATCATAAAAGCTTGCGGCATATCTTCTTTAGAAGCAGTTTGCAAAGCCAGCGGAATTAATTGGAACGCAAGCTGGCTGTGCATCTCCGACGCCCGCGCCATACCCATAAGTATCGACCAGCAGGGCTGACATTGCGACCAGTCCGATTGACTGAATCTCCTGTATAGTACGCGCTCAGCGCCATCCACCAGTTCTTGCTGCAATTGAGCTTCCCCGCCCGAAACCGTTTTGTTCGCCGTGCTTAGAACCGCTTGTAATATATCCGCAGTCTCTGCTTCCTGAAGGGTATCGATAGTGTTATACATCTGCGCGATGAACATGCAGCCCTCTTCGCTCATGTTATTAAACGCAGACGAGGTGCGCTTCGCCAAGACTTCAAAAGACTGCCTATCCCACATGCGAGCCACAAAATCAATCCACATATTTTTAGGGACCGCGACCTCTTGCTCCGAAGCCGCAAAGTATTCAAGCGGCTGCCCGACGCTGCGGGTTCTGCTCACATTCGTTTTGTCCGTGAGCATATTCAAATCAAAGTGGCGACCTGTTGAGTAGCGAAGTCCAGAGCCAAACGACACGCCCTCGCGCATCGGGCCTGGCAAACTCATCATGATAGCTTCAGTAGCCACCAGCCAGTCGTTGTCTAGGTTGACAATAACCGCTTTATCACGAAGCAATCGCTCAATGGCTATCAGGTAGGTCTTGTTGTTGGTCAGCGATTCAGCACAAGTATCATCAAGTGTCGTAGGCGACGTATTCACCTCTAGCGTTAATGTTTCTAACGCAGGCGGCGGTTTGAGCGTGGGCGTTGTTAGGTCGGCATCTACCATCGCCTGGGCGATGTTGAATGGATTATAAGCGCAGGCTGCAAATTGATCTGAAGGAAAAATTGCGCAGTGGGTATAAATTCGCTGCCCGCCTCTACCCGTGTGTTCCGCGCCAGCAAAGCATGAAATCGCAACGCACAATTGGCCGCTCGGCAGTTGATAAAATGAAACCGCCAGCGGGGCGTAATCTTCGACGTCGTCATTTTTTTCCGGCGCACAAAGCCCATCGTGTGAAGGACTGCGCTGGGTGATCGCTTGTTTATCTTTTGGTCCTAAACCCTTACTAGCTGCTATTATTCTATACCCTTCGCCCATGGGCGTTCGGATAGACGTGAAAATAGCCTGGTCGCAGACCAATGTGTGCAGTGGCATCGCATTCCTCCTAATGGCAGGCGACTTAGCTATATCTTGGAAAGTACCCAATCAAGAGGTTCTATAATGCCGCGCGGCGCCACATGAAGAGGGTACGGAATGACGTTTTCGTATTCGTCGCTGCCGAACCCCAGGCTTCCGACCACGCTGGTGGCGAAAAATTCGAAATGCTCAAACCGGCTCTCGCAGATATTCCAAAGTCGGTTCAAATTCGTTTTCGCAAAGGCTCTGGGGTTATCAAATGATTCCGGCGTATAATCTGATTTTGATAGTACGATAGCCACCGGCGAACTAATTTTTTGGTTAGGGGCCGTTGCTACGACACCATCAATATAGCTCATAAGTTTCAGTGCGAAAAAATCCGGTTGCGGCGAGCCAACACCAGCCATCGCAGCATCTACCAAAAGCACTGCGCCTCTACTTTTTTCGAGCAGTGAACGAATAACTTTGAAAGTTTGCGGTGATGACACCTCGGCAGCAATAGCCTCACCAGCCATGTCGGGCATGACCAAATCATAGATTATCGAGCTGTCATTTCTGCGACTAACTTGATAATACGCCCATTGCCAAAGGTCTGCTTCCATAGCGGTCTTAGGCGGAAACTGCCGTGCGCTCAGATAGCTAACTACCGTATGTTGCAAGTTGACCGAGTACGCCCCTTTGGGAATAGCCTCAAAGTCATCCGCGCGTTTTGAAAGCATATCTAACAACATGCCAAGATAAACGGTTTTCCCCACATTACTTTCGCCGATCACCGTGACAATGCACGGATCACGATCTTGCGAAAGGGCGTCGTGTATCAAAGCCATAGGAGCGCAGCATTCGCTACACACCACAGCTTCGCTGGGGTTTTTCGATTCACAGATAAGGCACGGCAGCGTCGCCGGCATGGTTTGCGCATCTATTGCAGCCACAGTTATTCTCCTGTCTCGTCAGAATCTTCAGTTAGCCAAGTCGCCTGCGATAAATCCATCGCACAACGAAATCCGGTATTGGGCGTTCTAGCTAACGCAATTTGTCCAGTCCTAAAAAGAGCGGTCGCTTGGGATTCAAAATAGGTATCAAACGCACCACCGCGAATACTTTGCATAGGCATTTCGCCAAGCACCGGTCGACCTTCGTCGTCAGTGATTTGATATTCCGCGTCTGTCCATTCCCAGGTATTCCCCACAAGTTGAAGTACTTGGTTCGGAGCCGCCCCGCGTGGGTATTTATCGACGGGAACCGTTTGACCATTTTTTGTAGACCATATATTACATCGCTGATTGTCCATCGCGTCACCCCAGGGGAAACGCCGCATGATGTCCGCCGAGCTGTTTATGTGCCAGCATGCTGACATTTGCCATTCTGTTTCCGTTGGCAATCGTTGGCCAATCCACAACGAATAGGCCTGCGCTTCGTACCAGCTAATTCCGACCACAGGATGATCGGACAAATTGGCGTTATGTCTGCCATGAAGCCAAAATCTCGGCGCAGGATCGCTCGTCATATCCTTAAACTCAATCAAGTGAGGCCATATTTCTTCGGGCCAGTAATCCAGTTCGTCATAACCGCCATCATCGACAAATTCCTGAAAACGTGCATTGGTGACGGCGTGGACATCCAGTAAAAATGGCTGAATGTCAACATCAACTTCGGCATCACCAGGCTGCGCCGAGATTGTAGATGGCAGGCAAACGGTGCCGGCAGGAACCAACGCCATCCGTCGCTCAAGACTGTTACTGGCTTGACAAACGGCGTCTTGCCCATGAGTTAGCGCTTTCCAGTATGACACATCGCGAAGGAGTACCGCATATCGACCTTGCTCTACCATGCGTTTAGCAGGATCATCACTATGCGTTTTTTGCGGCGCTGGCGTGAAGGGCCTTTGTATTGGTTCAGGTGCTGGCTTACGGTTACGGGCCGCCGTTCGCCTTGATGTTTTGGACGAATCAAATCTACTCTTTGCTCTTGCAAATAAACTCAAGGCCATGATGAAATCCCCTGAAGGAATGCGTCTACGAAACGATTAGATACGAGTTACGTCTCGATCAAGCTCCGATAGCGCGCCGCTTAGCGTCGCGCCGTAATTTCCTAAACTGATCTGTTGCAGCACTAGCCGCAGGCTTTGGCTTTGCCGAAGGCGATTGGATTTCCTCTATATCTTCCGGTATTTCCTGGTGTGGCGTTTCATGAGGAATAGCCATGCTGCTAGTCGGTGCTTCGTGTATCGAACCCAATCTAGCCAGTAACTCCTCACGTTGGGAAGATACAGTCTGTTGGCTATGCTCTAACTCGGTCTGCATCGTGACTAACATTTTTCTACGTTCGTCCAGCTCACAAGCCAGCATCTCAAGTTTGCCAGACCGCGCTTCTAAATCATGTTCACGCTTGTCCAGTGCTTCTTGTTTAGGTTCTATTTCCGCGGCAAGTTGGTTAAGTTGACTTTCAGCACTACTAAGCGCAAGCTCTCTTTTTTCATGTAAGACAACAGCCTGGGCGTGATTTTTGCATTCGCTTTCCCATTGCTTACGGATATTTTCAAACTCTTGTACGTTGGTTTCAAGCTCGCTCTTTTGCGTTGACAAGCCCGACAGGGAGGCTTCCATTTTCAGTTTTTGATCTTGCAACGAATTAGCTAAAATCTCTAACCGCTCAGATTCTGCTTCGAGTTTTTCCTGCGCTTCACTAATGGCTCCGCTTTCAGACTTTAGCTGGCCTTGATCGGCGTCTATTTGATCACGCTGGGCATCTAGCGTCTCAATTTGTTCGTGCAATTGTTGTTGAGCGCCACGCAGCGCATCGAGCGCGTTGGCAGTCATCGACCGCAATTCTTGCGAATCCGGGAAGCTCTCTGTGCAATTTGTGTGTTCTTGTTTACCCACGAAGTTGCTCAACCCATTCTTTACAATTACGAACCAAATATACAAGTTGCACTTCTACATGTCCGCCTTGCAGTGCCGACCAATCGACGTAGCTAGCGAGCCATGTTCCAACAGGCCAATCTTACGATACGATCTACTCAGGGTGAGCATCAAACACATATTTGAAAACAAAAGAACTGCCTTGGACCGGTAATCATAAAGGTTTTACCGCTACAATAATGAGTTACGCGACAAAAACTTGTAACGTCCGAGTATGCAAAAACTAATCTTCGCGTGCCCCAAAATGTACACTTATGGTGGCGACTGTATAGGTCGCTGACCCTGGGCTATGTACATGAGCAGCGCCAAGACAAAGTAATTCCGGATTGCATTGATATGCCAAAAAAACAATCTCTCGACGAAGCCGTCGCAGCCGTAGACTCCGCTGTACAGACTTTAGAAGATAACCTTCTTACCTACCCAGATAAAGTCCAGCGTTGGTCGCAAGGTTGGCTTCAGTCGCACGAGCAGCGCGCCGCCGAGCAGCAGGAAATGATCGCACGTCTTCAAGCAGAGTCTGAAAAACAAGCTGGAAGTAATCAGGACGAAAAAAATCGCCTGGACCAGCTCAGTCAGCAACTTGCCAAACAGCAGCAGGCGTTTGTCGATGCGGAAGAAGATATAAAAAAGAATCGCTCAACAATAGAAGAATCTGCCGCGGCGCTAAATCATCAAACCACAGAATTTGAAGCCAGACAAAAAGAATTTAGTGAGGCGGAGAAAACACTAAAAAGCGAGCAAGATAATTTCGTCAAGGCCAATCAAAAACAAGAAGCAGATCGAGCCAATCTGGAAACACGGCTACAGGCATTAGCTGCTAGTGAAGCTAGCATTAACGAAAAAATCAAGGGTCAGGCGATACAGGAAAAAAATCTCGCCAAGCTGGAAAGCGAATTGTCAGCGCAATCGCAAGAGCTTGAAAAAGGCGAGTTGGCGCTTCGCGACAAGCAAGAACAGCTTACGGCTCAAATAGAAAAACAAAATAAATTAGGTAAACAATTAGACGATCGTGACAAAGAGATTGCCAACGCTACGACGAATCGTAATCAAGCTGAAAAAGCGATGGCGTCAAAACAGGCCGAGCTGGAAAGCAAACATCAAAATCTAGAAAAGCAAGCTGCGCAGCTGGAATCACAAGCTGAAAAAATAGCCCGACAAGAAGCCGTGTTGAAAACGACACAAAACGATATAGCCAAGCAAAATCAGTCGTCTGCAGAAAATGAAAAGGCGCTGCAAAAGAGAGAGAGTGCATGTACCCAGGCCAGTAATGAGCTTGAGACCGAGAGAGCTAAGCTAACAGAGTTTGCGCAGCGGTGTAACCAGCGACAGGAGCAGCTTAAGCAGTTAGAAGATGACCTGTCGCAAAAAGACGCGGCTAACAATACCCAAAGACAGCAAATAGAAAAGCAGCAGCAGTCGTTAAAGGTTGAGCAAGAGACGATTGCGAAATTGAAAAATAAAATGAGTGAGGATGATAACTTGCTATCCGTGCGACAGGCATCCCTGAAAGATGCCGAGATCGCGCTACACGATCGACAGCAAGTACTAAATAAGAGCATAAATGACCAGAGCGTGAATCAGAAACAGCATGATAGCAAAACTCAGCAATGGCTGGATAAGTGCAAAATTAAAGAACAGGAACTAGCCTCGCTGGAATCAAAACATCAGCAGCGCCACGCCGAGTTGGAAAAAGAAAGTAAGACTATAACAGAATTGAAAGCATCATTAGCCAAGCGAACTAACGATGTAGACCAACAAGAAAAAACACTCGCAAGCCAGCAGCAACAATTAGACCAATCACAAAAACAAGCTCAGGCTGAGGTTGAAAAACAGAAGCAGCTAATAGACAACATGCGACAGGAGTTTGAGAAAGAGCAGGCTCAGTATCAGCAGCAACAACAAGAATTGAAAACTCAGCAAGACGCCTGGAAGAAACAGCAGCAAGTCATCGAAAATGAAATGACTAAAAAGAAGCAGGCGCTGGTACGCACGCAAGAAGAGCTTTCCACACAGCAGAAGCGCACGGATGAGCGGGCGAAAATTCTTGATGAGAAAGAAAATTCACTAGCCGCTACGGATAAGGACGCCCATAACCTCAAGGCATCCTTCGATGTCACGCGCAAAGAGCTTGCGCAAAAGCAGGCCGACCTCGAAAAGAGTGAGTCTCAGCTACATAGTCAGCAAGATGAACTTCAAAGACAAAATAAAAACATCCAGGACCAACAGAATGAACTCGCAGAGGTTGCCAAACGACAGGAGCAGGAGTTCCAGGCCAAGCTTTCTCAAAGCGTAGAAAAGCAAAAAACGCTGGAGTCAGCGTTCCAGGAAAAGCAGCGAGCCTTATCTGCGTCTCAAGAAGAATTAGCGTCAAAGCAAAAACGCTACGATGAACGCATGAAGATTCTTGACGAAAAAGAGAACTCCTTAGCCGCGACGGATAAAGATGCACAGGGGCTTAAAGCATCGTTTGACGTCACGCGAAAAGAACTTGAGCAGCAGCATGTCGATTTAGCGCAACGAGAAAAAGCGTTAAAAACTCAGGCGGCCACTTTAGCGGATCAAGGAAAATCCAGCGAAAATCATCGACAAAATCTTGAGCAAGATCTTCAGCAGCAGCGTCAACAACTTAAGGACGAGCAGGAAAATATTGAACAGGCACGTCAGGAATTGTCCCGCCAAAAGAAACTGGTTGATAAAGTTGAGCGGGACAACGAGGACCAACAACAAAAACTTCAGCAGGCGAAAAGTGAACATGAGCAGCAATTGTCTGAATACGCTGAGCAGGCAAAGCAATTAGAAAACCGTGCGAGCGAGCAGGCGGGACAGGACGAAGAGGTATCAGTTGCGGCTCAAAAAGAATTGGCTCAAGCGGCAGAAAAACTCGATGCAGATCGCGCAGACCTGGAAGCCATGATGCTCGAAATTGACAAGCGTGAGCAAGCGTTAGAATCGCAAAGTTCCCAGCCAAGTGTGATTGGTGAAGCGTCTCAGTCGGTCGAAAATACTGCCATGCACTCAGCCATCGAAACTTTCTGGTGCGGCTTTGATTTCGCTGCGATGCAAGAACCTGCTGGCCCTGCCAGCGACCCGTTGAGTGAAGTTGAATGCGATGAAGCAGTCGAGCATGAAGATGTTCAGCATCCAGAAGAAGAGAGTCTGCACAATCCCGAAATTGAAGAGGTCGATCAAGCGACAGCTATGAAGGCGGCGTTACTGGCGGCACAAGCTGAGATAGATGGCACAGACGACGAACCCGCGCCGGGGACCGATACTGATTATAGTGACCTACTTCCAACATCGGTTGAAATTCCGGTGAAATTCACTGGCGAGAGCGTGGCCAATGAAGCGGACGATCAAGCAACGGCCAAGCCCACGAAATCCAAACATCAAGAGTTACCGGCTGACCTCGCCCCTGAAGTCGCAAGAAAAGTTAGAATGTTGCAACGGCTCACACCTAATAAACCGATCAAGGATTTAATTAAACAAGCCAAGAAAGAAAAGAAACAAACTGCCGGGAGTAGTACTAGTAAAAAGCGTGGCTGGTTCTCCTGATAGTCGTTCGATCCTAGAAGAATAACAAGATTGGTAAATACCGCTACCCATTCTTGCAAATCTCTCGTGTCACTGTCGTGGCATAAGAACCTGGTGGTAACGTAAACGTAAGGTGGATGAATGAGCCATGATCGTCTTGGCCATGATCGAGAGAAACATCCTCAAGCGGTACGCGCAACGGTCGGCGAGCGCCATCTAATCTTTTTCCTTCCGGTGAGCTGATTTGATTACGGCTAAGATTGGCTTTCGCTAAGACCGCCTCCTCCATTTTTGCCGCTTCGCCGGCAGGCTCTTTCATTTTCTTACCAAACAAAGGCCCGGTCGGAGAAATTTCAAAAGCTGAGCAGCGAGGCTGTTCCTCATCAACATTTTCTACAAGAAAGCACGCCCCGTTCTGGTGTTTCCAGGCTACGTCGCCGTCGAGCAATTGATCGATGCTGTTGACTCGGCTAGCGACCACTTGATTGAACATCTCACTTTGCAGCGCAGAAAAATAAAGCTTACGCATGCCATGATTAACTGCCTGCCAGGCTTTGCTTGCATCTTGGCCTGACTCAGAGAGTACGCGACAAACTCTAGCCGTGTCACGAAAACCACGATCCCACGCATCGGCTGAGGCCGCGAGATTTCCCGCGTCGAAAAAATCTCTCGCCATCTTCGCGCTGCCTTTGTCCCGGTGAGTCGTTCTCCCCAACATCATCGCAATGGCTTCATCGTAATCATTGAGCAGGGCAGCCCGCCCGATGGCTGCGTTGTCACCTCGAAAGCCAAACCGTTGTGGACCGAAATAATTGGGCAGCCCGCGATTTTGCAACACATCAAGAATTTGTTGCGCGTTATCTTTGACCTGGGGCGAGACTTCACGGATGCGAATGTCGAAACGGTTTCCCCGTAGATGCCCAAGCTTAATTTTGTTGGAATGTCGCGTGGTGGAAATAATCTTGATTTGATTTAATTCCAAGGCCGCGATTTTCGGTTGCGAAACATGTTCGATACTCAGCATCTGTCGGGTTATCCCGTGAACGTCTTTCAGGCCAGCATATCCGAAATCTCGATCTCGCTTACCAAGGGCTTTGCTCAACACGCGAATCGCAGCCGGCGTGCTGAGTCCTTGCTTTTCGATGCAAAAATAAGTGTGGGTTCCCTGGCCGCTGGCTTCGTAGCGAGGCAGTTCTTCGACTACGAAATCCCGGTCATATCGTTTAATCACGCCGCCAACGCCAGGGATATTAGCCGTGAGGTGGGGGAGCGTCTGGGTTGCAATAGAATCTGACATGCACCTAGTGTACGCGCAGTCAAAAAAGCACGCGAGTCCTTCGTGAATTTGCTCAGATCGAGTAGCCAGCTTACGATGGTGGGCTATGCGATGGTTCGCAGATTTCCTATATCTATTCGTCGGGTTGCTGTACCTGCCGGTCGCCGTGTACAACGCGCTGCTGCTGGGTAAGAACCGTCATGGCTGGCGCGAACGCTTTGGTAGCTTGCGCCAGCGTGATTCGAGCCAGCCTCGCATCTGGATTCACGCGGTCTCGCTTGGCGAAATAAATTGTACACCGCTATTAGTTAAAAAACTTCGCCACAAGCTGCCTGACGTAGACATTGTTATTTCAACTACTACGGATACAGGTTTCGCAAGAGCGGTTCAACTATTTGGCCAGGACGCGGTTTTTCGTTTTCCTCTGGATTTCAGCTTGACGATTTCAAAAGTTCTTAGGCGTATCAGGCCATCGCTAATCGTATTGGTTGAGTTGGAGGTTTGGTACAATCTCGTCCATCAGGCTCATCGGCGGGGCATTCCTATCGCGATTGTTAATGGCCGACTTACGCAGCGAAGTGTGAAACGACTAGGTTGGCTCGGTGCGATTGGTCGATCCATGTTCGCAAGGCTTTCTTGGGTAGGCGCACAGGACGAAGCCATTGCCGAAAGATTTCGTTCGCTAGGAACACCGTCGGAATGTGTTGAGATGACCTCGTCGTTAAAATGGGACACGGCGACGGTGAGTGATGTTGTGGAACGTGCTAACGAATTAGCCTTAGCTTTGGGCATCGATCAGTCTAAGCCTCTGTGGGTTTGCGGTAGCACAGGCCCAGCCGAGGAGGCGATTATTCTTGAGGCTCACAAAAAACTGCTCGCCAGTTGGTCAAGTTCTCAGGCATCGCCAACTCTGGTTATCGTGCCGCGTAAACCGGAACGATTCGACGATGTGGCGAAGTTAATCCGAAACGAAGGCTTCAAATGTATTCGTCGTAGCCAACGAGCGGATGGATGCCAGGCCAATGGTTTGGATGATTCGCCAACTGTAATTCTCGGCGACACGATGGGCGAATTGCGAAAATTTTACTCGCTGGCCAGCGTCGTTTTCGTAGGCAGAAGCCTCGTCCCGATGGGCGGTTCGGACCCGATGGAAGTAGCTGCGATGGGCAAGCCGATGATCGTCGGACCTCATATGGGCAACTTCGCGTTACCCGTTGCGACGTTTGAACGAGCCAGGGCTGTCCTCGTCGTGAAAAGTGCGGAGCTTTTAGCCGAGGGCGTGAAACAACTACTGAGCCATCCCGATGAGGCGCAGGTTTTGGCTCAAAATGCTCGAAAAGTCGTTCAGGAAAATCAAGGGGCTACGGATGTTACAGTCGAAAAACTCGCAACTCTGCTAAGCGGCGTCGAGGGCGTTGGCAGTCGCCAGCGATTGCATTACGATCCGTGATAGACATAACACAGAGTCACGAGATGCAAAGCGTTTCTTATAGTTTGTATAGGAGTACCCATCATGGCTAACGTTAAAATTTTTCCTCCCAGTGCGGAATTTTCAAAGCAGGCCCACGTTAGCTCAATCGAGCAATATAAGCAGATGTACGACCGATCTATCTCAGACCCCGACGCCTTTTGGGGTGAGATAGCCGAAGGGTTTTATTGGAAAGAAAAGTGGACGAAAGTTCGAGAATATGATTTTACCGGCGATATCTCCATCAAGTATTTCCTCGGCGGAAAAACAAACATTACCTACAACGCCATCGACCGCCATTTAGAAAATCGGGGCGATCAAACAGCTATTATCTGGGAAGGTAATGAGCCAGGCGAAGATGCCAAGCTGACTTATCGCCAGCTTCATGTCGAGGTGTGCAAATTTTCAAACGTGCTTAAAGCGCAGGGCGTAAAGAAGGGCGATCGCGTTTCGATTTACATGCCTATGGTGAAAGAATTAGCCATCGCCATGTTAGCTTGTGCGAGAATTGGCGCTGTTCATTCGATTGTCTTCGGAGGCTTTAGCCCGGATTCACTAGCCGATCGAATCGTAGATTCAACATGCGAAGTACTCATCACCACAGACGGCGTGTTTCGTGGTGCGAAAGCTGTCCCGCTAAAAGAAAACGCCGACGCTGCGATGGCTAATGCTGCCAAGCAGGGCGTTCAGGTTCGTGCTTGCATCGTGTCTCAACGAGTAGGCCAGGATAAGATGCCTGTCGACATGCGCGCGGGGCGAGATCACTGGTGGCACGATGTCATGGCTGACGCTTCGCAGGAGTGCGAGCCGGAATGGATGGATTCCGAAGACCCATTGTTTATTTTGTACACCTCAGGCTCCACCGGAAAACCAAAAGGCGTCGTGCATTCCGTGGGCGGGTACATGATATACACCACGACCACATTCAAATACGTTTTTGATTATCACGACGGCGACATTTATTGGTGTACGGCTGACATCGGCTGGGTTACAGGCCATTCTTACATCGTTTATGGCCCACTATGTGCTGGCGCGACGACTGTCATGTTCGAGGGGATTCCGACTTATCCAGACGCCGGACGTTTTTGGGCTGTCGTGGACAAATACAAAGTGAACCAATTTTATACTGCGCCCACAGCTATTCGCGCGCTCATGCGCGATGGCGATGAGCCGGTTAAAAAACATAGCCGAAAGAGCTTGCGACTACTGGGCACGGTGGGTGAGCCAATCAACCCCGAAGCGTGGATGTGGTATCACACGGTCGTAGGTGATGAGCGGTGTCCTATCGTTGACACCTGGTGGCAAACTGAAACCGGAGGCATTCTTATCTCGCCATTACCCGGCGCGATTCCAGCTAAGCCTGGTTCTGCGACGCTGCCATTTTTCGGTGTTAAACCGATTTTGTTGGACGAAAAAGGGCAACGCATAGAAGGCGCTGGCTCCGGCGTGCTATGTTTAGAGCAGCCTTGGCCATCCATGATGCGCACCCTGTATGGCCAACATGCAAGATTTAAGGAGACCTATTTTACAGCTTATGAGGGATTGTATTTTACAGGCGACGGATGTCGCCGCGACGAAGATGGCTACTACTGGGTCACTGGCCGAGTCGATGATGTCATCAACGTGTCAGGTCATCGCATGGGGTCAGCCGAAGTAGAAAGCGCACTTGTCGCTCACTCGGCTGTCGTCGAAGCCGCCGTTGTTGGCTTCCCTCACGAAATCAAAGGCCAGGGTATATACGCCTATGTGACGCTCCTCTCTGGCGTTGAATACACGGATGAACTCAAGGCCGAGTTGGTCAAGCACGTTCGTAAAGAGATTGGCCCTATTGCTGCGCCTGATGTCATCCACTGGGCACCGGGCCTGCCGAAAACGCGATCGGGAAAAATCATGCGCCGCATTCTCCGAAAAATTGCGGAGGGGCAGCCTGACCAGGTGGGAGATACTTCCACCCTCGCTGACCCTGCGGTGGTAGATGCGCTGGTGGAATCGTACCAGGCGTAATGCGCAGTACGAATGGAAATCTTCCTTCGCCTGCCACCCTTCCAATTTGTGGATGCGTGGCTAAGCGCTTGGGCAGATGCTATTCGGTTGTCAAAGAGCGATCGGGTACTATGCACCAGTTGTCTGCTGATGACCCGTCTATATAAAGAACGTGACCGGTGATCTATCGGGAGTGTTTTTTTTGATGCGTTGTTTAGATCAAATGAGATGATGGCGTTTTGTTGGCGTGAAGCGTTGGTGATGGCAGGACGTATTTTAAGGGGCATTTCGATTGCTAAATCGCTATTTTCGTTAAGAATCCGCAAATGTAGGCTTATCGATAGAGCATATTTTTCAGTTCGAAAAAAAATATATAATAATTTTCAATCTTGCCTTAGCTTTTGATTGCTTGACCGTGTAATGGAGCCTGGGACGATCTATGGCTGCTTCGAAAAGGACTGGGGATAACGCATCGAAAATCCAGTGTGCCTCGTGGCTA
The DNA here is from genome assembly GCA_024280855.1 of Planctomycetota bacterium. GTDB lineage: Bacteria > Planctomycetota > Phycisphaerae > UBA1845 > UBA1845 > JAJRPG01. Next base: position 44,373 of record JAJRPG010000096.1, on the reverse strand, counting down.
ATAGTCCTTACATAATTGCGAATTCGGATCGACCGGGTCGAAAACAGGCGAAGGGACTTCATACGCGATGTCGCCGACGAGAACTCCAGGCAATGCGCGTGGCCCGTGGTCGAGTGGCACAACTTGTGGCATTGTGTTTCGCTCGTTGAAATTGACATACAAGAGCAGTTTACTCAGCTCAGCCGGGTCGGTGATCTCGGTATGCATATTATCAAGAATCTGTGCTTGAGTACGAGCGTGATCCTATATTCGAACTTCGTCCACAAAACGGATGAATTGGTTTTCAACTGGGGGAGATACTCTGAAGTCCCCCAATGGTAATTGGACCGACGTTCGACACGAAGCCAAGGGCGGGGACCGATGCGTTCAATTCTGATGTTGAGGCTACGCCAGCCCATACTCCTTCCTCGTAGAAGTCTATCGTATTGGCTGCGCTACTGTAAACTACGGCTGCGTGATGCCAGATTGGTCCAGCATTGGTGGCATCATATCCGTTGCTCGTCCCACCAATCCCGTGCCTATCTCCCTCGGTGGCGAAAAAATAGAGTTGCTGACTGGATAGACCTTGCGGAACACCTACATGGATTTCCCAATTCAGGTACTTGATGCAGGTCGAAGGCTGATTCCATTGCGACGGTATGCATCCGTGCTTGGAGAGCAAAGGTACGTTCCAAAGATGGTCCGCGAAGTCAATTCGAAACCAAAACTCGAATGTCAGTTCTTCTAAACCGCCTGGCCGAATGTCGAATGGGCTGACATTGCAGGAACCGCCGCCGAAAGGATCTGTGACACATTCGTAAGTAGGCTGGTATTCCAAGGAAGCTTCAACGGCATGGTCAAGGCGAGCGCCAGCCCCTGCGCATTCACATTGAGGGCCCACATACGAAATTGTTGATGTGTCACCGCCCAATTTCTCTGCCAGGGTGTCGCATGTGCAACTGTAGCAGGACAAGTTGTTTCCCATTTGGTCGTCGACCAAGTTTTCGAAGCAAATTCCCTGACCCAGGCATTGAATGCTCTGGTTTAGGCAGAAGCTGTTGTCAGCACCTCCGTCGCAAGCGGCTGAACATCGAGTCCCGATCCAGCCGCCGTCACAAACGCATGCGTTACCAGAGCATAGGCCATTTCCAAAACAGGCTAACTCATTTTGGCAATCGCCTGTGACGCATTCTTGGAACTCCGCCGGACAATCCTGGACGACTTGCAGCCACGTAGCTGAATCGCCTAAATCGACATCGTTGTCGGCATTGAAGTCGAAGAGATCAAGGCACTGTTGCACGGTCATTATGCCAGTTGGTGCAGGCAGTACCCCAGGGTCCGTTAGGCAATCAACAAGATTTGGTAGGTCTGCTAGGTCGCTGGATGCATATAGCCGGACGGTATCCATACCATACACAGCGCAAATGGAATTCGCACGGAAACCCACCATCCCAAATACGAGACTCACCATACAAGTCCAAATTACCTGTCGTGCCATTCCACCCTCCTTTATTCCTACGTACATGCCCCCAACGAGCCGAAGAGCAAACCGCTTCCTCAACTTCACATGATGCAAAAGGTATCGAATTATAGCCTATCCACAACTCAAGCAAAGAAATCCGACCTGGAACAATGAAGAACTAATTGAACAACCATTTTGGCCTAACAAAGATGCTATTTATCGGAACTCAACGCTTTGTGGATAAGTGCCTTAAATTATTGGCATCCGGCTACTGTATTAGATGACGATGCTGGGATGATACCACAACTAACGTACACTTCAGAATCCGTTTGATCGCAAGACGACAAGGCTGGACAATCCTAGCCCTTTTGAGCAGAGGCCTCCCAGTTTTCAATGCTGAACTCGGGGCACAAGTGCGTAAGTCATGTACTGAATTTACCGTTCTGGCTCTGCCACCTTGTGGGTCTTAGTTCGAGTTCAAACCGCTAAATTCGGCCTGGAAAATACTGTAGTCATACAAATCAACATCGCAGTCGCCATCTCCATCCATGAGCAGCGTGCCATTTGGCTGAACGATCGCCCCCAGAGGAGTGGCATTGCATACGTCCGCGCTATTGAGAACACCGTCGCCGTCGATGTCGTCGTCACAGGCGTCGTTTGTGCCGTCGCCGTCGAAGTCGGGATCACAGGCATCGTCGATACTGTTTCCGTCACAGTCGGGAGCCGTGCCGTTTGCAATCTCGCAGAGGTCAGCTAGTCCGTCGCCATCACAATCTTTCAACGTGCCATTCTCTATCTCGCATGAGTCAATAAAAAAGTTTCCATTGCAATCCGGGCCACCAATACCATCAAATACGTCGCAGCTGTCTTCGCGGCCGTTACCGTCGCAATCCAGGTAAGCAACGACTTCACATGCGTTGGTCGGGACTTCATGAGCGCCCATGTCGGTGGTAGCCGTGCCGTCGTTGTCAGCATCAAGTACCCGCGCCAGTCCATCTATATCGAACGGTAGTGCCTCTGTCGTGTCACCATCACCATCGACGTCAAGTATGTCTGCCGGCGTCGCGGCGTTGCTGCCAGTTTCAGCTGAGGGCGAAAAAGGAAGCAAGCGAAGATCATCATCCAGCGTACCCGCAACACCATCTGGCCCCAGTGGATCTCGGAACAGGGGCTCTGCATCGATGTTGCCAACGCCCGGATGACCGCCCTGGATATTGCTATACTTCACATTGAATGTGCTACCACCGAATGGGCTGGTAAAAATGCGACCGAACGTCGCAAGGTCATTATCATATAAAATGCTGTTACTGATGGGGGCCGCTAGAGTAACATACAGGAGACTACCAGTCACATTATTGGTAAATGTGCAGTGATCAATGACCGTATCGCCTCCTGCGACGGACAGGAGGACTCCTTGATTATTTTGAATGATATTTCCGCTGAACAGACAGTTCGTTAAGGAAGTGTGTTTCGTTACCATCAAGAGGACACCACCGAAACTGTCAGTGGATTGTTCCATGATGTTTCCAATAAAGTGGCACGAATCAAAATACCAGCTACTTTCTAGGTCATTACCGACATAGACCGTACTAAGCTCTTGCGTATTACCGATAAAGGAACACCGAATGAAAGTAGCTGTGTTTTCCACTGTACCAATAGTAGGAAACAAACTTCCAATGGCTCCACCAAGCCCGCCGTTTAGGAGGTCCGCCGAGTTATATGAAAACTCGCTGTCGATGAATGTAACCGTGGAAACTCCCTTATAGACGCCGCCGCCTATGATAACGAATGCTTTTAAGGAGTTCAAATGATTTTTGGTAATGACGCTGTTTTGAACGACAACATGGGCGTCCCCCGTAATGAACATTCCCCCGCCTCCGGTCCAATTCGTCCCCGGAATTGTTTGACCCGTGCCGCCGGTCAATGTGAAGCCGTCTAGCTTAGTGCCATCCGGCTCTGCGTTTCTTAGGGTGACCCCAGTGGGGCCTCCGGCTGCATCGATAATGGTCACCTTGGGACCGCCCGTGCTGCGGATTATGAGCCTCTTGCCGAGAAAATCGATCGGCGCATAAGTCCCTGGAGCTACGACGATTTCATCACCGTCATTGGCTACATCAATGGCTGCTTGGATCGATTGACCTGGGTCGACGTTGATCACAGCGCCTTGTGCAACGGTGCCGGTACACGTTACCAACATGATTCCAAACACGTGCGTGACCCACACGGGTAAGCTACAGCTTGTCCATGCCACCCGATGCTTCAACGCTGACGATTCATTTGTTTGCTTGAACGATTTCATTACCTGTTTCTCCGTTTTACCAATCTCCGGGTTAGGCTGTCCTCCCCCCTTTAGTCCACGCAAAAAACGCCCTGAACCCGAACCGAACCGACGAAAAAAATGATTTATCCTCCTTGGACCGCTGGAGGAGCCACAGGAGGCTTCAAATGGGTATAATGGTTTTGGGGCTGCGCGAGTTGGATTTGGAAAAGACTGAAAATGAGCGATGCGACAATCATTCTTGAACGAATGGCACAAGGTGACGGGTCCGCCGCTGAGGCGCTGTTTCCGTTAGTCTATGACCATTTACGGGCACTGGCGGGCAATTATTTCCGCGGCCAGCGTCCTGACCAGACACTTCAACCGACGGCGTTGGTCCACGAGGCTTATCTCAAGTTGATCGCGCCGAGAGAGGGCGTCTGGAAAGACCGAGAACACTTTCTGGCAATTGCAGCTACCGCAATGCGACAGATTCTCAGCGATCACGCTCGACGGCGGAAGGCGGCTAAGCGTGGAGGTAACGACGCTCGTGAACGCGTCACGCTTTGCGACCTCGCCGATCCAATTAGCGAACGACAGGTCGATCTCTTGGCATTGAACGAAGTATTGGAGACATTAGCAGCCTTGGACGCCCGACAAGCGCGAATCGTCGAGCTACGATTTTTCGGAGGATTGACGACCCAAGAAATCGCAACGTTCTTCGATGTGAGTACACGCACCATCGAGAAGGAATGGCGACGGACGCGAGCCTGGTTGAGTGCTGAACTCAGCGAGCGAGATCGTCATGGATCGTGAACGTCATAGCCGCGTGATGGCTCTATTTGATCAGGCGTGTGCGCTTGAGCCGGACAAATGGGAGTCATTCCTACATGAAGCCTGCGGCGAGGATTACGAAATAAGGCAGCAAGTTGAAAGAATGCTACGACATGACCAGCAAGCGACTCCGTTTGTTGAACAAGCGGACGGACCTTCTGGTGTCGAGTTCGTGGCATCGGGCATCGCGGCGCTGGATGATGAACCAGCCCTTCCTGATCGTATCGGGCAATATACAATCATTCGCAAAATCGGCGAAGGCGGAATGGGCGTGGTGTACGAAGCGACTCAGGAGAATCCCCATCGCGCCGTAGCCCTGAAAGCACTTCGCCTGGGAACGGCTACGCGATCACTCTTTCGGCGATTTGAATTCGAGACCGAAGTGCTTGGGCGACTCAAGCACGCGGGCATCGCGCAGATTTATGAGGCCGGCACGACGAAGACTGCGGCGGGCGTGCAACCCTACTTCGCCATGGAACTTGTTCAAGGCCGCGAGCTTTTGGATTACGCCAAGACCCACAAACTTCCTTTACGAGACAAGCTTGTACTGTTCGCAAAAATTTGCGACGCCGTACACTTCGCTCATCAGGTTGGCGTGATCCATCGCGATCTGAAACCGGGTAATATCCTGGTTGCCGAATCGGTAGGCTCGAAGGGTGAACCGAAGATTCTCGATTTTGGAATCGCCCGAGCCACAGACGCCGACATACGAACGGTGACTATGCAAACCAACGTGGGGCAACTCGTTGGGACGATACCGTACATGAGTCCAGAACAGGTTTCGGGCGACCCTAACGCGATAGACACACGAAGCGATGTCTACGCCTTGGGTGTGATTCTCTTTGAGTTGCTTGGGCATTGTCTGCCGCATGATATTACCCACCGCACCATTCCCGAGGCGGTTCGTATTATCCAAGACTTAGAACCGTCGCGTCTGGGGTCTGTGGATACGTCGTTGCGTGGCGACGTTGAAACCATAGTCGCTAAGGCGCTGGAAAAAGAGAAGGATCGCCGTTATACGTCGTCGGCTGACCTCGCTGCTGATGTCCACCGTTTTCTCAATAACGAGCCGATCTCCGCGCGTCCGGCCAGCACGATCTATCAGCTTCGCAAATTCGCACGGCGGAACACGGGGCTGGTCGGTGGTATTACCATCGCTTTTCTCATGTTAATCGCAAGTGTTATACAGGTGACGCTCGAACGAGACACTGCCCGCGTGGAGGCCGCTCGAGCGAGTGCCTTGAATACGTTCCTGCTTGACGACATGTTCGGTGGAATCGATCCGTATAGCGGCGGCAGAAAGGACATGACGGTGGCACAGCTTCTGGACAACGCGACGTCGCACCTCGACGACGCTTTTGCTGGCCAGCCAGCACAGGAGAGCGTCATTCGCGCGGCACTCGGTGATCTCTACAATAACCTTGGTGACAAGCAGAAGGCTGAGACTATGATGCGAGACGCATTGAAGGCGCAGGTCAATAACTCCGGCAGCGAGTCCCAGGACGCTCAAGAGACTCGCTACATGCTGGGTAGTATGTTGATTCGCGACGGGCGTCTTGATGAGGGCGGCGCCATTCTGAAAATGAGGCTAGATATTCAGGAGCGAAACCTAAGTGAAGACGACCCCGACATAGCCAACACGTTGGATGAGCTTGGATACTTGGCGTACATCCAATCGCGGCACAAGGAAGCGGAAATGCTACACCGACGGGCGCTCGCCATTGAGAGGCAGGCATACGGCAACGAACACACCAGTGTAGCAACAACGCTCGACCTGTTGTCGAACACATTGCACGGGCAAAAGCGATTCGACGAAGCAAGGGAATTGCACGAGGAGTGTTTGCGGCGATGGCAGGCGGAGCCAGGTGACTCGGAGTTGAACGTTGCCGTAGCCCTGTTCAAGCTTGGCGTCGTGGCTATGCAGCAAGGGGATCACGACGCTGCGGACGAGTATTATTCCCGATCGCTCGAAATCCGCAGGCGCATTCATCAGCCGAGACATCCAGAAATCGCTGAGAGCCTTGCCGCCATGTGCGAAATGAAGATTCGACGACGGCAATTAGAAGAAGCAAAACCGATTTGCGAAGATGTCTTGGAAATACAACGAGCTACACTCGATACCAACAACACGTCCACCGCAAAAACGCTTACATATCTCGGCGCGATCGCTTGGCGACAGGGCGATTCCGCCAGCGCGGAAAAGTGGTATCGCGAAGCCGTTGGCATCTATAACACCGCGAATCCTAAAGGGTCAGCCGCTGCGGTGACCACTTTTTTGCTAGCGAGGAGCATTGCGAAGCAGGATCGTTGCGCTCAGGAAATACCGCTTCTACGGGAGAGTCTCAAACGCGGCGAGGCCGTCTCAGGTAAGAACCATGGTGCACTCGCATTGGCAAAGCATCAACTAGGCCACTGTCTTTTTGAACTTGACCAATACGAAGAAGTGGAAGAACTTCTTCTAGCAGCGCATGCCGGTGTGGTTGCGACCTTCGGAAGTGAGAGCGAAAGGGCACAAAAAGTTGTGAGTGATATTGTTGCTTTCTACACAGCCCAAAACAGACTGGGTGATGCGGCAGGCTGGCAAAAGAGAATGGCTAAATGATGTACTACGCATGCTGCGTCAAGTGTACTTGACCGAGTTGAGGAACCATCGATAATGACTCAAGAATGGCGTTTTTCGCTATTGCGGGCGTAATTCAGTGGTAGAATGCCAGCTTCCCAAGCTAGATTTTCATTTTGTAACCATCTGGAAACAAAGCACTTACAACGGCTTGGCAACTTAGTCGGAACCATTTGGCAACTTAACTCGCTGATTCACATCCGCTCTCTATCTCGCCGTCCGATAGAATCCCCGCTTCGACATCCAGCTTGCGGCTTGCCATTTTCGCCCTAGACGGATGTAAATCAACCACCAAGTGGACGATATTCAACCACTCAGCGGTTGATCCCCAGCCGCTCAGCGGTTAGGCTACCACCATGATCGAGCGAAACATTGCAACACGGCTTCGGCAGGCTCTCAAGGATACGCCAGTGGTCTTCTTGCACGGCGCACGGCAAACGGGCAAGAGTACGCTTGTGCAGGCGATTGCCGAGGGCAGGCGGAAGGCCACCTACCTGACGCTGGACGACGCGGCCACGCTTGCGGCGGCGACGGGCGACCCGGCTGGCTTCATTCGAGGCTTCGACGGGCCTGTCGTTCTCGATGAAGTGCAAAAAGCACCTGCACTCTTCCCGGCTATCAAGCTTGAAGTGGATCGCAAGCGAAAGCCCGGTCGGTTCCTGCTCACCGGGTCTGCGAATGTGTTGCTCGTACCCAAGGTGTCCGAGTCGCTTGCTGGTAGGATTGAAATACTACCCCTTTGGCCATTCTCGCAAGGCGAAATCGAAGGTGTGCGCGAAACCTTCGTAGATGCGCTGTTCGCCAAGTCCAATCCGCGTGCGCCTGAGAAACCATTGTCATCGTCCAAGCTCATGGATCGAGTGCTGCGCGGCGGATACCCCGAAATCTGCACAACCCGAAGCGCTGGTCGGCGCGATGATTGGTTCCGGTCGTACATCACGACGATTCTGCAACGCGACATACGCGACCTGTCGAACATCGAGGGTCTAACCGAATTGCCTCGGCTGCTGACGCTGTTGGCCACGCGCGTGGGGTGGTCGCTCAACTTCGCCGACATCGCCCGCGACCTGTCGATCCCGCAGACAACGCTCAAGCGATACTTCGCCTTACTGGAGATGACCTTCATCGTGCAGGCATTGCCTGCGTGGTCGAGCAACCTCGGCAAGCGGCTCGTGAAATCTCCGAAGCTATGCCTAGCCGATACGGGCTTGCTCGCTCACCTGCTGGGGTTCAGCAAGCATCGGCTTGGCAACGACCCGAAGCAAAGCGGGCCGTTGATGGAGAACTTCGTCGTCGCCGAGCTTCGCAAACAGGCGTCGTGGAGCAAGACGAGGCCGGAGCTATTCCACTTCCGCACGCAGGCTGGGCGCGAGGTGGACATCGTTCTTGAAGATCGGTCAGGGCGAATCGTCGGCATCGAGGTCAAGGCAGGTGCGACGCTTGGCACGAACGACCTCAAAGGCATGAAAGCGTTGGCGGAGATTGCAGGCAAACGGTTTCACTGTGGCATCGTGCTATACGGGGGTCAAGACACGATCCCCTTCGGCTCGCGCATTCACGCGATGCCCATCAATGCCCTTTGGGCTGGCACCGGATCGAGAACTTGAGTCGCAGCAAAGTGATCTACGGTCAATCGTTGTAGTCTTCGGTGAAGAACGCGGTGTCCAAACGCGACCCATTCCGCACGAAGGCACGCTCCAGACCTTCAACGAGCCGCGCCGCCTGCGCAGGCCGCAGCTTCCGCTTGCCGTTCAGAAACAAGGAGATGGTGGTCGTACTTACATTGCTCATGCGGGATAGCTCCCCCTGTGAAACGCCACCAAGCAGTTCCATTGCCATTCGCAGACGGTATGGACTAATCATGCGGTTAGCGTGATGCACGGATAGAGGCCTACGGATACGCGCCGAACATGATCGGACGCCGATAGGATGGGGTTGTGGCGATCAGCACTGACGAGAGACGATACGAAATCAGGTAGCCATCCATTGGATGTTCGTCTATTCGGATTTCCCGCGATTCTTCCTTGGCACCTTCACTATCTCGGCTTGATCGTGTCCATGCGCCTCCGGGGCGTAGCAGAGTAACCCGTCGCTGATACGAGACAACATGCGTGGACTTATGTACGCCATCTCCCAACAAGACGGCTTGTTGCAGGCAGCGTTCGTGAAGTCCTTTGATGCTAGCATCCTACCTAGCCTTCTTTCTACGCATGCTATGCACAACATCCCATCGCAGGTTGAGTGAGCGGATCGCCACACATCGCGTAGTAGCATGTAATACTCGCCTATGTGGCCAGTGTTGACGCTGCAATCCATGCAAGCGAACATCATTTCCTGCTTCCTGTTCATCAACGACATCTCCCTCGGATTCTATCGCCGCCGTTCAGAATCCAATCTGCGTTAGTCGCCTCGTAGTCCCGCCGAACCAAAGCCGGGAATGGGGGTCAAGACCTCAGATTTGAGCCGCCCGTAATGGACGCGATAGGCACGGTTGACCATCTCGTGCAGCTACGCTGGCAGCAGCCATCGCTGCCCCGTGGGCGTATTTCGGTAGACCTACGCCGTTCATCTCCCCGGAAACGAACGGAAAGGGGGCATTCGCCCATGGAGAAGGCTCCGGGGACGGGTTGGGCGTCGCGGACGGGAGCATCCTCTTGAAGGAGGCACGCCCCGGAGGGGCGGGCCGATCCCGGTTCGGCTTCCCAAGAGCCGCCAGACGCTGCATAATGCTGCACCAAGCGCCCCCTTCTGGAGTGGATGACTGTGGCGAAGCTAAATGAGTATCTGACGGTCGCGGAAGCCGCCGCCTATCTTGGATGTAGCGCGGACACTCTGAGGCGTTACGACAGGTCGAACAAGTTGCCTGCAAGGAGACACCCTGCGTCCAATTTCAGGATTTATCTACCCAGCGAACTCGACGAGTTCCTGCGGAAAGTCGGTGACGGGGACAAGAAGGCGGCTGTCGGAGCGAAACGCGGCACGAAGAAGCCGAAGGCACGCTCTCAGAAGCGTAAGGGCTGAGGTCGGCGCGACCTGAGCCTAGTGCGGACGGAATCGCGCCATACCCGTGGAAGCGGTCTACGGGATAGATGCATGTGACACACAAGACCGGACAACGAGATGATCGAGTCTCCTCCGACAACCTTGCCAGCAGAACTCGGATTCCGCAGCGGTGCGCGCGGAACGCACACGAGTCGCACGATGATGCTGTCGGAACTGGCCAGTGTTCTGGAGACGACACCCGGTGGCGCATCACTGGCGGACTATCGCGCGGCGATCACCGAGGAAAATGTGCTGGCCAAGAAGACGGCATCGAACCGTCGCCTGACGGCGCAGCGTCTGAGCGAGGTGTATGGGCTGGACGCCGCCGTCCATCTGTTCAGGCACCTGCGATTCTTCTGGGAACTCGATGACGAAGGACGGCCATTGCTGGCTTGTCTTTGCGCGAACGCCCGCGACCCACTCTTGCGCATGACGGCCTCGCGTGTCCTGTCGGCACGCATAGGTGACACCGTGACAAGCGCAGAACTGGAGGAGGCAGTGGAGGCATCCGACCCAAGCCGCTTCAACCCGCCGACACGGAACAAGATCGCACGCAACGCACTGTCCTCATGGACGCAATCCGGCCACCTTGAAGGTCGTCGGCCAAAGCTAAGACGGCATCCGGTCGTCACCCCTGCGAACACCGCTTACGCGCTGCTGCTCGGATACCTCTCCGGCGCTCGCGGCCAGATGATGTTCAGCACCTTCTGGACGGGGATTCTCGATGCTCCCACCGAGGAACTGCACGCGATGACCGCCGAGGCTTCGAGACGGGAATGGTTGGACTACCGACGACTCGGAACGGTCGTGGAAGTGAGCTTCAACGGTCTACTGACCCAACGCGAGAAGGAAGCGATGCATGGGTAGGATCGAACAACTCGTCGAGAACTACGGACGCTTTGCTGCCCTGCCTTGGGAGCAGAACCTAGCCGGCGCGCAACGGGTTTGGTTCGCCGTCTACGACAAGACCGACGAACGCCGCCTGCGCATCCGCCTTGGCGAGTTCGAGATTGCGACCACGAGTGCCAAACACGGTTGGAAGCTCGTGGATGTCGCGGGCGCATTCGCTGAGTGGATGGCAGCGGAGGATTATCGCGAGGACTACTTCAAAGCGCCGGACGATCTTGAGATGGCGATGTCCGGCTTCCTCGATTTTGTATCGGCACGGGTCAAGTCGGCGTTGGATGACGAGGCAGCGGACGCCAACACGGTCGTAGCGATCCACGGAATCGCGTGCCTGTTCGGACTTATAAAGGTCTCCGATCTGATTGGCGCGGTAGAGTCCTCGATCCGTGGTCGGCTGCTCGCCTTTTTCCCCGGCGAATTCGAGAACAACAACTATCGGCTATTGGATGCCCGTGACGGCTGGAACTACCTCGCCGTGCCGATCACCACACGCGAAGGAGCGCATGGCTTATGAAGAACCGCGAACTGTTCCTCAAAGACCCCAAGGATGTCCAACTCCTCAACAACGGCGTGGCCAAGGTTATGGACATGCGGACGGAGGAGGAGTTGCGTACTCTTCGGTTCGAGCTTGAGAACTTCGTCTGCGAAGGCCAGTACGCCAAGGGCATGGAGCGAATCCTCAGCACCTATCTATCGAACCTCGACCGCCCGGAACAGCCCGCCGTCTGGGTGAGCGGCTTCTTCGGAAGCGGCAAGTCGCACCTCGTCAAAATGCTCCAGTACCTATGGCTGGATTTCCGCTTTCCAGACGACGACGCTGCCGCACGCGGACTGCCCACGACACTTTCGCAAGACATCAAAGACCTGCTCAAGGAGCTTTCCACCAAGGGCAAGCAAGAAGGTGGCTTGCACGCCGCAGCCGGGACGCTGGGTGCAGGCGCGAGTGAGAGTGTTCGGCTCGCGCTGCTGTCGATCATATTCCGGTCGAAAGACCTGCCGGAAGAGTATCCCACCGCCCGCTTCGTGATGTGGCTCAAAAGCAACGGCATCTATGACGCGGTGCGTGCATCGGTCGAAGCCGCGAAACGGGATTGGAACAAAGAACTCCACCATATGTATGTGTCGCCCGTCATCGCGAACGCACTTTTGAAGGCCGATGCATCGTTCGCATCCAGCCCGGCGGAGGCGAAGTCACTCCTCAAAGCGCAATTCCCCGTCTGCAAGGATGTCAGCAACACCGAGATGACCGCCGCCATTCGGGACGCCCTCACCGTTGACGGAGAGTTTCCCTGCACGCTGATCGTACTAGACGAGGTGCAGCAATACATCGGCGAAAACGCGGAGCGAACCTACGCGGTTCAGGAACTGACCGAAGAGTGCTGCAAGAAACTGGGCGGTCGCGTGCTGTTCGTCGGCACGGGGCAAACGGCGCTGACCGGAACGCCGCAACTCCAGAAGCTCATGGGGCGTTTCAGGGTGCCAATCGAGCTTTCAGACACCGATGTTGAGACGGTCACGCGCAAGATGGTGCTAGCCAAGAAGCCGGACAAGGAGCAGGTTATCCGCGACATGCTCTCGACGCACAGCGGGGAGATTTCGCGCCACCTCAGCGGCACCAGAATCGAGCAACGAACCGAAGACCAAGACATCATCGTCGCCGACTACCCGCTGCTGCCCGTGCGACGACGCTTCTGGGAGAAGGTTCTGCGTGCCGTGGACAAAGCAGGCACGACCGGGCAACTTCGCACGCAACTTCGGATTGTCTTCGAGGCTGTCCGTGACAGCGCCGACGATCCACTCGGAACGGTGATCCCCGGCGACTTCCTCTACGACCAAGTATCCACCAACATGATTCAGACCGGGGTGTTGTTGCGCGAGATTGACGAAATTGTCCGCAAGCAACGCGACGGCTCCGACGATGGCAAACTCCGCTCGCGGCTCTGCGCCTTGATCTTCCTCATCAGCAAGCTCTCGCGCGAACCCGGTTCCGATGTCGGCATCCGCGCCACGCCTGACATGCTGGCTGACCTGCTCGTCGAAGACCTCACGGCGGACAGCACAGAATTGCGCAAACGCATCCCTGAACTGCTCAACGGCCTTGTGCAGGGCGGCGAGTTGATGCAGGTCGATAGCGAGTACCGTCTACAAACCCGCGAGAGCAGCGAGTGGGACGCTGCGTACCGCGAAAAGCAGTCCCGCATCTTCAACGACGCGCAGCGCATGGCCGACCTACGAACCGACATGCTCCGCGAGGAATGCGCCAAGCAACTCAAGAGCGTGAAGCTCGTACAAGGCAAGTGCAAAGAGTCGCGCAAGATCGAAACGCACTTCACCGAGGACGCCCCCAAGCCGTCCGGTCAGACCATCCCAGTGTGGATTCGTGACGGTTGGAGTGTGAATGAAAAGACCATCCTCTCTGAGGCACGCGCTGCTGGCACCGACTCGCCCCTGCTCTCCGTCTACATCCAGCGCCGCGCCGCCGAAGACTTCAAGAAGACTCTCTCGGAACACAAGGCGGCGGAGGAAACCCTGCAAACCAAGGGCATCCCCACCTCGAACGAGGGCAAGGAAGCTCGGCAGTCGATGCAGACCCGACTCGATGCAGCCAAGACGGCCATGGATTCGATTCTCTCGGACATCTTCGGCGGCACGCGCGTCATCCAAGGCGGCGGCAACGAAGTCGCGGGGATGTTGTTGTCGGCCAAGGTGCAGGACGCGGCGGAGGATTCGCTCGTCCGCATGTACCCGCAGTTCGACATGGCTGATGACCCTCGTTGGGGAAAAGTGTTTGATCGAGCCAAGAAAGGTGACGGCAACGCACTCGATGCGATCGGCTACACAGGAGACATAGACAAGAACGCCGTCTGCGGCGAAGTCCTGAACTACATCACTGCTGGGAAGAAAGGCAGCGAAATCCGTAAGCACTTCGAGGATGAGCCATACGGTTGGCCGCAGGACGCCATCGAAGGCGCGTTGCTCGCGCTGCTGGCGACGGGACACATTCGCGCGTCGCTGAACGGTAAGTCGCTGGAAGCTACCGAGCTTGAGCGGACGAAGATTCGCGCGACCGACTTCCGTGTTGAGATCGCCACGGTCAGCGCCAAGCAGCGCATCGCCGTTCGCAAGTTGTTCCAGACGGCGGACATTACATGCAAGTCCAACGACGAATCCAACAAGGCCACGGTGTTTGTGAAGGAAATGCTCAGTCGGGCGGAGGCCGCAGGCGGTGAGCCGCCGCTGCCCGCCAAGCCAGCCACGACCGAGTTGGAAGACATCGGCAACCTTGGTGGCAACGAACAAATAATCGCCTTGTTCGATAAGCAGGCTGACCTGACCAAGCAGGCTGAGGAATGGGAGAAGACCGCCGAGCTTGGCAAGACACGCCTGCCCCGCTGGCGGTCACTGCAAGAACTCATCAAGCACGCCGACGGGATGCAGGTCGTCGAAGAGGTTGCGCCACAGGTTGCGGCTATCATCGATCAACGATCCCTGCTGAACAGCACCGATCCGGTTCCGCCGCTGTGTAAGAGCGTTACCGATGCACTGCGCGGGGAACTGACCAAGGCGAGCCAAGCCTGCACGGACATCTTCGAGGTGGAGAAGAAGAAGCTCACCGGATCGGATACATGGAAGAAGCTCGACAAGGACAAGCGTGCATCGATCCGTGCGAACTGCGACATCACCTCGTTGCCGAAGGTCAAGGTCGGCACGGAGGACGAACTTCTTACCTCGTTGCAGGGCAGAAGCATAAGCGACTGGAAGACGCTGGCCGACGCGCTGCCGCAGCGTTTCGCCAACGCCATGCTCGCCGCAGCCAAGGAACTAGAACCCAAGTCCGTGAAGGTCACGCTGCCGTCGGCCACGATCAAGGACACCAAAGAGATGGAGGCGTGGCTCGGCAAAGCGCGCGACGAGATCAGTACGAAGCTAAAGGACGGCCCGGTGGTCATCTAGCAGATATCCAACGAAAGTGAGTCGCTACCATGCAGAAATCAGATGTGAAACGCCAAGCCGAGTTGCTTGCCAAGGAAAACAGGCAATCCGACCCAGAGATCAGCAAGGTATTTTGGTTTCCAAATGACAACGAGGTTCGCCTCGTCGAACTTCATTCGACAATCCCACAGAGCGACGACGAGCATGTGCATCCGTTCTTTTTCAAGCCGTCGCCGTCCGATGACCTGCCCGCGCCATCGGGGGTTGCGCTGATTAGGCCCGATGAGTTTCGCAAACTGAAGCTTCCACCAGACTGGGGTGATTGGGACAGCGCCGTGGAGCTGGAGGATGGAGAATGAACTGGCGCGAAGCATTCCTAGCCCAAGCTCGTAGTGACGCCGAGATACGAGTCCTTCTGAATCGCAAGCGCTGCGACTATTCGCATCAATTGCACTACCTGCAAATGGTAACTGAGAAACTGGCGAAGGGTCTCTTGGCGCCCCAGAAAAACGCTCCTCCGGCCAAGACGCATGCTGGGTTTGTTCGGCTACTTCACCATATCAGAGGACGCCCGGACTTGCGACGGCAGCTCGGATACAAAGAAAGGTCAGTTTTTCGCTCGTTTATCAATTCGTTGTTGCCCCTTGCCGAGCAGATTCAGCGACTTGCTCCCTCCTATGCGGGCTTTTCTCAGCCGAACCCTGAATACCCTTGGCAACCGAAGGCCGATGGCCAAGTTGTTTATCCAGCGTCGTTTGCCTTTCCTGTTTTCAACCCGAAGCACGCACATATGGTCAAGCTAGTTAGGCTTGTTGAAAACCTGCTCCGGATCACCGCTTGACCTAGGAACTAAGTAATGCCCGCACTGCATCAGAAACTTCGCAAGCAACTCGAAAAAACCGTCATCAAGGCGCGAGACATCGCCGAGGATGCGGCGCGGGAGGCGCTGAAAGGGCTGGCCGTCGATCAGGCCAAGCCCTTTGACCACATGACGCCCGACGGGAAGGAGCTTCGCAAGAAGCTCCGCGCCAAGGCTCGCCAGCTTGGCGACCGCCGCGACAAGGCGGGCAAGCAAGCCATCGATCATCTCGCCGTTGAGTGTGCATACGAACACTGGCATCGAATGCTGTTCGCCCGGTTTCTCGCGGAGAACCACCTGCTCATCCACGATGAAGAAGGCGTCCCCGTTAGTCTTGAAGAATGCGAGGAGCTTGCCAAAGACGACGGGATCGACGGCTGGACACTTGCTGCCCGGTTCGCGTCGCGGATGCTGCCGCAAATCTTCCGGCCTGATGATCCGGTGCTGGCCGTCACGCTCGCGCCGGAATCCAAGCGGGCGTTGGAGAAGATGCTCGACACGCTGCCGCCGGATGTGTTCACCGCCGACGATAGCCTCGGCTGGGTCTACCAGTTCTGGCAGGACAAGCGCAAGGATGAGGTCAACGCATCGGGCGTCAAGATCGGCGCGGACGAACTGCCCGCCGTCACGCAGCTTTTCACCGAACACTACATGGTGCTGTTCCTGCTGCACAACACACTCGGTGCGTGGTGGGCGGGCAAAGCCTTGCAGAGCCGCGACCGTGAGGGAGCGGACAAGGAAGAACTCTCCGAAGACGAGTGGCGCAAGCGCGTGGCACTGCCCGGTTGCGATTTCGAGTACCTGCGCTTCCTGCCCGACGGCACGCCTGCGGCAGGAACATTCTCCGGCTGGCCAACAGAAGCCAAGGACTTGAAGATACTCGACCCCTGCTGCGGGTCGGGTCACTTTCTCGTTGCGTCGTTCGACCTGATGGTGCGTATTCGCATGAAGGAGGAAGGGCTATCGCCGAGCGATGCCTGCGATGCCGTTTTGCGCGACAACATCTTCGGCCTTGAGATCGACCAGCGATGTACGCAGATCGCGGCATTCGCGCTGGCGCTTGCGGCGTGGCGATTCCCCGACGCGGGCGGATATCGAGAACTTCCCGAATTGCACATCGCCTGTTCCGGCATCGCGCCGCACGCGACCGAGGAGCAGTGGCTTGAACTTGCCGAGCAGTCCGGTGTCCCCATGCCTGCCATCGGCAAGCAGCCGATCCTTGAAGGGCTGCGCAACCTGCACTCTCTGTTCTCGCAGGCTCCGACGCTCGGTTCTCTGATCGACCCCAGTGAACTTCCCGGCGACCTTATCGCCGCCGACTACGAGACGCTCCAACCCTACCTTGCCGCCGCGCTGACAGCCGAACACGCCGACGACGAGGTGCATGAGCGCGCCATCGCCGCTGCGGGGATGGTCAAGGCTGCTGAATTGTTGGCCAGTGATTACACGCTTGTCATCACTAATGTGCCATACCTTGGGCGGGGCAAACAGGGCGATACTCTCAAGGCTCATCTGGCGAAGCACTACAATAAAGGCAAGGCTGATCTTGCGACGGCATTTGTCATCCGATGTCTGGACTACTGTGCCAAAGATTGCACGGTCGCTCTCGTCACACCGCAGAACTGGCTGTTCCTCACTACCTATACCAAGCTGCGCGAAGACTTGCTAAAGCATCGAACATGGAATTCGGTCGCCCGCCTTGGTGCTGGTGCGTTCGAGACTATCGGTGGGCATGTGGTGAATGTGGCTCTGCTCGCTCTGTCAGCAACTACGCCCGCAGTCGCCCACGAAATGGTTGGGTTCGATGTCTCAGCGGTAAGGCAACCCGACGAGAAAGCTGCTCAACTTCGTTCCGATCACCAAGCGGGTATGTTCGTCATTCGCCAAGAGCAGCAGCGCGATAACCCAGATGCTCGGATAACAACCGTTCCAGAAGAACAGGGAGTTCTGCTCAGTTCACATGCATCCACAGGAACAGGGATGCAGACTTTCGATCTGCCACGCTTTCTGTTCAAACTCTGGGAGGTGCAGCACTGGGGCGAAATCTGGTTGCCGTCACAATCTACAGTGGACACAACCATGATGTTCGGTGGAGTGAGTGAAATCGTCCGCTGGGAACATGGAAGCGGTCAGCTTTACTCATACATGGAAGACATGGCACTCAATGGCTACAAGAGTGGAATCTGGAAAGCGGGGTCTCAATTCTGGGGGCGTCGCGGTGTCGTCATCAGCTTGATGAGCGATCTGCCCGCGAGTCTTTACATCGGCATTCCGTTCAACCAAAACACTGGCGTCCTTGTGCCGTCAGACCAAACCATCGTCGATGCCCTGTGGTGTTTCGCCGAGTCTGGAGACCTTTCCCAATCCGTTCGCGCGATTGACCAATCGCTGAAAGTCACCAATGGGAATGTGGGCAAGATCAGTTTCGACCTCAAACACTGGCAGGAAGTGGCACTCCAGAAGTACCCGGCTGGCCTACCTGAACCGGAGAGCGATGATCCCACGCAGTGGCTATTCCACGGTTGGCCGGAGATGTCCACCTCACCATTACAAGTAGGCGTGGCTAGGTTGCTGGGCTATCGTTGGCCATCAGAACTCGATGACACCATGCACCTGAGCAAGCGAGCGCGAGGGTTGGTTGAGCGGTGTGACGAACTATTGAGTTTCACCGACGACGATGGAATTGTGTGCATCCCAGCAGTTCGCGGAGAGCGTGCAGCGGCGGATCGTGTGCGGGCCATCCTGTCTGAGTCTTATGGTAGCGTTTGGTCACCCGCGATGCAGGAGGAGCTGCTGGCATCAGTTGGATACAGTGGCAAGAGCCTCGATGAGTGGATACGCAATGGGTTCTTTGAGCAACATCAAAAGATGTTCGACCAACGCCCGTTCATCTGGCACATCTGGGACGGTCGCAAGCAGGATGGATTTGGCGCGCTGGTCAACTACCACATGTTCGATGCCAAGCTGCTCGACCGCCTGATCTACACCTATCTCGGTGACTGGATCAAACGGCAGGAGCAAGCCGTCGCGCAAGACGAGTCCGGCGCGGATGCCCGACTGCTGGCGGCGCAGCAGCTCCAAGAAAAGCTCAAGCTGATCGCCGAGGGCGAGCCGCCGTATGACATCTTCGTGCGATGGAAGCCTATCGAAGAGCAGGCCATCGGCTGGAACCCCGACCTCAACGACGGCGTGCGCATGAACATCCGCCCCTTCATGGAGGCGAACATCGTGCGCAAGAAACCCAACATCAAGTGGAAAAAGGATCGCGGCAAGAACCCACCGGGCTTGCCTTGGTACGACGAGTTTGGTGGCGAGCGGATCAACGACCATCACCTGACGCTCGATCAAAAGCGAGTAGTGCGCATGGAGGTGAAGCAGCATGGTTGAGGATCGAGATTGCCAAAACGACTCGCCTAGCGATGGGAAAGACAAGACAAGTATCCAGTTTCCTTCCTTTGAGGAAGTCTGGGACGCGCTCGGCAAGACAGGATTTAGGATACCGGATGATGCGCAGAAACTGAAAGCGCTGAGAGGCGCTTTAGAAAAAGAACGATGCCTAAGATATGTCTTCCAGCGCGCACGCGCCGATATGGTTACGGCGGTTCAGCAGCTTGAAGGAAATGTGACCAAACGGGAGTTTGCGACGACGATCAGAATGGTCTACAGGAATGCGGAATATTGCTATCGAGACCGTTTTGCATGGGGAACCCTCTTCCGAAAAGCTAAAGCAATTTGGGGTGTCACCAAGGATGTTGATGAGAAGGCGGCTTTTGATGCACTCCCGAACCGTGTCAAAATATACCGGGCTTGCTCCGAAGGCGAGGAAGATGGCATCAGTTGGACATCGTGCATCTGTGTAGCTGAGCGAATGCAAAGGGACAAAGGTGAAGGGTGTGTCATTTTCTGCGCCGAGATATCAAGAGAAGTAATACTAGCCTACATGGAAGGCAGGGATGAGTATGAGATCATTGTTTTTCCGGGAGATGCAGACGAGGCAAGTGTAGCGTGACGGTCGAATCAAGCACATCCAAAGCGCTCAAGACCGTGTTCGATGCCATCCTTGCATCGCTGGCGAAGGCTTCGGACTACAATCGCAACGACATGGTTGCTCCGGCGGTCGTGCTGTGGACGGACAAGGATCGTCAGTGGGAACCGCTGGCCGACCGCGTGAACGATATCCGCCTGACCAATTCCGAGAAACAGGCTGCTCGAAAGGAACTTTCACTGTCATGAGTCTCGACGCCGCGCGAAAGCGCCAACAACACCTGAAAGTCCTTCTCGAAAGAGGGACTTCCAAGAACGCGAAGTCTGAAATCCGAAAGGAATTCGCGGCGATCTCGGAAGCAGGTGCCTTAGAGGACAAGTGCTGCTACTACCAAGGGTGTGGTTCCGACCTGATAACGCTGGCTTGCGATTCGGTTCACTCCCATGTCCTAAGCGACACAAATGCGTGTTGCGCAGATGCGATTTCGGAGAAACTGAACTCCATGCTCGACGCGGGTTTCATCTCGGAACTAGATAGTGGGCAACGCGAATGGCGGTTCGTCATGAACGGTACCCGGAAACACATCGTGTTTACCGAGTCTCCAATCCACGACATCCAGTTCGAGAGTCTCGTGGATCGGCCACTTGGTCTCGTGTTCGAGTTGAATTGCGGTGACTCTGCCCGAAAGAAGGTGTTTTGGGATACAGTGGCTAAGGAGATGGTTGCGGGAGGACATGTGATTGGTAGTTACGCGAGCGATCTCGAATCGGCGGATCGTATCGCTTTCGTCCTCGACAAGAGTCCCCTCCCCTGTTTGTGGGGTTATGCCGAGACTCTGCTGCCACCCGAACTTGAGGCCGAGATCATTCGGGTAGCCACGGACGACGGGTGGAAGCCGACAAAAGTGTTGGAACGGTACATGTACGAGTTCGACCGCCAATTCTATGTCCTGTGTTTGACAGGGCGGCGTCATACTAGCGTAACGCGCGCATGGCGTGAATCGGTAGCGACCTTTGGGCTAACGGTTGCCTTTCGTGGTGAGCGGATGTGCCGATTCTCTAAACTGTAACGGGAGATCGCAGCGAGTGAAGACTGTTTTTGACGCAATTATCAAATCTCTGGCGAAGGCGTCAAACTACAACCGCGACGATGTGGTGGCTCCGGCGGTCGTGCTGTGGACGGACAAGGATCGCCAGTGGGAACCGCTGGCCGAACGCCTGCGCGAATCCCTGCCGCACTTCCTGACGCTCGGTGATTACGACACGGCCAACAAGACAGGCCCGGCCATCTGGCTGCGCTGCATGATCGGTCGAACACTGCCGGAGGCGGACTGGCCGGAAGAGACGACGCCGATCCTGTACCTGCCCGGCGTCAGTCGGCAGGAGCTTCGGGCTGTCGAAGACTGCGACCCGCACCTGCAACCGCTGGCGGCGCTGCAATACCTCGGCGTGTTCTGGACGCAACACAGCGCGAAGGACTGGACGATTTTGGCGTTCCTGCAAACGGACAAGGGCGGCGGGTTGGGTCTCGATGTCGCCCGTGATGCCGCGACGCAGGAGGCGATGAAGCGGGCGCTGCCCATGCTGGCTGACACGCTCATCTCCGAGCTAACGGGCAAGCTGGATGCGTCGGACTTCAACAAGCTGGCTGCACCCGACCCGGTGCGGAGCCTGCTCAAGTGGCTCAACGACCCGAAGGCCACCCGCGACGGATTCAACGCCAGCGAGTGGGATGCCTTCCGCAGCGTGTGTCAGAGCGACTACGACTTCGACCCGCAGGCCGACGGCGAGATCGTCGGGGCTGAGCATCTGGGTCGCAAGGAGAGTCAGTGGCAAACAGTGTGGAATCGCTTTGCCGAAGCGCCCAAGCGATATCCCCACATCCCCGAACGCCTACGCGCGGCCAACCCGCCGGACAACCTGTTCCGCGATGAGTCATGCTGGCCGCAGGATAACGACAAACTGGAAGACGACTTGCGCGGGGCGTTGGAGAAACTGACGAAGCTCGCACCGAACGACGCAGCCGCTGCGATCATCAAACTTGAGGACACTCACGGCAAACGCCGCGATTGGGTGTGGAAGGAACTCGGCCAAGCGTCGCTGGCGATTGCGCTGGAGCATCTGGCCGTCATGGCGGAGGTGTGCAAGGACGCTATGGGCGGAGCCACGCTTGAGGCGTTCGCCGAGGCGTATGTGTCGGTAGGCTGGAAGGCGGACGCGGCTATGCTCGATGCGCTGGCGAGTGTTCAACATTCCCAGCGTGCGTCGGAGGATGCCAAGGCCGTACATGCTGCGGTCGCCGCCGTGTATCAGCCGTGGCTCGAAGCCGGCGCGGAGCGGTTTCAGGCGTTGGTCAAAGACATGCCGCGTCTGTGCGAGAATGTGGAGCAGCACGCCAAGGAGCTGTCGGAATCCAAGACCGGGTGCTGCATTCTCTTCGCCGACGGGTTGCGATTCGATGTGGCGCAGAAACTCAAGGGCGTCATGGAAGACAAAGGGTGGAAGGTGGAGGCCGACTGGCGATGGGTTGCGCTGCCGCCTGTGACGGCGACGGCCAAGCCCGCTGTGTCTCCTGTGGCTGACTTGCTGGGTACGGATAGCGATGGTGATGATTTTTGTCCGGCGATCAAGGAATCGGGGAAGCGGTTGACCATCGACCTGTTTCGGCAGCTTCTCGTTGATCGCGGGTTCGATGTGCTGCATGGCGACGACACCGGGGATGTCAACAAGCGGGCGTGGACGGAGGCGGGCAGCATCGACACCAATGGCCACAAGCAGGGATGGAAGCTGTCGTGGCGAATTGATGAAGAGGTGCGGGGATTGGCGGATCGAATTCGCTCCTTGCTGGATGCGGGATGGGAAGAGGTACGGATAGTAACCGATCACGGCTGGCTGCTGCTACCCGGCGGGATGCCAAAGGTGCAGATGCCGAGCTATCTGGCGGAGGCACGCTGGGGTCGCTGCGCCGTGTTGAAGGATAAGTCGTCGGTAAAGGTGCCGACGATGATGTGGCATTGGTCGCCGGATGTGCGTATTGCGATGGCACCGGGCATCTCGTGCTTCAAGGCGGGGTTGGACTATGCACACGGGAGCTTGAGTGTTCAGGAATGCCTGATCCCGGAGTTCACCGTGCGTGCTGGCAAGGCGGCGCGGCCAAAGGCTTCGATCAAGTCCGTCAAATGGGTTGGATTGCGTTGCCGCGTGCAGGTTGACGGTGCGACGACCGGACTCATGGCGGACATCCGCACGAAGCCTGCTGATGCATCGACATCGCTCGCGGAGGCCAAGGCGGTGGGTAAGGACGGCTCGGTGGCGTTGCTTGTCGGAGATGATTCTCTGGAAGGTACGGCGGCTGCGGTGGTGCTGGTGACAAACGACGGCAGAACGATAGCTAAGAAATCCACGATGGTGGGCGAATAGAGGATACATGATGGAGCTTGACGCACTAGATAATTTGTCGGCCAAGGGATTCGACGGGTACATCGTTCGCAAGGACTTGGTACGCCAGTTCAAGGGGCAGTACCCCGTACCCACCTATGTCTGCGAGTTCCTGCTCGGTCGCTACTGCGCGAGCATCGACCCGGTGGAGATCGAGGAAGGGTTGAAGGTCGTCTCGCGGCAGCTTTCGGATCGTGCTGTTCGGGCTGGGGAAGAAGAACTGTTCAAGTCGCGGTCGCGCGAGCAGGGGTCGGTGAAGATCATCGACATCATCAAGGCGCGGCTCGATGCGAAGTCGGACTCATACCTTGCTGAGCTTCCGAGTCTGTCGTTGAACGACGCACGCATTTCATCAGAACTTGTGCATGAGCATGAGCGGATGCTCACTGGGGGGTTCTACGCCGAGGTCACGCTGGTCTACGACGCGGCCATCGCACAGGAGAAGAGCGGGAGGCCGTTCGGCGTTGAGGCGATCCGCCCCATCCAGTTGTCAAAACGCGAAGTGCTGGACTCACTCGCGCAGGGTCGTGCGATGTTCACGACCGAGGAGTGGAAGAAGTTTCTGATCCGCAGCATCGGGCTGGAGCCAGATGCGCTTTCGCAGCGCACTCAGGACATCGTGCTGATGCGCATGGTGCCTTTTGTCGAACGCAACTACAACATGGTCGAGCTTGGCCCAGCGGGTACGGGCAAGAGCCATCTCTTTCAGCAGGTATCACCCTATTCGCATTTGATCTCCGGCGGCAAGGCGAGCGTCGCCCGGATGTTCGTGAACAACTCCACCGGGCAGCGCGGGCTGGTATGCCAATACGATGTCGTGTGCTTCGATGAGATTGGCGGCGTGTCCTTCGATCAGAAGGATGGCGTCAACATCATGCAGGGGTACATGGAATCCGGCGAGTTCAGCCGGGGCAAGGAGAGCATTCGCGCAGACGGCGGCATCGTGATGGTGGGCAACTTCGATGTGGATGTCGTTCATCAGCAGCGGATCGGCCACCTGTTTGGCCCGTTTCCGACGGAGATGCGAGAGCGAACGCCTTTCATGGATCGCATCCATGCGTACCTTCCGGGCTGGGACATCCCGAAGATGAATCGGGAACTGTTCACCGATCACTTCGGCTTGGTCAGCGACTTCCTCGCTGAGTGTTGGAATCGGCTGCGAAACCAGAGCCGGGTCTCCGTGCTTCAAGATCGTGTGTTCTTCGGCGGGGCATTGAGTGGTCGAGACACGACGGGCGTGCAAAAGACGATCAGCGGGTTGCTCAAGCTACTCTACCCCGACCCGGAGATGCCCGTGGCCGACGAGGATTTGGAGTGGGCGGTGCGGTTAGCGCTTGAGTGCCGTCGCCGCGTGAAGGAGCAGCAGAAGCGGATCGGGTCTGCCGAGTTTCGCAACACGCATTTCAGCTATCAGATTGGCCACGACGGCGTGGAGAAGTTCGTGGTGACGCCGGAACTCCAGAGCGATGACAGCATCGGCACCGATCCGTTACCACCGGGGCAAGTCTGGGCGATCAGTCCGGGCGGTCAGGACGAGAACCCCGGTCTCTATCGGATTGATATTACTGAGGGGCCGGGTTCGGGCGTGAAGATCCTGAACCAGCCCACGCCCAAGCCGTTCAAGGAGAGCATGGACTTCGGCGTGCAGAATCTCTACGCACGCGCCAAGGAGCTTGTCGGCGACCGTGATCCAAGGGCGCACGAGTTCACCGTGCAGCTTCGCGCGTTCGATTCCTCACGCTCCGGCACGGCAGTGGGTCTGCCCGCACTGCTGGCGCTGTGCGGTTCGCTTCTCGAAAAGAACATGAAGGGCGGACTGATCGCCGTGGGCGGTCTCAATCTCGGCGGCACCATCGAGCAGGTCTACAACGCAGTGGGCGTGGCCGAACTCGCCATCGACAAAGGGGCGACGATGCTGCTGATGCCCGTGTCGTCCCGGCGACAGTTGTTCGAGCTTCCCGACGACATGGCGACCAAGGTTGATGTGCAGTTCTACGCTGATGCGCGCGAGGCGCTCATCAAGGCGCTGTGCGAGTAGTATTGAGATAATTCTCGGCGAGCGACAACGAGAGAGACCGCCAGCGGCGCAGGCGCATCGGGAAGCGCGCATAGAGGAGATGAATAATGACGAACATAGTGTATGAAATCGGGCGACGCCCCATTGACGGAACGGAATCGGATGCCTCGCGCCGCACGGACGCCAACGCAGCGAGGAGTAGGTCATGAGGTTGGAAGCATTCCGGGTACAGAACTACAAGAACATTCAAGACACGGGGTGGATTTCCTGCGAAGACCTGATGGTCTTTGTTGGCAAGAACGAGTCGGGAAAGACGACTTTGTTTCGCGCCCTGTCCAAACTCAACCCAACCGACGGGGCTAAGTATGACAAGCTCAAAGAGTTTCCGCGCGGCCGCCTGACCAGCGAAGGCGACCAGCAGGACTGGCCAGTTGGCACGGGGCGATTCCAGCTCGACAAGAATGAGCGTGCCGCGCTTGGAGCCGTATGTCCCCCGTTAGCTAAGACAAAGACTGTTGAGGTGACGAGGCACTATTCGGATACCGTCTTCGTCAAGTACTCCCCAGCAGCCAAACTCGATCTTGTGTCGCACGACGCATGGCTGAAATCGCTCAAGGATGCGAGGAAGAAGATCGAGCGAACCACCCCGCCGGACGACAAGAGCGAGCCGTGGGGGACGGTCAAGGCGGCGGTCACCAGTGCTATCGACGGTTGCATCACGAAGTCCGAAGCAGACGAAAACGATCCGACCTTGGCTGACTTGAACGCGGCTATGCAGGCGATCACTGGACAGATGAATGAAGAATGGGCAAAGGAGATTCTTGAACCGTTCCTCGCCCCTTGGGAGAAGATGGCGGAACTCCTCGAACAGGAGGCCACATTAGGCAAGGCCGACGAATGGGTTGTCCAGAACATGCCGCACTTCCTCTACTTCGACAACCTCGGCGTTCTTCAAAGCGACATCTTCATCCCCGACTTCCTGACCAAGATTGGGCAGGGGCGCAACACACAAGAGGTGCGCGTGCAGGAATGCCTTTTCAAGCATGTCGGAGTGGAGATTACTAAACTCGGCGCACTCGGAAGACACAAAGCTGAAGACCCAGACAACGAGAACACCAGAAGGGAAATAGATGAACTGACGATTCGCTGCAACGCCGCGTCTCAGGCCATGACAAAGCGTTTCCGCGATTGGTGGGAGCAGCGCACTCACGCCTTTCACTACGAATTCCACGGCAATTACTTCCGCATCTGGGTATCTGACGACCGGAACCCAAGTGAGATTGAGCTTGAGGAGCGAAGCGCCGGAATGCGCTATTTCTTTTCGTTCTACCTCGTCTTCATCGTCGAAGCAGAAGACCTGCATCGGAATTGCATTCTGCTCCTAGACGAGCCGGGACTGCATTTGCATGGGACGGCACAGGCAAAGCTAATCGAGTTTTTTGAGAAAATGTCTGCCGACAATCAGCTTTTCTACACGACGCACAGCCCCTTCATGGTCGATGGCGCGCATCTTGAACGGGCAGTAGCCCTGAGCGAAGAGGACGGCAATATGCGAGTGTCTACGGAGGTATGGCCTAGAGACCGGGACTCGTTGTTTCCGTTGCAGGCTGCGCTTGGCTATTCAGTGTGCCAATCACTGTTCCTCTCGAAGAAGCAGGTCATGGTCGAAGGCATAACCGACTATACGCTTCTGTCCGCGCTCAGTCAGCATTTGTTAGCTGCGGGAAGATGCGGACTCGACCGGACGATTGTGATGGTTCCTATGGGAGGAACGACGAACCTTGCGCCGCTGGCCTCGATGTTGATTGGACATGATGTTGAGATCGCAGTTCTGCTTGACTCTGACCCTGCGGGTGCCAAAGGAATGAAAAAGTTGCGAAAGTTACTCACGGGTGTCGATCAGCGGTGTTTTCAGATAAGCAGCTACGGCGGTGACCACGAGATTACTGAGTTAGAAGACCTCCTTCCAGAGAAATACTACCTGGACGCCGTGAAAGTCGCCTATCCGAAAATCGAGATCAAGTTCAACGCGAGCGAAAAGAAGACTGCCAGCGTCGTTGACCGAGTGCAACAGTTATTCGAGCGGCTTGAGGTAGGGCCTTTCGAGAAATGGCGACCGATTCACGAAGTAGTGCAGAGCGTTTACCGTGACCCGAAAGGCGTTCCATCGGAATTGCTGGAGGCTGCGGAAAGCATATTCAAGGACATCAATGCAGCGCTTGGTGGCGAGGTGTGAAAGAAGCCGTCCGTGTAACGCTGGCCGCATTCTAGCGGCACGGTTGAAAGGACGGGAGTGGTGAAGCGCGGAAGACCTGACCAGCAGCACCGGATGCTCATCACGGGATTGGCGTTGGAGGAACTCAAGCGTCACGCCTGCGACCTGCCTGAGAGTTTCGGGCTTGACCGCAAGATTGAGCGCTATCAGGGCAAGCCCCCTCTCACGCTGTATCGCTGGGACTTGGAATGCCTGCTCGACACGCTGGATATGGTCGTGAAGGAGCCGCACGGCTATCCTTGTGACAACTCGCTTGAGCCGGGCAAGCGGTTTCGGCAATGGTTTGTCCCGCACGACGATCCGAGGTGCGTTGCTATCAGGGGTCTGTTCGACGAGCTTCGCGCGGAGTATCGTCGTGCGTATGGAGGCGGGGACTGCTGGTAGCATCAAGACGCGCCGGAGAATCAGGGAGCCGGGACAATGAGCAAATCAAACAAGAACGACCGTCGGCGCAGCAAGCGCAACGAGAAGCATCGTCAAACGAAACAACGGCAGGAATCCCTGCGGCGGGAGCAGGCGAAGAAACCGGATGAACCGAACCTTCGTCTGGTTGGCGATTCGCCGGGCGGATCGGATTCTCCTCCGTCGCCGCCGTCCCGCATGTCGATGGAGCAAACCATGCGCGAGTTCCACAAGATGCTCGAATCGCAGGAGTTCGCCAGCGAGGACGACATGGACGCCTTCGTCGATGAGTTAAACGCGTGGGCTGGCGCGCCGTTGCCCACGGCCAGCGAGAAGGCGCAGGAGCTTGCATACGAGGCGATGGATTCGGACAACATCAACACCGCCGTCGAATTGGCGATGCAGGCGGTCGATTTGGATCGTCGTTGCGTGGACGCGCTGGTCATTCTCGCGCACGGCGGGTCGAAGTCTGATGATGAACTGATCGAAAACTTTGAGAAGACCGTATGGATTGGCGAGCAGGCTCTAGGCGAAGACTTCTTCGAGGAGAACCGTGGCCACTTCTGGGGACTGATGGAGACGCGACCGTACATGCGTGCGCGGCAGGAGCTTGCTGATCTGCTGCACGACGCGGGTCGCACCGACGAGGCAATCGCGCACTACGAGGCGATGCTCGAACTCAACCCCAATGACAATCAAGGCATCCGCGAAGTGCTGTTGGCGATCTACCTGACGCGCGCCGACCTCGACGGCGCGAGACGACTGTTCGATCAGTACGAGGAAGACGGCAGCGCCGCATTCCGATGGTCTCGCATTCTCGAACGACACCTCGCCGGAGACGAGGCCAAGGCGGTGACGCTGCTCGCCGAGGCGAGAAAAAACAACGCCTTCGTGGAGCCGTACCTGTCCGGGGCGAAAAGGATGCCGCGTACGCTGCCGGACTACTACTCGCCGGGCGAGGAGTCCGAGGCCAAGCATGTGGCGGTCAGCCTGCGCCCAGCGTGGAAGGGGCATCGGAAGTCCGTGGCATGGTTGAAAGCGCAGGCATGAACAATCAACTTGCCCACTTTCGGAAAGCCAAGCGGGAATTGGCGCTTTCCACGAACATAAGCGAGGTGAAGGAGACGCGCGACAAGGCAGAAGCGTTGCGCGCTTATGCCAAACAGGCGGGCGAGTCGTTGGAGATGCAAAACAACTGCGCGGAGATCAAGTTAAGAGCTGAGCGACGAGCGGGCGAGTTGTTGCAAGAGACAGACAAGAACGGGGGCGGGAGGCCTAAGAAAACCAGTAACACGATGTTACAGGTTTCCTTGCCTACATTGATGGAATTGGGCTTGACCAGAATGCAATCCTCCCGCTGGCAGACCATCGCAAACATACCGGAAAGGATATTCGAGGAGCATCTCCAAGAAACAATGGACAAAGCTAAGGCCGGAGACACAAGAGCGGAGCTGACGACTGCGGGCGTGCTACAACTTGCCAAGATACAACAGCGAAGGCAAAAACAGAAAAAATATGGCTCGAAGAATTACAAGGCGACGCCGCTGTCCGCGCTGCCAACCAATCATTATGGCACAATCTACGCCGACCCGCCGTGGCCATATCGCAATCAGGCTAGCAGAGCAGCGGCAATAAATCACTACCCGACGATGAGCATCGACGACATTTGCGAGTTGCCTGTATTGGAGCGGGTCAAGACACAAGCACATCTTTGGTTGTGGACGACCAATTCATTCCTTCGGGAGGCGTTCACGGTGATTGACGCTTGGGGATTTGAGTATAAGTCCACGCTCGTGTGGGTAAAGCCGCTCGGTTTAGGAAATATCTTGAGAGTGAGCCACGAATTTCTGCTAATAGCGAGCCGAGGCAATCTGGCAGGCCGGGCAACAGACCAGCGAAGTTGGGTCGAACACGACCGCCTCGCGCATAGCGAGAAGCCAGAAGTTTTTCGGGCAATCGTAGAGAAAATCAGCCCAAGCCCGTACTTGGAGTTGTTCGCGCGTTCCGCAGTCGATGGATGGGATACTTGGGGCAACGAAATTTAGAATCGAATGTATGCGGTTCAAGAAGGCTCGAATCGAATGAACCCAACGGCTCACCGCAAGCCCGCCACCAGTAACCAACCCCGTCCTCTCCCTTCTATTTAGTCTTTGTTGCCACGGCTCGTTGCTCTGACAGGAGGTGAAATGGCGGTGCTAATCCATGAACGACCGGAAGGCGAAATTGTCGTATGCGAATGCGATTGGCTCGAAGGTGTCCAGTCGTTCAATCGCATCATCGAAGAACACTATGGGGATTCGTGGCAAAGTGTCTGGGAAATCTCCGAACGAGAAGACAAGGGTACGCTTTCGGCGGTCGGTGTCGCTGGCGATATTGTCGTATTGTCTGCCCATGAGTTGGAGATCGGGCGCGAGGGTATCAAGGTCGTTCCCGACGACGGCGTGCCGTGGCTGCTCGTGCGGCGCGGGCAGGTGTCTTCCGAATAAAGGAAGTAAACGGCATGGTGGTGACGCAGCCGTGTCCGTCTTTCTGGGCGAACCGCCCTTGGGGCGACACGCAGGTAAGTAGACTCGCGCTGCCACTGACCGTCAATCGTCCTCGGACTGGTAGCAGTGCGCTCCGCGAAGTTTCTGGACTGCCGCACACAGGTATTCCAGTTCCTCGGTGCGGAAGTCCAACTCGAAGGCAATCGTTATCTGGGGGTCGAACTCGGAATCCCTGCCCTTGGAGATGTCCTCAAGCATCTCCCTGCCGTAGAACAGGGCGACGCAATCGGACGCGGTGTCGCAGCCCCAGATGAGGCCAGCCTCCTTCATCTGCTCACGAATATCCGGCTCCTCGATCCGCTGCACGGGACTTGCCATCTCTCGGAGTGTTTGTTGACTCGGCATGATACGCCACCGCCCTTCGTTCAGAAACCACGGATTGCAGATTGCGTGGCGGAAATTCCGTGCCACACCACACTACGGTTTGATCGGTTCTCCGTCCAAGCAACATGAGCCGGAACGACGCAACGCCGTGAATCATTCGGCCATCGCCGGGTTATGGGTCGCAGCGACGACCGACGCGCCGTGAGGCCACGCAGCTCAGTCCGCCTCCGTCCAATAGGGACACTCATTGGGCGAGAGGATTTCGGCTAGTCTTCATGGCTCTCAGAAGGCCAGCGGTATGCTTGGACGAATTCAATCGCTTGCTTAATGTTCCTGAACCACGACCCAGCGCGGTAATCTGTCGAAGGGTCGTCCTCGTCTCCCTCAGTGCGAACGCGCAGAGACTGAATCTCATCCGTCCAAGGTGTCGTCGAAAATTCGATCCCTGTTTGCCCACCGGGTGGCACTGCGCGGTACTTCGCCCGATCTTCGCAGGAAGTCACCTCCACCGGGCCAATGTGCTTTTCGAGTTGCGCAATTGCATTCTTGACTTTCACGCTATCTCCCTCCTTTCAGGTTCATCGCTGTCGCTCGGCACGAGTCCGGCAACGGCAAGCTCTTGCGTCTCCAGCTCCAGCACGCGGAGCTTGTCTTGGAGTTCCGGCTGCTCCACGAGAGCCATCTCTCTCGCGTTGGTTTTCAGTTCCGCGACCGTTCCGCCTACGACGGTTGCCAGAAGTAGGTTCTCGTCGATGTCCCATTTCCCTTTCCGCTGTAGCTCCCGCCGCAGGTGGTTTGCGGCAAGGTCTCTCAGCTCGCCCAAGGGGATGTCATCCGGGTCGAGCAGGAACGCCTCCACCTCTTCGAGCCTCAGCCTGATGGCTATCACGCAATCCGATTCATGCTCCATGCAGGCCTCGCACGCCAGCTCACCACATTCACTGCAATAGTCGTACTCGTCCAAGTTGACGCCACAATGTTCACACTTGTCATTCGATTCCAACATTTGATTTCTCCCTGTTCCTTCTCGTTCTCCGTTCGGGAGTGCCATCCACAGCACTCGCTCCTGTAGTAGTTCTATCGTGGTGTCTCCAGTTTCAGCCTCGTCCTCTGTGGCTGCTACGGGATGTCGCCTAACAGCGGATTTCGCTCCTGCTCACGGTCTACTGGCCGAGGGGAAAATAGGTCGTTGTCTTGTGTTGTCTTACCGTGACGGCGATTGCGGAATGGAGGGCAACATGAAACAGCGAGAGCTTGCCGCGTATTGGAATGAGCCTATGGGGTTGTTGAAGGTACTGATTGAGATCGTGGTTTCCGAGGCGGTCGAGGGTGGGTTGCCGGAGGCACGGGCGGACGAAATGTTCGCGGAACTCTGCTCGCAAATCGAAAAGCAGGAGGGGCGACTTTGCTCGTGCGGGGACTGCCACAACAAGCTCTCGCTTGAGAGCGTCGCCTCCCACATCCTCGACCGGATGCGCGGCGTCCTCACCCAGTACCACAGCCAGTACGAGTGATTGCCGCCCACCCAGATCGCGGAAATGCGTAGCCGTCCGTCACGGCGTCATCGTTCGCCGTGTTGTTGGCGAAGACGATATTCAAGCATCTTCGCCATTTCGATGACATCGGGCGTGAGGTCGTCATCCAGATCGTACGGGTCGTCTTCCTCAGCCCTTCCGATGTTCGTCCCGGCGCAGTTTGCGTCCTCACACGAGCCGCACTGGTTGTCCGGCTGGACGCGCCCGCAGATTAGGCACCATGCCTCGCAGCCCTTGACGGCGACCCTGCACAGCAGACCTGTGCGCCCCGGCCCGTCCAGCGTTACATACCTGTCCCCGTTCGCGGTCACTACGCCATCCCTCTTGATTACTATCGTCAAAGCCATGTCTTTGTCCTCGCGGCACCATTGCCATCAGACTGTACCCGCCAAATCCGGCAGGGGAAGCGCTGTTTCCGGGCTGTGAGGGAGGTTTCGGCTCCGTCTCGGCGGATCGGAGCAGATTCAGGCTCCGGCCAGCGATCACGGAGAATCGAGAACACTGCGCTCTCCGCTAGAACTAGATGTGGCGGAAGACCCGTCGCGGGAAGACGGAGAAGAATGGGCAGGAAGATGGTTACATGCCGGAGCGAGGGTAAGCCCAAGCGCCGCCAGCGCAGGGTCTACCCAGATGAGACGGAACGATTCCTGCGCCGCTTGGCCGGGCCGAAGTGCTGCAAGCCTCACCGTGACAGGAAAGGCGGGAAGACGCACCACTGCACTACCGTCAACTTCACTAGGGAAATCAAGAGCCACCCCAACGATTCGCTGTGCCTCTGCTGCCGTGACAGCCGATTGCGGATCAGCGAGAAGGTCTGGAACACGAGAACGAATGGCGCATTCATCGGCGTCTGCCTGTCCAAGCAGGAGCTTGAGGTGAAGTGGACAGGCCGGAAGGACGGCGGGCGGTTCCCGGTCAATCGCTACCACAGAACCAACGCCCATGTTGAGACATGCCAGGCGCTGTGGTGCGAGATGGACAGAGGCACCGTGAGGGAGCAGTGGGACAGACTGCACTCGTTCGGCGTGACCCCGACGATGATCGTGTGGAGCGGCGGGAAATCCCTGCACGCCTACTGGGTGCTGGCTGAACCCATCGACCGGGAACGCTTCAATACCGTCATGCCACGGCTCTGCGCGCAGCTTCTCGGCGACGGAAAGACAATTCCGGCGATGCACCAGCTTCGACTCCCCGGTTCGATCCACTCCAAGAGCCTCGAACGGGGACGGCTCCGCCGCGCACGCATGATCCACGAGGAGGACAGCTTCCCCGCCATCGAGGAAATCGAAGCTGCGCTAACGCTGAAACCGAAAGAAGTCACCGCGTACATGGACACAGAGCTTGGTCGCAATCCACGGAACGCCCCTGCCCAGACCACTAGGCAGGGCTGCGCGGATACCAATCCCCGATGCACCACCGCCGACGGACTGGACGAGCTTCTGGCCTTCGACGACGGGGGCGACGAGGCGATCATCGACGCTGCCCACCGCGCGTTCGGAGACCTCCGCTGTGGCGAGCGGCACTCCACCACGCTTGCCCTAATCCTGTGGTGTCATCGAGACATGTGTATGTCGAAGCGGGACGCCTGCCGCATCGTCAAGCGGTTCATCGCGTGCTACCCCGGAACCTCGGAGGGCGCGAACGAGCGGCTCGCTCAGGTGTTGAGCCAGGTCGATGCGCTCGTGGCCAACTGGTACACCAAGGCTCATGTGCCGAAAACCGACTACGCCCCCATCGAGGACTTGGAGGACTGCGTGCGTGAGATAGCGATGCACATTCCGCCGGACTGGACGCAAGCCGACGCCGATGGCTTCCGCGACTGGCTCACGGGGTTCGTCCGCTACTTGACCGCCGTGGCGCACCGGCGCGGCCTCTCCTGCTTCCGCCGTCACTCACTGCACGCTAGGCGGGACATCGAACGGCTTGGTCGCGTAAGGCTCGCCACGCACGAGTCGGAACGAAACACCCGGCATGACTGCAACGAAGACGACGCGAAGCCGAGCGACTTCGTAGCCTGCTCTCAGGGTCTCAGCCGTGACGGCAGGCGAATGGCGTACAGGGGATTCAAGCACTTGCTGACCACGGGGTTCGTCGTGCAGGTCGCGGAGTACCTGCCGGACAAGCGAACGAGACTGTACGACATCTCGATCCCTGTCGTGTCGCTGCTGGCGTGGGAACGGCACCGCCATGAGACGACGGCGGATTGGTCGGCGCGCGGGGCGAAGCGGGATGAGGACGGGGAAAGCCTATGCAGCGTCTTGAGCGGGCGGCGCAGGTCGAAACGGAATTGATTGCGGAGTCGTCGCCCACTTGGTGGGTATCTATAAAGTAAGCCCCCCCGGAAGCCCCCTTTTGGGTTTCATCTTTGATTGGTCTTGGGGGGCGGTGGCAGCGCGGCTGAACAACGGAACCCGTAGCCACACCGTAGAGCATGGGCGGGCTTGCGCCCGCCCTGCCTTTGAGGTAGTCGTTCGGCTGACCTTCCGTCGCCGGGGGCTTCGCGCGTAACTCCAATGTTCTTCATGCTTTCAGCCGCCCCTCCGGGGCGGCTTTCCCTTCAAGCGGTTGCTTCTCTGCCTCCCATCCGACACCGATGCCCCCGACTCGATGCGAATGTCTCGGCACTCGCAGCGTCGCCATACCCCGGCGTCCCGTGACCACTGCGGTGCCGGCGCGCGGCTCGTGACGAGCCATCGGTTGCGGGGCGGTGTCACACACGGTGTCAGGCTACCCTCGGAAGAGAAAGCCGCCCCGGAGGGGCGGCCTGTGACCCTTCGGCGTAAGACCCCCAGCCCCTCCCTACCAACCCCGACGCTATCGGCCTCTGCGTGCTTCCGTAGGCAATACAGATGTCATCGCCATGCACTTCGGTGGAGCCGTGCGGCTCCTGTTCAGCCGCCCCTCCGGGGCGGCTTTCTCTCAGAGGGCAATGCGATGCACACATACGATGTAGAGGTCAACTGGAACGGCTCCACGGTCACCGAGACCATCAGGGCGAACACCCCGGCGATGGCCAAGATCGCTGCACTCGCCCGCAACCCCGGCGGCACCCTACGGCGGATCGTGCGGGTCGGATGACCGGGGAATGCGACACGGTGAAGTTCCCAACCGATGCGCAGGCCGTAGAACGCGAGCCGGAAACCGACGAGGAGATCGTACGGCGTCAGGCTGTGCGCGGAATGATACGCAGGATGGGAAGGAACCACTTGAAACTCGTGCCGACTTGGCCTGCGCAGACTCCGTACACAGTCATAGCGGAGTGGGCGGAGGCGTTGCCGTCTAAACCGAAGACCGAAGACCTGGACGATTTGGCCGGGAGGTTGCGGGTTGCAAGGCTTCTGTTCGACGAGGACGGCACGATTTCCGCCCAGCAAATCGTCGATGCCCTGATGGAGCAAGGCGGACTGATTAGGGATTGGGGGCAGCGGGCAAGGCTCAGAACGATTGCGGGTCAGTTGCAATGGTTGCTTTCGGAATTGGGACTTCTATGAACCTATTTGCGTTTTTGCCACGAAAAATGGCTCGTAGACGAGCGAATGGAGGGGGATTCGATATGAGCGAAACGAAACAGACACCGCCGCCGTCCGGTGACGCCGGGAAGACAGCCACCGCCGGGGAGGGTGTGCCGGGAATGCCATGCACGGGGACTTCTTCGTCGCGGGAACGGAAGGCGCGGGCGGACTCGGCCGCGCGCCTGCTGGATGCGTTCGCGGAATACGAGCATACGGTCTCGCTGCTGCTGGCTGCTGTCCTGCGGCTTTGCCTGCCTGCCGGGGATCGGGAGCCGGATGACGCCGAAGCTCCGCACGCGAACTGCGCGGACAGGCGGAAGTTTCCCAATGGATGAGGCAAGCTGTGACGAGGAGACTGGCATGCCATCGTCCGGCGACGCGATGAGACCACTTGCCGTCATCGACGCGCTGGACGCCGCACTGGTGGCAGCGTTGGACGGCGATGCGTTGGTTGGAACGCTTGTATACCTCGAATATGCAATCGATGTGCTGCGCTCGGCGTTGGGGCGGGTCGGGCGACCCGCTAGGGTGAGGAGACAAGGGGAGATCACGAATGAGAACGACAAAACAAGGTGTGAAGCTGGCCATATGCGCGTGGTGTGATGCCAACGCGCTGGATGTCGCGGACGGGGAGATCATAGACCTCGTAAGGCGACTCCAGTCATTGGACATCATGGACGGAAGCGACGCCGATGGAATTGAGCGGATGACGACAGACCTGATCCATCACGCAGCCGACTGCATCGACGACTATCCGGCGAAGGCTATGCGGCTGAGAAGGCTTGCAGCACACATCAGCGAGACGCTGGTGGCCGTCGGACTGACGGCGGATGTCCGGTGCATCATGCCGGATCGTGAACGGCGGGAACCCGACATCTCCGGCGGTATCACGGGGCGAGAAGAGGCCGAGAACGAAGGTGCGCCGGGGACTGCGGTGGGCGAGGCTGATGGGACGGCACTGCGATTCGACGCTGTGTTCCTAGAGCCTGTCATTGTGGCACTGAATGGGAACGGGAAGAAGGCGAAGGCAATCTGGCCACCCTCATACGGGCGTGTTCGACTACAGCCCGAAGGCTCGCGGCGATCCGTCGTGGTGGCTTTGGACGAATTGGATGACCGCAGCCGCCGGATACTGCGGGATGCCAAGGTGAGGTTGCGGACTGAGGCAGTCGTGAGATGTCGGGTCGCCCATTGCACCCAGTGTTTTCGTGCGTGGGTGCGCCCGGACTTTGGAGTCGAGGACACGAAGGGCGAACCCCTCAGTGAGTTCGGCAGTCTCTTCGCCGCTCGATGCGAACGCCATCGACTGACGCCGTAGATGCGTGGCACAGAAACCTGCGGAAGAAAGGTGACCCCGAAGGGGTCACCCCGGATTGGGGAAAGACGATGGAAGAACGGCTGTGGTCAAGAATTTCGGCAATTGGTTGGAATGGCACCCCAATTAACTTGGCGTGCCTTAACATCGTGTACCTATACGCCTGCGGAGGTTTCGACATTGAAGTCCTGCGCCCATTCTTCGACGAATGCGGCTCGCCGTGCGACGACCGTGGAGACGGCGCGTACGACCCAGCCCTACGGTCGGCTGCGGCGATGCTCGACGAGGCCGAAAGGGTGGGTCGCTTGGACGACCTTGCACGCCCGTCGATCAAGACGCCGGAGCAGATCATCGACCTGCTGGGCCGGAGGTTTGGTCATGGTTGACGCTCGGATGTAGCCGTGCCAACGGTCACAAAATCCGAACGAAGATGCCCTCGATACGGGCGAAGCGAGGAATGCTGAAATTGCGGGTAAAACCCTCCGGTGGGTGTGCCGCCAAAATGGCTTGTGAAAAATCAGGTCATTTTCGCCGTCACCCCCATGCTGATATTACTTTACTAGATGTGCTTTTCGGCGTGGATATAAACGATTCTGGAGGTGCCTTGAAGGCGACTCTTGTGGGCATCAGCGATGAGTTAGTGCGCTTGTTTTTTCAACTCGGCGGTGGTCGTACCGTCGGACATCATGAACGGGCAGCGTGCGATCCGGTGGCTTGCCGCGCATCGTCGCAGGATGGAGTCGCTCAGGTTTGAGTGTTGATGGAACACCGAAGCGGTGCGCCAAGATATTACACTGCGAGGTTCATCGCGGCTGACGCCAAGAGCCGGGTACAGGTTCATGTCACTATTGCACCTACAGGAAAGGGCGCTGATGCTCGATGGTTTGCACGACAACGCTCGACTGATTCTCGCTGGCGTCGTGTGCCTGACTGCCATCGCGTGGCTCGCCGTGCGACGAGTCGTTGCAGGCGGTGGTAGATGTCGGCCTCGGTTCTGTCCGCAGTGCGGTTACGACATCGCTGCTCGGCTGGCTAGGCGCGACGCTGTACCCATGGCTCGTCCGGCCTTGGTGTGCGTGGAAGCGCCACGCGCCATCGCGTCGGGAACGCTGCCGTCGGAACTGCTGCGTAGTGGTTGGAGCCGAACCGTGCAGCCTGCCGCCGATGCTGATGGCTGTCCTGTCTTTCCCGCAAGCGGGAAGGCTCGATTCTATACGATATGGGCAGCAGCCAACCATGCGTTCGACGGATCGCCGCGTCGTGAGTCGTTCTTCCGCGCCGTGCAGGCCATTCTGCGAGAGCGTTACAGTGGGGTCACATTGTTGAAATGGAACCGCGACCCAGCCCGTAATCAGGACGAGGTGGTCGCAGTAGCCGAAGAAGCCCAGCGCATGATGCTGCAAGACGGTGAATGAAGGGACGGCTGGAACCGAGCCTATGATGCCAACGGGATCGGTGTGTGGCTCCGGCGGCGTGATCGGATGAGAAAGAGTGTCAAGCATCATGTCTCGGTCGCGCGAACCCCCTTGTCGGGCGGTGAGGGCGGTCGAACGGTGGTCGTTTCGTGGCAGGTACGAAGTTTGATTGGGGTGAGTTGCCACGACGCTGTGCTGGCGACGCTTTCGAGCATGTATTGCGGCGGTCGAAGACTGGCAGACTTTCGCAAAACTGTGGAAGTCCCAAGCCGGGAATCCGCCCTGCGGCTACACCGTGCGGCCTCGCCATGACGGCAAACTGAGCGCATTGTGCCAGTCGGGGGAAAGATGATGGGGAAAGCTAACAGATACTTCACCGCCGCCGAAATGAAAGCACTGCTACAAGCCGTGCGGGTGAAGGCCACGCGCGGCGGGTTGGTAGACAAGGTGGATCACGCCCTCATCGTGTGTGCGTGGGCGACGGGATGCAGGGCTGGCGAACTCGCCTCCATCAGCATCGACACGAGCCAATCTAACCACATCGACACGGAAGCCGGAATCGTCGTCATCGACGAAGCCAAGTGGGAAACGACGGGAATTGTCCCACTAGACAGGGCGAGCCTGCGTGTGCTGCGGCGATATCTCCGCAAAGTCAGGCCAAGGGTTCGATTCGCAGACCGCTCGGACAAGCTCTTCCTCACCAAGACCGGATCGCCATATAGCCCCAACACGATGTCGAAGAAGCTGTCGATGCTACTAACGCGACATGGCTTCCCAGACAAGACCGCGCACTCACTCAGACATTACTGCTGCACAGATATCATCCGCCGGACGAACGGGAACATTTCGCTGGCCAAGATGCTGATGCGTCACCGTGATGTGCGTTCGACGATGCGCTACGACCATCCGAACCTCGACGACCTTCGCGGTGCGGTCAATCGACGCTCCGAGTAAGTCAACCGCAAAACCTTATCCTTCAAGCTCAAACTGCTTACCGTTGATCCTGCTTCATGTGGCGAAATGCGCTGCAAGAAAAACCGCCCCCATTGAAAAAGTACGGCGCATCTTTTTAGGGCTTGCGCAGGGTGCTGCGCCACCCCCTTCTGTCCACCAGCCTATGGTTGCGTGCATATGTCCAGAAAAAATTGTTGAGACATTTCCGAAACACGAATAGGGTTCACAGACGGTACGGCATCTTGCCAAGGCAATAGTGACATATCGCGTCACTCTCCCGCACACAAAGCTGCATGACGATCACAGGAGACGATTTCGCTGTCCCGTGGCATGACATACCACCACCTGCGTATCCCATGGTCGATGCATCTCAACATCTTCTGGTTTCGACTGAACCATCGACACACACCATCTATGTCGTCAACACGCCTGTTCCATTTCGCGCTCCACTTGACGGTCATGGTGCCTGCCGGATTCGCGCGAATCCTCTCCACCTCGTTGCGCGGCGGATGCGGGAAGCCGTGCGTCCGACCATCAACCGTCAACTGGCAGAAATAAAGGGCTTGCGCCAACATGCCGTTGATAAGCGTCGCTACATGCCAGTGGGGCATCGGGTTTTGGCTGGGCAACTGATTGATACACCCCGCCCAAAATACGAAATGATGCCCCGCCGTATCGCGTCCGCCGGGTGGCCGACCCGCGTATAGACCCGCGCGGTAACGCGGGCGATCCGGCCAATCTGGCAACAGGACAATGCGCGGGCTGTACGCTGAGTTGTGATACTGCCAACTTTCATCCCGCCAGTACCTTCGTAAACGCATCCGCGCCCGACGAGGCAAACCTAGCCAGACCTTGCGGAAGATCGCAGCGAACCGTTCGTTCTTGTCACACGCTAGGTCGTCGTGACGCGGGCCAGCATCACGGGGCTGGCCATGAGGCGTAGTGAGGTAGAGACCCCCTCTTGGCGAAATCGGTATCAGGCGGTTGGATTGAATGACCGTGGTCTTGTCGTCTTCGCTTAGTCCCGGTCGCCACATAGGCGGCATAGCTTCTCCCGTCCCGGCAAAGTTGCCGACGGGTTCGTCATCAGCGTTAGAACAAAACAAGACCGTGTTGGCCAAAACACCGTGCGCCCGTTCTAGCGGCCAAGGTGAGGATGACATGGCTGGCGTCGGTCACGAGGCGTCAAAGAGTGTCACGGAGAGTCGCTCTCCTGTTCGCCAAGTAGCCGCTTGAGTCGCACAAGGAAATCGGCTGGCGGCACGAAGTTGTGCAGCCGATCCACGATCACCCCCTTGCGGTCAATCAGAAACACATCCGGCACGGATTCCACGCCGAAGGCTGTCCCTAACGCCGGATACTTGTCGAGATCAACAAAGACCAGTTGCACCTTTTCAAGCAGCTTGGCGACTTTCGGGTCGTGAAAGGTTACCTTCTTCAATTGCAGGCACGGCGCGCACCACTCAGCCCAGAAATCAACCACGAGCGGCTGATTGGCTCGACGCGCCTCGTCGAAGGCGTCGCGTAGAAACTTGGGCGCGTCTTCCGGCATCGGCGCTTTGACGGGCTGCAATTTTTTCGCGTCGGCCTCCGTTTTCGGTACTTCAATCTCCTCCACCTTGTACCCTAGATCGGTGATGACCTTGGCCAGCTTTTTCTGCGTAGTCAGCTTCGGATCGTACCCGATTGTCACGCGATCCTTGCCGTAATCCCAAGTGATACCTTTCGTTGCCTTAGTCTCTTCCAGAGACTTTGTGACCGCGTTCGGTCACCCCAGTCATGTCGCTCCC
Organism: Planctomycetota bacterium; assembly: GCA_024280855.1. Lineage (GTDB taxonomy): Bacteria > Planctomycetota > Phycisphaerae > UBA1845 > UBA1845 > JAJRPG01. The sequence goes on along the minus strand of JAJRPG010000096.1, from coordinate 2,974 downwards.
GATTTCGTTTTCGCCAGCCCGATGACATGAAAAGCAACATTCTCGATCTCGGACATGCGACCCTCGACCGTATTGTCCATTTCTGCGTCTGCTTGCAGAGAACCGTTTACGCAACCTGCAATAAGAAACACTACCGCCAGCGCGAATGTGTTGAGCATCGATACCATTTGGATCATGTGTTTGGATTCCTTCCTGCTGTTCGACATATCATAACTCCGGTGTATCCGTGCGACCTCGCCGGAGCGAAAACGCCGACGCTGGACTGAAAGTATGTCGGGTGATTCTAAAAATGCCAAGACATTCCCAAGAAGACGCCTACCTGTTCCGTGAGTTGAACATCTCGATCCAGAGAGTTCGTGCGGATTCGCGTGTAAATTGGAACATTCAGGTTCACATTGAGCGTCAAGTTCTTGTTCACGGCCCAACTCAGGTTCGGTTGAAGCGAGAACTCAAGTCGTCCGGTGTTCGGGACGCCGAGGTCGCCGTCAACCACGCCTCCAAGTCCGTAAATATCTTTGCCACGAAACTGGTCGCGTCCGGAGTAGAAAACATTCGCAAGAAGCGACAGAATCACACGGCTCTTGCCAAGGCTGACCGCTGGCCCAACGGCAAGGTTTACATTCGGAGCGGTTCGGTAGCCGTATCGGTTTTCGTAGAACGGAAGATTCGCAACCACGCTTCCGTATATCATCCAGCCTTTTTTGAGTCGGTAGACGGCCTCAAGACCTACGAAGGGGTCGAAGGTTCCCGTCCCCAGTTGCAGGTGCGAGTGGCGAGGAATAATGATGCCAAGCCGTCCACCTTCGTCATGGTCGATGTAAGAGGCACGGGTTATTCGATTGATCTTTCCCGTGGGGACGCTCAGCCCAAAGATGCCAGCGACCTGCAACTTCTTCTCGGCGACAAAGAAGTGCTTGAGCGAGAGTCGGATGTCTCCGAGTCCTTCAAGCACTTCGTCTCGGTGATGCTCGTCACTCTGCTCGGTTCGGATTTCGTTGCGGATGTAGGGGAGATCAAGACTTAGCTCTGTCCGGTCGGTTGGGCCATAGCGAAAGAAGAAATCCGTGCGGAAGACGAAGAAGTCTGCGTCGCCGTGTTGCGCAGCCGTCGCCCCCGCGTCCGAAATCGAAAAACTCTGCCCGATCCCGCGAGAACCCGGCACGAGTTCCGTCAGGGCGTGGTACTGAACATTGATGTCCAGACGAAACTGCCCCTTCTGAATCGGCTTGTCGTACTGTGATTGCCCTCCACCGGAGAGCGACGGATTCGCTCAGCCGGGTCACTGGGCGTGGGCGGTTGCGGTGAATCCGAGCAATGCGACAGACAACGCGACGACGGCCTTGCCAGCCGCAAACCTAGTGTGGTGAGAACGCATTACGGCTTTCACTCCTTGAGCTTGGCATTGGCCGCAACGATGGCTTCAATTTGTTCGATTTGGTTACCATGCACTTGCCCAAGAAGTTTGCCGTGGCTGTCGAAGACCCGCGTGAAGGGAAGTCCCGGAAGTTCAAACTCGGACGAGGCTTGTTCGGCTGCGTCAGACTCCCAAGTACCGATGTCCACCTTGCGAAGGGCGACATTCTCATACTTGAAAACCAATCGTTCGAGTTTCGGCGTCAGCAGGTGGCAAGGGCCGCACCAGTCGGCGTAGTAGTCGAAGAGCGTGACTTTTCCTTGGGCGAGATTCTTACGAAGATCGAGACGCTCGCCCTGCCGCAGCGATTGGATATCGAGAGTTTTCTTTTCGGCATCGGACAGCGGAAGAGTCGGTTGCTCGCCTTGGGGGAGAGCCTCGAAACCCAGAGTTCCCAAAGCCGACTGGATGTCGCCCAAAGTGAGCGCACCTTTCTCCACATCGACGGTGGCCGTCTTGGAATCGAAATCGACGCCTGCCCGCACGACGCCCCGAAGCTCCCGCAGTTTGCTTGACGCTTTCCCGGCGCATGTGTCGCAACTCATTCCGTACACGGCGAAACGAAAGGTCTCAAGCTGGTCTGCGTAGTCCGCGCCCTGTCGCTTGGCCGTTCCGGTCGAGGCGCAGCCCGAAAGGGGCAAAGCTGCCGTGAAAATCAGCATGGTGCTTGCCGCCATGAATGATATTTCTTGAGGCCTCATGAACTTGGATTCCTTGTATGCTCGATGCCCAGAGGAACGAACTTCCGCCTAGGCCGTTTCAGTATCAGATTCCAGACAGTACCCGCCACGAGGCAGACCACACCTGCATACAGCATCGGCGTTACGCTCCACACGACCCGGCCTGCGATGATCGCAGCGGAGCCGACAAGGGCAAGAACGAACGGCCCGATCCTTTTGTATCGCCTCGCCGCCCATCCCACGCTGGCAACCGAGACGATCAGGAACGCGACGATCAACGGGCGCTGCACGCTATCAGTAAGAAGAAAGCCCAAACCGAGCGAAGAGAGCAAACCCGCGTAGGCAGCGACGCATACGGGACACGAAAAACTCGGCAAGAGTGGCAGCACCGCCGCCGGAACGGCGATGAGCGTTTGATACCAAGCGCGCCGACCCCGTTGCGCCGGGATACGGGATTGCTCAGGGCTATCTGCAATGGGGTCGTCGTTGGTGTTACCAATCAACATTAGCCCTTTCGACAACACGCGGGCTTGGCCTTCGCGTCCGCACTCTTCGTGGTCGCGTCACCAACCGGGCAGCGATCTTTGCACACGAGCTTCCCGGTGATCGGACACACTACGCGACCGGGACAGTCCGCGCGGTTCTGGTCAATCGTCGGGCATTTATCCCGGCAGATGAGCTTGCCCGTTTCTGGGCAGATAATCTTTCCGGGGCAATCCGCTCGCTCCGCGTTGGCCGTTGCCAGCTTCACCGCTCCAAGCGTGACTACGCCAAGCATCGCAAGCGCCACGACTGAAAGCGTCCATCGTCTCGTAACCATAATCATCTCATTTTCTTTCTAGCGGGGCGGATTTCTTTGAGTACCCTGCACTCGCCGTTC
>JAJRPG010000095.1 GCA_024280855.1 Planctomycetota bacterium | reverse complement strand
TGCGCAGACATGATAGCAGAGAGCTACGAATCAAGGTATTAGACAAACCTCTCGCGACGACGTGAGCGGATCAGAAAATGTGCAGGAAAATTCTGTCAGGAAAACACTTGAAAGAAAAACTCTTTCAGGTATGGGCCACCCCCTCCATTCGCTATGCCTTTTCGACTACTGGCTTAATGGCAAGATGCTTACGAATCGTGGCGTATAGAATAGCTGCGATTAGGCATAATAGCATGGTCACCATCCAGAGCGTCGTGCCTCCCTTGGATGCGAGGATGAACCCTCCCAGCGGTGCGCCTAGCATATTCGCGCCGGCGAAGCACATGGTATATACGCCCAGGTATCTTCCGCGATATTGCTCCGGTGCCATGTCGGTGACAATCGCAAAGCCGAATGGCGCGATCATAATTTCACCCAAGGTCCAAATCATAATGCTTATCGCAAAAAGCGGCGCGGTTTCACAAAGAGCTGTCACGCCAAACCCCACTCCCGTGATAACCGCGGCTAAGCAAACGAATAATGCCCGGCTGCGATGCTTCATCCAGGCGGTTAAAGGTATCTGAATGACTACGATCATCACGCCGTTGATTGCGACAAGTTTACCGTAAAGCCCCACGCCAATGCCCTTTGATTCCATGAAAATTGGCAAGTTGGAAAAGGATTGAACATAAGTCAGGCCAAGCAGTAACGAGCCAAGGCAGAACACGAGAAACGGCACATTACGCAATATATGGCCAAGTGCTGCGGGTTTTTTCTTGACGAGTAGCGCGTCCTCGTCAGGTGAGTCATCAGCATGACCCTTGGGCAATGTTTCTCGAATGAACATGAAAATAATGAAGGCGTAAACCGTAGCTGTGATCGCATCAATCCAGAACAATCCCTTAAACCAAGTCGCAGCTAACATGCCGCCGAACACGGTGCCGATGGGAAAGCCGAGGTTGATAGCGAAGTACATCAGGCCAAAGGCGTATGATCTTTTTTCTGACGGGACCAGATCGCCGATCATGGCTGATGCTGCTGGTCTATACATGTCGCCGAGCGATGAAAATAGAACAAGTGTCACGATAATGGCATAAGGCGAAGTTAGTTCACCGAAAAATCTCAACACCGTAGCGCTGCCAAGTAGACTCAATAGCATCACCGGACGGCGTCCGATTCGATCAGCGAGTTGACCGCCGACCAAGGCTCCGATGATAGACCCTAAGCCAATGGCTCCCATGGCTAGGCTGGCGAACTGAATACCAAAGCCTAATTCGCCGGTGAGATATAGCGACAGGAACGGCAGAAGAAGCGTGCCCGCTCTATTGATGAAAGTTCCCAGACACAAAATGTGAACTGAGCGAGGTAGTTCCAGATAGGGCTTGAGCATCTATGCCTCTAACCCAAGATCCGCTGCGATGTCTTGAATCGCGGTGATGCAATTGGTGACATGTTCGGGCAATGGCAAGTTGAGTAGCTGAGCGCCATCATGAATATCTTCACGAGAAACAGCTGCGGCAAAGCTGCGTTGTTTGAGTTTTTTGATGACACTTTTGGAGGCCATGCCCGCTAGTTGAGAAGGACGCACCAATGCTGAGGCGTAAATGAATCCAGACAACTCATCGACGGCGAACAGCGTCTTGCGGATGGGTCTATCACGCGGAAACTCTTCCAAATGCCACGGCGTATGAGCCATGATCGCGCCGATGACCTCTTCATCACAGCTATGCTCACGCAAAATTTTCGCACCTTCAATCGTATGACCAGCCTCATCAGGCCATCGTTCGTAATCAAAATCGTGCAGCAGGCCAGCTAGGCCCCAAAGCTTTTCGTCCTCGTTAAGAAGCTTCGCGTAATACAGCATCGTGGCTTCGACGCACTGCGCGTGGCGGATAAGTGCGGGGTTTTTCGTGTATTCGTTGAGTATACCCCAAGCTTGATTGCGATCCATGATACATTAGCCCTCGTATAATATATGACGTTGGTGAGAGTTTTTGACTCCGCCCGTGTTGCGGATACCATCATAAGCCTGTGAACACAGGTGTCCATGTACCCTCGTTTTGTTGAGGTGATTGTTGTCTGAACGCATACGAGCCACGTTCGGCGCGGAAGAGCTTTCCGTGGTGCTTAGTCATTACGACATAGGCATCGTGGAATCCGTCACGCCATTCCCGCGAGGTTCGCGCAAAAGCCCCAAGGTAGGCATCGTAGCTGAGAAGGGAAAGTTTCTACTCAAACGCCGCGCAGGCGGGAAAGCTGTGCCCGAGCGCGTCCGCTTTTCGCACCGCGTACAAACTCACTTAGCCGAGGGCGGTTTCCCGCTGGCAAAAATCATCAGTGCCCGCGACACGCAACATACATATGTCCAACTTCGAGAAAACATCTACGAATTATTTGAGTTCGTAGCTGGCCAACCTTATGAGCGCAGTGAAGAAGAAGCCAGAGAAGCCGGAGCGACACTCGCCCGCTTTCACGAAATGATGGGCGGCATGAAAATCTCGAAATCGATCCCCGTCCCTACGGGCGATTACCACGACGCCACCCGAATACGATCAAGGCTGTTCGGCTTAGGCTCTACGTTAAGCTCACACGATAGCTTTAGTGGCGACGACGCGGAACTCGCATCATTGGTTCAGTTTCTATTAGCTGGCTATGACGAAGCGGCGGAGTCGGCTAACACACTTGGCTTTGGCGAATTGCCAGAGTCGATCGTGCATGGCGACTGGCATCCGGGGAATATATTGTATAGAAAAAAACGTGTGCTAGCTGTCATTGATTTCGACGCCGCCCGGCGGTCTCGATGTGTAATTGACATCGCCAATGGCTCGCTCCAATTTTCGATGTTAGCCAAGGGCGACCCCGCCACCTGGCCTGACCATGTAGACGCCGACCGGTTTGGATCATTCTTGCGCGCCTACGAATCGCTTCGGCCTTTGTCCGATAAACAGCGAGCTTGCATTCCACACCTGATGATCGAAGCGTTAATCTCCGAGTGCGTGCTGCCCATCTACCATACCGGCTCTATGGGGCAGTGGGCGGGTTTTCGTGTCTTGAAAATGGTCCGCCGCAAGGTCCGTTGGATCGTGGAAAACGGCGATCAACTGCTAACTCCCGAATCAGGCGGCTTATCGCCACAGTAATCTCGAAAATTCTTCAAACAAACCGACTTCGATAGGGCTACTAAGCTGGTATTTTCAACATTTTTTGCTAACATACCCGCGTGAATCAATTACCAGCAGCCCAATTCGCCGTGGAACTCGCCCGGATCGCTAGCGAGAGAAAATCCGAAGACGTGATCGTTCTAGACTTACGGGGCATTAGCCCAATCACGGATTACGTCGTGATTTGTACGGGAACATCTGACCGGCAGATGAACGCCGTAGCTGACATGGTGATTGAATACGCGAAGAAAGTTGGCGACCGCCCCTTCGGGCACTGTGGCCAAGATAGCGCGACGTGGATTATTGTCGATTTCGTGAACGTGGTTTTCCACACCTTCGCTCGGCCACACCGAACTTATTACGACCTGGAACTCCTCTGGGGCGACGCCCCACGCCTAAGCTGGCAACGCAGCGAATCCGCTTGAGCTTCTATATTCCTGCCCTACTCAAGACATCGCGCTTTCTTCCATATGATATTTGCAGGGTGGCATGGGTAAACGACTGTTTCCCCGCGGGGAAAATTTGATATCGCAAAATGCTAACCATAAGGCTATAGCTAAGCTTGGAGAAAGACACGCAAGCTGCGGCTTGCCCATGCCACCCGATAACATATCCTAGTATGGTGTCATCGCCCAAAACTATTTTGAGGACCACAAGGCATGAAGTCGATCTTAAACATCTTATCATCTCGCGTACTCGCATCGCTTCGCAAAATCGGCGCTGAAGGCGACCCGCTTGTTCGCCAATCTGCTGATGAAAAATTTGGCGACTATCAATCCAACTGCGCGATGGGCCTGGCTAAGAAGCTAGGCCAAAATCCACGTGACTTAGCTGCGACTATTGTTGAACATTTGGAAGTTGACGACATCTGCGACAAGGTAGACATAGCTGGTCCTGGGTTTCTCAACTTTCATCTTAAACCACAATTTTTCGCGCAAGGCCTGCAAGAAATCCCCTCCCTTCCGCAAGACGCTACAATTGATCGTTTGGGTCTATCACCAGCGTCGCCCTCGGAAACTGTCGTGGTGGATATGTCCAGCCCGAACTTAGCCAAGGAGATGCACGTCGGACATTTGCGTAGTACGGTTATTGGTGATGCGGTGGCTCGCGTACTTGAATTTGCGGGTCATAACGTCATCAGAGAAAATCACGTCGGCGACTGGGGCACGCAATTCGGGATGCTGGTCGCCTATTTACGCCGCGAAAAACCAGCGGTTGCAGACGACCCTGAATCGTTGGAGATTAGCGATCTCGAAGCCTTTTATGTAGCTGCGAAAAAACTTTTCGACTCCGATGAAGATTTCAAAACCGAATCACGCGAAACCGTCGTCGCCCTGCAACAAGGAGATGCCGCTACTAGATTAATTTGGCAGGCATTTTGCCATGAATCATTGCGTCATTGCCACGCGATTTACGACCGACTCGACGTGAAACTCATCGATCGAGGTGAAAGTTTTTATACCGAAAAAATGGAATCAGCCGTGGCTACGCTCGACGCGATGAAAGAAAAAGACCCACAAGGATTTGTACGCGATAGCGATGGCGCATTGTGCATTTTCATGGATGGCTTCACCACGCGTGACGCTGAGCCATTGCCGCTTATCGTGCGGAAAAAAGATGGCGGCTTTAACTACGCAACTTCAGACCTAGCCACGATCCTTCATCGTCTGGAATCGCTCAAGGCTACCCGCGTCATTTACGTCGTCGGCATTCCGCAAAAACAACATTTTGCGATGGTGTTTGCAGCTGTTCGCGCGTTGGGCTGGGCTGGTGAAGATATTTCTCTGGAGCATCTGGGGTTTGGCAGTATGCTCAATAAAACCGGTCAGCCCTTCAAAACGCGAGAAGGTGGCACGGTCAAACTCAAAAGTCTACTAGACGAAGCCGTCGCTCGTGCGCGAAGTGTACTTACGAAATCAGGGGCAGAGGACCAGCCACAAAATCGGGATACGATGACTTCGGACCAAGCCGACGCCATAGCTGAGACCGTAGGCCTAGCTGCCGTAAAATATTTTGATCTGTCTCACGCGCTTAGCAGCGATTACAAATTCGATTTGGACATGATGGTCTCCATGGAAGGCAACACGGCTCCCTACATGCTCTACGCCTACGCAAGAATTCGATCGATAGGCCGAAAGGCTGAGATCGATTGGTCGTTGCTGTCTACGGATGCTCCGCTCGTCCTTGAGCATCCCACTGAAATTGCCCTGGCTAAGAAAGTTTTACAATTCGCAGAGGTTTATGATCTACTAATGAGAGACCTGCGTCTGAATGTTCTGACCGATTACTTATACGAGCTTTCCAAAACGTTCAGCCGCTTTTATGACAAGAAGCAAGGGGTACGTATTATCGACGCCTCACCTGATTCCGTGCGAATCTCACGCCTCCGCCTGTGTGATGTCACGGCGAGAACGCTCAAGCTCGGTTTGCAGTTACTCGGCATTGAAACTGTCGAGAAAATGTAAGGTCAACTGAGGCTGGCCCTTTATCCCTGAGTTGCCTCCATGCCGTATATTCGGGGGCTATCGATGTCCCATACACAACATTTGACCACTTTTCGGGATTAATTGGGTTGGACAATTAATAAAACGAACGATTAAGGTGTACTAGAAAGAAATGACGCAAACAGTCGATGGAAATGATGCGTACCTTGTTCACGTGTCGGCGAATAGCGGCCTCTGTCATATAGTCGAGATCGTACCCCCGTTTGAACCAACTCGACGACATTCTCGTCTTCACGTTCGACTCGGTCCAACTCAGCCCCCGCGCCGACTGCTAATCGAGACTCATCCCAAACGAACGACAAGAATGAAACACGGGTTCGATCAGGACCGAGCGGCTTAACTACATTCATGGAAAGCCCCCAGGGATAGAAGTTGAGCATCAGATTCGGAAAGAGCCAAAAGTAGTAACCGGCCACCTCACTGCCATGATCCGGCGAACTATCCGGTAGCTCGAATACGTCGCCCGAACCGCCGTCGATACCTAATTGGAGATTAGCATACTCAAACAACTCAGTCCGGTAGTCGCCATAGTCTAGCGCGTCGTTTAGCGACGGATGGACAAAAGGTATGTGAAAGCCCTCAAGGTAATTCTCGCAATACAACGCCCAGTTTGCTGAGACCAGATAGTCCCTCGACCGGGATGGATCATATTTGAATTGGTCCAACGGCAACCACCCCACACGCTCCTGTAGTGGGCGGATCCAGTCGTCAAACGGCATAGCCGGGTCAAGACTCGCGAAAAGAAATGGGCCCCACTGTTCAAGTTGAACGCGCGGTAGGTCATCATTTGAGCTGGGAAAATTTTTGGTTGCCTCAAATTCCGGCATACTCTGCATGCACCCGTCAAGCCCGAAGCGACGACCGTGATAACGACAGCGCAATCCCGTCTCGATTCCAGCATTTTCGCAAACGAGCATTCCGCGGTGTGTGCAGACGTTCGACATGCACGTTAATTCGTCGTTGCGGTTTCTTACAAGCAATAGTGGCTCTGACAAACAGCCGGGTAACAACGTCAGTGGATAGACAGTGCCTGGAACGCGCACGTCGGCCAATGTGCCCACGAACTGCCAGCTCCGCGCAAAAATCTTATCCTTGGCTGATTCGTACACGTTTGCGTCGTAGTAGACATGAGATGGCAGTGTTCGCGCAATGCTGATGTCCGGTTCAATCTCGACCCTATGATCTGACGGCTGTTGTACTGACTTGTTTGACACTATCACCTCGCAAAGTAGTCATGGAATCATTTATGCATCAAGTAGACACTTCCCCAGTAGCTTGTATCCTAATTAACTATGTCCCATGATACGATTTCGGCTTTATGAATTCAAGTATCTTCAATTGATGTAAATGACGCTAGTTGTCTAAGTCTATAGATGCTCCGTCATAGTTTCATTGATCTTGCTGCTGGGCAATAGTACTAGGATGATATAGGCTAAGAGCCATTAATAGACCTGTGGATGGCCAGCGTCGAGGCAAAGCACCGCACGACGATCGCCCTTGGATCAATCGTACGAGATAGCGGAGCCATTGACTGATGTCGAGGCCATCACGACCCGACGAGCGAAGCGGAACGCAGCTAGGCCTGTGCATGTGTACTGCGCTTGTCGTCGGAAACATGATGGGCTCAGGCATTTTTCTGCTCCCTGCCTCGCTTGCTAAGTACGGCGGAATTAGCATCGTCGGGTGGTTATTCACCTCGACAGGTGCCGTATGTCTGGCCCTTGTCTTTGCCCGTTTGGCACGAAACATCCCAAGACCAGGCGGACCTTATGCCTATTCACGGGAAGCGTTTGGGGATTTTTCTGGATTTCTTGTCGCCTGGGGGTATTGGATTGCAATTTGGATCGGCAATGCCGCAATCGCGGTAACACTTGTGGGCTATCTAGCAGTTTTCATTCCACCGCTGGTAGAGAACCGCTTGCTATCATGCGCCGTTGCGCTGGGCTTCATCTGGTTGTTGACTGCCGTCAATTCCGTTGGCGTTCGTGCCGCTGGAATTGTCCAAATCGTAACCACGATTCTCAAGATCATACCTTTAATCGCGATCGGCGCATTTGGGCTAGCCCATTTTCATGTCGAACATTTCATACCTCTAAATCTATCCGATGAGTCTACATTTTCTGCAATTAACAGTACCGCTGCACTGACGCTTTGGGCCATGCTCGGTTTGGAATCCGCTACGATACCTGCGGATAATGTAAGAGAACCGGCGTATACGATACCGCGTGCTACTGTCATCGGAACACTTATTGCCGCAGTCGTTTACATCCTTACGACTGTGGCGATCATGGGGGCAATATCCCCGGACAAATTGGCTGGGTCTAGTGCCCCCTTCGCAGACGCCGCAGCATTACTTTGGGGTCCGTTCGCGGGGTACTGTATGGCTGCCGTGGCTGTGGTGGCGTGCTTGGGAGCGCTCAACGGATGGATTCTTCTTCAGGGGCAAATTCCATGTGCGGCTGCAGTTGACGGCGTCTTTCCATATTTTTTTGCAAGACGCACGTCAAGTGGCACTCCGGTATTGGGTTTGGTCGTCTCAAGCGGATTGTGTACACTGCTGGTACTTATCAAGCATTCGGAGAGCCAGGTTGAGCTTTTCACTCTCGCTATTCAGCTTTCTACGCTCACTACGCTTCTTCCTTATGTGCTGTCGAGCGGAGCTGCTTTGGTGACGTATTCCTCCGATTGCGCACATACAACAGCGAGGCATCTCGTTGGTCCTTTCATAGTTGGCGGGCTTGCACTTACATACTCGATTTGGGCTGTTTTCGGGCTTGATCGACAAGTGGTAGGATTGGGCGCCCTACTGCTTCTCGCAGGAGTTCCTGTTTATGCGATGATCAAGCGAGGTAGCGGTGAATCTCTCAGAAACGGCTAACCAATTTACTCGATGGCTATTAATACACTGCGGGAAGATTTAAGTCACATGCGATTAATCAAGCTCACCGTGGTTCCTTTCCGGCACTGACTCGCTCCCGTGGTGTCCAAATATCGAATCGCAGGAATAGTGACGTGCTTGTGTCATATCTTCTTTCACCGCTTTGCATCATCTGTCCGGATGACATTCATGGGAGGGGCAAGTTAATTGGTTTGGTTGTGCAATCGCAGAGAAAAAAGTTTCGCCAAGAATTTTTTTTCTTGATTTGTGCAGATCGTTTGGCTACGATGATGTCCTGCGTTTCTGTTGGCCTGGATTTTTAGGCTGGATATGAGTTTGCGTCATTCTAACAATTAGGAGAATTTGTATGAGTCGGAAAAGGTTCTTGATTTCTGCCGTGGTTCTGGCCGGCGGCGGTGTTGTGATGGGATCGCTTGTCGGTCCTATGTTATCCCCTCCTCCCACTCCCGACGGTGTTCAGATGACGACGATGTGGGCCAATAGCTATGCATCGTTGGAGGATATGCGTTCATCTGTGGATTCAGTTGTTCTGGCTACCGTGGTGCGCACACGTCCAGGGCGAACGGTATTAACTTCCAACGGAATAAACGTGTTGCCGTTTACGTTGGTTGACCTGCGTGTTAATGAAGTCCTCCAAGGCAAAGCTCCCTCAAAGATCACACTAGAACAAACTGGTGGCGAACGAGATGGGTTAGCATATTTTGCGAATGACGGGGGTGACTATAAAGTTGGCACTCAGCAATTGCTGTTTCTCAACCGCCAACCAGACACGAAGTACTATTTTTTAGCCAGCCCGCAAGGTCGATTTGACGTCCGCGCTGGCGTGTTGAACGCCGCGGTAATGGAAGAACCTCTCGCCGCGCAGTTAAACCGTCGCAACATGGGCTTTATACGAAGAGCCATGCGAACGAGAAGCTAGACCGAAATCTAACACTGGTCACGAATGCAATCTGGAAATTATATTATTTTAACATGTTTATCCACAGATAAAATATACCATCTGAAAAAGATAGGGAGAATCGAATGAACCGAAAGCGTCAATTGTATATGTTAGGTTCTTTTTTCGTCGCTGCATTCGTCGCGACTACGGCGACCATTGTTTTCGCCGCTCACCAGTGGTCTTGTTGGCACTGGGATCACGGCAACATCACCATCACGAACGCGGCTACGGGCTATTGGAATACGATTATCCAAGATGAGACTAACGACTGGAACAACGGCACATGTGTCAGTTTTGGTTCGGGAACGGAAATCACCACTGATTCCGGGTTCTACGGGAACACCGGGTGGCTCGGTATTGCGCGTCTGCTTAGCGTTGACTCAGGCGCCTGCCTGATTCTACAAGCCGAAGCGTTAATGAATCAAACTTATTTGGACGGGGCATCTTACCCTGAATCTGCAGACCGTCACGTTACCTGCCAGGAGATTGGTCACACCCTCGGGCTTGACCATGACCGAGGCCAGCCGACATGTATGGACGATCAAGTGCTCACCAACCCGTTTTTTCGTCAGCACGACGCAGACATGATTGCTTCAATCACTCTGAATTGTACAGGTGGTTGCACTATCAACCCCGATTGTGACGACGCCGATCCGTGTACCACGGATGTTTGTTCAGGCGGAAGCTGTTCTAACACCCCCATTTCTTGTCCAACCGGCCAAGTTTGTAACGGTGGCGTGTGTGAGGGAATGGGAGCTTGTTGTTCAGGTACATCATGTGCGATCAGCACCCCAACGAACTGTACTGGATCTTACTTGGGAGACGGGTCTACATGCGGCAGCGGAACAGCCGGAAATCCGACTGTTTATCAGAGTTCTCCTAACGCTACCATTCCTGACGGTGGTGGCTCCGGCAATGCTGCTACGGACACGATTAACGTACCGGACTCCGTAGTGATGGGCGACGTCAACATTGACCTTTCGATTACGCACACTTGGGTGGGCGATGTCACGGCCACGATTTCGCACCTTGGCACGACGGTAGTTTTCTTCGATCGGCCGGGCGTGCCCGCGTCGACATACGGATGTAGCACTGACAATCTCAGCGGCATTCTATTAGATGATGCTGGCACCGGCGGGACCATCGAATCACAATGTGCGGCTAATCTTTCCTCGCCGCCGAATTATACGCCGAACAATCCGTTAAGCGCCTTCAATGGCATGGATTCAGCTGGTGTTTGGACCATAACGGTCTACGACAGCGTCACGCCAGACCCTGGTACTTTGAATACCTGGTCATTGCATATTGACGCTGTGGGTTCTAATCCTTGTACGGGTTGCACGAACAATGCGCAGTGCGACGATGGCGTGTTCTGCAATGGCGCTGAAACTTGTGTAGCTAGTAGTTGCCAAGCGGGTACGGCAGTCAATTGCGACGATGGCGTCGGTTGTACGACGGATTCGTGTAACGAAGGCACTGCGTCCTGCGATAATGTGACTAATAACGGTAACTGCGATGACGGTTTGTTCTGCAACGGTTCCGAAACTTGTGATGCTGCTTTGGATTGCCAAGCTGGCTCCGCAGTAAATTGCAACGATGGTATCGGATGCACGGATGATTCCTGCAACGAGGGCACGAACTCCTGTGACAACGTAACCAACAACGGTAATTGCGATGACGGTATATTCTGTAACGGCGCTGAAGTTTGCGACGTTGCATTGGATTGCCAAGCAGGAACCGCGGTAAATTGCAACGACGGCGTTGGATGCACGGATGATTCCTGCAACGAAGCTACGAATTCGTGTGACAATGTGGCCAGCAATGCCAATTGTGATGACGGTTTGTTCTGCAACGGTTCCGAGACCTGCGATGCTGCGTTGGATTGCCAAGCAGGCACATCGGTAAATTGCAACGATGGCGTCGGCTGTACGAACGACTCGTGCAACGAAGCTACGAACTCATGCGACAATGTAGCCAGCAATGCCAATTGTGATGACGGTTTATTCTGCAACGGTTCCGAGACTTGTGATGCAGTCAACGATTGTCAGGCAGGTACTACGGTAAATTGCAACGACGGCGTCGGATGCACGAACGACTCGTGCAACGAGGGTACGAACTCGTGTGACAATGTGGCCAGCAATGCCAATTGTGATGACGGTTTGTACTGCAACGGTTCCGAGACCTGTGATGCGGTCAACGATTGCCAGGCAGGCACAACGGTAAATTGCAACGATGGTATTGGTTGTACAGATGACTCATGCAACGAAGGTACCAGCTCGTGCGACAACGTGGCTAACAATGCCAACTGTCCGGACGACGGTTTGTTCTGCAACGGTGCAGAAAGCTGTAGCGCGACGTTGGACTGCGTTTCCAGCGGCGACCCATGCGGCGGTTTGGCGTGCGATGAAGGCACAGCTTCATGCGTGACTTGTCTGATCGATGCCGATTGTGACGACGGATTGTTCTGCAGTGGCGTTGAAACATGTTCCGCCGGTGCGTGTGTGGCAGGTACAGCGGTCAACTGTAACGATGGCGTCGGTTGCACGGCTGATTCGTGCAACGAAGCAACTTCGTCATGTGACAATGTGACCAATAACGCCAGTTGCGACAATGGCATCTACTGCGATGGCGCCGAGACTTGCGATGCAGTACTCGATTGTCAGGCAGGCGCTGCGGTGAATTGCAACGACGGTGTCGCTTGTACGGCTGATTCGTGCAACGAAGGCACGGCATCGTGTGACAACGCGGCAAACAATGCCAATTGTGATGATGGGTTGTTCTGCAATGGTGCGGAAACCTGCGATGCAGTGAACGATTGCTTGGCGGGTACCGATCCGTGTGCCGGACAGGTGTGCGACGAGGGCACGGGTACGTGTGTCGGTTGTCTCATCGATGCGGATTGCGACGATGCCGTGTTCTGTAACGGCGCCGAAACTTGTGTGGCTGGCGCATGTCAAGCAGGCACAGCCGTCAACTGCAACGACGGTGTGGGTTGTACGAATGATTCGTGCAACGAAGGCACGAACTCGTGCGACAACGTAGCCAGCAATGCCAATTGCGACGACGGTGTGTTCTGCAACGGTACCGAAACCTGTGATGCAGCGTTGGATTGCCAGGCAGGTACAGCCGTCAACTGCAACGACGGCGTTGGCTGTACGACCGATTCGTGCAACGAAGGCACGAACTCGTGTGACAATGTTACCAATGACGCTAGTTGCAATGATGGCTTGTTCTGCAATGGTTCCGAGACCTGTGACGCAGTGCTCGATTGCCAAGCAGGCACGGCTGTGGATTGCAATGACGGTGTCGGTTGCACGGATGATTCTTGTAACGAGGGTACCAACTCGTGTGACAACATCGCCAACAATGCAAATTGCGACGATGGTTTGTTCTGCAACGGTGCGGAGACTTGTAGCGCCGCTATGGATTGCCAAGCGGGAAGCGACCCGTGTCCAGGTCAGACCTGCGACGAAGCCGGCAATCAGTGCGTAGCTGGTCCTGCAGCCCGACTGGAATCCGGGACAGTGACCGTTGGTGGTACATCGGTTACGGTATCGCTGACTAACACATACGTTAGTCCGGTGGTTGTTTGCACTGTTCAATACAATGCCAACTCGGTGCCCGTAGTGACGCGCGTGAGTGGCGTAACCTCGAACAGCTTTAATGTGCGATTGCAGAATCCTTCCGGTAGTGGTGTAGTGGCTGAAACGATTAGCTACATCGTAGTGGAAGAGGGCGTATGGACGATCAACGGCGTAAATGTCGAAGCTCAACTCTACCTCTCGACGGTAACGGATGAGAACAACAGCTGGGTCGCGCAGACCCAGGCATACGGACAAAGCTACACGAGTCCTGTGATTCTCGGCCAGGTGATGACCGAAAATGATGCCAACTGGTCAGTTTTCTGGGATCGTGGCAGCGGTCGAAATGCACCACCGACAGCGTCCACCCTATGGACTGGCAAGACGGTGTGCGAAGACACGAACGTACCTCGCGCAGACGAAACCGTCGGATTCATTGTGTTTGAATCCGGTCACGGAACCATTGGTGGTGTCGAGTTTGAGGCGGCGCTGGGTGCGGATTCCGTGCGTGGCGTAGGTCAAAACCCACCGTACACCTATTCGTTCAATACCGCGTTTGCCTCTGCACCAGCAGTAACTGTGACCACCATGGCAGCCATGGACGGAAACAATGGCGGCTGGGCACAAACGCATGGCGGAACCGCGGCCTCTGCGTCTTCCCTATTCCTTTCGATAGATGAAGACCAGATTAAAGATGGCGAGCGCAACCATACCACTGAGCAAGTAGGCTATGTGGTGTTCTTGACGCCTGTTGTCTATCCGTAACGATTCGGTGAAAGGTTGTAATTTCGAGCGGGCCGGTAGGAGTTTCTTCTACCGGCCCGTTTTTTATACGCGCGTCGGGTTAAACATACAGCTACATGATCTGAAGCTGTTAACCGGGCTAACCTAAAGTGTTCAACAGTACTCACGCGCAAAAAAGTACGGGGTCAACAATTTACAGCTTGTTTTTTTGTGTGCGTTTGCATGAATGGACACCTTTCAGCCGTGATTGCGAATATCTCCTTCTGCTGATTAGCGCATCCTAATATCATATACCATTGAATCCTGTAGTTAGTGCGTAACCGTTTGATGAGGAGATAATCAACTCGATTTGCCGGTGACTTGTTTTTGGGAAGACCTAATTCAGACACTTTTCTGATTTCGCAACGTTGTCTAAAGCCTGCAATAGACATCCAGCTTGGGCATGTCGCGTTCAACCGCAGTGGCGAGAACTCGCGTACGAAAATGAAGAATGTTATTGGTGTCAGCACTGCACAGTGTCCAACTTTAATGCAACGCAAATGGCGAAGACTTGCACACGATAGTGCAGAATGTCTTGGTTAGTAGCTCGGCAGGCTGCTCTACGCTCGTACATCGCTTCACCCGCCACTGGTAAGCGTCATAAGCATAAATGTATCTTAAGATACTGGTGCTGGTGTCGGGGAAAGGTCCGCCTAGCTAGTCTGGTCGCCCCAAATCTTTTTCATCGTGCAAGACAAGGGATTTACGTCATTTGTTGGCATAAGTCGCTCTTTCATATATGCTCTATCCGAACCACGATATGGCAAACACCAAACAACTTGATGCTGATATTCAGCTTCTGACAGCGATCCAAAACGACGTGCTTAATCGTCTAGGACCGACGGGGCATACACAGGTGTGCGATCAAATGTTGCGGCTCTGCTTGGAGGGCGAAAACAATGCGTACCATGCGGTGCGTGAACAGATTACCAAACTCAAGCTCGAAGACATTCGTGAGCTTATCAAGTCATTGACTCTGCGTTTCCATCTGCGCAATCAGGCGGAAAAGGTAGCCATCATACGAATCAATCGCCGCCGGCAGCGTGAGGCCACTGCGCACGCGCCCCGCAAAGAATCTATTGCAGACGCGGTTTCCAAGCTTAAGTCGCGGGGCAAGTCATTAAGTGATGTCATGGGCATCATTGATCGTATTGATATTCAGCCGACCTTGACGGCTCATCCAACCGAGTCTCGTCGTCGCACGCTTCTTCGGAGGCACCGCGAGATTGCCGAATGCCTGCTCGAACTGGGTGAGACTTCAAATGATGCAGCTGCTAAGACGCGCATTGAAAATACGATCAGTCAATCCGTCCTCCTGCTGTACTGCTCAGACGAAGTACGAATCGAAAACCTCAGCGTTCTGGAGGAGATCGTCGCTTCGCTTTATTTCTTGACGAATTCAATCTGGCACGCCGTTCCACGAATCGTTCGGGATGTAGCTGTTGCCATCGAACAACATTTTAACGTACGTCCGGAGTTGCCGCCTATTGTGCGCTACCGAACCTGGATTGGTGGCGACCGAGAGGGGAACCCACTTGTGACCTCCGAGATGACGTTGGAGAGTCTGCGGCTTCACCGTCAGGCAGCCATCAATCTTTATCAGGGGAAGCTAGTTGAATTGATGCGCTTGCTCAGCCTGTCTGAGCGGCGACTTTCCATTCCCGAAGAACTGACTGCGAGAGTTCAACCCGATCAATTGACCGGGCTTGTTCGTGAAGAGTTTTCGGCGCGGCTTCGGCATGAACCGTTTCGCCTAAAAATAGCTGAGATGCAAGGCCGGTTGACCGCCGCTACCGAAGATCACTCAGCCTACACGGACGAAGCGTTTGTGGCTGACATCGAACTACTGGTCGATAGCCTGCGCCAGATGAAACTCGCTGAAATCGTTGACTCAAGCGGTTTGGCGGATCTGTTGATACAGGCTAAGGCTTTCGGCTTTCAATTGGCTGCGCTCGACATTCGCCAACATAGTGATGTACATGAACAAGTTGTCACGGAACTGATGGCGCAGGCCCGCGTTTGTCAGGACTACGGATCGCTTGACGAAGCCGAGAGGGTCGTTGTGTTGTCCCGGTCGATAGAACACGCGAACCTGGAACGCCCCCACATTGAAGATGTGAGCGACACAACACGCGAGCTATTAAAAGTTCTCGGCATTATCGAACAAACGTGCAAACACAATCGTCATGCGATCGGAAGCTACATCATCAGCATGGCTAACAGCGTCAGTGATGTCTTGGAGGTTTTGTGGCTTATGCGTCTGACGGGTTGTGCCGTTGTTGATATCGTGCCGTTGTTCGAAACGATCGACGATCTTGATCACGGCCCTGATCTGTTGGACGGCATGTTAGCTAATCCGGTTTATCGAAAACATGTAGAATCTCGTGGGCAGTTTCAAGAGATCATGCTGGGCTATTCAGACAGCAATAAAGACGGCGGTTTTCTGATGTCGAGCTGGGTTCTTCAGGCTGCCATGTCACGTCTTTCCGGGGTCTGTCGCAAGAAGGGCGTGAGTTTTCGTTTCTTCCACGGAAGAGGTGGTACGGTGGGGAGGGGCGGCGGACGATCTAATCGCGCTATCCAAGCGACACCGCCCGACAGCCGGAGTGGGGGGCTTCGAATGACCGAACAGGGCGAGGTCATTTCGTTTCGCTATTCGATCCCAGATATTGCCCACCGACATCTCGAACAGTTGGTCAGCGCCACCATACTTGCAGAATCCGAGGCCTCGTCAGAACCCGAATCTCGATCCAGCTCGGACGATCAACTTATGGTGCGTTTGGGTGACAGGTCGATGGCAGCGTACCGGAAACTGATAGACGAGCCTTCTTTCTGGGACTGGTTTACTCAAGTGTCACCAATCGCGCATATCAGCGCTTTGCCGATCGCTTCGAGACCAGTGGCTAGATCAAGCGGCTCCGTGCATTTCGAAAACCTTCGCGCCATTCCATGGGTTTTCTCATGGACTCAGATGCGCATCAACGTTCCCGGTTGGTACGGAATCGGCAGCGCGCTCAGCGAGGCTATCGCTGAGTCAGAAGAAACCATTGGGATACTACGCCGCTGGTATACGGAGTGGGAATATTTCCGGGCGGTCATTGATAACGCTCAACAGGAGATGGCTCGGGCACGGCTGGGCATTGCACGCCATTACGATGAGCTATACGGCGATAGTGGTCATGCCGCGTCGAAACATTTCGATCGTATCTCGGCGGAGTTTCAGCTCGCCCGTACGGCGATACTTCAGATCACCGGTCAACAAGAAATTCTCGACAACAACCCTGTCATCCAGCGATCTATTGAGCAGCGCAACGGCCTAACCGATTTGCTCAATCTGTTACAGGTGGAGTTGCTCAGGCGCTACGCAAGTTCAGAGAAGACCGAGAAATCGAGTTTACGGCCGGTACTCTTTGCAAGCATTAGCGGCATTGCAGCCGCGATGCAGAGTACGGGTTAGCTGCTCACTTGGTTCAAATGGTAGCGCGGCGCTCTGTCTATCCCGTTTATTCCGTACTCTATGCCAGCAAAGGGTGGCCATCGATTTTTTCACCGGTGCCCACGTCCCTGACCAGCTTAACGATGCTAAAAAGTCGCACGTCAATTCCGGATGGAAGTTAACCACGCAACAATCTACTCAACATGTCAGCCACTGGTGACGCTCGCTAGTTGACCACGAACGGTGCTGACGAAACACTGGTTGAGAATTCTAAGCCATTTCATAGAAATACAGTCGATTCATATGACCATGGCCGCAAAATGATTGGTATGCACAGACATTTACGCCAGAGTATCACCGAAACTAATGCCAGTACTGACTGTATGTATAAGTGAATACTCCTGCTGCCCCCAAATGAAACTTGAGAGACGAGATTTCGCGCAAGAAAGAGCAGAATGTATTGGTGTTTGGCAGGGACAAAGGGCCCTGCGGCCCCGATCCCTGTCTTGTTCGGAATATTGTTAGCCTAGCATGTCTCGCTTCTTTTCGATTTATTCTGCGAGTTGGATATAACGTTCTTGTAAACCGTCCTCGCCATCGTTACCTCTTTGTCCTTCGCCGCCTCGACCAGCTACGCCTAGGTTGATTATATTTTCTGTACGGGTGGAGCTGCTAGTGGCATCTTCGATGATACCGATTGAAGGCCCACCATTTCCTCCTCCTCCGCTACCACCTTCGCCGCCTATGCCACCTTGGCCACCATCACCGCCAGCGCCTTGACCGCCAAACCGTGAACCTCCGCTTCCACCATTTCCACCTTGGCCGCCGCTTCCGCCCAGTCCGCCACTGCCACCGTTTCCACCGTCACCTGTCGTAAGTGAATTTCCATCAATGAGAATATCAACAGAATTAATAAGGGAAACGGCAAATGATCCACCTCCGCCGATTCCGCCTACTCCACCTGCGCCGCCGCCACCTCCAGCACCGCCGCCACCGCCGCCTGCGCCACATGCAAATACCAGTGCGCCTCCAGCGCCTCCTCCGCCTCCTCCGCCAGAACCCTGATGGCCCGATTCTCCGGTTGTGCCAGAGGAAGATACAAAGTCGCCATCTACTAACATCAAGTCGTCGACTGCGCCTAGGCCATCGTTCCCATCGATACCATCACCGCCATCTTCACCGTCTTGACCACGCGCACCGATGGAAGCCCCCATCCCTCCAGCACCTCCGTTTGTTCCACCGCCAGAACTTGCGTCAAAACCACCCGCTGCGCCGCCACGTCCACCATTACCGCCTCCTGCGCCAGCCTGAGAACTTCCACCCGTTCCGCCGGCATTGGTCGGTGGACATATTGCGGCGTTATCACCCTTTCTTCCATTTCTTCCTTTGTTGCCGTTATTACCCTTGCTGCCATTAACGCCATCGTCTCCATTTCCTGTGACAATGTTGTTCCCTGTAATTTTGACAGTCGTGCTATCGACAAGTTTAATGCCGGTTGAATTTTTTCCGTTAACACTATCGCCAGCAATAACAGTAAATCCGTTTATGGTGACTGAAGAAATTTCTACACCCATCATCGCTGTCGGCCCGCCGATGATCGTAGTTTGAAATGTTTGTGGGCATTGTGTCCATGTTTGTGGATCGAGTCCGCCTTGTAAGTCTACGTTACTACGCAAGGTGATAGTCTCGCTATATACGCCTGCTGCAACATAAACTGTACCTCCGCCAAATGAATCTGCTTGATCGATGGCTTCCTGGATTGTGGACAGGGGGCTGACCTGACTGCCCAGATTAGAATTGTTCCCCTTGCTGCCATCGACAAAAAAGGCATTTTGTGTGTCGGAGACAGGGGTTGCATTGCATAAGCCTCGACCCGTACTACCATCGGGTAAATCAATTACGCCTCCGTTGTTTGGCATGGCTCCACAGGATGCTAGCATCATGGGTAAAGCCAGAATGATAATCTTGCGTGCCGCATTACCAGCTCCCAAGTAGTGTTGTGACTGTTTGCATTTCGTTTTCATTTTGTTTCTCCAAATCCTGCGTTCAACCTACTACCGATGATTGATCCAACGGTTGTCAGGCTTACCAATCGGGGCTTTATGGGACCATTTCACGAAAGACACCCTTCGCGTAGAATGACATGCCCGAGTTCGCCATCCAATGCTGCTAGTAATGGCGAAAAGAACATATGTAACTCCTATTCTTTATTGGATTTTTTTTGAGGTTAGAGTGTCAGAGAGCCAAAACAACGATTTTACTGAGATTCTTAAGCGGGTTCAGCAAGAAGGGGACACCGGCTATGAGATGTTGTTGCCACTTCTTTACGACGAATTAAAGGGAATGGCTGGTTCTTATTTGAGGCACGAACGTCAAAATCATACATTGCAGCCGACTGCGTTAGTCCACGAGGCGTATATGAAGCTCGTCCATAAGTCGGGACAGAAACTAGAAAATCGGCGACATTTTTTGGCTATCGCTGCTCGCGCCATGCGACAAATTCTAGTGGATTATGCCCGTAGTCAGAAGGCGGTAAAGCGCGGCGGCGGGGCTCTTAAATTGACGATAGACGAAAATAACGCGCCCTCAACAGAATCTGATATCGATCTTATTTCCCTTAGTGACGCGATCACCGAACTAGAAAAATTTGATGTCCGAAAGGCCAAAGTAGTAGAGATGAGATTTTTGGGAGGGCTGACACATCGTGAGATTGCTTTAGAGCTAAATATTTCTCATAAAACGGTAGAAGCGGATTGGTATTTTGCACGAGCGTGGTTACGAAGGGCGATGGGCGGAGATTCGGATTGAAGCCAAAGGATTTTGAAAAAATAGCTGCGATATTCGAACAGGCTCGTGTGCAACCGCACGAGTCGCGAGCCGAATTTCTTGATGCAGCGTGCGCGAACATGTTAGAGGTTCGGGCTGAGGTGGAATCACTTCTTGCCCACCATGATAATGAAACCGATGCGTTAGCCGGCTCTGATGCCGCTAGATTCGTTCAACAAGTAGCCGGTCAACTGCTTGAGCAACCAAGTTCAGAATCTACTGCGATCAAAGATGAGATGGCTGAAGCATCTGTATTGACTATTCCTAAATTGATTGGGCCTTATACCATTCTCTCCAGAATTGGCGGCGGGGGGATGGGAGTGGTATACAAGGCCTTACAAGAAAATCCAAAACGTACGGTTGCGCTCAAGGTGATTCATGCAGATATAGCTTCTGCAAAACTCGCACGGCGGTTTGAATTAGAAGCTAATTTACTTGGACAGCTCAAGCATGTTGGTATCGCGCAGATATTCGAAGCGGGTACGGCATCTTCAGGCGATGCCGGTGCGCATGAGCAGCCGTACTTGGTCATGGAGTATATTCATGGTCTACCACTTACACATTATGCCCAAGAGAAGAAGCTTGGTATCGAGCAGAGGCTCGAATTATTTTCCCGGATTTGTGATGCTGTTCAACACGCACACGACCACAACATTATTCATCGTGATTTAAAACCTGCGAACATTTTAGTCGATCAGGATGGCCAGCCGAAAGTTCTAGATTTTGGTATTGCTCGTGTCATGAATACTGAGAATCCGATGACCACCATGCACACGAACATGGGGCAACTTATTGGTACACTACCATACATGAGTCCTGAGCAAGTCTCAGGCAATCCGCTTGATTTGGATGCGCGTTCAGACGTGTACTCGCTAGGTGTATTGCTATATGAACTCTTGGCTGACTGCCTTCCATATGTCTTAGATCATCATGCAATTCCTGCAGCCATTCGCACTATACAAATTGTCGAACCGACGCGACTCGGCACGCTCAATACCATGTATCGTGGCGATGTGGAGACGATCGTTTCCAAAGCCCTGGAGAAAGATAAATTACGTCGTTATCAGTCAGCTGCGGCACTCGGCAATGACATTCGTAGAAACTTGCAGCATTTACCGATTGTAGCTCGACCGAATAGCGTGTTGTATCAGCTTCGCAAGTTTTCTAGACGAAACAAATCATTGTTTTACAGCATGATTATGCTGTTTGTTGTATTAGTTGCAGGTATTGCCATTAGCTTGTCACAAGCGATACGCGCCACGCAGGCGGAGCGATTGGCGAACGAGCGATTGATTACGGCGCTCGAAGCTACCACGTTGGCTGAAAATAAACGGTTGGAATCTGAGAGGCAAACAGCCATCGCCCAGGCCATAAATTCTTTTTTGAATAATGATCTTCTTGCCGCTGTCGATCCTGAAAACACTGCGCAGCGTGACATTACAATGAGAGAGGTTCTCAATAAAGCAGCCATGCGAATAGAGGGAGCTTTCGAAAGTCAACCCGCTGTCGAGGCATCAATTCGTATGACTATTGGGAAAACTCTGAGCAGCTTGGGCGACTACAAAGAATCTTCGCCTCATCTAATTCGGGCCATAGAATTACTGCGATCTTCGGTCGGTGAAAACCATTCTGATACACTCATCGCCATGGGAATGCTTGCGCGATTATATGACCAGCAAGGGCAATATGAAGAAGCTGAAAAGCTGTATCTTGAAACCATTGATAAACAAAACCTTATTCAAAATGTTAATAAGCGAACCAAGCTAGTGGTTTCTAACAATCTGGCAGCTTTATACTTATCGCAAGGGCGGTATGAAGAAGCTGAAACCATATATTCTGATACGCTTCAGGATAGTCTAAGTGAGTTCGGGGAAGAAGATTTAGGCACACTACAGGCCATGCAAAACATTGCCGCAATGTACATTGCCAAGGGAGATTATGACAAAGGTGCGACATTATTGGCTAATGTATTGAAGGCGGTGCGATTGGCGCTAGGAGAAAACCACCCGCAAACATTAGCTGTGCTGCATAATCACGCCGGCCTTCTTGTTAGTAAGGGGGAATTTAATAAGGCCGTTCCCTTGCTAGAAGAGTTGCTACTGAGCAAAGAGCAGGTGCTAGGTTCAGACCATGCAGATACGTTACGCGTACTCAATGGACTAGCAACCTGCTATGCAAACCTCGGAGATGAAGACAAAGCGCATCCGCTGATGGCTCGGTCGTTAGATATTCAACGGCGAACCCTTGGCGATAGACATCCAGATACGCTTCGATCGATGAACACCTTGGCTGGTATTTATTTGCTCAAAGAAAAATATGAAAAAGCAGAGCCATTGTACCGGGCTTCATTGGAGGCGCGACGTGAGCTTCTTGGTGAGGGTCACATAGAAACAGCGGTGTCTTACGCTACGCTCGGCGCATTACTGAATAAGCAGGGGCAGTTCGACGAGGCGGCGTTAAATACTACGAAAGCTTTGGAGATTGCAAAAAGTATGCTACCGAGTACGCACTTCTATATCGGCGCATTTCTACGATATCATGGCCATAGTTTGTCAGGGCTGCATCAATATGAAAAAGCAGAAGCTGCTTTGTTAGAATCGTTTCAAATTTTATCAACCACGTTAGGCCCAACCCACGAGCAAACCGTCGGTACCGTTAAACTGCTTGTCGATTTGTACGAGTCATGGCAGAAAATCCAAGAGGCTAAAGAGTGGAGGAAAAAATTGCGCAAAGATTTAGAGTAATGGCCTGCTACCCAAAACCTGATCCAGTTGTTATGAGAGTCCTATCCACCCGTTGATCGGGCAGGGAGGACTTGGATATGAAACGTAAGCGACACAGTCCTGAGCAGATAATTCGCAAGCTTCGGGACGCGGATCGGATGTTGTCAGAGGGCAAGGAGATCGCGGCGGTGTGCCAGGCCTTGGCGGTGTGCGAGGCGACGTTCCACCGCTGGCGGAATCAATATGGCATTACTCCAGCACCAGAGCGGCGTAAGTGGATACCATGGTCAACATTTCTACAGAGCCACTGGGGCTCAATCGCAGCTGCTGATTTCTTCACCGTAGAAACTTGGTCATGCTTCGGCCTGACTAGATATCATGTGTTTTTCTGCATGGAATTATCCAGCCGACGTGTTCACATCGCAGGGATATCCGAATGTCCGTACGCTGAGCGGTTCGTTCGGACGATCAAAGAGTCCTGTCTGGATCAAATGATTTTCTTCGGTGAGAATTCGCTACGTCGGACAATCAATGAATTTCTTGAGTACTATCATCATGAGCGCAACCACCAAGGTATCGAGAATCGATTGATCCAACCATTAACCGAAGTCGGGGCGCTGGATGGCCGTGTTGCGTGTCGCGAGCGGTTTGGTGGTGTGCTTCGATACTATTATCGCAACGCCGCTTGGCCATGCCGCCGTATTGAATCTTAACAAACAAGCCAGTTGATGCGCGACGGGTCTAGAGTTGCGAGTGCGTCGGCAATCTAGCCGGACGATCGAACACCTGGAATTGAGTGTTTAGTCGCAGCATTTGAATACTTGGACACTACGAGGGACAGCGACACGCCGAGTCGTTAAAGTCAAGTATCAGTCAGGCGTTTGTAATCGCTCATGGTATCTATGTCGGTAAGTATCTCTGGCTCATCTAAGGATACTCGGGACACTCGATCCGCATACAGTTTTGGTAGCATGTTGAGTCCACCCTCAAGTTGTATAATGGCGGATTGCATTTCAAATGGGAATATCATGGGGTGGCCGGACTTTTGGCCGTGGGTAGCGATGATGATTCGATTGGGTTTCTGCTTGAATGCTTTGATACACTGTGTGCAGGTATTCGTCGAGATGCCTGGGATATCCGAAGGGATAACGAGCACACCGTCTTGACTATCGGTATCGAGGGGCGAGGCTTCGCGGAGGTTTGCGATTCGTATTAACCCGATTCGGATAGAATCAATCATCTCGGTATGCGCGTCGTTATTAAATTCTATGTGAACCTGCGGATCATTGGGGAGATCAAGTGCGTCGACCAGTAACGTGCGTGTGACCACGATAACACCGTCAACTCTAGCAGCTAATATTGTGCGGGTTATCGTTCCAGCCAATGTTGAGTTTGCATAAGGTAGTGTTTGCTTGGGGCCTCCGAAGCGGCGGCCTTGCCCAGCCGCAGGTATTATCGCCCACATGCGGCCGGTTGGTGGAGGAATGTTTTTGTGTCGTAAGGCTGTCATGTGGGTAGCGGGCCTTCAACGGACTTATGATGCGCTTCCCGACGTACGGAAACCAGTTGTGCGGCGATGCTCAGTGCGATTTCTTCTGTTGTAACCGAGTGAATGTCGATGCCAATGGGGGCTTGTACACCGTCGAGCTTTGACTGAGGCACACCAGCGTGCAAGAGGTCGTCGAATATGACGGCGATCTTCCTACGGCTTCCTATCATGCCTATATATTTACATGGTGAATCGATTACAGCTTTCAGGGCCACTAGATCGTGCCGATGCCCTCTGGTTACGATGACCACATAAGTTCCTCTGTCAAGCGAATAGTCGCGGAGTGTACCGGCTATATCGGCGGCGATGGTCTGGATTGGTTTTGGGAATCGCTTTTCGTTGGTGAAATCTACTCGTTCGTCGATGACGGTCACGCGGAAGCCGAGTGGTACGAGAAATTGTGCAAGAATTCGGCTTATGTGCCCGGCACCGGCAATCAACACGTTTGGACTTGAGTCGATACGGATGCGGTATTCGACATCTTTTCCTTGATGTTGAATCACGATTGGTAGCGTGGAATCTTGGCCATTGGATAAGTCGTCTAGCACTTTGCGGAGTAAATTAATCTCCGATAATGACGAGAAAATTTTGATGGCTACATCCATCTGCCCGCCGCAGATCATTCCGTTTTGGTCACCGAAATCGTCGTCAAGCGTGAACGTGGCTAGTTGGCTTTCGCCCGAACGTAATAGCCCGTGTGCTTGTCGCCGGATATCAGCTTCGACACATCCGCCGCCTAGTGAGCCAATCACGGTAGCCGTTTCATCAACACTAACGAATGTGCCTGCGGGCTGAGGTGTTGAGCCTCGCGTGGACACAATGACGCATAATGCCGCGTGCCTGCCGGCTTCAATTTCTTGAATAAGATGTTCTAAAATGCTCGGTATATTCATGGGCATCAGTATAACCTATACAATGGAACGCCCCAAGTTTACCATCAGTTGCGTCATTCCCGCGCAGACGGGAATGACGAAAATTCTCGAAGCGATGACGGACTTCAGCGGCGAAACAAGATATTATGTATGAATCACGTTTTTCACTTCGGTTGTGTTAGCCATTCACATTTCGAATAATGCGTGTCGTACGTTCACGAGTATCGGGCTACCCGAAATTTATCGGGATAAAAGTTTGGTATGATTCTATCGACTCGCAATAGCCCTTCACGGGTTAATTCAATGGTATCGCCTTGGACGGTTAGCCAATCAAAATTCATGCATCGTTTCAGTTGCGAGGCGAATAGTATACAGATTTCCACGCCGAACTTTTGTCGAAAATAATCGATGGATAAACTACCCAATTTTAATTGAAGGAGAAATTCACGCAACATACGATCGCTTTTACATAATGCATAAGCGCGTTCGATAGGAAGGGTGCCGGCATTAAGGCATTCCATGTATGATTCCAGTGACGCGCTGTTTTGGTAGTGCATACCTGCCAGATAAGAGAATGAGGCCGCCCCTAGTCCGAGCAGGTCGGCGCCTTGGTATTGGTCCTGCTGATAGGCGAAACGATGTTCTTTGAGATTGCGGACGGCAGAGTATCCACCGCACACATGGTAGCCGTGGTCTTCGAGCATTGAGAACGCGCGCATCAAACGTCTGCGCTTGGTGTTCCAATCCGCGATGGCTGGTGCGTTGGGTGTGTCGGTGCGCGAGTCATCCGCCAGCTGCTTGTAGAGGGGTGTATTGAGAGGTATTTCAAGCTGATAAATAGTGACACTGTCTGGGGCCATGTCGATGACTTGCTCCAGGCTTGCATAAAATGTTTCATCGGTTTCGTGAACCAAGCCGACGATGAGGTCAAGGTTGATGACCGGAAATCCAGTCTCACGGGCTAGCTCGTACGCGCGATAAATGTCACTTGATAAGTGGATGCGACCGTTGGCGCGAAGGACTTCGTCGTTAAGCTGCTGCGCGCCGATACTCAGCCGGGTGATGCCCGCATGACGAAGAATTTGCAGCTTAGTTGTGGTTGCGGTTTTGGGCGCGCATTCAAACGTGGCTTCTTGGATATCATCCCAGGGCAAGGAAGTCTTGAGGCCTTCGAGAAGTGTTTGAATCTGTTGTGAGCTAAGTATAGATGGCGTTCCACCGCCGAAGTAGATAAAAGTTGGTTTGCGACCCGTGATGGCGGGCCTGTCCGCATAAATTGACAGCTCGCACACTACTGCGTCCACATAGCTTTGGACATGTTTGAGCTTGTCATCGTAAGACAGATAGTAGCAATAGTCGCAGCGTTTTGCGCAAAATGGAATATGAATGTATAGTCCGAGTGGGGCGCGACTCTTTGGATCGGGCGGGGTAGATAGGGCGTTATGCACTTGGCTAACGTTGTCGCGTGTCCAACAAGAAAACGGCGGATAGGCCGCTACGAAATAGTTGCCCTCTTGGGGTTCAAGAATATCGAGTGATTGGGAATTATTATTGTCATATTGATTGATGGTCATCAGCTTTTTTTAGCTTACGCGTATAGATCAGCACGTAGGTTCGGCATATCGTCGAGGCGCACGACTGGCATTCAGGTCCGAAGTCCTCGGGGCTTAGTTTGTGTGATTTCACTTCAAAGCCCATTGAGGTATAAAGTTCCACCGACTCCTTGGCTCGATCAGGATCCACAAGATGCCGGCGCACCCAACCGTCAGCAATCAGATGGTGATCAGTTTTGATTGCGCCTCCGTCAGGGCTAAGCTGCAGCGGTATTGATATAGCCGTCGGGTCAGGTTGTTCGTCGTTATTTTTCATGTCGATAGTAGGGCGTTTCTTCAGTCAGCAGTCTTGACGATCGCGGCACATACCACGCTCGATGGGATATCGTTTTTTATGCGACGTCAGCAACCGACGAATTCCTTTCTTGGCTGAGTTTCTCTAGACGGCGGTGTCCTAAAATGGCCGCGCCATAGGCTGACACAAATTGCACCATCTCTGGCTCGGGTACGTTAACTTCACTCTTAAGGTGCCGCCTAACGGAATCAGCCATGGTGTCGAAGCGTAGTAGGCCTCCGATCAACGTGTATTCCTTTTCACCTTTCGCGCGTTTCATTAGTTGCACCGAGCGATCGACGAGTGATTCGATGGCTCCTTGCATGATGTCGGAAGGGGGTGTGCCGAGAGAAAGGTGGTTAATTACTTCGGATTCTGCAAAGACGGCGCACACGCCTGAGATTGGAACAGGTTCTTTGGACGTGGCCATGAGCGGTCCGATTTCTGTAGTTGAAAAACCCATGTAGCGTGCGGTTTTTTCGAGGAATGCTCCGGTGCCGGCTGCGCACTTGTCGTTTAGTCTGAACGATTTGACCATGGCGTCTGCATCTATGCGACTAGCTTTCATGGTTTGGCCACCGACGTCGAGTATGGTTCGTGTGCCGGGAAATAGTCGGGCCGCGCCACGTGCGCTGGCGGTGAGGTCTGTTACATGGATGTCTTTGAAGAGTACTTGATGGCGTCCGATACCTGTGGCGATGATATAGCTTATATCTGCTTCTGTAAGACCAGCTTCAGCCAGACAATCTTGGTAGACCGATTGTGAGACGTCTGTGAGCTTGAAGCCGGTTGGTCTTACATGCTTGCTGAGAATATTTTGATCGCTATCGGTGATGACGGCTTTGGTGTAAGTGGAGCCGACATCGATTCCAACGGTGATTATCATGATGAAGCCTCCACGGAATTATGAGGATGTCTGCTCGCTATGATGTGATCGAGTGCGAACAACGCTGCGCCGAGTGCGCCGATGTAGTGCGATTCTTCGCTGACGTTTAATTTCTTGTCGATTTTTTGTTCGAGGGCTTGCACCATGGCGATGTTTCTGGTGACACCGCCTGTGAAGGTTATTTCATCTTCAATGCCTACGCGGCGCAATAAACCGGCTGAGCGGGCGGCGATGGACTGGTGAACGCCCCATAGGATGTCTTCGATTTTTTTACCCTTACCAAGCCAGGACAAGACTTCGGACTCTGCAAAAACTGTGCAGGTCGTGCTGATGCGGACAGGTTTGTTGTATTTCAGAGCCGTTGTTCCTAGATCATTTAGTGGTATGTCAAGAGCTGCGGCTGCGGCGCCTAGGAATCGGCCTGTGCCTGCGGCGCATTTGTCGTTCATGCAGAAATCAGCAATTTCTCCCGAATCGGTTACACGAATGGCTTTGGTGTCTTGTCCTCCCATGTCGAGCACGGTTTTGGTTCGTGGGAACATATGAACCGCGCCGCGTCCGTGGCAACTAATCTCGGTAATTTGGTCGTTACCAAAAGTTACGCGATAGCGCCCGTAGCCTGTGCCGATGACATATTCGACTTCGACATCCCGAATTTTAGATTCTTTCAGGGCGTTATCGAAAGCGTGTTCGGCTGCCTGAATGACATTGGCCCCGGTATCGATCAGCGCGGTGCTGACTATTTTTCTATTTTCGTCGATGATCACCGCTTTGGTTTGCGTTGATCCAACATCTACACCTGCTGCATATGCCATGGAAAGGTTTCCTTATGATCTATGATTGATTGCCTGTTTGCGGCGTGACTCTAGTCCTTCGAAAAAGGCATCGATACGATTCTTCATTTGCGCTTCACTGACCACGCGTCGATCCATCATGTCTGATTCGATGAATAGGCTGGGAATGTCGTGTTTCTTGGCGAGATAGCGCCTACTGTCTGCGAGTCCGGTGGATACTGTTCGGCAACTCTTGATGGGATGGTAGATGATGCCGTCTACTCCGAATTCTTCGATCATGTCTGACATCATACGATCCTGGTAGAACATACTATCCATGGCATCGCGCACGCTGATGAGTAATCCCTCGGCCAGGCTTTCGATGGGATCGCTGAGGTCGTACTCGAAGCCTATGTTGGTTCCACCGGAAGCAAACCATAGGTATGTGGAGTTGATAAACGTTCCACCCCATTCGGAGAATAGTTCGTTAAATCTTCTGAAGATTGGATAACATGGTACGCCGACGAACACGAGTCGATATAATTCTTCGGTTAGAGTTCCGATGCCGTGTTCGGCTCTGTATTCCATTTCTTCAACAAGCTCTTTGAAGTATGTACTGCCGATCTTGGTTCCTCGGAAACCATTGGCTACACCGAGATAGATGGTTCCGTCGGTGAGTGCATTAAACAGCGAGGGCCTGTTTTTGTTCAACTCGATCACTCTTTTCCAGCCCACACTCATATCATTTGCGTAGCCAAGAATTTCTCGAAATTTGTCTATGTCGAACTTTTTTCCAGTGACCTGCTCGCAAGTCTTAATGAGTTCTTTTAATTGGGTAGAGACATATTTACGATCGTTTTCGAAATTTTTGTCTCCTTTCCACGTTTGTCCATCAGCTTCGCGCGTGCCTGGTATGTCGATGGTGACCATGGGGATGTCGTACATCCGCTGCCAGATTTCGGCCCACTTGATGTAGGTGTTACAGGCGTTGGTCAGTACGGCGATGCTGGGTTCTGGGATTTGCCCCATGGGATGCTCGCCATGACGTAGTTGTACGGCGACATCGGCCTTGACGTATCCGCAAATGTCTGGCGAATAGCCGTAGTCTTCGGCTTCGCTGAGATATTCGTGGGCTACGCGCCGGACGGCTGTTTGTAATGAATTAATTTCAGGGAAAACGACTGGCAGATCAAATACCTTTAGAATTTCGTTTAAACTGCCCATGACGAATACATAGGCTGATTGGCCTCCCTGCTTGGCTGTATCAGTCAATTCTGAAAACCAGTCGCGGAAGTGTTGTGCGCCGTCGCGGTTGCCGCGTCCGACAATATCCTGTTTATCTACTGTTGTACTCATCGATTCATCCTTCATGGCTAAGCGAACAACAGGTTTTCCAAAAAGGTTTCAACCTGCAATTCAAGGTGTTCGAATGAAGTCATATTTTCTTCAAATTCACTCACGAAATATGGAATACCTTTTTCGTCTAAGGCGTGTGTATAGGCGACCTGTTCTTCCAGGCCTGGTTCGCACATTTTTGCGGCTGCGACGATCACGGCGTCTGCCTGCGATGCTTCGATACGACGAATCAGCATTTCTTCTTTTGGTTTACGGTTGTCGTGTTGGACTGGACTGTAAGAAGACTTTTCTAAATAGGCGTTGGCGAGGTTGAACATGGCGTCGCCTTCGGTGGACACGTCTTCAATAATCCATCGCATGCCGATGAGAAGATCGTCATCGACTAAGTAACAACTTCGTCCGAGCATTCGAATAAGGTCTAGCGGCGGTTGCTCGCAAAAACCACCTTCAAAGACCACGCGAATTCTGTCCTGTTGTTTGACCTGCCGCTGTTTCAATTGCGGAATGACCGCTTGAAGTAATTCGTTATGCTCTTCTCTGGGAATCATGCCGCCTACAGATACGAGACAGTAAGCGTCCTCGGCTGCGACGAGCCAGGGTGTTTCTCGCTTGATGTCGTATAGTTCGCGCATTAAGCGCCGGTTTTCATTAAAGACATTCATTGAGTGACGAAGATCATCTTCTGTTATCGATCGATCAGCGATTTTTTCAATCAGCTTTTTAATACGGTTGTATTCGTCACTTAAATATTGCGCACTTTGGCTAGAGTTTGGGTTCTGTGGGAGGTAGAGAATCTGGCAAGGATAGTCGAAGTTTCGGCCCCAAATGGCTGCGAGATTTCTAGCGGCGTCGCAGATGGGATGCGAAACGAATAAGTCGAGTTCAAGCTCTCCCGTTGCTACAATTTCCAGTGATGTTTTTAGTATTGAGCACAGGTATGACCCGAAGTGCGAATCCGCTCTTGTCAGTTCTACTGGCGCACCACGCAGCTTGACTGGCAACATGCCCGCGGCGTGAGCGATTTCTTCGGGGAAATAGACTTGAAAATGACCGGCAACTTTGCCACCGTTTTCTCGCCAGCGTTTAACGGTTGGATAGGTGGGGTCTTCTACCAAGTCCCTGCAAAGGCAAAGTATCTCATCGAGGGGTTTGCCTGGCCACTCGTCAAAGATTTTATTATTCATAAGCCATTCATCTTATATTGTTGGCCGGAAATTCCGACCTCGTGTGCTATCGTTATTCATTCTGATGGCATATTCTATGGCCACGACTTTCTACAGTTAGTCTTGCGATATTTGCGTAGCCACTCCGTTTTCTTCTGGATATTTCCACCCAGGTAGCTTGGTGTCTGCGCAGTTGTAGTCCATTTTTCTCGTTCTTGCTCCACGATCTAGTAATGCTAATAGTCCAGTGTCGATGAATTTGTTTTTCTTTGGATTGAATATCTCGCCAGTTTCGTGGGCGAGTTCCGCATCGTCCGCGCCGCGTGCGAGTTCCTTTTTGAATAGTGCTCGTGAGTAGGGGGCATCCTTGGCCATGTTGCGGGCGCGCTCGTAGCCACGGCGAAGGGCTTCTAACTCATCGTCGAACACGCCATTGCTTAGGCCAACCTGGTAGGCGCGGTCGGCGTTCATGCCGGCGTCAAAAACCTCGAAAATTACAGAGTCGCCCATGCCAAGTCGTTTTAATTCGCCTACTGCACCAAATCCTGGCAGAATCGCATAATCCAATTCAGGCTGGTTATAAGTGTTGGACTGTTGCCAGCGTGTGGTGCGTTCTAGTGAGTCGTAAACGAAACCGAACGCGCGTACATCGTAGCGCTGATCAAGGAAGTAGGTGAATTCTGCGCCGCCCCCCCATTTTTCACCAAAGACTCCGATGCTGGCGACCGGGCTTTCTTGCAGTAAGCGGAAGCAGCTAACGGCGTTTCGACTGGATGCGGCGGCCTGTTCTTCGGTCAAGGGGACGTAGCCCTTATCGCGTTCAAACCATCCTCGGTTGAATTCTCTCGCATCGGCCCCGAGCATTCTCATGCCGGAACCCGCGGCTGAAAAGAGTGCGGCGCCACAGGTGCCTTTGCGATGCATTTCAAGTACACGGCTCACAGCGTGATGAAGTTGATCGATTACCGCTCGGTTGAAAACGTTACCGCGTAATGGAGAGTTGAAAACTATGCTCGCTACGCGGTCTTTATGGGATGGTTCGTAGAATTTCAAATCCATGTAGCAGCCATGGTATTTACCAGTCTCAAGATCAAGTTCTGCGACCGGTGTGTTATTGTATTTTCCGTATTGGAGTAGTCGCGTGAGATTGCGTTTTTTCATTTCATGAAGCAGGCAGGGTATGCCTTGTCGTGGTCCTGTATGGCCATCGACATCTAGCATGTCGATGAAGTGAGCATCATCTGCATTTTCGTCGCGTGCCCGACGGATTAATTCGAGCAGGCCATCGATGGTTAGATGGTTGATGAGTCCATCTATGACTTCAATCAGACCGGCTTTGAAACGAAGCCCGGCGCGGGTGGCCATATTGATTTGGCCCGGAGAGGCAGCGTGGTCTTGAATCATGTCGAGTGCGTATAGGCAAATCGGCATGGCGTATCTTCGGAATGCACGACCACCTGCGTCATCGGCACAAGCTACGTGGATTAAGGCATCTACACTTTTGATTTTTCCTGCGCGGCGATCTTGTTCGGCGGCTTCGTAGAATGACCAGTAATCCTTACGAGAGATTTCTTCGATGGGTACGTAAGAACCGTTGGCTGGGTTTAATACGCTTGTAGCCTTTGGTTGTCCTTTTGTATTCCAGGCAAAGAATCCTTCATGTGATTTTGAGTTCACGCCGGTGCATCCGGATGTTTCGAGTTGGGCGATCCAGTCGGGGTAATGTTTACCGTTGCGATTGTATAGACCTCGCAGACGATCATTATCGGGGAGTGCCTGTCCTAGATGGCGTGAAGATTCGGTGTATGGCATGTGACCTGTCTGGTCTAGCACCATGAAGGGGTTGGCGGTGAATAATTCCCATAGGCCGCCTAACTGGATGATATCGCGCGAATCTTGAACATCCCAGGAAATGATCGCACCCATGGCTTGGAAGATCGGGTCGGTGATGTATCCATGATGATCTACGGGAAGGGCGATGACTGTTTTTTCGAGAATCTGATCTGCGAAAACGACGCCAAACGCGAACACCGATTCTGAAGCGTATTTTCCTTTCATGACGTCTATGAGACGGTTGGCGTCGAACGGGAAGTACCCGTGAACGGTTAGGAATCTTTCGCGGTAGGCCTGGGTTTTGAACAGTTCGGCCAACTCGGCTGAGGTGTGAGAGGACGTGTTGGAGAAAACAGCTATCAGGCGTTCGGTATCGGCGAATTGTTCAATGGATTTGAAGATGCTGGCTTTGACTTCGCTACGCTCGGATGCGACTTCCCAGATCAGATCGACTTGGGAAAGTTTATTGAAATCGGTGGCGTACTCTACCCGTGCTGCTAGTGCATCGGCGTCTTCCTGACGAAGTCGTGATGTGGCTACTTGCCTGGTCCAGTGATCTTCAAATCGCTTTCTGGCGTTTTGTAGTGCTTGCTCGGAAATGTCGAGAATGACAAGCTCGCAATTGCTTTTATTCATCAGGTCTAAGGCGATGCCTTGCCCCATTGTACCCGCACCGATAAGGGCAATGCGTTGTAAGTTATTCACCTTGGTGACTGCGGCTTCGATTGTTTTATCGCCAAATGAAAATGCATTTTTCATGATTATTCTCTACAACTGTTTACTGTTTTAGTTCCGTATCACGGATGATCATTGCGATGCCTTGTCCGCCACCGATGCAGGCTGAGGCGCATCCGTATTGAACAGAACGTCGCTTCATTTCGTACATGAGATCGACAATCAATCTCGTGCCGGTAGCCCCTAGAGGATGTCCAAGCGCGATGGCGCCGCCATTGACGTTTGTGATTTCTCTATCCAAATTGAGTTCCTTTTCGACGCCGAGAAACTGTGCTGCGAACGCTTCGTTGATTTCCCATAGTCCGATGTCATTTATGGATAGCTCTGCTTTTTGGAGTGCCTGATTGATGGCAGGAACTGGGCCACGCCCCATGACGCGAGGGTCCACGCCGGCTATCCCGTAACTTACGATCTCAAATCGGGTCGGTAGTCCTAGCTGGTCAGCCTTCGTCCGTTCAACAAGAAGTACAGCTGCCGCTCCGTCGCTAATTTCACTGGCGTTGCCGGGGGAAACGAGTTTATGAGGGGTCAAGCCTGGTAGCTTACTTAGAATGTTGAGCGAAGTTTTTCTTACACACTCATCGCGAGCTAGATGGATGGGTGTGCCATTGGGTGCTTTTGTGTCGACGGCGAACATTCCCAAAAGTGCATCACCGCCATTGAATTGGCTTGAACGGAATGCCTGTCGTGCTCGTTCGTGTGAGAACATGGCGAACTCATCGCATTGGGCGCGAGTGATTTCCATTTGTTGGCCATATTCGTCGGCGGTGCGCATCATGCTGGTGGAGGCTACGTCGTGGTTAAGTGAGGTGAGCATGACGTCGTCCAGGTGTCCGCCTTCCAGGAATTCCCAGAAATTTCTTTTGGAGCGTGGGCTGCGAAGAATTTGCGGCGCACGCGACATCGTTTCTGCGCCAAATGAGAGAACGATATTCGCGTTGTCGATGGCTTGGGGGAGAAGGATTTGTCCAAGGCCTGTGACGATGGCTTGCAGGCCAGAGCCGCAAATACGTTGTACAAGCAGGGCGGGCGCTTCCTGTGGGATGTTGCATCTTAGGCCTACATTGCGCGGGAAGTAAATATCTTGGGTGCCAGGCGCTGTGCACTGATAGACGTTTGCGCCGACTGCGGCGTCGATGTTGCTTCTGTCGACTCCGCAGCGTTGAATGGCTTCGTTGCAAGCTAAGACGGCTAGGTCTTCTGCTGATAACTGGGACAATGTGCCGCATTTGACGCCAAATGGTGTACGAGCTGCGCCCGCGATTACTACGGATGGAGTGTTAGCATTTCTCATCTTAATTTATCCTCTGCAATTCACCCACTACAATTACCGTGCCATTTGATTGAGCGGCATATAATTCTTCAAGCTCATGTTTGCGGTTGTTTATGACTGACCTGCGGGAAATTTTTCCTGTGGCTGTTAATTCGCCATTTTCCATGGATGGTTCTGATGTGGATAAAAGAGCGCGTCGCACGCGTTGGTATTTGACTTCGATCATAGGATTGATTCGGCTTAATTCTTCAGCATAGAGGGCGCGAACTTCGGGCAAATTGACCAGGCACTCATCCTCGATTCCATGTTCTTGTGCCCATGCGCGTAATCTGCTGAAATCGGGATAAATCAATACGGAGACGTAGTCCTTACCTGAGCCGAGGGCGACCGCGAGATTGATGTAGGGGGATTCGTTAACCAGCACCGTTTCGATGCGTTGGGGATGTACTTTCTCGCCGGTCGTCAATTTGAATGCGCCGTCTTTGCGGCCGTATAGGATGAGTCCTTCGGTTGTGTATTGCCCCAAATCGCCGGTGTGGAGCCATCCGTTGTTGTCTATGACGCGTGAGGTTGCTTCTTCATCGTCCAAGTATCCACTCATGACGTTTGGGCCTTTGACTAGGATTTCTTGGTCGCTATCGACTCTGACTTTTACGCCGGGGATAGGGAATCCGACGCTGCCGCTTTTCCATTCGCCTTCGATACTGGTCATGGTTACGCAGGGTGATGTTTCGGTTAAACCCCATCCTTCTAGCACCGGAATGTCGTGTTTTCTGTATTCGGCTGCTACTGTGGCTGAGAGCGATGCGCCGGCTGTAAATACGAATCTCAAATTTCTACCGAACACAAGGTCGTTAATTTCAGGTCGTTCGCTGCACTGAGTAATGAGCATGTCGTGAATTCGTGGCACACTGAAAAACAAGGTAGGATTGAAAGCTTTCCAATTGTCTATCATTCTGTCTATGTCGCGTCCGCGCGAATCATCCAGGCAAAGTGTACAGCCATGGTAGAGCGTCATGAATCGCTCAAACAATCCGCCGAAGCTGTGATGCCAGGGCAAGTAGCTTAGGACGGCGTCGTTTTCTCCAACATCCCAAATCTGTTCAATGGCTTTTTGCTGTGAGATGATGTTTCTGTGAGATAGTTTGACACCTTTGGGTGGTCCTGTGGTTCCCGATGTGTACATGACGATGCAGAGATCGTCGGGGGACACTGCATCGATGCGATTGCTAAGTTCTTGAGGTGTTGCGCCGCCGCTGATGAGCAAAGTTGAAAAATCAATCGCTCCCCAGGATTTTGCGGTGTTGTCGAAGTCCATGCAGAAGTATTTTTCGATCCAAGTGTGTTGTGATTGGTTGATTTTTTCAAGTTGATGTGCTCCTGAAACTACTAAGAAGCGAGGACGCGAATGTCCAATTACGTAGGCTACCTGATCTGCGGGATAACCTGCGAATATGGGGATGGAGGTCGCCCCGATTGAAATGACCGCTAAATCAAATATGAACATTTCAACTCGATTTTCGGAGAGCATGGCGACTCGATGTCCTGGTTGAATGCCAAGATCGATTAGATGGCGAGCGATCTGAAAGACGTTTTGTGAAAATTCTTTCCGGCTGATTTGGTGTTCGACTTCACCGATTCTGCTGCGTATGTAGGATTGATCTGCCCAACGATTAGAACGATCCTCGATGATTTTTCCAATCGAGGTTTCGTAAGGTTCTAAATCAATATGGCTTTTGTGCTCCTGGCCTATGCGTTTGATCCCTATTTTTTCATCGA
The DNA here is from genome assembly GCA_024280855.1 of Planctomycetota bacterium. Lineage (GTDB taxonomy): Bacteria > Planctomycetota > Phycisphaerae > UBA1845 > UBA1845 > JAJRPG01. Next base: position 17,302 of record JAJRPG010000095.1, on the reverse strand, counting down.
GCATATGAGGCGTTGTTTGGCAATAAGCCAAGCAGGAGTCGCGGAGTAATTCTTTGGTCAGGGTAAATCTTTCCTCGGCCGGTTTGAGAGCGTAATCGGTGGACATGGGATCAACGCCGGTGCGGCGACGCACGAGGTGTGAGGCTACAAAGTATATGAGACTGTTGGCTAATTCCTTGATATGTGAACAGCCTATACGTCCACCTAATCGCTCGCTGACCTCGTTGAGGACGCCGCGCTGAATTCGTAGGCCTACCAATCGCTCGGCGAGTGTGTGGACTTCGCTGCACACCGGAAATGGAGATCGGATCATTTGTATCCTGCAATGTGTAATTTGCTCGTCGGGTAGGTAAATGGTTACTTGCAGTTTAATCAAGTGCTCCTGGTCGAGCATCGTTCCTATGAGCAGTAGATTGTCAGGTCCGGAGTCGTACAATTCTATATTAATGTTACGTTGTGCGGAAAGATTCATGGCATTGGCCTTTGATTGATTTTCTTCGGAATCCTGATCGCGAAATCTGATGGCGCGGGCCATCGCAGCTTGGACTTGACGCCGGAGTGAATTGAAAAGCTCTTCTTCCTTGGTAAGCCCGACTTTGGCAGCGTAAGTGGCGAGAGGTGTGAGTAGCCATTCCTCATTCGAGAACAGCTGGACACTATCTAGCCCTTGTGATAGCGCGTCGCGGAAGCCTTTTAGTGAACTGGTGATGTGTCCTGCGTGAGCGAGGATTGTTTTTAGGTGGTTGGGCCAGACGTTACCAAGAGCTGCATCATCTGAATAAGCACCGACCGCTTTACCCACGTCGAAGACCGCTTGAGTGACTTTCTTAATGAATTCGGCTTTCGTAGGATCGTTGCACAGATCACCCATTCGTAAGTCTCGAAGTACACCTTGCTCATCGACCATATGAATGAGGCCACCCACGTTGAGAATCATCGAAATCATGCCTTTGTCGAATTCGATTCTTGTGCCTGGCACGCCGCGTACATGCGTGAAGGGGTACTCGTGTGCAGAGAGGATATTTTCAATCCTCGATCTTTCAAGATCACCGCCGTCGGCAAACAGGAGTGATCCTTTGCGTTCTAGTATGTAAACAGTGTCTGTTCCGCTTCCATGCCGCCCGCCGGCTTGGAGCGCAACACCTCGAACTACTCGATCGAGAAGCGCTCGCACCATTTTGTCACTAACGCCTTGGATTCGGTGTAGTAAAATGGCTTCGTGAAGTTGATCCTCGTAAGTTTTTACGGTTTGCTCGAAGAGTATGCCATTGGGGAGAACTAGCAGGATCGGGACGCGCGCCTGGATATCTTGAACGCTGTTAAGTTTGCCTCGGTTCGCAAGATTTTCCAAGTACCATACGATATGTGCGGTAAGCGAGCCGAGTTGATCGGGATTGCAGCAAACCAGAATTAGCTCTGGCATCGAGTTGAGTGCGTCGGCTTCTAGAAGGTTGGAATAGATGCGTTTCTTCAATGAAACGATACGCAGTTTTCCATTTTCCTTTAAGCGAAACAAGGCTTTTTCTTTGAGGGTATTTGTCACGCCATCTCCACCACGCCCTAGCAGGCAGTCAGCATTGGCATGAACGAAAAAGGCCACGCCCAATGCGCCGGGTGGATGGATACCGAGATTTCCCTGCTTAAGCATGATCCACCTTGCTTTCGAAGATTGGATTCGATTCCAGTGCCAACAAGGCTGCACCATACGCCCCGGCATGTTGGGGCATTGGCGCTTCTATAATTGCGCCGCTGAGCGCTTCTTCTAGTGCTATGACTAACGCTCGACAGTGTTCGACGACGCCACCTGTTACACCAACAGTTTCCACACTACAGGGGATCATTTCTTTCACACGCGAAGCGATGGAGTGGAACAGTCCCATCGCAATATCTTCCGGCGACTGTCCTTCTTTAATGCGTTCGATGACTTCTGTGCCTGCGAAGACTGTGCAATAACTATTGACCAGGGTGGGAGCTGTCGATTTTAAGGCTAGCTCGTCTAGTTCTGAAAGTGTCATGCCTAATTTGACTGCGATGGACTCCAGGAATGTGCCCGTGCCAGCTGCACATTTCGCATTCATGCGGTAATCAATAAGCTGACCGTTATCGTCAATCCTGATATATTTTGTGTCTTGCCCGCCTATATCGATGATGTTTCGCACGCTGGGATTCCATTCTCGTGCTCCTCGTGCATGAGCCGTGATTTCCGTTACGAAGCGATCAGAGAAAGTGACGTGCTTGCGTCCATAGCCTGTGGAAACGCAGTATGCAATGTCCTTTTTGCTCCCCTCTGCTTGCAAGAGGGCATGGGAGACAACCGTGTCAATGGCATCAGCATAGTTGACGCCGGATGATACGACATGATGTCCCAGCCACGTGCCCGTATTGTCAAGGATGACACACTTGGTAGCTGAGGAGCCTACGTCAATACCGATAAACAAATTCTCTCTCAACGGCAACGTCCCTCCAATTGTTCGACAAAGGTTTCGATATTTGTCATGGTTTGTGCGGTCGAGAAGAACCTGACATCGCTCAAATCGCCATCGAAAACCAATACGGGTAGCCCGGATTCGTCGCGCAGTCGCTGGGCCATCCCGAAGCGGGAATTGGTGTTATTGGGACAAGTGCGAGCATTGTGAAAAATCATGCCGTCAATATCGAATTGCTTGCACATGTCGAGTAAAAATTTCTGCTTGAACGTTTCATCTCGATTAATAAAAATCTTTGTGCTTGTCTTAGCCATCCAAGCTAATGGGTCACCGCCGGTGTACTCTTCGAATGCCCAGGAATTGCAATATGTGCTAGCTGCGACACATAAACCGAGATCGAAAAACTTTTCCGACATTTCGCGTACTTTGGGCCAAACGGGCATGCCGTCCCAATAGATACGGAAGCGTTCATTCGTGACTGCCGCCTCTTTGGCATTTGTACGTTCATTCATTTCAGCTAGAAGCAGCGTGTAGTAATCAATTGCATGTTGTGAGCCACGCATGAGAATGACAGGGGCCATGTGGATCAAACCGTCAAAAAAAGTAATCGGCGAAGGATGAGATTGGGCGGTATCAAGCACTTTGCGCCAAAGTGAGCTTGCCTTGCTAGATTTATCCACCGCTTCTTCAAGCTTGGCCCAATCCATTTTAGTGCCTGTTTGCGATTCGATCCTTGTGATGAGTTGGGATAATTCGTTGCGAACGAAATCCGTGTGTGCTTCGGTGACGAGATCTAAGTGAGTAGGGGGGCCAATTCCCATGACGGGGGCATTGTGTCGTCGGCCAAAGAAATTCCACCAATCCTGCACTTCGCGGCATTGATTCGTGTTATAGCATAGAAGGTCTGGCTTAGGTGGGCCTGAGATTCCGAATGCTTCGGTCAAAGGGCTAACACCAGATAGTGCCGATCCGATGTCGCTGGTCATATATGAACAGGACTCAGCGGAATACCCTATGGCCACTGCAGCCGGGATGCACTCGTGACTGATCTTACGTGCGCCAAGCATTGCGCCGTGGTTTTCCGGAAAATATACCTCGTAGCCAAACGCAGTTAAAATCTCGCAAGGCCCCACAGATGTGCACCACGCTACGTTTCTATTTGAATCCGTAGCGGCTGCGTCGAGATTTAAGAAGTAATCGTGCATCAACGTCTGCAATCTTTTGCGGGCTTTGATGGGCACACGTTTTACGGCTATGGTCACGGTCGCATACTCCTATGGAATCACAATAGAACGAAGCGAAATGCCTTCTTTCATGGCGTCAAAGGCTTTTTCTATGTCGCTCAGATCGAAACGGTGGGTTACCAGGCGTTTGATATTGATCTTGTTTTCTGCAACCATACGAATGAGTGGAATGTAATCCACGGGGCGGCATCCTAGTGATCCGACAATTTCTAATTCCTTGAACATGATTTTTCCGGCGACGATTGAAATTTTTTCGTGGGTGTAGCCAACGACGCATAGTCGACCGCCTACGCGCACGCTATCGAATGCTGCTTCTATTGTTTTGGGATTTCCGATTACTTCAATGGCGATATCAGCTCCACCGCCGGTGAGTTTTTTAATTTCCTTATCAATGCGGTCAACTTTACTAGCGTTAATCGTGTGGCTTGCGCCAAATTCACGCGCCCATTCGAGTTTCTTATCGCTGATGTCGACTGCAATCACGCTTGCGCCAGAAGCCTTGGAAAGTTGAACGGCATTGATGCCCACGCCCCCGCAACCAAATACGACTACCGTATCACCGGCCCGAACACGTGCGCGGTTTTTTACGGCGTGATAGGGCGTCGAGACGGCGTCTGCGATAATGGAGGCTTCCTCAAGAGGAATTGATTCCGGAAGATCAAGGATGTCTTTGGCTGGAACAGCTACATACTCTGCGTAGGCGCCATTAAAATGGTTCCCGAGCATGGTCATGTCGCTACAAATATTTTCACGCCCAAGGCGACACGCTTCACATTTTCCGCAGGTGAGCACCGCTGGTATCAAAACTCTTTGCCCGGACCTGACGTTGGTGACGCCGTCGCCGACTTCTTCGATTATGCCCGATGCCTCGTGGCCTAGGACAATGGGGGGCTTTTTGAATGTTGGTACGCCGTGCTCGATATAGTGCAGATCAGTGTGACACACGCCACATGCCGCAACCTTAACAAGAACCTGGCCTGGCCCGATTTTTGGCACAGGAATATCCTCAATCCTAAGTGTGCCATCTTCGTGCAATACTGCAGCTTTCATGTGCCTACCTTTCCTAAATCAAAATCTTGTCGATTGCGTTATGCATGGCTCCAAACCGGTGCTCGTTTTTCCATGAAAGCCGCGATGCCTTCGTGTGTATCTTTGAGTTTCATTAGCTCATTCAAATAAATCTTTTCGCAGCGATCCAAGTGTGAGAGGATTTGTTCTCTTGCTACCAGTACCGTCGCTCTTTTGGCCATTCTGACTACAGGTCGAGAGAGTTTTCGCACCCCATCTAGATATTTATCCACGCTAGCCTGGAACTCATCTGCCGGAAATACTTGATTGACCATGCCGATTCTGTGCGCTTCAACGGCCATTATGGTTCCACCCAGTGCGTTAAATTCGATGGCTTTCTTAATGCCGATTTGCAGTGGAAGCATAGAAGCCGCTACCGGCGGGAATACGCCGACCATGACTTCTGGTTGAGCAAACTTGGCTCTATCTGATGCCAACACGATATCGCAGAAGCAGGCTAGTTCACATCCGCCTCCCAATGCTGCGCCTCCAACGGCTGCGATGGTCAGTGCATCTGTTGATGCGAGTTTGCGGAAGATGCCGTGGAACTGGTGGATCATGTCAGCGACTTTTTCGTCGGAATGATCCGAAACATCTACGCCTGCGCTAAAGGCCTTGCCTTCTGCTGCGATGACAATTGCACTGATTTCGTCATTGGTCAGGACGGATTCCAGCAGCTCATTGAATTCGGCCATCATAAGATTGTCCATGACGTTCAATGGCGGTCGACTCATGGTGATCGTGGTTATCGAATTGCCTGTTTGTAGCTTAAAGTTCTTATATTCAGACATTATTTCCCTTTCATTTCCAGTCTGCTGTATGGTGGTTGCAGCTAAATGTATTGGCCTCCATCCACGCGAATCACTTCTCCCGTGATAAACCTTGCTCGATCGCTGCAAAGAAAAGAGACCATCTCACCGACGTCTTCTACTTGTCCGGTGCGACCGAGAAGTATTTCAGCTACGGCATCTAATCGAGCCGTTTCCGACATGTTTTGCAGGATCGGGGTTTCGATCAGTCCTGGTGCTACGGCGTTGACGGTTACGTTGCGTCGAGCTAGTTCGCGGGCAAGCGTTTTGGTTAATCCGATGACGCCTGCTTTGGCTGCGGCGTAATTGGTCTGTCCAAACTTTCCGCGCATACCATTGATGCTAGAGATATTGACGATAGCGCCTTTTTTTGCGGCTCTCATGATTGGGGAGACGGCGCGACAACAATAAAAAACGCCACTTAAATCGACATCTATGACATCGCGCCATTGTTCGTCGTTCATCTTCCAGATTACTTGGTCTCGGAAGATGCCAGCGCAATTGACCAGAATGTCGATTCGACCCCATCGACTTACAAGCGTTTCGACGGCAGTGTTTACCTCTTCGCTTTTACTAACATTTGCTTCAAGAAAACAGACTTGTTTTCCCAAAGATTGAATGTGGTATAATGCACTATCGCTTTCGTTCGGACGTTTTAGATCGAGAACCGCTATGTCGCAGCCATCACGCGCTAGCAATTGGGCAACGCAACTGCCGATGCCGCTGCTGCCTCCGGTGACTAATGCTACACGTGATGGATTATCCATTTCGCAGTTATCCATAGCCGTTTTCTTCAACAGCTTTCATGCTGATACTCAGGGTTTGGCAGTTAATGCTGCGCCACATTTACCACAATGCTCGAATTGTCGTGGCATACCCTTAGCGCCGCATTCGCTACACTGTTTTGCATAAGGACCCCATAGGAATTCGCTTGAACCCTTAGGGTCAGTTGCCCGATCGCGCATGCCGATATAATCAGCTTTTCTTTTTTCAACAAACGCAGTCATGCCTTCGTAAGGCTCCAGGCTGGTATAGTGGATGGATAGCCAATCTCTGGCATGTCCAACCGTGGCATGCCAAGCTGCATCCTTCCAATAATTGACCTGAGTTTTGGTGTATCGTGTGCATTCGGCGAATTTATGAACGATTTGATCGCAGAGTTCGGAGACGGTGTTGTCTACCAGCGATAAATCAATGCTGTAGCCTTCTTTTCCTTTTATAGCCAGGCGTATTTGTTCGGGAGTGGCACGTGCTTGGAATGGCTGATCCCATGGGTCAGTGTTCCAATCCGCTAGGAAATTCCTGTCTCCGGTGAAGGTTGTAATGAATTTTCCATCAGGGCCTTTAACTGTTGGCACGACGGCATTTACTAGCCCCATCGATAGTGACGTAAATGAGGCGTATCGCTGGTTTAGGAAAAGAATGGCACGTGCGCGACGGTCGCCTACGTGTATGGGTAGCCATTGTGTTGACCCGCCGCAAGCCACTGAACCAACGTTGGTTCCGACTTGTGCAATAAAAGCATGTTCGCTCATAACGCCGAGATCGCACGCGAGCTGGCTTTCGTTTCCACCGCCTACAGCCATGCCGTTGATGCGTGCTATGACGGGCTTAGAGCAATTCGTTATGGACTCAATGTATGCTTTGAAGCATGACATGTATTTCCAGTAATCGCGAGGTTTTTGTGTGTATTCCGATTGATATTCTTTGACGTCGCCACCAGTGCAGAAGGATTGGTGGCCTGTGGAACTGAATACGACCACGGCGATGCCATCATCCCAGGAGGCGTCTTCAAAAGCGGTAGCTAATTCTTGAAGGGCAGGGGTGCTGTATGCGTTGTAGTTGTGTGGTCTGTTGATGGTAATTCGAGCGACCCGATTCGACTTGTCGTAAGCAATGTCGGTGAAGTCGAAGGATTCTGCCCGGCGGACTGGAAACATAGCCATTGACCTGTCCTCTCGCAAAAGCCCGGTAAACTACGTTTGGCAACACTTAGCCAAAGGCAACCTGCCGGTTTCCGATTCGTTCAAACACACCAATCAAGTTACCCGGCAGTGCGTATGAGCCGAACGGTCGTTCGGTGAATGGGCTGGACGCTTGCCAAGTAGATCGGTCTTAAATCCATCTAGCTATATATTTATAGCTTGAAGGCGAATGTGTCAACTATAAAATTATAGCTTTATTTATAGAATTTGCTTGACTTATACAAGCGAACAGGCGAGACTGCATTAACTGGCAGGCTTGATTTAGGCCCGATAAGGACTACTATGGAATCGCGTGAATTAGAACAAGCGTTCGGTAAATATCCATCAGTAACGCTGCCGAGCGTTCCCGTGGAGTCGCGTGGTTCATATGATGAGCGTCTTAATCGGATTCTTGAGGCGGCTATGGTGGTTATCGCTAGTGAGGGGTATTCCAATGCTTCTATGCGTGCGGTTGCGAAGGCCGCGAATGTATCGTTGGCAGGGTTATATCACTATTTCACCAATAAGGAACACATACTGTTTCTTATTCAATTCCGTACTTTTACTTTTTTGCTAAATAGTTTGCGCGAGCGATTGCACGGGGTGGACGAGCCTGTCGAGCAGCTTCGGGTGATGGTCAAATCGCATGTGGGTTATTTTGCTACCCATATGTCTGCCCTGAAAGTTTGTTCGCATGAGTTGGATTTATTGTCGGGAGAAGCATTTACTGAGATCCGGCAGGTCCGCGTTGAATATTACCAGGCTACCCGCTCCATTATTGATCGAGTCATCGATAAACATGCGCCTGAAAGTCATCTGGACCGCCATGTCGTCACAATGTCATTGTTTAGTATGCTCAATTGGTTGTATCGATGGTATGCGCCGGGGCAGGAGCGGTCGCCTTCGGGGTTGGCTAATCAGATTTTGTCAATTTTTCTAGGCGGGGCTATTGGTGCCGCAAATATAGAGGTGGAGAGTGAAGGGAAGACGCAGCCTGCTCGTGACTAATTAGCGGATGTGCGTGACTTATGAAGAGGAAATATCACCGTGTATGTGCCAGATATTGAACTATATGAAGCTCGAACGATAGACGAATTGTTTGACTTGTCATCTCGTTATGCCAGCGCGAAGATTTTGGCAGGAGGGACGGATTTACTTGTCGACCTCAAGGCTGGGCGGGTTAGTGCATCGTCTTTGATTTCTATCAAGAAAATTGACTCTTTGAAACACATTTCGCTGGACGAAAGTGGTCTTTGTATTGGATCGTTGGCGACGATAACTCAATTAAATGGTTCTTCTCTGGTACGCGAGCAGTTTCCTTCGCTTATTGATGCAACGAGTCGCATGGCTGCCCCACAGGTTCGCAACGCGGCGACCGTTGGTGGGAATATTGTTAGCGCGGTTCCATGTGCGGACTTGCCTCCTATTCTTATGGCATTGAATGCCTCAGTCGTGGTTAAGTCTTCGAAAAATGAAAGAAAGATACCGCTGTCTTCTTTCTTTATCCATGTGCGCAAGACGACGCTGTTGCCTGGCGAAGTCGTCACGTCGATTATTGTTCCCACGCCGCGTACCGGCTCTGGAGCTGCGTATGAACGGTTTTCACTACGAGATGGAAATTCTATAGCTGTTGCAGGTGTGGCTGCCAATTTGCGATTTAGTAAACGCGGAGAAATTGAATCGACTCGTTTAGTGTTAGGCGCGGTTTCTCCTACGCCTAAGCTTGTTGAGGATGCAGAGAATACCATGGTCGGACATATGCTTGATGATGAGATTGGCACGAAGGTTGCCAGTATAGCGATGGCTGATTGTAACCCTATTGATGACGTTCGGGGTTCAGCAGCGTTTCGACGTGAGATTGTGGGTGTGTTAACCAAGCGTGCATTGCAATCGGCATGGGCGCGGGCCCAGCGTGTGAAATCATGATGTCATCGCGCACATTAACGATTAATGACCAGCCTTATCAAGTAGCGGTTAACGCAAGTGAAACGCTATTGGATGTGCTGAGGGATAAGATCGGTCTGACGGGGACTAAAAAGGGCTGCAACGTGGGGGATTGCGGTGCTTGTTTAGTTATGGTCGATGGGCAAACGATGAATAGCTGCCTGTTACTGGCGATCGAAATGGAAGGGAAATCGATTACCACTATCGAGGGGATCGCTCAGCATGGCGAGCTGACGCCGATACAGAAATCTTTTGTGCAAGAAGGCGGCATTCAATGTGGCTATTGCACACCTGGTATGGTGTTATCATCGACAGCGCTATTAGCAAACAATCCCGAACCCTCGAAAGACGAAATCAAATCAGCACTATCTGGAAACCTCTGTCGGTGTACGGGGTATACAGGAATCCTGCGCGCGGTTGAGCGATGCAATAACTATCGTGATGATGGAACTTGTGCCAAACGCGATGACGATACGCAAAAGTCTGCATCGGCTATTACTCGAGGGGCAAATGGGGCGGTGTCGAGTTTGCATTTTGGTGATAAACCAGGTGCTGTAGGTGTTTCTGTTCCACGCATCGATGCGGTCGATAAAGTGACCGGTCGAGCTATATACACGGCTGATATTTCTCTGCCGAACATGGTGTATGCGAAGATTCTTGGCTCGCCAATCGCGCACGGACGTATAAAGAAAATTGATACTTCCAAGGCGCGGGCATTGCCTGGCGTGTTAGATATTCTTACCGCTGACGATGTTCCTGATACGCAATATGGCGTGTCACCACCAAGATACGACGAAAATATTTTGGCTAAGGACAAAGTCCGCCATCACGGAGATGAGGTCGCAGCTGTGGCGGCGATAGATGAAAAAACGGCTGAAAAAGCTATTGCATTAATCGAAGTTGAATATGAAGAGCTGCCTGTCGTGCTTGATCCGATGGAGGCGATGGCTGAGGGGGCGCCGCTGGTTCACGAAAGATATAAGCGAAACATAAATACCCACGTGGATCAAGAATTCGGCGATGTGGAGGGGGGATTCGCTAAGTCGGCTCATATTCGTGAAGAGGTGTTTACGGGCAATTCGATTTACCAATGTCCCATGGAACCCCATGCTTCTATAGCCACTTGGGATGCAGATGGCACGTTGGTTTTGTATACCTCAACTCAAGTGCCACATTACGTGCAGTATATGATGGCGCATGTGTTGCATATGCCACTTGGCAAGATTCGTGTGATTCGGCCAACGGTGGGTGGTGGATTCGGAGGTAAGGCGGAAACCACGCCGCTGGATATTTGTGCTGCGCTGTTTAGTCGAAGGCTCGGTCGTCCCGTGAAAATGGTTTATACGCGCGAAGAGATGTTCCATCATGGTAGAGGGCGTCACAAACAGCATATGCACTTCAAATTAGGAGTAGACGAAGAAGGGCGTATTCAAGCATTTTCAAGCAAAATATATTTAGACGGTGGGGCTTATTCATCGTTCGGTGTCGCGACTGCGTACTATGCTGGCAGCGTTATTCCGACGCTATATAAAATTCCTGCTTACAAATATGATGGCTATCGTGTCATGACCAATAAGCCAGCCTGTGGTGCGATGCGTGGTCATGGTGTTCCGCAACCTCGATTCGCGTTTGAATGTTTGTTCAACATGATTGCTGACGATTTGAATATCGATCCTGTCGAAATCCGTCGGCGAAATGCCATCTCAGCTGATACTATGACTATCAATGAGATGGATGTGAGTAGCTGCGAATTTAGAGCTACGCTTGAAGCGGCTGCCAAGAAATCCGAATGGGATAACAAGTGGGGTAAATTGCCCAAAGGGAAAGGGATTGGAATTGCGAGCGGCGGTTTTGTTTCTGGTGCGGGTTATTGCATTTATCGTGGTCAGGTCCAGCAATCTCACGAAAAGTCACGTGAGCCTTTCGTGAAGAAATCTATCTTTCCACATTCCAATGCCATCGTGAAAATTTCGGAAGATGGTATGGCTGCGGTCTTACTCATCGGAGCTGCTGAAATCGGTCAGGGAAGTGACACGGTATTGACGCAAATGTGTGCCCAATCGCTGGGTATTCCGATGGGTCGCATGCGCATTCGCAGTGAAGATAGTGACATCTCGCCACTGGACTTAGGCGCTTATTCATCGCGCGTGACGCTCATGGCTGGTTTTGCCGTGTCGCGGGCGGGTACGGCGGTATTTGATAAAATGAGGCCTTATGCTGCTGCGTTACTCGATTGTGATGAAGCATCGTTGGTAGCTCAAGACGCTAAAATTTTCGTGCAAGGCGATGAATCGCGATCGCTTCCGTGGGAAGAAGCGGCCCGTAAATATTTTAATGAGAATGGCCCGCTGGTGGGTACTGGTTGCTACAAGCCGCCGGATGGTTTGGGCGGGGACTATAAAGGGTCAACCGTTGGAACCAGTCCCGCATATTCATTTGGCACAGCTATCTGCGAAGTTAGTGTTGATTTGGAGACGGGGAAAATCAAGATTGACCGCTTCACGGATTATCATGATTGCGGGACAGCGATCAATCCACAAGCGGTGCATGGTCAGGTAGAGGGCGCCGTAGCGATGGGGGCGAGTGAGACGATTTATGAAGACGTGCAATTTGATGAGAAAGGTCTGTTGCTGAATCCAAATTTGCATGGCTACTTGATGATGTCCATTATGGACGCCCCTGAAATATTTAGCGGCTTGGTAGATTCGTATGAGCCACGTGGTCCTTTTGGAGCGAAAGAAATCGGCGAGGGTAGTACACTTCCCGTTCTTGGTGCGGTCGCCCATGCGATTGCTAATGCGACCGGTGTGTGGCTAAAAGACCTTCCGATCACTCCTGAAAAAGTTCTCAAAGCCTTGCGCGAGAAAAAAACAGCAGCCGCCGAGACACTGGAGACAGTATAAATGCTTATTTAGGCACGCTACATGATAGGTAGTTGAAGAAATAGATTGGAGGGCCTTAACAGTATTGGGGATTCGTCGATGACTGAAGTAACGATTTGCGGTCGTGGTGGCCAAGGCGGCGTGACTCTCGCCAAACTGATCGCTACATCTTACTTTCTTCAAGGCAAGGATGTGCAAGCGTTTGGGGTTTATGCGGCTGAGCGTTCGGGCGCACCGTTACAAGCGTTCGTGCGTATTGATGACGAAGAAATCACTAACCATAATCAGATTAAGTGTCCCGACCATGTCATCGTTCTCGATCGTACACTTATCTCACCTGGTATCGCTGTTGGGGCTAAGTCATCCGGTTGGATTGTGCTCAATACCCCCCAGGCTCCTGAAGATTTTGCTGAATTATTTCCTGGTAGGCAGGTGGCGACAGTGGATGCGACATCGCTGGCGGTATCGCACAAGTTGGGAACGCGCTCGGTTCCCATCGTCAATACCACCATGCTTGGCGCGATTGGGGAGGTTTTTGGTATAACATTGGAAGAAATTGAAGCTTCTTTAGCTGAGCTACGTTTTGGTGAGCCTAATGTGACGTCCGCCAGGCAAGCCTTTCAGCAAGTGCGGAAAGTAAAGCTTTCGGGCCATGTTACAGAAATACCTACACCTCAAGTTAGACAGAAAATAGCTGGTCTACTCGACGAAGATCAAGGATTACCTCCGAAGATCAAGACCGGCTCGTGGGCGACTCAGCAACCTGAACGCAGGCAACTGACACCGCCGTGTAACGATGGATGTCCGGCTGGTAATGATGTACGCGCGTTTGTCGAGGCCGTCGGGAAGAAGAATTATTCACGGGCACTTGAGATCCTTTTAGAAACTTCACCCTTGCCCGGTGTGTGTGGGCGTGTATGTCCGGCTCCATGTATGGAGGCTTGCAATCGTTCGGAATTGGATGAATCCGTCAACATCAGAGATTTGGAGCGATACGCGGCAGAGCATGGTGAATGGCCGGTGGCGACCACGCCTTGGCGGTCTGAGCGTATTGCTGTGATTGGTTCTGGTCCTGCTGGTTTAAGTGCGGCATATCAACTTGCGAAGCAGGGCTATCGCGTGACTATTTTCGAAGCTGGTAAACAGCTTGGCGGCGTGATGCGGACAGGCATTCCCGCCTACAGACTGCCACCTGATATTTTGGACTATGAAATTTCCCACATCCTCGACCATGGTGTTGAGGCCATCACAGGCTGCAAAATTGATCGCAAGAAACTCCTGGAACTTTCCCATGAGTTTGCGGCGTTATTCGTGGGAACTGGTCTTCAAAATATTCGAACTGCTGACCTTGGTACAGAGGCCAATGACGCGGTTCAAGAGGGAATCGAATTTTTGGACCGTGCCAGACTGGGTGAGGAACGGTGTGATGATGAGCGTGTTATTGTGGTCGGTGGTGGCAATACAGCCATGGACGCTTCACGAACCGCGCAACGTCTTGGGGCGAAAAGTGTTCGTGTCATTTACCGCCGTACACGTGATGATATGCCAGCAATCTCAGAAGAAATCGCAGAGGCCTTGGAAGAAGGCGTGATTATAGAGGAGTTAGTTTCTCCTATAAGAATCACACCTATGGGGTCTGGTGTTGGTTTGTTGTGTCAACGAATGCGACTTGGTGAACCTGACGAATCCGGTCGACCAAGGCCTATACCCGAGACGACGGATGACGCATTCTTCGAGATGCCATGTGATCGGGTGATTTTAGCACTTGGTCAATCACACGATCTTTCAATTTTACCTGAGGGTGCGGAACTAAAAGATGGCGATACGTTGGTTGGTCTTTTCGGAGCGCCCATTTTTTCCGGTGGCGATTTCGCAGGTAATGATGGTACAGTTAGTGCGGCTATTGGTAGTGGCCATAAAGCGGCGTTGCATATTCATCAGACGCTCAGTGGGGACACTGGCACACCTTCAACCACCAACCCCGTAGCCGAACCAAATGTTATACATATGAATTTGTTCAATTGCAGCGTACAAGCAAAGCCGGTTGAGATTCCCATGAACAAACGTCGATCTAGTTTTGCAGAAACAAAACTTGGATTAAGGGATCTTCCGGGCGTCTCCCAAGCAGCGATGGAAGCGCAGCGATGTTTTAATTGCGGAACCTGTAACAGTTGTAATCGGTGTATGGATTATTGTCCGGAAGGCATCGTTTATAAAGAGGGCGGCGAATATCGATTTGATTACAGTTATTGCAAGGGTTGTGGATTGTGTTCCACACAGTGTCCACGCGGTGTTATCTATATGTCAGAACTGTGATATCGTTATCAGATCAAATGGTTATGGGCATGAGGGTAAAGAGAATTCGGAGATGATTCATGGCACGTAAGCTTGTATCAGGCAATCAGGCCGCGGGCCATACGTTGGCAGTCGCAGGCGAGGCTAATCGAGAGGCGCGGGGTTGTATCTGCGGCGCGTATCCTATCACGCCACAAACCGAGATTATTGAATTTCTACGCGCATACGAGTTTACCAAGGGCCGTGTGGTTCCGGTGGAATCAGAGCACAGCGCGATGGCTGTTTGCATGGGTGGATCGCTGGCCGGTGCGCGATCTGTTACGGCAAGTTCGTCCAATGGATTGGCGTACATGACGGAAAACGTTTTTGCCGCTGGGTACTACCGGCTTCCTATCGTCATGATTGCTGTCAATCGTACGTTAGGGCCTCCTTGGAATATATGGGTGGATCAAGGCGACAGTTTGATGTTGCGTGATGCGCCTTGGCTTCAATTCTATACGGAATCACATCAGGATTTGGTTGATACTATTCTACTCGCATTCCGTGTAGCTGAAGACCCTAGAATTCTACTGCCCGCTATGGTCGCCATGGATGGTTTCGTAACTTCGCATACACAAATGGGTGTTGATTTGCCAGAGCAAGAACTCGTGGATCGATTTTTACCTCATTGCATAGTACCGCATCGTTTACGATCCGATCATCCTACCACGATCGGCGGGCTAACTTGGCCTAAAGAAACCGAACACCACAGGATTGAAATTCAGCGAGCCATGGAACGAGTACCTGAGGTATTAGCCGAGGCGATTTCAGAGTTCGAAGAAATATTCGGACGTCGTCCGCACGGTCTGCTTAGTGCTGAACATACAGAAGATGCAGATGTTATCCTGGTAGCCAGCAATTCGATGGCTCGAACATTACGAGGCGTGGTAGAAAGTCGTCGCGAAGCGGGCGAAAAAATTGGCATGATCAAAGCCAAGACGTTTAGACCTTTTCCAAGAGAAGCTTTTGAGTCTGCAGTGGGCAAGACCGCAAAAGTCGGTGTACTAGATCGCAATCATTCACCGGGGTCAGGCGGCATATTTTGGCAAGAGATAGTAACGAGTTTGCGTAATCAGCCTGATACGATGGTGCAGGATTACCTTGTCGGTCTTGGTGGTGGCGATGTGACACCTGAGATTCTCCATGAAATTGTAGACGATCTAATCAGCCGATCAAAATCGGTGGAGCCGGTCTGGAAAGAGGTGGCAAGTCGATGAATGTTGTACCACTAAACATGAATGCGAATTGTGATACCACTTGCGATCCTGTTTTACGGGCGGGCAATACGAACTGCGCTGGCTGCGGTATGTCAATCGGTTTGCAATGGTTCAGCGAAGTATTCCGTGACTCCAAACCGATTCTGGCTATACCTGCATGTTGTGGCATCGTGACCGCAGGCGCTTTTCCAACGTCTGCTTATAGTGTGCCAATTGCAGCTACGACGTTTGCCAGCGCGGCGGCGGTGGCGACGGGATTACGTTCGGTAGCTCTTATGAACACAGAGGAGAATGTCACTGTTTGTTGGGCAGGGGATGGCGGCACTTATGACATTGGCTTAGCTACGCTTTCAGCGGCGGCAGAACGAAACGAAGACATTATCTATATTTGCTACGACAACGAAATATACGGAAACACTGGTGGGCAACGTAGCAGCGCTACACCGGAAGGTGTAGTTACTTCTACAACGACTAGTGGTAAGTCCGAGCGTAAAAAAGATATCATGGCCATTATGGCCGCTCATCATATTCCATATGCCGCGACGCTTTCAGTAGCCCATCGCGAAGATTTTATTCGTAAGCTTGAAATCGCAAAAAAAACCAAGGGATTTCGTTTTCTGCTGATGCTCTCACCTTGTCCGACGGGGTGGAAATCAGAACCAGAGGACGGGGTTGATTTAATCAGATACGCGGTACGATGCGGATTGTTTCCGCTCTATGAAGTTTACGACGGTGATCGATATCGCATCAACGTGGAGAGAGATCAAACATCAATCGAAGAGTATATCACAAGGCAGCGACGATATACAAAAGGCTCGATCCTGGCTGAGGAGCTAACGCAATTGATCGATGCTCGATGGCAAAAACTAAAGAGAATCGTGCGTGCTTTTCCGGCAGATGATAATAAAGTGTAATTGTAAGCAAATATAGAATGAAAACTTTTCAGGGCATGATGGACAGCTGAGTATCGAATTGGTTCGCCGACATTTTCGCACTTCGTGATCGGTCGCCGGTATCAATATTTGGTCGTCCCTGAAATACCCTGTCCATCCCGTTTATTCCGTACTCCTTGTTAACAAAGGACTTATGGATTGACTGGATCTCTAGCCATATTACGCTTACTCAACTGAAATCGAGCTAAGATGGAGAAGGGCATGTTTTTTTCAAATAATTGTTGTGCTGTTTCGGTCGCTAGTTAGAACGCAAGTCGTCGTCCCTGAAAACCCCTATATACCCTCCAATTAAAGCGTGAAGTGTTCATTTGGTTGTGGTATACTTTGCAAGGTTGTTATGGATAGCGGCTGAAAACCTTGCAATAGTTGCCCGGCATGGAGGCCGTATGAAGCCCAAACCTCAGGCTCGCGATTCGTTTGAACTTTTTCAAGCCCATTTTGATCAATTGCTAAATCCCCGT
>JAJRPG010000002.1 GCA_024280855.1 Planctomycetota bacterium | reverse complement strand
GCTCGTCCGTAGATAGGGCAGTCGTCACACTCTCGAAAACGACCCACTTGGGCTAGCCAGGGCTAAGCTGTTAATCAGCTGTATTCTTGGTGACGCTCGGATAGAAGATTGGGATTACAACGGTCGCCTGGAAAGAGCAAATAATGCACTTGACTTACAATGGGCTTTCATAGAAGGTCGGGGCATCGACCCGACGTTTCTTAACTCGTGACGTGCCGGGTCGATGACCCGACCTACGCCTCGATCAGCTTCTCTTGTGTCACCCACACTTGTCGTATCCTGTCTGAATGCCAAATGTTTGACGTTTTCCCGTTAAAAAACTACGATTCGGCCTGCGCGTACCATACGATTTTTCACCCACGATGATTAGGGGATTTTAAGATGCATGACGTACTCAAGCGACTCGGAATTGACAAGGTTCACCCCGGCGGCTTTTGCGGCGAGTGGATTGGCAGCGGCGATGTATTAGCCTCAACCTCTCCCATCAACGGGGAAGTGCTTGCCTCTGCGACTCAGGTCACGGAGCAAGAGTACGACCAAATCGTCTCGCGTGCCCACGAAGCTTTTCTAACCTGGCGCACCACCCCAGCTCCCATCCGCGGCGAAACTGTTCGCCAGCTTGGCAACGCACTACGCGAAGCCAAAGCAGACCTCGGCGCACTCGTCACTATGGAAATGGGAAAGATTCGAGCCGAAGGTGAAGGCGAAGTTCAGGAGATGATCGACATCTGCGATTTCGCCGTTGGCTTATCCCGACAGCTTTACGGCTTGACCATGCCATCCGAAAGACCAGGCCATCGCATGTGCGAACAGTGGCATCCGCTCGGCGTCGTCGGCGTGATGTCTGCCTTTAACTTTCCAGTAGCTGTATGGTCTTGGAACGCAGCCCTCGCAGCCGTTTGTGGCGACTCCACAGTTTGGAAACCATCTTCGCAGACTCCGCTAACTGCAATCGCTTGTACCCGCATCGCTGAGAAAGTTTGCAAACAGACCGGCGTTGATCCGGCTATATTCAGTTTGTGCATCGGGCCTGGCCGCACTGTTGGCGAGAAAATGCTTCACGATAAACGAGTGCCGCTTGTCTCAGCGACGGGCAGTTGTGCGATGGGCTATCGCGTAGGCGCAGCCGTAGGGGAGCGACTTGGTCGGACCATCCTGGAACTAGGCGGAAACAATGCCATTGTTGTGTCGCAACATGCCGACCTGAAGATGGCTATTCGTGCTATTTTGTTCGGAGCTGTGGGAACCGCTGGTCAGCGATGCACCTCGACGCGGCGCATCATCGTCCAAAACTCCATTCGTCAGGAACTCACCGACAAGCTACTCAATGCTTACGAACACATTAGCATTGGCGACCCATTGGATTCGAAAACCCTCATGGGCCCACTCATCGACACCAAAGCTGTAGATACCATGTTAGCCGCGATTGAAACGGTTAAAAAAGAGGGCGGCGAAGTGCTAGTCGGTGGAGAACGACTTGAAGGTGCAGGTTACTCCAGCGGATGCTACATAACACCATGCGTCGCTAACGTGAAAAATGAGTATCAAATTGTGCAGGACGAAACCTTTGCACCAATCCTTTACCTCATGGGCTACGACAGTTTCGAGGAAGCGATAGCGATTCACAACGGAGTGCCTCAAGGCCTAAGCTCCTCGATTTTCACGACCAATGTGTTGGAAGCTGAACAGTTCCTAACCGCAGCCGGGAGTGATTGCGGCATCGCCAACGTCAACATCGGCACAAGCGGTGCGGAAATTGGCGGCGCGTTTGGCGGCGAAAAGGAAACCGGCGGCGGTCGAGAGTCAGGCTCTGATTCATGGAAAGCTTACATGCGTCGTCAGACGAATACCATCAACTACACCACGGAGTTACCGCTGGCTCAAGGCATTACGTTTGGTGACTAATAGCTAGTTGTAGTTGCTTAAGGTGCGCAGTTTTTCGGAGTACTTATTGTGAAGCTCATCAGCAAGGAGACGATTCAGCTAGGACTGACCAATCTTCGTTTGCACAAGCTCCGTTCATTGCTCACTTCGCTAGGCATCATCTTCGGCGTCGCAGCCGTGATATGTATGCTCTCGATTAGCGAAGGCGCCTCAGCCGACGAGATGCGCTTGATTGAGCTTCTGGGCACGCAGAACATCATCATCAATTCGGTCAAGCCGCCACAGTCGGGCGACACGTCTCAGGGCAATAGCCGAATGACGGAGTATGGCATTACGCGCGATGATGTTACGATCATTAAAAATACCATTCCGTACATCAAGTACATCGTGCCGCTCAAGACGGTGGCGTATAAGGTAAGGCATGGTGAGCATCAGTCTCCGTTCAATGTGGTTGGTACAACCCCAGAATTTTTCGATGTAGTCAACATAGCTATCGATCAGGGAAGATCGCTTACGAATATGGATTCAATATCAAAGAGCAACGTCTGCGTGATTGGCGAAGATGTGCGTAAGAAGCTTTTCCCTTTTAAGGACCCCATTGGCGAGAGCGTATTAGCCGAGCGATATCCCACAGCCGTGCCGTTCACGGTGGTGGGGGTGTTGCAACCTGTGTTGACCGCCGGAGCGCCTGCCCGCGGCGTCGAAAAGCGAAACCTCAATAGCGAAATCCTGATCCCCTTCAGCACAGCTATGACCCAATTTGGTGAGACCACCCGCCGGACCGATGGCGGATCGCGCGAATACATAAAAATGCAATACTCCGGGCTGTTTGTAACTGCAGATGGGCTGGACCGTGTTATCCCCGTATCCAAAATGATCCAACGCGCTTTCGAACATGGCCACGAAAAGTCTGACTTTGAGATTAAGGTTCCCCTAGCCTCGCTTAAGCTGGCTCAGAAAAAGAAACGAAACAACCAGTACACGCTGGGCTTCATCGCCGGGATTTCCCTGTTGGTAGGGGGAATTGGCATCATGAATATCATGCTAGCTACGGTGACAGAGCGCACGCGGGAGATCGGTATTCGTCGCGCATTGGGAGCCAAGCAGCAAGATATTAGGGATCAATTTCTCATAGAAACGGTTGTATTATCGACCGGCGGCGGGTTAGCTGGCGCGATACTCGGCATTGTGGGCGCGTCTGTCGTGTCTCAAATTGCTGATTGGGAAACCATCGTGAGCGTCTGGTCGGTAGCTGTGAGTTTTGGCCTGTCTGTGCTTGTGGGCATATTTTTTGGGATGTACCCAGCTTTAGCCGCCGCGAGACTTGACCCGATTGAGGCCCTCCGGCGCGAGTAGTCGACTGGACACTTACGCTCAAAATAGTCAATGTTACTGGACTATCCTCAATTTTAGGCTTTCAGTAGTACTTTTTCATATTTATTTGTCCCTCGTCACTTGGTGTGCTATACTTAAGGTGCAGTTGGTTCCCCCGCCGGTATTTTTGAATTCCCCCAACGGGCGTTTTGTAGGCTCGAAGGACGAGTTTGCGCCTACGCTGGTAGTTACATTACCGGACAAAAAGTTCGGAAATAATACGCCAGCGACGTTTTGTGAGCGTAGTATATGTGTGGAGGCTTATCGTTATCGGCCAATATGGATGGGTCGGGCGGATAAGGATTCCCAAAAGGAGGGATCGACATGGCATTGCAAATAGCCAACGAAAAAATTTCGAGCGAAGTGGTCGAGTTGTCGTCCGGTATGATGCCGAATTCAAAAACGCCGCGAGGCTCTTTTGTCGACCGACTTAATGCCGATGACCAGGTTCTGCTTTTTCGCGTTCTTTCCGAATCCGCCGAGTTCATGTATCACGACAGTTTTGAAGAAGCCTCCACCGAGCGCGAATTGTTCGGCTCGACGTCGAAACTTATCAATCGCTCTGCAACACGATTCATCGAAAATGAACATCACATTATCGATGCCATCGCAGTTGGGGAAAAACTTCCCAGCTTGACTCACGATGACGAACGACAATTGTTCCGCCGTTTCAACTACTCACGATGGCGTGTTGCTAAGATTCTACAAGAGTTCAATGGCAAAGCCTTGACCCCTGTAGCCGCGAGACATCTCCTAGCCTGGGAGTATCGCGTCGTTTCCGTGCGTAGCATCGTTGTTAAACTCAACATGCCCTTGGTCCTAGCTATGGGCAAACGCACGAAGCTGACTAACATTGATTTCAATGACCTTGTCAGCGAAGGCAACATGGCCTTGCTTCGTAGTGTTGAAAAATTCGATTGCCACCGAGGCTTCAAGTTCAGCACTTATTCGTGTCGCGCCATTCTAAAAAGCTTCTCGCGCGTAGCTATGAGAGTTAGCCGCTATCGCGGAAAGTTCCCAACGGAATTCGATCCTGCGATGGAACGCAGCGACCACATGGATAAAAAACGCGCCGACGTCGTAGAAGATTGCGTGGAAGAGCTAAAGCAAATACTGATTAGCAACACCGCAGCCCTGAACGATGTGGAACGCGTTGTGGTTCGTGAGCGCTTCGCCCTAGGCCCCAAGCATGGCGGCAACATCGACGCCGCACCAAAAACCTTGGAGCAGGTTGGGCACATTATTGGTGTTACGAAAGAACGAGTACGTCAGATTCAAAACAACGCGCTAAGAAAAATACGCGCGACTTTAGAGAGCCATTACCTCGCTGCTTAAACAAGCATCAAGACGAACGGTCAACTTGCCGGATAGTTATTAAAGCGATTCGGCAAGTGGCGTTCGCCTAGGTTTTGTTGTTCTAAACCTTCCTTTCAAATCAATCGATGGCTGCGTGTGTCCCATTCTTTGCCTACCGAAAAAGGGTGGGGAAAGGACGATCGCAATAATCAGGCCGCATCAATCATCCGTGTAGCCGTCATCATGATTATTCTTGCATTATAGCTATGGCATGAACCTGGCACTACAATGATCATCGACTCCCCCATGTCCAAAAAGAAGGACATTGAAGGGCTTCTGCAAGAATTGCGAACACAAGCTACCGAGCAACGAATCGGGGAAATGTCCTGAGTTAAGGTAAAGAAATATGACAAGGAAAAGTCATCGGCTGCGGCGGTTTGCGAAGTGGACGGGCGTTGTAGTTTGCGCTCTAATAGTAGCGTCTTTCGTTTTAAGTATCTTCTACTCCATCGGATTTACATGGTTCGAACGTAGTTTTGTAATCACCTGTGGGTCGGCACGAATCATCAAGTCTGATTACTCGCCCCGAGCTGTTGGCATTTATGTGAGTCGAACTAGCGACTTGAGAAGAGTCTATTGGTATAGTGGCATGCCATTGTGGCTTCGATTTCACAAGTACGGAAATAATCAGGCTTGCGACATCCCCTTGTGGATTCCATTTGTCACGATGGGAATCCCGACAATGATTCTCTGGCGTCGTGACCGCCGTTATCCGTAAGGGGTGCAGATACTATCTGATAAAAAAAGATTAGGCCGGGCGGCCCATGTCCTTCTTTTTGGACATGGGGGAGTCGATGATCTAATTGTTGCTAAGCCTAAACCTCTTCAATCTCTTTCGTCTTCGCCACGACAATTGAATCGATTAAGCCTTCGTGTTTCTTCGTGAGTTGTTGAACTTTATCCTTCACGTCTTTGGATTGATCTTCGCTTAGCGTCTTATCCTTTTTCTCCGCAGTGTCAGCCGCTTTGTTGGCGTCTCGACGGGCGTTGCGAACTGCTATCTTCTGATCCTCAGCCATTTTCTTTACTTGTTGCAATAACGTCTTGCGTCGTTCCCCTGATAGCGGCGGGATGGGCAGGCGGATGGCTTTGCCGTCGTTGGATGGCGAAACGCCTAAGCTGGATGTCTGCAAACCTTTTTCGATATCTTTGAGAGTGGTTGGGTCGAACGGCTTCACCAAAAGCGTAGCTGGCTCTGGAGCGCTAATGGTCGCAAGCTCGCGCAGCTCGTTCGTCGTGCCATAGGAACTCACTTCAATTTTAAGATGTTCAATCAAGCCGGGGTGCGCTCTGCCGGTGCGTACGCCCTGAAGCTCTTTCTTGAGAAAATCAATGGCTTTGTCCATCTTGGACGAACAGTCTTTTTCAATCGCATTTGCTGGCATTATATATCTCCGAACTATCAAACCGGGTTAGCTGTCACTTAATGTTTATTGTACGCAATTATTATCTGTTGAGAACCATTGGAAACGTCGGATGACTCACAACGACCGGCTAGCCATCCGCTGAGATGATCGTACCCGCACCGCTGCCCATGATGACATCACGCATGTTGCCAGGCTGGCGCAGGTTTAAGACCAGGATGGGGATACCCGCACGCTGACATAGATCTATCGCGCTGACGTCCATCACGGCAAGACGTTTATCGAGAATATCATTATAAGTGAGTCGCTCGATTCGCGTCGCATCGGGGTTCGTTTCGGGGTCAGCCGTGTATACCCCGTCTACCTTGGTAGCCTTGAGAAGCACATCAGCCCGAACTTCCGTCGCACGAAGTGCCGCTCCGGTGTCGGTCGTGACAAAGGGGTTGCCTGTTCCCGCTGCGAAAATGACCACGCGGCCTTTTTCTAAATGTCGAATAGCCCGGCGGCGAATGAACCGCTCGCATACACTTTCAATAGCTAAGGCGCTTTGCATGCGTGTCGCGACGCCGATGGATTCGAGCGTATCTTGAACAGCTAGGGCGTTAATAACCGTAGCTAACATGCCCATATAATGGCCAGTCGTCTCTTCAATCTGCGAGCCTTTAGCTATGTCGCTTCCACGAACAATGTTTCCCCCGCCAACCACGGCACAAACCTGTACGCCAAGCTCGACGACGAGTTTGATTTCCTCAGCTAATCTCAACAGTTGGTCACCGTCGATGCCCGACTTGCCGGGAGCGCACAGACCTTCGCCGCTGATTTTTAATAAAACGCGCTGATACTTCGGTTTAGCCATGATGAGCCTTATTTTTTTACGAATCGTATGGACGAAAAAAAAGGAGGCTTTCGCCCCCTTGGATAACTGCGTTTGATTTTACGCGCCGACTTTCATCACCACAAGATCAGACACGCCGCTGACACCCGCTTCTTTGAGAATGTCTCGAATTTTAGCTTTGTTTCCGTATTCATCAGTCTTCACATGGAACTGATCTAGTAGAACGCTTTCCGAGTAGTAAGCCCCGACCTTGCCGGTAGCAATTTTTTCTGAGATAGATTCATTCTTGCCTTCGGTGGCAGCCATTTCCATCGCAGCTTTGCGAACGGCTTCGACCTTTTCAGCTGGGATGCCGTTACGATCAATAGCTAGCGGCTGAGAAAAAAGTGAGTGCATACATAGATCGCCAGCAATGTTCTTGTCAGATTTTGGTTCACCTTCCAACGCCAGCAACACACCGCTTTTGCCATCGTGATGTACATAAGAGGCCAGGTGAGCGCCTTCGACGCGTTGACATTTGGTCAAGTTCATCGTTTCTCGAAGTTTACCAAAGACGTTGGTAAATTGTTCGTCCAGCGTAGGGTCTTTACGAAGGTCTTCTGGATTAGGCTTGGCTTCACTGCCGCCAGCTACCTTGTTTGCAAAAGCGGTGGCTAGCTCAAGAAACATTTCGTTTTGGGCGACGGAAGCGGTTTCGCATTGAAGCTCGATGATCGCGCCGATCTTCTTCGCGTCGTCGATGACAACCATGATACAGCCTTCGCCGGTAGTACGGCCTTCGCGTTCAGACAGCTTGCCTTTGTGCTTCTTTTTTAGCCATTCCATCGCAGATTCGATGTTGCCGTCGTTTTCGCTGAGCGCCTGCTTGCATTCCATCATGGGTAGGTCTGTTTTCTCTCTCAGATCCTTTACCATTTTTGCTGTGATTGCTGCCATCGTGTTACAAACCTTGTCCTTGGTCCTTCCAACGTTTCGCTGGAATTCCCGGCCTAAATCTCTCTTTTTACACTAATATTTGGAAGTCCAAACCTACGCTTGCCATCGCCAGCGTAAGAAATCTATATCGCAAGTTCCCTGAGGCTATTGGGATGGCTGCGGATTGATCGCAACCTTCCTGCTAGTTTACGAAGACTGGCCTTCAGGCTTTTCGGCTGCCGGTGCTTCGGGAGTCGCTACGGTCGCTGCACCTGCACCACCCACTGTGCCCGCAGCAGCATTTGCGACTGCACCAACTGAGGCACGATCTGCTTGCTTAGCCTGACCACGCTGCGCTTTATCATCATCTTTGCCAGCTACTGAGCGAGATCGCTTACCTTCTTCGACGGCTTCGCCGATATGGCGAAGAATAAGCTCAATAGAGCGAATGGCGTCGTCATTGCCTGGAATCGGCAGGTCAGCAAAATCCGGATCAGAATCGGTATCAATTAGGCAAATCGTAGGGATGCCCAGATTACGTGCTTCGTGAACCGCGTTTACTTCTCGCTTAACGTCTATCACGAATAGCACGCCAGGAAGACGGTGCATGTTGCGAATGCCCTGAAGGTTGCGACGAATTTTTTTCAATTCTCGCGTGCGTGTGGCAATCATCTTCTTGCTATATTCCATAGCCGTGCCATCTGCCTCAGCCGCTTCCAGCTCATCTAGCCGGGATAAGCGAGATCGAATGGTCTTAAAATTAGTTAGCGTGCCTCCAAGCCAACGCTCTGAGACATAGTGCATACCCACCTTATTGGCTTCCATTTCGACAAGCTGTTTCGCCTGTCGCTTGGTTCCGACGAATAATACGTCTTTCCCTGAAGCTACAATTTGAGTGATGAATTTCTTCGCCCGCAATAGACCTTTTACGGTCTCGCGGACGTCGATAATGTGAATAGTGCTGCGTTTACCGTAAATAAACGGGGCCATCTTCGGGTTCCACCGACTGGCGCGATGGCCAAAATGTATACCCGATTCAACTAGCTGACGTACCAACTCCGAAGCCAAAGATCACCTCCGCACATGTATAAACACAGAACAACCAACTACGATACAGTCCAGCAAGTGTAGCAAAATCTATGGCCCAATCAAGTCACCTGTGACTATCTTTTTGACCGATTTTCTACCATTTTCGTCTGTACGAGTTCCTGGTGACTAAAAAGCATCCATTTTGTCGTATATTTAGAGCTATACTGGCGGGCATTCTGCCTGCGGTTCGCACACGAAAAAAAATTTGTAAGTTGACATTATCAGCCATAAACGGGCCTCTAAGCAGATGTTTTTGTCAATCTGCGGTGTGCGATGATTTACAAAATACCCAGATATACATTGGCTAGGATGCTGCGTTGACTCTCTCCCCACCTGCCCATAGCGTGTTTGTGTGCCTTGAGCAGTTCTTTGGCGAGGCTGGCTGATGGTTCGATTTTCCTAAATTCTGGATTGAGATTGCCTTAACAGCCGACATCACAACCCTAATGACAACAAACTCAGAAATCCCAGCCGACAATCATGGCCCGCTAATGTTAATCAGCGCAGCTGAGGCTAGCGCCGACCTACATGGCGCTTCGCTCATCCGAGCTACCCTTAAGCAAAGCCCCTCCGCGAGATTTGTTGGGGTGGCTGGGCCTCGCATGGTCGAGGCGGGGTGTGAATGCATTTTCGATATGACCAAACACGCTGCGATGCTGACCGGCATCATTGGGTCTGCTGGGAAGGGCATTCGAATGCTCAACGAAGTGGACCGGCATCTGCGCAGCTATCCCTACGACGCAGCTGTGGTGATCGATTCGCCTGTGCTGCACCTGCCGGTAGTAGCTAAGGCTCAGGCGGCTGGGGTTCCGACGCTCTATTATATCGCGCCGCAGATGTGGGCCTGGGGGACATATCGCATCCACAAATTGCGAGATCGGGTTGAGCAAGTCGCTGTGATCCTACCATTTGAGGAGGCGTTTTTTCGTAGTCATGGGATTGGTGCGACTTATGTAGGCCATCCGCTAGCGGACGCTGTTACTGCCCGGCCTCCCGATCAGGATATTGTGGATTCGATTCGTGAAAAAGGTTCGCCGGTGGTTACGCTTCTGCCCGGTTCGCGCAAACAAGTTGTTGCGTCGATTTTGCCAGATCAATTAGCCGTAGTGGAACGGATTGCTGAAAAGCATCCGCAAGCGGTGTTTCAAGTTTCCGTAGCTAGCCCGCAGGTTGCGCCAATCGTGGAGGCGGCTATTAGAAATTGTCGCTGTCGCGTGGAAATGTCATCGGATCGGCACACCGAACTCATCGCGGCTGCGGACCTTGTACTGGTGGCTTCGGGGACGACGACTTTAGAGGTTGCGTTTTATGAAAAGCCTATGATCGTGATGTACCAGGCGTCGCGCTTATTTTATCACGTCATTGGCCGATGGATGATTCATACGCCTTATCTGAGCCTGCCCAATATCTTAGCGGGTAGTGAGATCGTGCCGGAGTTTATGCCGTTTTATACGTCGATTGATCCCATCGCAGAAAAAGCCTTGCATCTATTAGGATCAAACGAGGCCAGGGATAGCATGACGCAAGCGCTGAGTGATGTCGTCGCGCCCATGAGAAACACCCACGCCTCAGCTACGACGGCCAAGCTGTTGCTTGATATAGCACGACGCCATGGACACTGACATCGTGGTGGCATATTTATTTTGTAGGTTATGCTATTGCATGACACATACTTTTGAGATCATGGGTGAAATGCTGTGCCGCACTCCGGACAGGTATGATTTTTCAAGCCTCGCAGAGAGTACCCGCAATTTTGGCAAGCTGGTTTGTTGGTGGACTCGATCTTACGTAATCTGAGGAAGCGGTACACCATGAAGACAAAGAATGCTGCGATTGCAAATCCGTTTGCAATCCCTTTGAGTTTATAATATCCATCTAGATCGAACGGGATAGACGAGTGTTTATTGCCGGAGGTGCTATAGATTTCAGGCAAATAGGGTAAGGCAATAATTCCAGAAGCAAAATTAGAAATTGCAAAAACATACACGGGAAGAGCGCCTGCTGATGCTTTGTGTTGAGCTAATCGACCGTGTACTTTTCGAGTCAGAGATATTCCCATCAATCCTCCAAGGACGAGCGTGAACCCACACATCGAGAACATTGACATTATGCCCGAACGCATGAAGTACGGCACCGTAGCAGTATCTCGTTTGACTTGCCAAGCATTGTTATTGGTATTTCGAATCGCGGGGGTTGCCAACAGCAGCAATGCGCCTAGCACCACGGATACAATAAAAAATCTACGCATGATTTTCTCAGTCAAATAATTACTAGCGACCTTATACCAGTGCTAGATCATCATCCACCACTTCTTTTGGCCGGGTATCCCATGTCCTTGAAGATTGCCAAAACTCGTTCCGTATGATCGCCTTGGATTTCTATCACGCCATCGGCTTTTTTCCCACCGGCTGCACATGCTGATTTTAGCTGTTTAAGTATGGCGCTCAGGTCAGAGGCACAAGGGTCTAAACCTTCTACGACGGTCGCGACTTTTCCTTTTCGGCGTTTCTCTCGGCGGATGCGGACTTGTTGGTCCGTAGGCTTGCGAACTTGGCCATCATGACTGCGGGGGCAGGCGCAATCATCCAGCGACTTCTCGCAAACTTCGCAAGAAACTGGCCTCTCTAAAGATGTGCCATCGAATAATCCGGACATGTCCTAATGGTACGATAACCCCGCATCGCAGTCGATGGGCTTTCCAGAGCGACATCAAGTGAGTATCGTCCTTCGTATGATAGATTTTAATGAGCCGCAATCGATTCGCATTACTTGTGCCCCCAGCCTTGTAGACCACCTTCGGCGTGAGGTCGAGGCCCTTGGCTACACCGTTGACTCCACGCGCCTAACCGCGTTGCAGATCACGGCTAACATTCACGACGCCATGAAGCTAAACCTTTATCTGCGTACTGCATTTAATGTGCTGATTTTGATTAAAAAATTCACCTGTGCGAATCCCGATGAGTTGTATAAGCAGACGTATGAGATTCCGTGGGAGGATATGATTTCGACGGATGAATATCTTTCCGTGGTTTCGAGTGTGAATACGCCGACCATCAACGATTGGCGGTTCGCTAGCCTCAAGGTGAAGGACGCTATTGTAGACCGCGTCGCCTCCGTTCACGACGCCCGGCCTGATTCGGGGCCCCGCCGGGAGAACTTTGTCGTGCATCTTTATTGGAGTGGGGACGATGCCCAAATTTTCCTCAACACCTCAGGCCGAAAGCTTGCCGATCGTAACTACCGAAAGATTCCACATTCCGCGCCGATGCAGGAAACCTTAGCTGCGGCGGTCATCATGGCTACGGGTTATGACGGGTCCGTGCCACTCATCAACCCGATGTGCGGCAGCGGCACGTTAGCCATCGAAGCTGCGCTGATTGCATCTGGTAGGCCAACGGGCTTGCTGCGGGCGAACTATGGCTTTATGCACTTAAAGAATTATGACGCCGAGGCTTGGCAGGAGCTGCGCCGTGAAGCTAAGAAGATTCGTAACAAAAATGAGATCGCGCCGATCATCGCAACCGATGTTGATGACCGTGCGGTTCGGGCCGCTCAAAAAAATGCCGAGACAGCTGGTGTGCATCACATGATCCAGTTTGAGCAGTGCGACTTCGAGGATTCACCCATGCCGGAGGAGAAGGGCATCGTGATTATCAATCCCGAATACGGCGAGCGTCTTGGCCTGGATACGGAACTTGATAAAACCTATAAACGCATGGGTGACTACTTCAAAAAGAAGTGCCAAGGATGGACAGGCTACATCTTCACCGGCAACCTCGACCTAGCTAAGTTAATCAGGCTAAGACCAAGTCGACGTTTGGAATTTTATAATGCAACAATCGACTGCCGACTGCTGAAGTATGAACTGTACGAAGGCACACGGCGGGAGGATAAGTAAGGGGGAGGGGCTGCGGAGGCTGTCATGCTTAATGACCTAGTTTCCACTAGAGCGCTATGACTTGGTTTAAGAAGACGACGGATTCATATTCATCAATCGCCGAATTCGGCGAGACGATAAGGTCGTTGATCGTATTGCCTCGAAACTGAGCCTCACCACGAGAATTTCGACCAGACCAGTGGCGGAGTAAAATCGTGGATCGGAGCAAGTCTATCTGGAAAATTGAGGTCAGAACAGTGTCAAGGGTTTTTCCGGGATCAATGCCCACAAAGTAAAACATGAATACCGACCGATCCACTGCGAGATATTCGAGCATTTTGTCGAGGTTATATGCTTTGGGGTTCGAATTGAGGATCATGATTTTCGTCTTTACATCCGTTTCGGTATCAAAGGCCTCGAAATTCCTGTGATAGTCGCCCAAGGTGTTATCCGTCTTGAATCTGGGTATTCCTCTACTCCCATCCTGCAATGCGGATATGAGTTGTTGCCGCATTGATTCATCCTCTCCGGCAATGAGATACTCGATAATCCGACCACGAACATTGCCATTCTCT
This sequence comes from Planctomycetota bacterium, assembly GCA_024280855.1. Taxonomy (GTDB): domain Bacteria; phylum Planctomycetota; class Phycisphaerae; order UBA1845; family UBA1845; genus JAJRPG01. Next base: position 6,993 of record JAJRPG010000002.1, on the reverse strand, counting down.
ATCAATGCCGCCAACAGTATTTCGGTTTTGTATTTTTCAACTTGATCGTCCAGCTCGGTCTTGAGCGTGTCAATATCTGCGGAACATATAAATCTCATTGCACGTTTTGGGGCTTCAACAATTGTAGACAATGCCTTTTCGTCTACATGGAATTTAATGCCAGTAGGGGAAATATTATTCGTAGTTTCAACAAGTCGGGGTAGATTTCCCTCAAATCCAATCTCTGCATGGATTGCATAAAGCTGTTCGATGTTCTTAGCACTATTGTGTACTCCCTCAAACTCTGTAACGATATCTGATCCATTGAAGCTCCCTCGAATGTTGTTTTCTCTGAGTTCTTGGGAACTATGGCTTATCTTTTTAAGGAATGTCGTGTTAGCGATCAAGCAGTGATTCTGAGATGGAGTTACAAGACACACGATAAATGGACGGTCGTCATACTTTTGTAGGCTGGACAATGACAAAACAGTATTCCCGAAATTGCGGCTAGCCGAAGAGCTGAATCTCAAAGCGTAATCAGCACAGTAGAAAACAGATCGATCTTTGATAAGATTAAATTCATCTACCACAATGCGTGCTAAGCGGGCCTTGTCGTTAATTTGGTCATTATCTTTGATTAATTTTAAGAGTCGGCGTAAGGCATTAGTCATCGAATAGCTCCAGGGTTTCGCTTTTGGAAACCTTTGGGGCTTTCTGTATTTTTTGATCGTTCAAGCTGTTTCGTTCCCAAAATACGCCGTCCGAAAAACCTTGGATGCTATTGTCAGAATCAGCTTGAATTAAACGCTTTGTCGCCCAACAACAATATTCTCTATTTAATTCTATTCCGCAAAATTTTCGGTTAAGTTTGCGTGCTACGATTGCTGTTGTTCCACTTCCGAGAAATGGGTCGAACACAAAATCGCCTGAGTTCGAGCTTGCCAGAATAAGTTTCGCTATCAGTTTCTCTGGCTTTTGAGTCGGATGGTCGGTATTCTCTGGCATAGACCAGAAAGGAATTGTGATGTCAGACCATAGGTTTGATGGGTAGGTAAGCCTGTAATTTCCGTGTTGCGACGCTTCCCAGTCCTTGGGCTTTCCGTTAGCTGACCGGTATGGTGCAATAACGCGCCGCTTAAGCTTGACATCGTCAACATTGAAACAGTATTCGTCTCCGACAGTACAGAACCAGATATCTTCAGTATTGTTCTTCCAGTTGCTTTTAGCGCCGCGACCTTTCTCTCTTTCCCACGTTATTCTGTTGCGGACTTGTAGCAGCTTTTCCAATACCGGAAATATAAGATTAGAGGTTCTCCAGTCGCTACAGACATAGATGGACGCAGTTGAACTCAACATTGGGAGTAGCGATGATAGTGTTTGATGAAACCAGGCAATATACGTCTCTGAGTCACGCGAGTGTATAACATGGCCGTTGTAATTTTTAGTGAGGTTGTATGGGGGATCTAGAATCAGAAGGTCTACGAATTCTGTTGGTAGAAATGGTAGTGCTTGTTCGAGGTCTTGGTTGACGATACGACCAGATAGAAATGCTGGACTTACTGGATCCGTTAGCTGAAGCAATTCCGACGAGAGCGATTCCAGTTCCTCATTCGAGCATGTTAACGTTCTATTTCGTGGAGCGCGTTGTTTCATGTTTTTCAATCTATAAGTGTAGTAGCCATACGATTGTATACATGATACGCGAATTTATCATTCTTGCTTGGGAAATTATATATACTTACCAGCCAGGGCACGTCAGGTGTTCCATCTTAGCCCCTAGGGGGCATGCGTGCAAAGATTTTGATGCAAATTTCAAGAACACGTAATTCATCCCGCCCGGCCATTTGTATACGCCGCTGTGATCGCATCAGCGGGCGTCTCAAAAATCTGACTCGTCGTTCCCTGCTCGATCAATCGCCCTGAACCATTTGTCACCCAGAACATAGCTGCGTGGTCTGCGATGCGCCGCGCTTGGGCCAGGTTATGTGTCACTAGGATGACAGTAAACGATTGAGACAACTGGCGGATCAGGTTTTCGATAAGGCCGCTGGAATTAGGGTCCAGCGAACTGCATGGCTCGTCCATCAGCAGCACCTCGGGCCGTAGTGCGATCGCCCTGGCTATGCACAGTCGTTGCTGCTGACCACCGGACAGTGACATTGCGGGCGCGTCCAGCCGATCTTTCACCTCGTCCCATAGGCCAACTTGTTGCAATACTGTTTCCCGTATTTCCTCGATTTCTCCACGTTTTTTTATCCCGTGTTCTTTTAGAGGTAGGTCAAGATTCTTGCGAATCGAAAGAGGAAACGGATTGGGCTTTTGAAAAATCATGCCCACGCGCTGTCGCAAAGCGCGAACGTCGATGTTGGGATCGCGCACGTTCTGCTCGCCTATGATAATGCGACCCTTGACCGAGCATCCTGCGATGAGATCGGTCAGCCGGTTCAAGCAACTAAGAAATGTCGTCTTGCCACATCCCGACGGGCCGATCAACGCGGTAATGCAACCACGATTTATCGTTAGCGAAAGTTCTTCCAGCGCAGGCTTTTGGCCATAATGCACAGATAGGTTTTGAACATGAATTAAAGGGTCGGGCGTGCAACAAGGTGGCCCGGCTTCGAGCGGCCCAATAGTAAACGGAGCGGGCGTAATCTTATCCGGCTGCGGTTGCGAAACGGGCGGAATCGTTGCCTGTCCATTTTGAGAACTTGTCATAAGCTGATGATCCTTTTATGCAACCAGCGATCCGAGGTCCACGATGCGATGCTGTTGACGATCAGAAGTATCACGATGAGTACCAGCGCCGAAGCGTATGCGTTGGCGTCGCCACCAGCTACGTTCATAGATAAATCGAATATGTGAATCGAAAGCGAGCGACCGGAATCGTGCAGTGACTGAGGCATACGGTCCACATATCCGCTCGTGAAAATAAGGGCGGCTGTCTCCGCGATGGAGCGCCCCATGCCAAGTACCATGCCGACCAACAACCCAGGCGCTGCAGCTGGTAGCAACAAATGAATAAGGGCTGAGGTGCGTGACATGCCCAACGCCGCTGCTCCCATACGGTACTCATTAGGCACAGAGCGAAACCCTTCTTCGGTCGAACGAATGAGAATGGGTAACGTCATGCAGGCTAGCGTTAAACCGCCGGAGAGAATCGAGAATCCCATACCCAGATAAACGCAGAAAAATGCATTACCAAATAAGCCAAATACAATAGATGGCACGCCGGCTAATACGTCTAAGCTGCGGCGAACCAATCGGCCAAACAAATTATCCGAAGATGTAAACTCCGCGAGCAATATGGCTGTGCCTACACCCAGGGGCATCGCAACAGCGATGCACACACCCAGGATGAGAAGCGTCGAGACGATAATCGGGCCAATGCCGCCTTCTCGTCCTGCGTTTCGCGGCGGCTCGGTGAGAAAGCTCCAGGAAATCTGCCCGATGCCGTGCCATATGATGTCACCCAATATCCACACAAAGACCGCCGTTACGATTAATGCAATGAGCCACACCACGACAGTGGCTACCGTGTCCGCTAGTCCGGCAGGGGCGGGGCGAAAAGTTAGGCTTGATGTTTCAGCCATAAACGTGCCCCTTGCTATGTATCTCAGCGGCGCTGACCAGGATGACAATCAGCGCGAGCAGAATCAAACCACTCACGAATAACGCGGAGCGATGATCGCCAACCGCATAAGCCATTTCCAGAGCGATGTTAGCCGTGAGTGTTCGGATGGGATCAAAAATTCGGCTCGGCGTCTGAACTACATTGCCGCATACCATCAGGATTGCCATCGTTTCGCCGATCGCTCGTCCGGTTTGAAGGATAACGCCGGTGACGATACCAGACTTCGCAGCCGGAAACGCCACGCCACTGATCGTGCCCCAACGAGATAATCCCAACGCAGCTGCACCCTGTAGGTAGTGCGATGGAACATTGGCCAGCGCGGCATCAGCCATCAGTGCGACCGTGGGTAATACCATAATTGTAAGAATAATAATGCCCGCGAGTAAGCTTGGCCCAGGCGGTTCTAACTGACGAATGAGTGGCACTAATACGACCAATCCCCAAAATCCGTATACAACCGAAGGGATGCCAGCTAAAAGTTCGATGAGCTTGCGATAAAATTTTGCGACCATTGGCGGCGCGTAATAATGACAAAACACGGCTGATCCTATACCCAGCGGCGTTGCGAGTAGCACCGAACCAGACATAGCCAGCAAAGTCCCCCATAACATAGGGGCTAAGTTAAACGTGCCTTGCGAAGCATTCGCTGATGGATGCCATGAGGCGTCTGTAAAAAAACGCTTGATGCCTATATGTTGCAATGCAGGCAGCGATTCAATAACTAGAAAGCCACCGATCAATAGGACAATCGCACCCGCGATACCCGCGCAGCATCGTAGCGTCCAAATGAGCATGGCATCACTTCGAGAGCGGGACAAAATACTGTTCCTTTACTAGGTCGTGTACCTGTTTAGAGCGAGCGAAATCGATAAACTCTTTCGCGAGACCAGTCGGGACAGCTTTAGTCACCAGATTCAATGGACGCGATAATGGGAATGATCCGTTACCAACATTTTCGAGCGTCGCGGGTACGGCGTTTACGGGCAGCAGCTTGATGGGAATGTCATGCGTTGCATCATACTCCGCCGTGCCGATGGAGACATACCCAATCGCATCAGGGTTTCCGGCTACAGTTTTTATACCCTGTTCATTATCTCCAATGACCACGTCAGGGTGAATGTCAGTATTTTTGATTTTGAAATAGTGCAAGAATAGATCAAGCGTCGCTCTCCCTTCGGATTTATTCACTACCGTGATCGGCGCATCAGGCCCGCCGACTTCTTTCCAGTTTTTGATTGTCCCCTTATAGATGGCAACTACCTGTTCATCGCTCAGGGCATTCACGATATTAGCCTGGTGCAAAATAATACAAATACCGTCGTGTGCAATGGTGAAAGCATGAAGATCATTTTCTGAATCCTTGAGCGACCTGGATGCCATGCCAATGTCAGCTAACCCGGAGCGAGCATCCGCGATGCCGCGCGAGGAACCGCCGGTCTGTACGTTCACCCGAATGCCGGGGTGAAGCGACTCGAACCGCTTTCCGATTTCCACCGCCAATGGAGCCACGGTACTCGAACCCGTGATGACAAGTTTATTTCCGGAATTGTCCGATTTGGAACAAGCGCCCAGTACTGCCATGATAAGGAGCGAGGAGCAGGTAATAAAAGCCGGTGTTTTCTTCATGATTTTTTTCCGTGTGTCTGCAATAGTCATTTGAACGAAACCAGGCAACAGCCCAGGTTGATCGCTTTGCCCGGGCGAACATCCTCGACCTCCGGGGCAAGTGAGTAGAGTACGGCTTTCCCGTCACGCTCCGCGACAACCAACCCGGCGTCTCTAAGCGTTTTTAGATGGTGAGAAAGAAGCGTTTGCTCAATCCCCAGTGAGGCGTTGATCTCAGCTACATGTTTAGGCTGCTTCATTAGCTGTTGCAGCACCGCCAGGCGGGTTTCGTCAGCTAAAACCTTCAATAACGTAGCGCAGGACGGTTTATTAGCAATCTTTTTCGGCATGGTTTCGTAGCCCCTTAGTCACAACTGAATTCAATGTTTATTAACATGAACGTATATTCAAGTCAAATGGGGGCCATCTTTATTGCATCTTAATCCAGCTAATACGAAAGATTTGGGCACATATTCACGACATTATATAAGGACTAAGCCAGAGGGCCGGGCCTCTATGACATTTTCTGACAAAAGTCGGCATGGGCGTTCCGTGTCTCTGCTTTAATGAATACGATCACATGACGATTAGGTTCAGGATATTGCGATGACAAAAAACATTTGGCTCAAAGGCGGGCGTCTTTCGATTTGTGTTATCTTGTTAATTTGTGGTTGCAACACCGCAGTGCCGGACCCTGTCACTAATGGCGACGGGACAGCTAAGCTTTCCGGCAGTCTCAGCGTGATTGCTACTGGTGTGGTTGACGGAGATACGAACGATCCGAGTACCGCAGAAATCGACAACAACGGTAGCGACCTAACCAAAGTCCAAGACCTGCCTAACCCATCCACCGTGGGCGGATTCCTTGGCACGCGTGGCCAGGGCAGTGATGTATTCGATATTTATCGCGTATCCCTAGCTGCGGGGCAATCCGCGGTGCTACTCCTTGCTGATCCGACGGCTAATGACTTTGACTTGTTCTTATTCGATGAAGCGGGCAACGCGCTCGATACATCAGAAGGTGTAGGCCGAGCTGAGCAAGTGGTCGCGCCGACCAACGGCACGTTCCTGGTACAAATCTACGGCTTTAGTGTAGACATGAGTGGCGACGCAGGCGGACTATATACGCTACTCGTAGGACGAAGTGCGGCTAACGCTACGATAGCACCAAGCGAAAAACTTTCCAGTCTCTATCCGCACATGCCGGATGAAATCATCGTGCGATACAAGAAAGGTTCAACGAGAACCAAGAGTATTTCTGCGACAAAAGACTTCGATTACGAAGTGCTAAGTACCAAGGCTAATCAATCTAATATCGAGTTGGTTCGTGCAAAGCGTCGAAGCGGTTCAGGCGGTAGAGGGGCACAATCGAAATCTCAGTCAGCCGGAACCATCGCTCCGATATTGAATCGTCCATTTTCTGACGCGATTGCTTCCATTAAACAGTTGCGCCGCCAGAGTGATGTCGCATTAGCCGAGCCTAACTACATGCGGTTTACCCAGGCAGTGCCCAACGATGAATTCTATAATATACAGTGGCATTACCCTCTAATCAGCCTGCCGGAAGCCTGGGATATAACGACCGGCGACGCCTCGGTCATCGTGGCTGTTATTGATAGTGGCGTGGTCCTGGCACATCCCGATTTGCAGGGCCAGTTAATCGCCGGTCAGGATTTGATTTCAGATGCCAACATCGCACTCGACGGCGATGGTGTTGATACGAACGCGGACGACCCTGGCGATCGAAACATTCAGGGAACCAAAAGCTCGTTTCATGG
>JAJRPG010000094.1 GCA_024280855.1 Planctomycetota bacterium | reverse complement strand
TGTTCAACACCTAACACACCGCGCCAAAAACCACTCGCTGCGAAATCGAATCCTTCCAACTACGCAACTGCAACTTATTGACCCGCCTGCTCCGCTTGGCCTGGTTTCATCCGCAGGAAGCCCTGCCAATCTGGCCAATCGTCGCTTTCCCAATCAATGCCCAAGACTTTCTCGAACTCAGCCCGGTTCCAAATATCGAACCGGTTTTTCTGCCCTACTAAAAGCGCCTCATCACACAGCTTCGCTTTGCGTCGCAGCCTGCCGGGCAGGACGATGCGTCCCTGCTTATCCAACTCGACATATTCGCTGATCGAATAATACTGCAACTCGAAGCTGCGCGATTCTGGGCCAGGCGTGAACTCCGTTCCACTGCGACTGGCCATCGCTTTGTAACCCTGCTCGGTAAATACGGAGAGCGTGCCTCGATGCTCGCCGAGGGTGATGTACACCCCGTTCCCTTCACGGTCCGGCCCCAACGCCGCTCGAAGCTGCGTTGGTAAAGTGAGTCGATTCTTTGCATCAATCGATCGCTCATGTTGACCCGTGAAAATCCGCATAAATTTAAGTTTCCCAGCCCAAACCTAGGTCTGGCGTGGTATAGTTTAGCACGAGGCCCCACTTCGTCAACAAAAAAAACGGCAAATTTTGCTTAAAGTTGATTTTTTTGCGCGACGGCTAGCCTGTGAGACTAGATGTGGTGGCCCGCGTTCTAAGGCGCACCACGTCTAAGGCGCACCACGGTTTGGCGCACAGCGCAATGGTTTGGCGCACGCCCCATAGCGCGTAAAATGCCCGGCGTGGTCCTATAACTTGTTAAACGGACCCCGTCGGGCAGATATCAACTAATTGTCGAACCGGCGTCGAACCCAGTTCAAACCGCTTTCGAGCGGTTTACTTTCCGAGCTATACCAGCCCTAAACCGACGCTTATCCCAAAGCCCCTTTGGGCACGATTGATTGCGTAGCGAAGCTCGCCAGAACAGCCTGGAAAACATCCACCAAGACTTAGTCGGGCAAGAGCTGCATGATTTCTGGAAGGCGTGACAGTAATAATGTCCACCGCTCTCGAACCTTTGGTCGCATACCCCACACGCTTTTGCTCGCTCTACTTGAGCGTCTTTACTGACAAGCCCGCCCGCATGTGCCCAAGCAAAGCTAGTTGCATTCACATAAGCCAACTCAGAGAATTTCATCAACATAAGCAGCAAAGCACGCGGCACAGCAAATAGAATAAAGGCATCGATCCGCTTCCCCTCACGGCTATTACTCAGATACCAACGCCCAATAGAGCTACCCACCTTGATCCATCCCTGGAACCATGCGTGCATTTCGGGGTCGAGAATGATCGGCTCATAAATCGGCATGCGCTCGCCATTAGCGATTCGCATGGATTGGTCGTGTTGTTGAGCTGCAAACTTCCCGGCAACATCTCTACGTTGTTGAGGCGTCATCTGCATACCACACGAATCCTTTCGTTGATACACGCTTCGGTTCGATCGCTGATCTTGCCCATTTGCTTCACGCGCTTCTTGACTGGTTCCATATAATCTACACCAATAGCACGCACCAACCGATCAACGGCTTTGGTCGAACGTCGTCGTCCCATCCACGCGGTCCCCCAGCCAAGGGTAGTTAAGCCACTGATGATCCATCCGCTGTTTTGCCCAATGAGGTTTATGGTGGTGATGCGGCTGTTATCGCCAGCAGTGGATACAACTTCTGTCCGCTGCCCGCTCTTGGTCTGACGTGATAGGTCCAGGCCTTTGCTGCCAGACACACAGCCGAAAGTTGCCAGCCAAAACAAAAACATGACGACAAGTGTTAGTACGAGATTGGTTCCCTTTTCGCGATTAGATATCATAGCTCGCTCTCCACCATAACAGTCACCGATCCATCGTAGCGCTGCGGTCCTGCCGGGTCGTAGTGACGGTTAACTTCCCCAAAAAACGTAGAGCCATGTATTACCTGGATACCGCCTCGGCATATCACGCTTTTGTTTTTGTTGTAAAGGACATTCTGGTACGTAGGCTCTTTAGCAAATGGGTGATAGCCCCGAATGCCTCGCCAGTGCAGTGCCAACGGCACGCGGCAACCGTCGGGTCCGCGCGGAATCAGAAACGTGTTTGGATGCTGCTGGCCTGGGTTGTCAGGGTCTTCGAGTCGCAGGTCCAGCGGCTTATCGGGGAACATGAACTTAAATGGTGCCGCCAGGTCATAAGCTTCGGGCTTGAGCTTGATATCGCAGGTCAAGTCTATATCGATGTTCCCCAACATACGTCTTGAGAGTCCCGAGCCGCTACTAGCGATCGCCCCGGGTGCTGACTCGACGCTCATGTTTAGACCAACGATCACTTCGTGTAGCGTTAGTTCGGCTGGCAGATAAATGTTGGTATGTGCAATCTGGCATTGTATATCAACAGGCGTTCCGGTGCGCGTGCCGTCTACTGTTACTGGCGGTGGTTGCAGACGCGGGTCGCCTGGTGGCGGCGTAGCCGTGTAGTCTTCGAGATGCGTCCAGCGATTGATAGACACATCGTCATAGTCCTTGTTGTTGTCATGCCCATTTATATCCAACTGGTCGAGGTAAACGCCAAGCATCGCCAGCGTTTGGTTTTTGAGTACCACATCAGCAGGATTAAACATCGGATAGGCGTCTTGATCTTCCGACATTTTTGCTTCGACTTGTATCAGCAGACGATCCAAATCAGTTAGCTGGTCGAACCCGGAACCGCCTTCTTCAGAGCCGAGGCATTCCCAAACCGTTTCCGGCAGAACGGTTGGTCCGCATTTTTTCGTGAAGCAGAACTGTTCCTCAAACGGGAAGCAGTGGCCGCCGCCCGTAGTCGTAAAATGGATCAAGCCAATTTGACCATTATCATCTAACGAAAAACTGATAGGCCGAGGGGCCATGAGTTCGGGTATGTTTGGCGTGCCCCCGCCTTGTGGACCATGTATCAGCGGGTTACACCACAAATCCCATGCCTTGCCCGATAGATGGCAAAGCATTGCCCGACACAATACGAGAACACCGGGGAAGCTGCCATTACAATAAGCTGGATGACATGGATCGACGTACATATTAACGGCGGGCGTGAGGTAGTAGCGCACCTGGAAGTAAGGCCCGCCAGCAACCGCACCAGGTCCAGCAAAAAACGGAAACGAATCACCGACAATATCATGGTTACGCGCTGCATAGCTCATCTCGAATCCGCGCGGGATCGGCATCACCCCGCGTCCGCCACCGATGCTGAACGTTTGACATAGTTGCGTCTCGGAAAAGCTGGTACCCACATATTCGATTTGGCACGGTCTCTCCGCAGGTTGAAACGCAGCGCCCTGCATCAACGGCGTACAGGTTATGCACACAGGCATGGTGTCATCACTCGCAATCCAGGCGTTGCAGTGATGGTGCGTTAAGCTATCCAAACAGGTGACGACAAAGTTATGTGAACTCATACAAGCACACACTGACCCGATGTGCTGAACGACACCATCTGCCCGTGCAGTTCGCCACGACTGCGTATACCCGTGAAGCTACGGATGGAACCATCTGGAAGCAGTTCGCGGAACACACCTCGTCCGCCTAGCGATAGTCTGTTGCGCCTAAGATCGCCGTTATCGTGCGTGACAACGAATCCACCCGTATGTGGATCGCGTTGGTGCTTGCCCGAAACCACGTTTGGTTCGCCCATGCCACCCACAAGTGTTTGATGATACGTTTGATAGATGGTTCGTTTCACCGCGCCACCATCAAAGCTCGGACCGCGATACGCATAGTCCATCGACATCCGGATGTAGGTTGTCGGGTCGTTGCAGAATCGCGCCTGTTTGAAGTTCAGCAGTTCGACTGGCATATCATTACCAGACACAATCAAGTCATTAAACGTGCCCGCAGAGATTTGCCGAAAATCTTTTTCAGGTGTGTCAGGCGTTTGGCATTGGGTGCGTGCCTTATCATCAAAGGCAAAGAATAGTATTCTACCGCCAAGTCTGAACTGTACCCGCCCACCATCAGCCAGGTCTCCCATCGCTTCAAAATTAAAGTTGACCGGCGTAATAGATGGCTCAGGTGCTGGCAGATTAAATCGCTTACGTTTACCGCTGAATGAATTATCGAAAGGCATAAGCTGCCCGGTATCAAAGGCGTAGCTGCGCACATCGCCCGCGTCCACGACATCAACGAGTCGCTTGACCATAATCATGTCAGGGTTGAGGTCAGCGTTAGGCACCGTAGCTCCCTACCAGAATTTTAGATGGATCAATCGTGCCATCATCAGCGGGCAACTTATCAACGAGCATCACCACGCTGTAGAGTCCGTGTCGTACCAGTTCGACGGTAGCGATTTCCAGGCCAAGTGCTTCGGGTGTAATTTCATTGTTGTCGCGCAGCGTTTTGTAGGTGTCAGGGTCGGTAATCATCGCCCCGGTCGAGCTGTTAAACAGCGGGGATAAAAACGGAACCATTGTCTTATAGAAATCGCCTTCACGCGGATAGACTCTTTCCCAATCACCCACGACTTTTAGTTGTCCTTCGAGTGGAAATCGCGGATCGGCATATTGGATTTCCTGGGCGTAGGCAATGTTGAGGTCCAGATCAACAAACCGTAATGCCGCTGCACGCATGGCAGGCGTCGCGTTGTAATGGTCCGTCGTGGCTGACGGCCTGGTTTGCTGAGGCATCTCGGCGATCCGCTTGCGTTCCTGGTCACTGCGTATTGATTGTCTGTTACGTGCTTTGATGCCTAACTCCTTACTATCGCTTGAGCGATCACAGCAGCGGCAATGCCGCCCGTGACTGCGGTGATGATGTCGGTAGGTTGTATGTTTTGTTCGGCCACGCCCCCGCTGTTGCGTGCCCGCACAACAAGGACGTGCGGCGTGCTATCTGCAAACGCAGTGGTGGTAAATTCGTAGCGGCGTTTGGTGTTATCGAATGCGATTGTGCCCAGCGGCGTGTTGTAATCTATCGTCGCAGCAGTCGCTCCCTCGAACACCTGAAAGTCGGTGGGGTATCCGCCCTGGCCAAACGCTTCGTAGGCGAAGCACACCCTGATCTTACCACCGTCGATAGCTGCAGCGGCCAGCCCGATCGGTGGCATAGGCATCAGTGGCAGTATCTGATTACCGGCGTTATCGAAGTCCAATCGAACCGGCTCCGAAAACTCTCCGACATAGCCATTACCGTGAAACTTTGCGGCTCGATATTGATACGCGTGGTTGCTGTCGTGTTGCACCCCGTCGTTGCTGATGATGGTAGCCTCGCCTGGTCGTGCCATGCCGCAGAACGTCCAGATGGTTTCCGGTGTGGGGTAGAGTCGGCGTCGTTGCAAGGCGACACCACCATCCACCCACGGATAATGTGCGCCGAGCGTGAGTCCATAGCCCAGCAGTGCGTGGTCAGCGGTTAGTTGTCCAAGCATAAGTGGATCGGCGTTGGCGTTGTGATGGTCGATTAGTTTCATGATGCGGTTCGCACGACCTCCTGCACGTTGGTGTCGCCTGGCTGTTCGCGCGTTTGCAATGCGTACCTTGTCGTTGTGTCCGTATTTTTGATGGTCAGTTTGTTGGTCGTGCGATCGAATTCGGTGTTACCTGCCATGCGTTCGACAGCGTCTCGGATGTATGCCGCGAATGATCCGGTGACATCGTGCCCGCTCATCAGCTCATTAAGTACGGCGTCGGCGATTTGCCCGGTAGTTGGTGCAGTCGCTCCGGCTACGGTTCCACGACCATAAACTTTATAGACTGACGTATTATCCGGCGCGACCTTCCAGTTCGCCGCCATCGTGACGACCTTGGTTGCCCCCACATAGCTGCTGGCCGCTTCGGATTGTCCGGCGCCTGTGCCCGAGACGATGACGATCAGATCGTTTTGATAGTTATCATCTTGAGCCGATGCCCCGGCTGCCAGCGTGATGGTACTGATCGATCCGCCTTGTGCGGTTCCGTTGTTGACGATGTCGCCATCGGTTCCACCGCCACCACCGGTTATCCATGCCGCATCGCCACGATCCCTTATTGCTTTAAGAGAGTCGTTCGCGGTTAAGAACCCGGTCCCTTGTATCTCGCGGATCAAGGTGTCGAGCGTGTTTGCGGTGTCGTTTAATACGGACGCAGTCTCTGCCTTGATACCATCGATGATTAAATCTAGCCGACCGCCGTTAATCCAATCGTCAATCACTTGTGCCCTGGTTGCTGTGAGTCGTGCCGTGTCTGTGCCTATCGTGGTTAGCGCTCCAGCGTCGGGCAACACATCCGTCACAGCCTTTATGGCATCTTGATTGCTACGGTCGCTCGGTGTGAAGCCTACATTGACCGCATCGACAACCCAACCAGAACGACCGTGCTTGGTTGTGCTACCACCCTCGACGATTGACCACTCAAACCGTAATTGCTCTTGAGCATCAGCCGCTGCGACGGTGTAAGTCACTTTATAAACGCCGGTGCTAACTAGCGTGACCGTGCCAAGCGCTGACGATCTATTCACGTCGGCATTGTTCGCAGCCGTAATCGTAGGCAGCGAGTCTGGAGCCTCCATATTGCCATTGGTGTCGTAGATGTACAAGTCGAGAACGTAATCAATAGTGCCAGACGCTGGCAGTTGCATTTGCTCAGGGATGACCACGCGAACTCTGGTGTTTGTTGATATAGCCGTGACTTCGGATGATGATGCGGCCGAGCCACCGATGTTGAGATTGTCAACATAACCCATTCGGGTCGCAGTAACGCCCGCATCTACCAAGGCTGTATCGGCCTCGGCGTTGACTTGCAGGGCAGTCAATGGCGTCACCTTGTTTGCGCCGTAGTCAGCCAAGGCCGTATCACATTCTGCGTTAACATCTAGCTTGCCTTGGGCGTTAAGCTGTACGCCGCTAGCCAACGCCGCGTTGTCCGTACCACGCATGGCCGTCAGTGGTATGTTGTCTAAGTGTTCATCCACCGAGCCTGTGCCCGGAGCGCCTGCCGACGGTGCGAGCTTCATCGCATCGCGGTTTTGCTGAGCGGTGCGAGGTACAACTGTGTTCGCTCCATCCGTGCCACGCATATATCGATTCTCTACCGACCAACTCAAAACCGGCGTACTAACAGTTAGCGCGTCCACCACTGCACCTATTAGAATTAGCGTGTACTCGTTGCCGGTCGCGTAGAAAGCATCCGTCGTGATTATCTCAAGAAGGTGCAACCCAGTCGTAAATAAATAATCCTCGGTGAACGTGATACCAACTTTTGTAAGTTGTAATCCGTCGGTTGACGCGGAGCTTGCCGTATAAGTTCCCCAGCCGCTACCCGTTGGATCAGAACCCCCCGTTAGTGCAGCCTTGAGAGTGAACTGTGTCGTATTAGTCACAGTAACTTTCCAAAATCCGTTAAGCTCTGTCATGCCGAGAGCGCCGGTGATGTTGACGTAGTCGTTGGTGGCTAAGCCATGCACCGTGGCGGTCGTACAGACAACTGAACCAACAGTCACAACGCTCGAAATAACCACACCGGACAACGTCGAATGCTTATGCACAAACAGATCGCCATCGGTGGCCATTGTAATGGCGTCACCGTCGGATTTAGTGGACGAAAAATATCGCCGTACTGGTTCGTTGTCAGCCAAGTTTCCTAAATACATGTTATGCCCTTACTAATCCGCCATTGACTAATCCGCCTGATAATCGCTCACGATTAACTAACCTTGTGTTGCCACTTACCACCGGTTCGGTCGGTGCTTTGGCCTCGCCAATTGCAACGCAGATAAACGATTTGTTCGCTACCGGCGTGGCGTAATTGTCGCGCGTCCAATTAAAACCATCAGTGCCAAACGAAGTGAAGCTATTTTCTTGTTTCGGTCCGGTGTCATCGTGGTAATAATGCTTAACAATTTTGTCCGTGCATATGGCCGATGTTTTGTTTTTGTTTGTACCTGCAATACCATCTTCAACTGAAATAAACGTGGAGTACTCGTCGGTCGAGCTAGTCACAAAGGCAATGCCAAACGTGCCGGCACGACCATCACTGATCGTGGTATTTTTTTGACTCGTTGAAATGTTGGACGAAATAATTATCAACGCCTGTGGTTTGAATCCAAACCCTGTAGTGGTTTTGCCACCAAAGCCTGATCCTGTTTGCCAGGATTCTAAACTTACTTTGATGTCCGCTGTTTGCTTGTCGAATTTCAAAGCCAGATACGCAAACGGATTGGCTACACCATCGCCAATTGATTCCTGTAGCACGTCGAATCCGAGCGCGTTAAAATTATTGATAGTGGCAACTGCCCGTGTAAACGGTGTCTTGCCGAGTAACTCATCATCCTTGACAAAGTAGCTTGCATACTGGTCTTGCACGCGATTAGCCACAACCGTTTTGTTACCGGACAAATCTTGGCTGATACCATTAAGTGCCGACAGCGCTAAGCCGCCCTTACCGCCACCGTTAGCCACGGCCCCCATTTGGATGTCGCAACTATGCCCAAGGCTCGATGCACTCGTCGCCGAAAATGAAAATCCATCTTGATGACCAAACGGTAAAACAATATCAGGAGGCCAACCAGGACCAGTAACGGCAGTCGCCGGGCTGGCGCTAACCGTATCACCGACGTAAGCCTTGAGATGCGTACCACCGAGTAGTAGCACGGTTACAAACTCGCCTCCAGCCCCCGAAACTTTCGTCCAGTTTATTTTTATGCTATCAGCGGTGAATGAATCTAATTCGGCGTAGCTTTCCCAAGCGATCGTGCCACCAATGTTTTTGGTGGTGTCAAGCAAGCCGCAGACGTGGGCGTTGCTCGATCCTTTGTAATTGTTTTTGCGTAAGTCCCACGATCCGCCGGTGCTAGTTGATGCGGATGACGATCCGTCGAGCGTGTAATTGTTAGCGTCAGTGACAGTGATAAGGTAGGGGTTGTCGTCGATGTCCGAGTTGCCCGTGCCGCTCGGTACGACGTATTGACCAGTCGTCAAATTGTGGCCAGTAGACTCAACGCTTACTGGCGTAGCCGCAGTCGTCGCTACAATGGCGGCTGACAGCGGTGCATTATCCTCGGCGAAGCACGATGCCATCCGCTCGTTAGTGCCATCAGTAGCACCTATAGACATGCGTGCATGGGCAGCCAGCGTACCATTGACCGTGGCCCCCGACATTTTGATAAGTGCCGCTACTGGGACGATGCCTGCGCTTCCCGATATGGTGATGGTTTGGATGCCGGTAGCGCTGGGCGCCGCCACGCGGATCGCCGCCACGCTAATCGTATCGGTAAGACTGTTCCAGGCCATACTAAACTTCCAATCGTCCAAAAAACATCGATCACTCTCCTAGCCACTCGCGGCCTCAAAGCCACTCTTGGCCTCAAAGCCACAGCGTGGCCTCAAGCCCGCTCGCGGGCTATACCGGCGGCACTTGCGGCTTCATGTAAATGTGCAGCGTGACCGTAATATCCGCCGCAGCGTTAATCAGTTCCGGTTCGAGACGGATGGTCATGCCTTTGGTCACGGCCTTGTTCTTGATGGCGCTGTCATCGCTATTGGCCCCGTTGAGTACGTGTGGCATTTCGCTTTGGTCCGCGAACATGGACACACCGTCCACGATAATGTCAACGACCGCGTCGCCGGTACTGGGCGCGGTCGCGGCATACATGGTCGCGCTCTTGATGATGCAGTCGGCGTCGAGTATTAGCACCCGCGTATCGTTACCAGCGGTTGGCGTGCCGGGAATGTGAATGGTCATCGGCGCGTAGATGGCCTCGTCGCTTCCCGCCAGGTCGGAGGCCAGGCGTGGGAAGCGAGCGATTTCTTGCCAACTGTTAGCAGCACCATTATCGAATATACACAGCAGCAAATCTGCATCACTCGACATCACGAAATCAACACCGCCTTGCAAATTGAATCCATTCGCCGTGCCAGGCGAGTGCTTCACGGTTATGGTATTGCCCTGCGATCGCCGAACGATTAAGAGGTCACTGGTCGCACCAAGGACACTGGGAGACGTCGGGCCCACGGTGTCCAGGTCATCCGCCGCACCCGATTCGGCCAACAGGTTAAGCAACATATGGCCATTATCTACCAGCACATTTCCGGCGGAAATAGTCTCTTCTATAGGCCACAAATTCAAGCCTCTAATGGTGTGCAGGTTTTTGTTGTTGACATCCAGATCACTGGCGAGCGTTGCGATTTTTGGCTGAGGCACGGCAACCGTCACCCACGTCGTGGCGGTGGCCTGTATCAGTTGTATGACCATCGAATCCAAAGTCATAATAACCGTTGCCCCAACGGACTCCTGCAATACAGTTACGTTGCCAGTGGATTTCAAATTCCAAGTTTCACCGATCGCTTTTTTAAGATACAGCGACCGGCCTATTTTATTAGGATCAGCAGTGATGGTAACGAGGTCATCAAATGGAGCGCCGCCTTCTGAAGCCACCGTATGATACATCTGCGTCGGTGTAATCACGCCAGCCGCAATGGTAAGTTCTGTCGGGTCAGCGGGTTTTAGGTCAGCAAAGTTCTTGATGTCCTGCCCGTTAAAGTCTATGGCGGATGTCGGCAATACATTAAACCAGCTCGTGTTCACCCCCACGTTATAATTCATGTGCCTGGCGTCTTTGATCGCCGTCACCACCGTGGCGTCGGTCGTGACAATCGCAAGTTTATAAACGTTATCGCTGGGCCAAGTTCCCGTAGCGCTCTTGAGCGTTTGGGCTGAGTCCAGATAGAGGTAGTGGGTGTCGTTTAGCGCGAGTGTGATTGATCCGCCTGGGTAGGTGTAGTTGGTAGCGACCAATCGATAGTCGATGGCAAAGGCGTTGCACGATAGCCCGGCTCCGGCCAACACTGTACCAGCGACCAATGTTTTCATCAGCCCCCAGGTATTTTCGTTCATGGTCATGAACTGCGCAAACATGTTGGGGTCGCCTTGATCGTCGGCGGTCGCGCTGATGCGTGTAATGCCAACATCTGTATTGACAAGTCCCGATAGTGCCGACGCCTGGGCGTTGGTCAAATTTGCCTGTACTGGATTAGCCATGAGCTGCGCTCCATCATGTGATACTAAACGTAGCTCGACGCGTCCCTGCGTCGAACGAATTAAAATCAAACGTCGCCACCGAATCGGCTTCGGTGCTGGAAACAAACTGCGATCTTTCGGCAGCGGCTGCCGTTTGGATATTGCCTTCCAGGTCGATCGCTTTGACCACGAATTTGTGCAGCCCGTAAGCGGCTGGCACATCAAAGACAACATCCACATAGCCTGGTGCGTTGCTAAGGCTCCGGTCGAAAATCGAGCCACGGTCAAAGCTCATGCGTTGCGGATAGCTAGGCAGCACCCGCGTCATGCGCCCACCAAAACCATCAAACGGCTGGCGAGCGATTGGCTGCGATATAAACACGGGCTGGGGTTTAGCTAGTAGTGGCGTGTTAAAGTCCACTGTGCCGCTCCCCAAGTCGCTGTAGACTTGCAGTGTGGTCCCAGCCTTCCAGGTCGAATCGATCGTCACCCGTAGTTGCATGGTTTGGTTAGCCATTGCGCACCTCCGGTGACTGACGCAGGTCTGATAGGACCAGTCTTGTCGCTTGCCCATCAGGCGAGTTGGTCGTAACGCGATTGATGATGGTGGGGTAATCATCAAAGTTGATACCGAGTCCAGCCACACCGCTGAACACGTCGCCCGGTTCGTAGCGTCCGTCGATCCACGGGATCACGAACGGACCGGCCACGGGTGATCGTTGCATCGTCTGCCGCCACCGCAGGGCATACCATTGCAGTGCCAGCGTATCGTCACGACCCTCGTAGAGTGGTTCGTCGGTTGGTTGCGCGTTGAGGAAGCTGTTTTGTCCGCGTCGGTTGTCATGGCGAAATCGATCAGCCACATCGATGACCGTAGCTCGCTTGCGCTGGCTGGCAGTCACCGCCAGGTTGGGTATCTGGATGAGTCGGCTATCGCCTTCGATCGTGCAGGTAATCGCCACCATGAACGTGCCTTTGATATAGGCTTCGATCATGGTGCTGTCATCGTAGTTCGGGCCAACGTCGGGGTTGTTTTTCAGGTTCGGTGTGTTAAGCAGGTTATCATCGGTGAATCGTATCGCCGCCCGCGTTGCGTCGATCTCTGGTGTGCCGTTGTACCTGGACCAGGTCGCGTCGGTCAAAGCTTTCATCGGGTCGCCCACCGCATCAAACGTAAGATGCACAATCGGCGATTGATCCGTAGCCAGTGCCAGCCTGCCAATGGTATCAAAGAAGGGTCGGTTACGCGGCGTCCATTGCACCGACCGCAGAAACGGGATGCCACCACCGATAGCATGAGATTGGTACACCAACGCGCGGCCAAGAATGTCATCGCTGTAGGGGCTGTATAATTCCTTCGTCCATATCTGCTGACGTGCCCACGCGCTGTCCACCTCGTCGGTGCAGTTAGGGTCAACCGTTTTATCGCAGGGCGTAACGCTGATGTACCGCGTCGAGTCCGGGAATATCCACAGCCGACCAACGTCGCTTACGGCTTGATGATCGGGATGTTTGCCGTGGTAGAGGCTGGTCGGCACACCGGTGTATTGGCCGTTGGCGTCGGTTTCCCATTCATCGCCTTTCTCGAACTGGGTTTCCCAGAAATTCATCGCCGCATTGTTCGCGGTTTTAAGCGCGTTCCCAGTCAGCATACTGCCATTGACAAAACCAACATCATCAAGCCATTGAAAAGGTTTCCATCCTGGCCTGAGTAGCAGCGTCACTTCGTAGCGGTTAGGTGCGCCCAAAAATACTGGAGCCGTAATAACTTTAGAATCGATCGAAAGGCTCGCATCAAAACCCGCGATGTTCTTGTCGATGACTTCGGTTACGGTCTTACCCGTTTGGTCGGTGTAGGGTGCTTGTCGGGGCAGGTCATATACGCGGGCGTCTGGCAGTCGCGCGGCTTCGTTGGCGTCGCGTGGCGAGCGGAAGATCATCAATTCGGTTGTGCCGTCAGGGCCAACGCCTGACGGTATAGGCGAAGGCGTTGAAGCGATGATTTTAATGGGGAACCACATATGCAGGCTCGTAACCTGGCAAACCCACCACAGCGCTTCCTTGGCGTTTGATCCCCTCACCGAAAGTTCTTCAAGTACGGTTGTCATGGATTGCGAAAACGGATCGGATAGGGATTGCGGCACACCAGTCAATCGCTCGGTCGCATCAAAAAATCGAAGCACATCAATGCGATCAAACTTGCCATGTTTCACAAGGTAAAAATACGCCAGATACCGCAAGGCGTTAGCCACATTCCAATGGGCCGCACCGTCGGCATCATCTTCCACGAACAGATAGATGTCTTGGGTCAATCCGCCAATCGTAACCGGCACAGGTTCCTGGCTGCGGTTGGGTTTGAGTCCCGCGTTAAAGGTTGGCGCCAAGCTGCGCACCAGCCGCGCGTCGGGGTTGGTTTCATCCCACGTCAGCGTCGGGTCGAATCGCATGTACCTGCCTTGCACCATCGCTTCCGGGTGGGTAGAGAGCAATTCATCCGCTTCGGACGTACATCGGCAGGTGATCGTTTGGCTGTCGCCGGTCCAGGCAATGTCATTGACCATCGGGTAGCCCACGAAATATATTTCCGTACCTACCCCGTTGAACCCTAAGCCGATGCGGATGCGTCGGTCAGGTCGCAGGTATTCGAGTAGGTGCCTGAAGTGTTCGTTGCCAATGCTTCCGGGCACAGTGAGTTTTTCCGGGTCGAGTCCGCTGACGGTGAGTGTCGCGGTGGTGTCGTTTCCGTCCATCGCTTCCGTGATATTGGTCCAGGTAACGGCGTCTGGTAGTGGCATATAGTTGTTGGTCTGGTAGCCGGTTTCGACTTGCACCACCGTCGGTGCGAGCCGATAGCTGTAGTCGCTGGGCACGGTTCGGGAGACGCGCGTGCGGGTTCTGGTCGGAGGTGCCGCAGATAGTGATGGTGCAATAGTTCCCATATTCGTTACGCCAGCAAAGTAAACGTCAGTTCAATTTTTTGCAGGATCAATCCCGCCGGGTTTTTCGTCGCTCTTCCCACTTTTTTCCAGTCGTTCATAACCGCTCGATTGCTCAGGGCTGCCCCGTCAAAAGAGGTCAGCGTGGTCGGTTTCATCTCGCTAAGTTCGATAGTGCCCAGCATCCCCGTCATGGCGTCGGTCGGTTGCCCATGTCGTTTCTGGTCGATCTCGCCGATGATCTTGCGCAGTTCGGCCTGGTCCTTGGCTTTGATAAGTCCGGTGATAGTCACCTTGCGTCCTCGTTGTCCGAGTCGCGTGGATAGTACCAACCCCGACTCTGGCACCGCGCGTATGTTCTGGGCAACCGCTGCCGGTTGTTGATGCACCTGTACACCCACAAAGTCGGCCTTTGACGCCATCGCCCGCACGCCACCTTCTTGACCAAGGTCAAGTAGTGTCACACTGTTAAATCCGCCAAATTGTGGATGTCCACCAGCCAGAGCTAGCTCCTTGTATTACTTCGTTCAGTACCTCGTCATACCCGCTTTTCAGACCGCCTGTGGCGGGGCGGGAATCCAGTCTTGCCGTCATACCCGCGCAGGCGGGTATCCAGTCTTATTCAATTCTCCGCCAACACGCTCGCGTTTTCGCCTATGCCTGATGCCGCTTCTCGCTGTTGCCGTGACGCCGCGTCCGAACCGTTTAAGGTTGCGCCTTGGTTGTTGTTGACGATGGTGATGGGAGCTGGCTTATCTCGTAGCTCATTTAACACTTTGCGTGCAACGTTAATAGCTACCTGGGATGGTGCCCCGACACCCGAAGTATCTAATCCTGCAGCCCCAAGTTCACCTTCTACCCTGGAGCGTTCAGTGTTGGCGAAAAACGAAGTGATCGGCACACCTTTTAGGGGCTTGCCCCTGTTTTCATCGACGGCGGGTAACACCTGGATAATCTTGGCGATGTCTTCGGGGTTCAGGTCAGTGCCTTTTATAAACGGTTCGATGATTTTAATTAGTTCTGCCAGATTGCCACCGCTCGCAGACTTCGCCTGCGTCTTAGCCTCATCGCGTGTTTCTTTGGCTTGCACATCTTCGCGTGCAAAAGCCTTGTCTATGACTTCGGCATTTCGTTCTAACGCCCGCTCGATGACACGATCTCGTGTTTCACTGCGTTGCCCGCCGTCAAGATTGATCTTTCCGCTTTGTAAAAGGAAGGCGATCTTTGATAGCTCTTCAACGCTACGTTCGACGCCGCCCAACGCAAGGGCTTGGTTGACTGCGCCATCTTGCAGCGACGGGTTGGCCTCTCCGATTAGCCTGGCCTTGTCCGACGCTTGCCGGGCCTCGCCAGCGTTAAACCCACCTTCGCGTCGCGCGTCGGCAATGTCTTCAATGGATTGTTTGCGATCGATCGCTTCGTTTCTCAAACGTGTTTGCGCTTCGATGGTTCCGTTAATGGCTTTGGTCGCCTCTTCGGCCTCTTTTTTGATAGCCGTAAATGCTTTCGAGATCAGCACCAAGCCCACAACCGCCGCACCACCTGCGGTCAGCAGCTTCAGCGCACCGGCGTTAGCAGTGATGGCAGCCTTGGCCTTCTTGAATGCCCCCGTAAGATTGATATTTTGAGTGGCCAGGTCTCCTGCCACTTTGCTGCCTTTGATCGCCGCATCAACAAATCGTCCTAGCACCGGGCTGATCTGCGTCAGCAGTTGAATGTAATCACTCTCCGACGCATTCAAATCTTCCTGGGCGGCGGTGGCTTCTTTAACAGGTTGGGCCGCCTCCTGATTACCGGTATTCACCGCCGCCTGTGCGCCTGCAATATCCTTCAGCCCGTCGGCGGTTTGTTTACCACCTTCGAGCGTTGCTTTGATCTTGAGTTCTTCTCTACCAGTTCCCACGCACTAATTCCTTTTAGGCGATGCTAAACAATTTCGACGCCGACATGTCATACAGCGTCACGCCGTTTTTCCATCCGCTCACGCCGCTCATCGTATATTCAAAGTAGCCTTCACCTTGCGTTTTCTTGACGTTGGTCCACAGCAGGTTATTGACCGTCAGCGTCTGGCTCGCCGCCCCGCCCCTGCCAAGCAGCGTCACGGTGAGTACGCCTTTCGCCGCCGCCATCAGTTGCGACGCGACGTCGCTGGTCGCGGCGTCGCTGGCATCGCGGAACACCAGTGTGGTTTTAAGTGATCCCCAAGATTTTAAGTCAACTGCCGTGTGCCCAATGTCATCATCGCCGTAGTCTTCCTCGAGGTTACCAGCCAGCGCCAGCCGCACCGACTGCACATGTCCCGGTGCAATGGCTACGCCTGGATTAAATGATGCGCTGTTAGGGCGGTAGAGCCTGACAGGGGCAACGAAGGTTGGCGCCGTTTGTGTCGGAGTAACCGCAATAGCATTAGCCAGTGCGGTGGTATTCGCCGCAAATCGTAATGTGCCATTACAGTTGAGTTGACCATCAGCGTTTTTCGCCAGCGTCATATCCATGCCCGACCAGACGATAGCCTGCGTCACATAATCCTTGTAGGTAGCCAGCCCGCTCTCCCTACCGGAGAAGGTCGTAGTCCCAGGCGTGGAATTAAGGATGGCGTTGGCTTTGGTGATGTCCGTACAGCTCATGGACGCACCGATTTTGAGTCCGCCGCGATCCACATCTTCAACCCCGAACGCGCTGTTCGGCGGGCTTTCGATGACGTCCACGTAACTAGCGTCGAAGTCAAGGTTGGCCAGTCCGCCCACACTCACACCGTTGGTCACCAGTCCCTGTGCCAAAAAGGCTCTTTTGTTTGCCATGATTCATTCCTTTCGCCGCAAGCGGCCTGTAAACGCGAGCGGCCTACGTCGGCGTCTCTCGTATCACCAGCGTAGCTTCGAGTATCCACGCATCTTTGCGTTGAAAAATAATTTTCACACCACCAAACTTGGTGCCATCGGTATAAAAACCGTTGGCGGTAAGGTTAGGGAATTTGTCGTGCAGGGCAGTCCGTAAGACATCCCGCATCTGGTTCGTGCCTGGCGACGTGCCGTCTCCAAACCGCGCCGTACCAGGCCGATGGTTTTGCACCACAATCCAAATCACATAGGTCGGGTCGTAGGCCTGCTCACCTTCTTCAAGTGGCAGTGGTTGGTCGCCTCTAAAAAACACCGTGGCATAGGGGCTGCGTTTTTTGGTCAGTTCGTCGATCACTTGTTGACCGGAGACCACTTCGTTCCCCGGAAACACTTCAACCGCATCATCCGCAAATTCCGCCAGGGCGCGTATTTGCGTCACGATCCATTCTTCGACCAGGGTTGCCAGCGATCCGTCGTTTACCATTTATGAAAATCCCAAAAATTCCGGCCATAGTTCTTCTTGAATTACGCGCAGGTCATCATCCGAGATAAACAGATACGGCGTGCCTGCCTGTGTCACTTCGCGGGCCAGTGCGTAGAGTGGCTCACCCTTGCCATCCTTTTTATTTTTTTTATCAACCAGTAACCCGAACACGTTACCGCTGGCTCCGCCGGTGATCGGCACAAACGACAGATCGAATTCTGTCGGCGACTGACCACTACGTTTGAGTTGATCGGTCAGTGGTATGGCCAACGCCCCGCCCGGTTTTTTCGGTAGGATAGTCCCACCGAATTGCCGTATCGCCGCATAGGGCAAGTTCGATCCCACTTCCACCGATTCATCGCTCAGCGAAAAGATTGTGTCACCACCACCGCGACCTTGCGTGCCAGCGGTGATTGACGCCTTTAGTTTTCCACTGCGAACACCTCCGTCCGCCTTTTGAGCAAGCAACACCTCAAGGCGCCGTTCGGCAGATATCATTTCGAGTATACCAATTTGTCGCATCAGCTTTCGCGGCGCTCGAAGGGCCTTCGAGGCCCGCTCGAACATGTTTCGATCGCCCGTCAATCTAAGCGTAAGTGACGTCACTTAAATCATATCCTCGCGTGATGTGGACTTCGTTTCCGAGTTCCACTGACCGTCGTTTGACACCAGCCCGGCATCGGGCAGTGAGACACTGCCATCGGCCACACCCTTGAGCCATTCAATCGCCCGGTCATGGCTACCTTTGATGTCCGTAGGGGCTGGCGAACGCAACGAGTGCAAGGCGCACAGCACCATGTCCATCACTGCGCCTTTCAGTGCGGCGTAGGTATGGGGATAGTCGCTCGCGGAAACAGGGACGGACACCCGGCTACTGATGTAGCTATTGGCCCGCCCCTCCTTTTCCGCAATGATTGCATCAATCTTGACGGTATCCGGCGTTGATCCGGCATCAGTAGTTAGCTGAGCGGCCTTATCATTGCCGATCCGATCGATCACGTTTTGGCTGGTGATATAATTCATAAGCGTTTACGCTTTCCTTACGCAGGCTCGTTGGCCTTCTTCCACCTTGCCCACTCGGCAGCAATCGCCTGAGTCACCTCTCTACCGTTGTGGGCATCCTCTGATTCAGCGTAAGCCTGCTTCACAGTGGCCACTATTTTTTGATACGCCTCTTCGCGGGTAAGCTTTCGCTTATCCACGCCAGGCTTACTGTTTTTTGCCATACTCATTGCTCCATAAATTAAAACGTCTCAGACGTTCGACTAATTTTCTTGACCTTCGGCCTTGCCCGCCTGGCTTATGTCGTGAAGGTATACTTAATCATGCGTCGGAAATTGCCATACGCGAAAGCGAATCGCTGACGCATGGTGATAAGCAAGCCGTTGTG
This sequence comes from Planctomycetota bacterium, assembly GCA_024280855.1. Classification (GTDB taxonomy): domain Bacteria; phylum Planctomycetota; class Phycisphaerae; order UBA1845; family UBA1845; genus JAJRPG01. The sequence goes on along the minus strand of JAJRPG010000094.1, from coordinate 64,688 downwards.
CTTGTCCATCCAATGTGGATCATCCCAGATCAAAATTTCAAGCGGCGTGCGCTCTTGATAAATGATGCCTTTGAAATCGTCCGAACCGACAGCATGAACATACATCGCCTTAGTCGGTGTGGCGTCCGGGGTGAGGTAAGGGCTAAAGTCCGGCTCTGCGATATTGCGACCGTACACGTTGTCGGTGTTATCGATCAGCGTAGATTGCAATGCCTCACGCATCGGACGCTCCAGATCGACTTCCGCAATCACGCGAAGCTGCATCATCGCAGCCATTTGCGTACCCTTACGACCTTGGTCATCGGCGTAAAGTGCCATCGTTCGTTTGCACTGGTTCATCGCCGCCAAAAACTCTGATGACGTCGGGATAGCATCCGCCGCCGCCACCACGCCAGTTAAGTTGTTGTCGATCGTACCGCTATCACCCTGCGACCGCGTGTCGTGGAAAAAGCTAAGACCATCGTGCGGCGTACCTTGCGTGGTCGTGTTACCCTTTTCGAGCATCTCGTTGAATATCTCATCTTTGTACGGTGCCCAGGCGCCGCTCATTTCGCCGATGCGTCGTTTGACACTGTCAGTTTGTTGATCTTCAAAGTTCTTGCGATCGATCAGTAGCGTAAGTTCATGTTCACCATTTTCGATATTGAACGAAAACTGGCTGAGACCTTGCGTCTTACGACCATCTTTCATTTCGCGTGGCTTAGGTACTGCGCCACTGAAAGCAAAGGGTTCCACTTGTGTCGTCGAGTCCACGTTCGTCACGTGGGGTTTCCACAGTTCGGGAAACGCATTAAGGCGCTCTTCAATGTCGCCGCGTATCCCGCGTACAGTGGTTGCTGTTGGATGCCAAGTCATCTGTTTTCTCTCCTATTCTGGCGGCTGAACCGCATGTATTTTTACAAACCTCAAAGGGTTATGTTCGTAATCGTTTTCCGATTAGGCAATGGGAATGGCGATAGCGATAACCTTCATCGCACCCGCCGCGCCAGCACCACTTGTCAGTTGCGTCACTTTGGCTTTCACACCTTTGCCCGCAGGAACAATAACCAGCAAACTGCCGGTGGCAGCACCGATAGCGACCTTGTTGGCCAGCGGGGCAATAATGTCATTGACCACATCCGCCGCCGCGTTGCTGGCGGTGAACGTCGCACCTAGCGTCGTGCCGTCCGTGTCTTGCAACGTGACAATGCCCTGGTCCTCGGTAGCACCGGCGAACACTTCAGTGACGATGGCGCCCGCCCAAAGCAGGAGCAAACCATTTTGATTTTCAGTCGGATGGATGAGCATCGCTTCGTTGGCAGCGTCACAGTCGATGGCTGCGGACGTGCGATGGATCATAGGTCCGCCACTCTCAAGTCCTTGCAAGCGTACTGTGCCAAGCCCGGCAGAAACAAACCGTTCCACCCAACCCACAAAGGCGTTGCCCAGGGCGACCTTGGTAAGCGTACCGTCGTCACTTGCGTAGATCGGCGTACCCACATCGGCAGCAACTAGCCCAGTAATGACATGATCGAATGCGCCGCTAATCATGACCTTCACGGTTTTGTCACCGTCGATACCACTGGTGTTGTCTGCGGCGTAGGCGGCTACGCCTACGATACGATCGCCACCCGCCAGCGTGGTAGCCGGTGTGGCATTGTCGTAGGGCTTGGCAAAGCCCGTAGCGTCGATTCCGACGAATGCACCATGGTAAATTTTCGCCGTCGCCGCGACTAGCAACTCTACCGAGTTACCAATCGGGTCCGTGTTCAACTTGAAATCCAAACTTCTATCTGCAGTCAGCATATTGACCTCCTTGTCGTGGCTAAGCCACTTTGTTTACGGCTAAGCCGTATGGCTGTTATCTAATTCAATTTTGGTGCCGGTTAAATCCGTTAAACCGCGACCAACTTCTTATGTTCGTCCTCTGTCATTGGCGACAACTTTTTCTCTTTAAGAACTTGCATGACATAACCGGGCTTCGAGCCGATCTGCATGTCATTGGCGTCGTATTCCTTCGCCGCGTTAGCGATGATGGACATTCGGTCATCGCTCGTTACCGTAGGCGTTGGCTCGTTGGTTGCCCCCTGTGGCGGTAGCTGCGCCTTGCGCTGCTGAAGCATGTGCTTGCATTGCTCAGGGGATGATGCCGCCAGGGCCATAATCACTTCGTGGTCCTTCTTGCGAGCCTCTTCGCTATCACCAAGGCCGATGACATCCTTGAAAGGCAGGAGCATTTCTTTGCGTTCGCCATTGGCTATTTTTTCGGACAACGTCGCAATTTCTTGTTTCATGGCAACCAAGTTTTTCCCGCCCTGCTTGAGTGTGTTGATCGCCATCGTTACGGCGTTGGCGTCCGAGCCTTTGTCAAGTCCCAGTGCGCCCCATGCACTATTGGCCACGGCAGTTTCAGCCTCGTCGGCCTTTTTCTCGCCGTCAGCCTTTTTCTCGCCCGCGCCGGTTTTATCGCCACTACCCTTCAAGGCTTTCACCGCCTCCAAGATGGCGGGCAGCAAGTTCGGTCCTTGCAGTTGCTCCATCTTTAAGTCAAGCGTCTCAGCTAACGCGCCTAGCAGCGCCTGTTCATTGACTTCACCCGTCTCTTGTCCTAGTACTGTTTCTGGGACCATAGTTTTCGTCTCCTTCATATTGATAGATTGCTTTGCTACCAGCGGTTCCATACGAGGTATCGCTGGCTTATTGGTCATAGCGACCGAGTGTAATCGGACCGCACGTTTATCTGATTCGCGCACTGCGAGTGTGGGCGAGGAGTATTTATACTTTTTCGATAGAACACGCTCACGTCCTTCTTTGTTCCACTCCACCGTGGCCACGATGCCACGCCCTTTTTCCAGACGCATATCCGTGATCCAACCTTGTGCATCAGCGCTTCCATCCGGCGCGGAATACTCTCCACCAACGGTGTGATGTTCCAGGTCAAAGGGGATGTCTACACCATGAGCCTTAAAGGCTTCCATGATTAAAGCGAATCCTTCTTCATCGATGATAAAGCTACCATTCACAGATTCGACTTCGCCGAATGGTGCTATGAGTACCTCTACCGTAGCAGCACTGGCATCAATCTCACATGCAATCAAATGCAACGGTTGATCTTCATATTGCTTGGTCATTTCGTCAGTTCCTCTACCAGTTCGCGTAAATCTTTATCCAGCGACTTCGTCCCGAAATCCAACACACTGCCCACGAAGTTGGGATTGCGTTTGAGCTTGATCCCTTTTTGTTTGCCCTTGGCGTTGCGCGTGGCCGCTGGCACAATCACGCCGCCCTTGAGTGTCCACACAGTCATACGCCCGCGTCGCACTTGACCTGCGGTAAGCGCCTGCATAGTGCAGCGGCATCCGAAGTCCCACGGTGGCGTGAACGTGTTCCAGAACGGGTCGTTCCATCGAAACACCTTGCCGTGCAATATCGCGTGATCGGCTCGTACCCGGTTGGTCCCTGGCACACCGTTGCCGACAGTTGAATAACGACGGAACCGAAACACCGACGAGATTTCCGGATCGTCCAGTGTTTCCCGCCGCGCGTCGCTGTAGCTCTGCAAAAGGTTTTGCCGAAACGCCAGTTGCAATCGATGCAGTGCTGGAGGTGCGACGCCTTGGCGATCGAACAGCGCGAGCAGCTTCGCTCGAAACTCTGAAAATGGCGTGCCCGTTTCGAGGGCGTCCGCTACCAGGTCGCGGGCCTTTTGCACCAGTTGCACTTTGTGAACCGTGGCAATGCGAAACGCCTTGGCCTTTTGCTCGCGGCTGATCCGATCGAACGTATCCGAATCCACGGCCAGCTTGCCCCGAAACCGCTTGGCCAGATCGTCCAGCGTCTTGGGCTTGAAGTCGTGCTGGGCTAATACGTTGATGGGCATCTATCATTTAACCTTTACCTTCGACCTTCGACATCTTGATCGGCGTCGCCGTAACCACGCCGATCAGCCCCGCTTGCGTGCCCACCGTTTCGAGCGCCTCTTCGATGACCGTGCTATCCATTTTGTTTATCAATCGTTTACTCATTCGCTTTTTCAAATCGCCAAACCCTTTGGCTGATTCGATCGCATCTACCAGCGGATCGGTGATGGCCTGGTAGCCATCACCAATTTGGCGAATGGCTCGTTCGCCGAGTACGGTCACACCACCGATCACGTCTTTGCTGTTTCGCAGCTTCATGCGTCGAACCCTTCGCTAACTGCATCACCGAAAAATCCCGTCATAGGCTCTAGTTTTTCTTCGCCATCCTTGAGCTTGGGTATGCCCAATCGTGCCAAGGCCCAATCTTTGGGCATGTCAATGCCAGCCAGTTGTGCGTCTTTGATGTCTTGCACGGTGACGACTTGTTTTTTGTTGCGTCTAAAATGCGGGCACGGCACATCGCCTCGCCAGAACTGATAGCGGCACATGGGTTCGATGATTTGTTCGCGTATGGTGCGTGCTTCTTTTTGTATATCGTCATCGCGTATGTCGTCGCGTACTTCATCTTGCACCGACGCAGCGGCGAAGGTTCCCGTCCCGCCCGTGGTATCCGTCGTGAGGTTTCCGCCGAGGAATGCTACGGCATATTGTCGGTCGCATAGTTCGATGGTGGCCGTATGCGGTGACGTGCCGCGCTGTGAAGATTCCAATAGCGACAAGTCCACGTTTTCGCTGAACGCACCGAACGCGCTACTGCCCATACTCTTGAGCATTTTCATCAGCGTATTGATCTCTGACTTGGACGCATTCGCTCGATGCTTCACCCATCGCATGGGCATCCCGAATATCTCGTTATAGATAATCAGATCAGCAAACGAGATTGATTTCCCAAGCCAGTAAGGGGCAATCGAAATCAGCGGCGACAGTCGAAACGGAAAGCGATCTTCCCCGTGCGGCATATGAATGACGAATTTTTCCGGCGTGGCGAATACACCAACGTGGTTGTCGTCGGTGCGAATGCGTATCCGCCACGGCTCTTTCGAGTCTGTGGCGAGGCGTGTTTCATGAACGGGTATGAGGTCAACCAGCTTACGACCTTCCCAAACCTTTTCGAGCACCGCGAGGTTAGGGCCAATGCCTCTGGCCATATGTTCGAGTGCCCGACCAAATGGCATCAAGTCAGAGATTTGCTCGCGTACAAATTGGGCAGCTTCATCGGCGAGGGTTCGATCGACACCATCATCTTCGTCCTCGGCAGCACTGACAATTTCGTAATCGAGTAGCGTGAGGGCCATGCGTCGAATGTTGGCCACCGCTTGCAGTCGCGGGTCTTTACGCTGCATCTCGCTAAACAGTGTCAGCCCAACTTCCAGGTCACCGCGCAGGGCTGAGTTGACAATGCTGCGCAGCCGCTTGAAATCCAAGTTATCGCTAAGCAGGTGCAGGTGTGCATCGAGCGTCGCCGACGGCGTAACGATCGTTCCATCCGGCGGAAATAGTGAGCCGGAAAAATTAGACCGAAACGCCTGGTACGCATCCCGCACGCCTCGCTTCACATTGTTATAAGTCAAGCTCATACTCATCGTGATCCAACTTCGTAAATGGAGGCGAATTCATCATCTGCCTGATCTTGCCAATCGAGATCGTCACCACCGCCATCCATGCCCGGATGATTCCGTCTATCGCCAGGCGTAAAACTAATAGGTCCGGCTTGACCATCACTCCCCGCATACACCGCCAACGCCCCTGCCCAAAACCTGTCCGCATGGCTCCCGCCTTCGCGGGCGGCTTGCAGCCGTACATTGCCAGCCAGCGTCACGCTTTTTTCTACGCTGTGCAGGTCTTCGCGTAGTTCTGGGAAGGCGGGGATGCGAATGTTTCTATCTTCAAATTTCACCCGCATCTTGCCAGCGATATTTTCTTTAACTCTGCCCGTGAACGTCACCGCCTCAACGCGATAGTCGCCGAACCGTTCGACCAGTTGTTCGGCCAGTTGCATTCCGAGTCCGGTGTTATCGATGGCACATCGCCTCACGCACCGTTGGTTGAGTACGTGAGATATGATTTCAAACTGCAATCGAAACGGCGTCGAACGCAGTTCGATAAGGCCAAGGCTAATGAGTTGGCTACCCACTTGCTCGAACGCCCACAGCGCGGTCAGGTCATGCTTGCGACCAATATCGATCCCGACGTAAACGTCGTTACTGATTTGCGCGAGTGCTTCGACGTCGAGTTGTCGCGGTAGTTTGTCGTCCATGCACGCCGCGATGAGTTCATAGGGTAGGAATGCCGACGCCTCGTCGATATATTCGCATAGAAATTCTTGTCGCCACAGTTCGCTATCCACGGCGCCTGCCTTGAGTGCTTCGAGGTCAACTTCGAGTCCTTGTTCCACAGCGTCATAGATCGTAAGTACATCGCTCTCAAAGGTCGGGTTCATGTCCAGGTCGTAGAACATGCCGCGTTTGCCTTTAGGCGTGGAAGCCACATCAACTTCGCCACCTTTTCGCATCACGGACGGATAGGCAGCCGCCCAGATTTCGCGGCTCTTTTTATGGATAGCAAATTCGTCCAGAAACAGATCGCCGGTGAATCCGCGAGCGGTGTCCGGGTTAGCGGGCAGGCCGATGATGCGGATACCGCCAAAGGCTGACGGTAGAATGATTTCCATTTGTTTGATGTCGGTATCTTTGAATACGTTTTCTTCATATTCAAATAGAATCTCCATCGCCTGCAGGTGTTGCTTGGCCTTGGCGATGAGTTCCTTACTCTGTCGTTCACCGGCTGATAGGAAAATCTGATTGCGGTTGCGTCTTGCGCCCCGCAAAATGCGGCGCAGTGTTTTGGAAAAGCTCTTGCCTGTCTGTCGAGACCAGCGGCAAAGTCTAAACCGGGCATCGGAAGCGATGTCCAGCTTTTGGTAGGGAAGCAGAATCTTCTCCATCGCCGCCATTAGCTGTTGCGTGGGGTCGCTTACTTGGATATGCGGGCGGCCATTAGCCATGATCGGAGTCAATCCCATAAGCATCGTAAAGGCGATCAATAGCATCTTGCACGTCAATGGATTTAGTTGATTCATCACGTATTCGTTTCTCTTCTGTTTTCGCATCGACGATCATCACCTTGGCGATTTTCGCCATGAAGTCGTTCATGAGTTCCTGGGCACGCAGTTGGGTCGAGTCTTTCACACTGGGCGACACCGCTTTGGACGCGACCAGTTGCAGGGCATCCATGAATTTCGGAGCCATTTCGGGCAGTCGATCGAGTATCGCGTTTTTGAACTGGGCAAACTTTTCCAGCCTTCGTCGTGGTCCAAACTTTTGGGCGTATATTTGCAGCGACCGCAGCTTGCTGGTCGGGATGAATAATTCGCGGAGAATGTCCGCATTGTCCCATCCTTCCGTGAGCAGCTCGTTGATGCGCTCCAGTGTGTCTTCGCCTAGTTCTGTCCACCAAGGTTCCCTCGCCATGTTTATGGTTCCAGTGCGATGTCAGTTGTGATCTTATTTGCGATTTCATCGCCGCTAGCGGTCAGCTTGAATTTACGTTTGCTAAATGGCATACGACCATCTTCGTTATTCACGCATTGCACATATCCTTTTTCTTGAAGGTAGGCCAGGTCACGTTTGACGTGGTCTTCTTCCACTTCGAGGTACAGCAGCGTGTTGAAGATGTCTTCAAAGCTAAATGCACTTGGATAAACGTTGAGCAATACCGAGAGCGTTTCCCGTCGGCATTGCTTGATGAGTCTAGCTCTCGCTTCAGTTGGATTCATTTAGTCAGTTCCTCTACCACTTTTTCGACGGCATCTGCCATGCGTTTCGTTGCGCCCTGAAACCCGATTGACGCATCGATACGCCCTTTCATTTCGGCGAGCTGTATAGCCACACGATCAATAGCGTTTCTATTAGCCATCGCGCCACGAACGCAAACGACTTTATCGGCCTTGTCATCTTCAACATCTTTGATTCGCGTTTCGGCAGCGGCGATGCGCTGGTTACAGCCACGCAGCATGGCCAATACTGGAACCATAAACACCGCGAGAATAGCAGCCATTGCGCCAAAGTCAGATAAACTAAGCGTCACTTCCGCTAACATGTCCCCGCCTTTTCCTGCCATTGGCAGGTCATACTTTTGCGGCGCTCGCCGCACGGCGACTCGCCAAAGTCCACGGTTATTTCGGGGATGTACGGGTGTAATACTTCGGTCACATCGCGGATCATTTGCTCGCTAACGGCGCGAAGCCCGCCAACTCTTGTGCCTACGGTGCACGCATCAATCGGCACGGAGGCGATCATTTTCCCGATGACCAGTTGCAGGTCTCGTAGCGAGTCAGCCACCCGTATAGCTCGTTCAAATTGCTGTGATTCGTTCAATGTTTATCTCGCACAAACAGGTTCAACCTGCAAAAATAGGTGTCATGTCGAACAATTTCCCTTGTCCGTTTCGCGTTTCGTTCGCCGCTTTCTGTTGTTTGGCCAGTGCGACAAATTTATAAATCGCCTTGTTTTTGACCGCTTCGCAGTAGGCCTTCCATTCGGCGTCGCTGCGTGCCAGCCAGTATCCACGCGACTCGGCACAGATTCGCAGGCCGGCCAATCGAGCCATTTGCACGAGGCTTCGCACCCGTCGTCGCCGGGTTTCCCGGCTGCCGTCCGCCCCGCACAGGGCGGCGATTTCCACGGCTGGAACAGGCCGATGCGGCGATCGCTCTTGCAACCGCCGCATCAAAGACTCGAATTTTGCTGCCTGAATTTCCATGTTTACTTCCCGGCATTGCCGGTTCCGGCGTGGCCGGTCTGCTTTGGCTCGTGCCACCAACAAGCCTCGTCCAGCGGCTATAGCCCGCCGTTTTCTTCGCCCTTAAAGCCATTTATGGCCCCGTCCTCCGCCGAGGTCCGCCCCGGTCACGGTCGAAGGCTTCACCGTCGTGGCATCCCGGCCTTCGCTGGCGTCGCCGTTTCGGGCGGTCAGTCGTCGTTCGAGTCTTGTTTCGTGGGGTTTACCGCGTCCTCCGCAGTGGGCGTGTTCGCCGATGTCTCCTCGTAGGGCAGGCTATTGCCTGCCTTTCCGTCGACCGTCTTAGCCGTTGATGGTCCATCATCGCCGCGTGCCGTCAGCGTGGCATTCATCGTCAGGCCGGTATTGACACCAAGGAACTGGTCCCAGGTGAAGCCGAATCGGCCATCGCTCGCCACCTGCACCACGACGCTCATATCGTTGTCGTCGGCGAAGTCGCTAATCATTCTCATGTTCTGCTGCATAACGATTGACGCCTCTGCGTCACTCGCACAACCTACACAGTGCCACGTCGTGACACCCATCAAAACCGCTACTAACAAAGCTCCAAACCGAGATGACTTCATGTTGTCACTCCTTCCAAAAGGGTTAAGCAGTTGGTTAACTGCCGTTGATCTTTTCGTGATATTTTCACACGCGTGCGACGGCGTCCGTGCCGCTGGGTTGTCACTCTTTGACATGCGCCCGCATGTTTTTCTGATAAGTGGTCGGGGGTGAACGTGGTTCCCCGCCCCCGACGTCGGGTCCAGGGGCCGTATGTTCCCAGGGCAGCAGTTGTCGCGTGATCGCGACTCGACGAATATCTTCGCTGTGTTAATTTGGGTAAATGGAGATGCCGGTCCGGCAACATGCGAGGATGGGCGCACTACTACCGCTTGGGTTGGGGTCAAGACATTTCCAATCCGGAGTAAGTCGGATGGATGGCAGTCTCGCCGGACCGGCATTTTCGGAATACGGGCTGGGTGGCCCATGTCCTTCGGACCTGGGGCAGTCGATGATCTTCGACTCATACAACCAGCGAAGGAACCCGCACGGCGACGGGGGTTAGGCGTCGCCGCGCAGGCGTCCCCTTCACAGGAGGTAAGGCTTGGTTGTCGTGCGATCCTTCGCAACATCAGCATCCTTGCTTATGTGTCCGTCATTCCCGCGCAGGCGGGAATCCAGTCTTTAGTTCACTTGCCCCATCAAACGATGGTCGTAACCACAAAAATACTATCCTTGTAATCTGCGGTTACATCTGCTTCTGTATTCCATGTACCGGATGGCGACCACAGCGTATCGAAAAAGTTCACGAATCCTGTGGTAGATTTATCAGTCAATGTTTTCCCATCTACGCCAACGCTCATTTCAGTTTGTAACGCCTCAAGAACACTCTTAGCGTCCGTGCCTACTGGTTGCGTGGTCAGGTCGATGGTAAGAACTTGTATCAGGTATTGTTCTGCCATTATTTGAGCCGTTGACCGCACGGGATTCTGGCCACCATTGATGGCATTATTCAGACTCGGGGCATAGGTGCTAACGACAATAACGCCTTCGTATGACACCGTTTCACCCGTAGCTATTTGATCGAACAGTCTTGACGCGAGCAGCTTCAGTGATGCCGTATCGAGTCCACCGTCGTCCCATAGCCGAGCGATTTTCCCTAACGCTTTCAAGTGCAATTGATATTGCGGATCAGTCATAGTTCATTCCTTATGCGGGAGCGGAATCCAGTTTTGTTTTATCCACGATGCTCACCGGGGGATGCCTACAAAAAAATAACCAGGCCACCCGATGTGCATCGGGGATACCCAGTTTTGTGGCAATCGTTAGAACCTAGAAGGCCAGTTATGGCCCGTAAGGCGATAGCGGCTTCATGCTGCGGGCGCAGTGCCCGTGCGTGCCGTTAAGGCTTTAGGTTTAAGATTTGTATGTTGCTTTTCAGGGCGCGTCCAGACGCCCTTTTAATTATCGATTCCTCTTATAACCCGGGACGCGCGCAAAAGTCAAGCGTTCTCTCAAAGTTTTTTTTCTGACATTCTCATTTCAACAAATTCCAACTGCTCTTTCCATGTGGTGAGTTTGTCTTCGGCTGTTGCCAATGCAGTGACCGGGCTGTCAGTGGTTTTCAATTCTGCATTTAAGGACTTCCATCTATCCACAGACTCACACGACACTTGTCGAGTCTGCTCACTACTAACAGCACCGTCCAACAACTGCTTGAGTGGATTATCTACATATGCCAACATGGCTTTATATATGGCGCATTCAAATCTAGCCTTAAAAATCTTCCTTGATGATTCGATATCCATATTACCAAGGTGGAATTCCTCAGGGCCAACTTCTACACCGAGCACATTACGTACATACTCCAAATTTCGTACCGGCAACCCTTCGCGCTCGACTTGCCCTTTCGTTAATGGGGAACACATACATCTACAGCCATCCTCCCAAGGTGGTGTATGATATTTCCAAAACTCGTCATCACGATGAACTATAATACGATGCAGCTTAGCATGTGATTCTTTGACCATATTCGTTCCGGGCGTCCCGTTCCCAACCGTGTAATATCTCAGATACGGAAACGTATTGCCAATATCGGGATCAGGTTCGATAGGTCGATCCGCAGCTCCAACTCTCGACCTGTAATGATCTACATCCCTTACAATTGATTGGCAACCTAACAACATATTTCCCCTTGAAACAATTGGCCCTATTTGTTGAAGCACATTGAAAACGTCCTTGACGTACATTCCCGACTCTATACCTGACAATATCTGTACGACGGTCTTTTGGATCACGATTAGCTCTGTATCGTGGAGTTCCGCAATTCGTTGAGAAAAATTTTGATAGCATTGCTCCTTCAATTCCGACCAAGAAGGTTTAGCATTGGTAATGCGTTTGCGGTTACGTTTCGTCATCGCATTATCCCTCGGGTGTCACACTCGGTGCAGTAAAATCCCATAATCCATCCCCTACATATTGCGGCTTGACTTGCCCTAACATAACCCATACACTGCAAACAATGGCTTACAGTCGTGGCCATGCCAGCAACTCATCTTTTGTGCTTGGCGGTGGCCAAGGAATTGCGATGTCATGGATGACACCCGTCGAGCACGCACCATTCTGGAGGCAACCGATGGATCGGCTAACGCTACCTCTACGCGACGAAATTGTCTTAGCCCGTGAAAAAGCTCACAAACTTATTGACCTGATGCCCGCCGACGCTTTGTTTTTGTGGGTACAGCATCCCGCTCTAGTTGCCTTAGGGCATCAATCAATCCATCAGAATACCCCTGACCCGTGTCTTTCATCTGATATAGATCAACTACCTCGTCCATTGATATTTCGCCTAGTGAAATCCGCGTAGCAAAATTTATTGCCTCGTTTCTACGGGCAAGATCGAGTGATTCAATTGCAATTATACCGGCCAACGCCTGTAGTTGTTTGTCTACGCCGCTCGCACGATATCTTTGCTCTAGTCGATCAAACACAGAGCTTGGCAGTCTTAACTGCAAAGGTTTAGTCGGTTCTTTCGTTATTTTTTCCATCGTTGATATTATTGCGGATTTTTTTCCGGAATCAATTCGACATTCATCGCTATCATTGGTAGCATTGATTGCAATGAAATTATCGAAGAAGAAATCTGACGCCGTATACATCGAAATACGCGACCGGAAACGCCGCAGAAAGAGCGAATCTCTCACGGTTGAGGGATTCACGCCCAAGCAGGCCCAAAAAATTCTGGCGGAGGCTCTGGTTAAAAAATTAAGGAAGGCAGGCTAATAATGCCCAATCGCCCTAAAAAACCTCGACCTACAGTAACAGCCTCCTTTCGTTCCAATGAAACCGGCCAATCGATTTCCATCACGGTTTTCGAGCGCGACCTGGCTCGCGTAGCTCAGGAAGGCGCGGCTGCCCTGGCCAGGCGTTTCCGCACCACAAGCTTAAACGACCGCCGCCACAAGCGGCGTTAAGAGTTTCGTCCAGTCCGGCGGGGCGGTCCCGCCGGAAGATTGTGTCACCTTGGATGCCCAGTCCGGCGCGGCGTTGTTTGTAACCGAGTAACGCCGCCCCGGTTGGCTCCTAGTGCTAACGAAAAACTTATATCACGCAGCAACGGCAACGCCAACGGATTGGCGAGCCTGAATATCCGGAAGAGGTAGGGACGCCTAATGCATTACGAGATGAATACCGACGCACAACTACTAAACGAACTATTCGATCAGTCGCCTATCGTCACCGATTGCATCACTGGTGTGACTTACGCCCTATCGCGCAAGCTAGTCGCATCATGGACCGGCAAGTCTCTGCAAACCATCAGCGATTACGGAACCGGCAAGTACAACATCCCCATCTATTTCTGGCGCTGTTGGTTAGAGCATAGCTTCGACTTGCGCATCTTGGAATTACTACTCGGCAACTCTGGCAAGTACGAAATCATTCATAACGATTTCATCGATCCGCTAAGTCCCGGCGACATGTTCAGAGCCGCCGTTGAGCAAGAAGGTCTACATCATAAGCAAATGATGCACCTGGCTGACATCATCGCCGACGGTCGCGTGGACGATGTGGATAAAGAGTCCGTGGTTAAATATCACCACACCCACCAGTTGCACCGCGTCCGTGACGCGCAGTTACATGCGTACATCATGCAAGCACACGCCAAGTCATTCGATCGAAAGGTACACAACCTATGATCGATATCATAATTTTCAGTCTCTCGCTACCGGCGATGGCGTTCTTGGCTTGTTGGCTCGGCGAACCGATCCACAAGAAAACCATCGTGTCATGCCGCTGCGGTCGCCATCAATCACAAGAGCTACTTTTATTCGACGCCTCCGACGAGGTGCGTATCCGCCAAACCTTATCTGAGCTATGCGTTTTTTGTCGAGCCTCCAAAAATCATAACGGAGAATTATCCCGTAACAGGGATTTATCTCAAGGAGATTTGTCTCATGCGTGAATTTTCCCCGATCCAACATTGCCCCACCTGCAACGGTTGCGTGGACTGCGAGCATTTTGTGGTAGACGATCTCGGCTCCCAACGCATCACCTATTTGTATTGTGATTTTTGCAAGCGAGGGATTGAAACTTTGTACGCAATTATTGAAGGCGAATGGCACCGTAAAATCACGATCAATTACAGCAGGTCCACAAGACCGGACTTGATGGAAAAATTTCTAGCCAACATGGAGAAAGCCCGCGTAGTCGCTGCGTAAGTAATCATGGCTATAGCAATCAGACAATCTGATTCGTTTCGCTCGCGCAGCGACATCAAAGCCGCCGACGCCTGGGTTCCCATAGACGAGGCGTCGTCGCTCATGGGCGTAGCCGCACGCACGTTGTCGTGGCAGTGCAATAGCTACTTGCAAAAGCAGGGCAGGGCACGCAAGGCGCCACCACGCAATGGTAAGGGCAAGTGTTGTTGGTGGTTACATCGCCGCATCGATCCCAGGTTATCGACCTGCCCCAACAACAACACCCGCGACGACAGAGACCAAGCGTCCTTGCTCCACAGCTACCCGCAACATCACGTCGAGCGTGCCTATCGCAAGGCTCATTGGATGCATGTATGGCGTAAGCGGCTATCGTTTAATCGAGATGGCCACTTGGCCATTAAAATCGCCTACGAAGTTTCCGCTGATGCCATACATGCGGAGCCAGCTCCGTTTAAGATTTCGCCGCGTAGCTTGCAAACATGGTGGCGAGACTACAACCGCATGACAACCAGCGGTCACATCGCAGGCGTCGAGTCGTTGATCCCCAAATACGGTAGCGGCGATGGTGGTGGCGACGACGGATTGTCAGGGAGCGAGCCACAAAGTGGCCGGTGTGAAGAGTCGATCGAACACTTCTATTTCTTGTGGCACACGCAAAAGCGGCGATCGATCAAGTATTGTCACGACGCCACCTTGCGCGACGCCGAAAAGCACGACCTGGCCTGGCCCACGTCGGCACGATCAACGCAGCTCTGGCTAAAGAAAAGTGATGACCTGGCGTTGACCTGTTTGATGCGTGAGGGCAAAGAATCTTGGCAGCGAAAGTACATGTCATTCATAAGCATCGACTGGACCACGGTAGAGCCAGGCGAATGGTATGTAGCCGATCACACCATCTGCGACTATTGGGTAAGACATCGTGGCAAAACGATCCGCCCGTGGCTCACCACCATTATGGACTGCCGATCGCGTTGTGTCGTCGGCTGGCATTTGGGTAAGTCGCCCCATCAAGATGCCATCATGTCGGCACTGCGTATGGCGTTTCGGGATTGGGCTATTTGCGAGCATATCAAACTCGATAACGGCAAGGATTTTAGATCGAAGCTATTTGCGGGTATCACCAAGCGTCAGATGGATGCGCTAAAACGTACCCACGGTGACGATTGGGAAAAGGTGGCTAAAAAGAGCGACGGCTTGCTCGACGCCAACGACGCCCGCTGGCTAGGTTTGTACGAAGAGTTAGGCATTAAGGTCCACTACGCCATACCGTACGCGCCTTGGTCGAAGGGCATTCAGGAGCGTTGGTACGGCACGATGCACGATCAGTGCGACAAGGATTTTGCCACTTATTGCGGCAAATCATCAGACTATAAGCCCGACTATGTAGAGGAGTTGCGTAAGGACATCGCCAACGTGCCAAGCTTCGACGACGCCCGTAAGCACATATGCGAGTACATAGACACTTATCACCGCACCGAGCATAGCGGGCTAAATAATCAAGCCCCGCTGGCCGTGTGGCACACCGCCTCTCGATTGCGTAAGGCCGTCGAAGATCAGTTACTTTTAATGATGGACATGCGCGGGGCGTATAAGGTCGGGGCCAACGGTGTGACCATAACAGCCGGAGGCGTCAGTGTGACGTACGGTCAATATGCAGCTTGTCTCAAGAGCTTAAAAGGTCGCAAGGTGCTGGTCGCGTTGGATGTTGAGCATTGCGAACACGTGCATGTGCTGGACATCGAAACCCGCCGCCTGCTTGGTCGGCTAGAGGCCAACAAACAGCTACCGCCCGGTACGCATGTAGACGATTTACGCGAGGCCCAGCGTCGCGTTCAGGGCAGTCGTAAGGAGGCCAACAAGGTGCAGCGTAATCGTATCACGCAGTCTCGCAGCGTCGAGCAGGAAGCCATGCACATACACAACGAGAAGCATACGCACGTCATGAAAACCGGCACCGACGATAAAAATGTCGTCAACATCGTGCCCGTTCATCTTGGCGTCGATAGCGTTTCGAGAACCGATCGAACGGCGTTCAAACCCGTCCCGATCGACACCGACGACTTGGAAGATTTGTTTGAAGACGAAGTGCCAGAAACCAATTGGGACCATCACGAGGAAGACCAGGGCATGGATGACCTGTTCGTTGATAATGAGGAAACGGTTACGGATGACGCCAACGACTTGTCAGATGACTTGTCGTCATTGTTATGACCGATCAACACAACTTAACAGACATCCTACAGGATAAGGATCAAATACTCATGGCTGCATGGACGCTGCCCAATACCGGCGAATTGACGGATCAAGAGCGATGCTTGGCGATGAACAATTTCATCGAGTATATTGATCGCAACAACATCCAACCCAAAGATGTGGCGAAGCAGCTTGGCAAGCCAGGCAACACCACGATCCGCGAGTTGATGGATCGCAAATGGCGTGAGAACGCCGACAAATACATTCGCACACTCAACGCACGGATCGAGCAGCACGCCCGTGCCAAGGCTGCGTCCATCGACGAAGAATATGTCGAGACCCGCGTAGCCAAAGCCATACTCGCCGCCGCTCGATTGGTTCACGAAAACAGGACAATGGGGTTGTTGCTCGCACCGTCCGGCGTTGGTAAAAGTCGCTGCGCCCAGGCCATCAATCATAATTACGTGGGATCGGTTTATGTGCGCATCATAGATAGCTATCACCATCCACGTGGATTGGCTCATGCGATTTCTCTAAAGCTTGACTTGCTCGGCACAACAGTTGCGGGGCATCGTTCCATGACCCGCATCGAGCGCATCATGGATAGATTACTTGATAGCGATCGCATGTTGATAATCGACGAGGCCCAAAAACTAAACGACTCCGCGTTAGAATTCTTGCGCGACATTCACGATACGACCGGCGTGCCTGTGTTGCTATTTGCCACTGCCGATCTACACGATCGGTTGGTGGCCACCATCGGTCCCGATCATGGTCAGCTATATAGCCGATACGACGTGATTCACCATTTGACCGAGGGCAAGGATGTCTACACCGGCGGTAAGCCGTTGTTCAGCGTAGAGGAAATCCGAAAGCTTTACGACCGTACACCAATCAAGCTATCGATCGATGCGGTGAAGTATCTACAAGATGTCGCCAACCGTATAGGCGAGGGATCGCTACGTCGCTGCAAGTCGCTATTGAAAAACGCGGCCCGCAAAGCCCGTAAAAAACAAGGTCTTAGCGATGGCGACAAGGTCAAAATAACGGCTCATGATTTGGTGTGGGTGGAATCCAAGTTGCGTCCTACGCACACCGACCAGGACCGCGTCAATCTCAGGCGTCAAACCTCGGCACGCACAGCGGCGACTGGAACATAGTACCAACGCACCTAGTTCGAGGAGGAACAAATGAAGGATCACGAAAAAGTACAATCTGATTGTCAGATACTGGATTTTTCTAAGGGCAAACGTCCCAAGAGAAATCCGCTGGATGCGCCATGGCCACCCGGTATAAACATACGCATCATCAAGTTCAACGAAGGTCGATGGAGTGGGCAAGTCAGGCCCGGTCATAAACTCCCAAGCCATATAAATGTCCCAAATCTAGTAAGTGAAATCTCTCGCAACTAAAGGATCACTAATGCCAGACGCTCACGACATGCTATCGGAAATTTTAGAACACAATCCTGACGATGGTCGAAGGATGACCGACTGGGAATTGGATTTCGTGGAAAGCGCTCAACGTCAACGCTGCTCAAAATTCGGACTACAGATGACACCCAATCGTCTTGTAATAATCACTCGTATCTGGAACAAAGTTTGTCGGTAGGAAACCACCAATGTTAGATGCGTGCAACAAACTATTACAGATTTTTGAGGCTAAGCCCATCGCAGGTCGAGCGATGACTTCATCGGAGAGGCATTTCATCGCCAAGATGAAATTGGATTACGCGCATAGCCAATATGGTTTGTCCGTGAATGAGCAGCGAACAGAAATCATCGATCGTATATGGAGGAAACTTTTTACCTGATGGCATCATTGAAAACGAATCCCGGTTCGTCAACGGCTTTGCAGCGTAAGACGATCATGATCGCCGCCCGTCGTCGCGGCTTATCCGTTGACCAGGTGCGTGACATGGCAGGCTCTCGCTTGCACGATCTTTCGAGCGCAGGCGCGAGTGACATGATTAAGCGTTTATCTGGCAAAGACCCGGCCAACCCACCCGGCAAAAAACCATCGGCGTACAAGGGCAAGCCCAAAGGATTGCGCATGCGCACCGATGACCAGGTGCAGCAGATCGCCCGGCTCGGTTCGCAATGTTTCGACGATGAGGCAGCGTTCGAGCGATGGCTATTCAACAACTTCGGGTTTCCCACACCATCGCAAATCGAAACCTCGAAACGTGCCGGTGAAATCATCCGCGTCCTCAAGAACATGTTGAAACGAAAGGAACCATCTGCATGACAATCACCTTCCCATCTGATATCCCGCTCGGCTCAAGGCCCGGCGTAACGGTTTACGATCGCATCCTGCACGACTGGGGCCATAAAGAGTTTCGCCCGCTTCAGCATGAGTGCATTGAGGCGCTAATCGAAGACGACCGCGATTTGCTCGCGGTGCTGCCAACGGGCAGTGGCAAGAGCCTGATCTTTCAAGGCGTAGCCAAATACACCAGCGGTTTGATGATCGTTGTCTCACCGCTCAAAGCGCTGATGGAAGATCAAATATGCAAGCTCGCCTCGATCGAAATGGAGGCCGCTTACATGCACAGCGGCCAGGACCATCGCCAGCACGCCGAGATTTACGATCAGGCCAGCAAGGGCTTGTTAGACATTTTATACGTTTCGCCAGAGCGCGTGTTGACGCCAGCTTTCATCACGGCGATTGGACCATCCCAAGTTGGCTATGTCGTCATCGACGAGGCCCATTGCATTAGTCAATGGGGCCATGATTTCCGGCCCGATTATCAGAAGCTCAACCGCCTTCGCGTCGTGTATAACAATGCCACCATAGCGGCATTCACTGCCACCGCCACGCTAGAGGTCCGCAACGAAATCATAAGCATTCTCGGCTTAGATGCCGCCGCGATATATGTGGGTGACTTCGACCGCCCCAACCTAAACCTATCGTTGATTTTCCGTCAGGATTTAGCCGACCAGCTTTTGCGAGAGGCTGTCTACCCACACACCGGCCAAAAAGGTCACGCGGGCATCATCTATTGCCCCACCCGTGGCGAGACCGAAGGCATCGCCGAAGCCTTGCGTGTTAAAGGCTACAGTGCCGCCGCGTACCACGCGGGCATGGACGATGCCGATCGCCGCGACGTGCAAGATCGTTTCATGGCTGATGAGATTAAAATCGTCGTCGCCACCATCGCGTTCGGCATGGGCGTCGATAAGCCCGACGTCCGCTATGTCGTCCACACTTGTATGCCATCCTCGATCGAGACTTATCATCAGGAGATTGGTCGAGCCGGTCGTGATGGCGAGCCAGCCGACTGCATCATGTTCCACCACAAACGTGACTACCATTATTGGATGTGCCTGTTCGAGATCGACGAGTTAGAAAAAAATCTTAGCCCCGACATTACAAATGCTCGTAACTGCGCGCTATCGCACATGGATAGTTTTTGCGAACGCGGCGTATGCTTGCACCATCAGTTGGTTCACCATTTTGGCGGCACTTATGACCGCGAATTTTGCAGCGCCTGTGACAGGTGTATCTACTACGAGAATTTGAGGTCACACCGATGACACCGATTAAATTATGCGCAGCACTTTTCGCATTCGGCACGTGCATTTATGGCCCTGGCAACATCGTCCATGTACGCATCATTGACACGCCCATGAACATGACACCGTCATGGGGAAGGTCGGGGCAATGCCCGCAAGGCGTGAGTGGATTTGTTGATGATCGAACTGCCACGGGCGAGGACATATTCAACCCACTGTGTGAATGGGGACCGTGGACGCCCAATTTGCCAGAGGGTTGCGAGCGACTATTCGACGCCGACAAAGACGGCGACGTCGATCTATACGACTACTACTTATTACAGGCGACGTGTTCATAAAATGACTGCTTCGACAACAGACAAACCGAAGACTAAGCAAGCACGCGTGTGCCCTGATTGTGGTGGGGGAAAAAAACCCCAAGCATCGCGTTGCCGGAAATGCCATTTCGCTATGATAAGGCAAGCTCGAAAACTAATTGTATGCCCTGAATGCTCAGTATTAACAAAACACTACGCAAAAGGCATGTGCCAAAATTGTTATGCACGAACAACCCGTTTACTCAAGGGGGTTATCCCGTCTACGCTTTGTATTGGTGAGCGACACCCATCGTGGTCAGGCGGGCAATTTGTCTATTGTAAAGATTGCAACAAATCTCTCGGATGGTTTTCACCTGCCCAGATCAATTTTCAAGCAGGAAATCGCTGTCGATCCTGCGTCGTTAAACACCAACATGGCGTACATGCTCCGTGCTACAAAGGTGGCAGGATTTGTTACTGTGAAGATTGCAATCATCCACTCGGATGGCTGAAACCCCATAGAATCAATCAGGAGTCGGGTAACAGATGCAGAAGCTGCGCAAATAAACGTCACGGTTTTCTCAGAAATAAGGGCGCATGTAATACCAAATGCGTAATTTGTAATTGCGATACTGGTCCACGATCTCCAAGTCAAATCAGGATTAACAAAACAGGGTTCTATTGTTCAAAGCATAGAGGTTGGTATAAAAAAAAAGGAGTAATTCAAATGTCCAACAAGAAAACAGTTCAAGTTCCAAAGTTCGACAATCTGTGGCATGACGCCCTCAAAGAATCGGGCAATCTTGCGACCGGAACACGTAAGCTAGTGAGCGGCGTGCGAGCCGTGCGACGCGCAGCTTATCGCTTCGCGTGGAATATCATGATGATGCAGAAGCATTATCACAACAAGCTGCTCGACATGATCCATAGCGAAGGAAAATCCATCGAAACATGGATGAACGAGAACTTCGAGTTGATCGAACACATGAACGAAACCCGCCAACGTATTTTCGCAGCCATCGAATCCGGTGTCACGGAAAAGGAATACGTCGAGCGTGGTGAAATCGTCTTGGGCCAAAAACGGGTCAAGGCCACAAGGAAACTATTGCTCGATACGCCATTGCCTCCACTGCCTAAAGAACCGAAGTCTCCTGAAGATACGATCGATGATCTAATCGCTACTGTTAAATCTTACGCAAGTATAAACCAAGGGCTGAAAAGCGCGTTACGCGATATGACGCAGAATTTTGAACGAGCCGATCGACGCATCAACATGCTTGAGAAATCCATGAAGCGCATGAAGAAGGAAACGGACAAAGCCATACTGGCCTAGTTTTAGAAGTACGACAAAAATGACGACTTCAACACCAACTCGAACGCCGATCGAACCGCCTTCGATCGGCGTTCAAACCACGTCAGTGACTCAAACCACGCCAGTGGATCGGCCATCGGTCCAGCAAGGCACTTTTGAATTTGCAGGGATGTATTGTTACATCGTTCGTGATGGCGATCATGTAACAGGTCGCGTTGAGTTTCCGCCTCAGTTTAATCGTCAGGACACGCCCATCGATTATCGATCAACAGCACCGCAGCCAGGCGGCGATGTTCCCATCGACAAAAAGTTGAAGCTAAAGCTCGACTTGGTTCAACGCTATCAACACCTGGTCAAAATCAACCCTGACGTATCCAAGTCGGTCTTGGCTGCCCGCATTGGCAAAGCAGGCAGCGTTCGCCGATGGCTAAAAATGTACGAGCTTCATGGCATCGACGGCTTGCGAGATAAGTACGTTAAGCCGATCAAAAAGTTGTTAGTCGTCGATCCGGCCAATGCCAAAGAGGCCATGATGATTTGCATGTGGTGGTCCTGGCGGATTAACAACAGCGAGGTCATCGACACGCCCATGATGACACGCGCCGCAGGTCTGCTCAATCTACTCAAGCCCGATGGCCAAAAATACAACATCGACGACGTGCTTAAAACAATCGAATGCTATTACGAGTACGACACCAACCGCAGTATTTACCCATTCAAGATTTTTGCCAAATGGTCCAAGTACGATTATGCCGATTGGTATTTTAAGATGATAAAATGTGCCGACATCCAAGCCTCGCGTGCCGCCGCCAAAGCGCGTAAACGCGACACCAACAGCAGCACTGCCAAGACAGCTATCAGCAAATTATCCAAGCAGGTCCAGCACCGCGATCCAGTCACCTCGCCATCCAACCAGAACCGACAGGTATTAGTAAAAGACACCGACCAGTTTTTGAGATCGATCGGATTCGACCACGCCGCCGACCAGGTCGCGGCTCAGCCCGGATCGATCATGGCCGAGCCAGCCGCCTCACTACACGACGCAATGGTCAAGCTGGAGAGCAACTACCGATCCATGCTATTCCGAGCCGCTCGCGGCGAGCAGCACGCCAGAAAAGAGGCATCAGCAACCTTCGCCTTGTGGTGGCCAGATTTGCAGTGCCCGGAAACGCACAACATCCAAGCCAAGGTCGAGCAGTGGTGCAAAGACCACAACACAGCCATCGACAGTCCAGTAGCCCAAAAACGCATCACGCTAATGTTCTACCAACAGCTAAACCGCCCAAAGCCCCGCGCGAGAAAACCGCTATGACACCTCAGCCTCCTTACAAATTTTCCCCATTATTATACAGTGCTTCTGTCTTAATAACGTGTATAATCGTATTATGTTAATGAACAAAAACGCCAACATATACTGTTCAGATTGCGAAATCGACAAGGATTATGCCGATTGCAAATTGACTGGCAAAGGACAACCTATGTGCCCTATTTGCAGTGAAGCCATGTATGTATCGGCATCATGCTGTGATTGCGACAAAACCCTTGAAAAAAATGAGTGGATAGAAGAATCCAACGATGACATTTACTGCGACGATTGCAATCGCAATAAAACGGTGATGGATTGGATAGAATCGACTGAAAAACAAGTCCGGAAGCTTTGCGAATCTAACGGCTGGGACATGCCAGCCATTTGTTCTGGCGGCTTTAACACAAATTCAAGATATTACGAATTAACCAAAACATGCGGGTTGTGTGCTAGCGGGGCTGATGACTTGAGCGATTGCGATTGCCAGACTATCAAATTACGCATCAGTGACCACGGCTCATGCTATTGCTCCGAAGATATTTCACTTGCTATGAATTCAAGTGGCGACGATCATACGATTGAACATTTTGATTCAGTATTGAAAAGAGCGTAATGGTCAAAAACAACAACCGACAGATTCCGAGATTCATAATCGACGACACCGCCGAACCCGGCGACGCCCGTGTGTTCATCATGCACACGATTTCCCCGCGCTTTGTCGCGGAGTTGATCCCTGCGAATGAAAGTTTCATCGGTGTCGGCACAAACGTCTCTTTCAGCCTAGCCTCTGGCGATAGTTGCTGTGTGCTTGAATTTTACGATGAGCCGGCCTTGAGCGATGCTGAGGCCAGCGAACTGTGTCATGCGATCGACGCCGTTTTGTCACACCATTTCGCGATTCGTGATTCCCCTGATTACGAATAAAGGAATGGCATATAATCGCGTTTCATTGCGTTTTCCATTGCGCATTGCGCTTTCTCAGGTTTGGCATTCGTGTCGTAAGTCTATGATTTCTAAAGTACTTAGAGCAACGGCAAGAAATGCCAAACCACTTCGCGTCCCCTCGATTCAATCTGCGCCGCGCAGAACCAAAAAACCGCCAATTCTAACGTAACCCCTGATAAACAAACGACTTACGAGAATCGGCAAGATGCGCAAAACCCCTTTTCTTTTAAGATGAGGCACAGCCCCTTTAATCGACGCCTACGCCGGCGACGTCGAGCATGGATGAATACGATGGAAGGGTAGAGCATGAACAATCCCAATGGAACCCAAAACGGTAAAATTATTGCATGCGAAAAACCTTTACCATTCCCATAGATGGTCGGACGATACCACCTGATTTTATATAGAATCATATTCTCCAGCGATGCCTTCAATGCATCGTCCGGTAGGTCTTGAGTCCGGAATTTGTGGATACTTGTTTCCATCGGGCGCGGCGTGTCGGTATGCATGTATACTAACATGACAGATCCGAACTTGATTTGTGCTTGCAAGGTATCAAATTCAGTTATTGCCCCACAATAAAAGTAACGTGGGTGGAAGCTAACAACGGTAAAATATGTCGTAGCAGCAGCACACAGCAAGAGAATAAAAATGGCAAATTTGCGAATCATATAGTCACTCCACATTCAGAGCATTTGCCGGATACGTTGCCGGTTAAATCGTAGTCACAGTTTGGGCAGTGCCCCTCCGGAGTACGTCGATCTTTTCGCCACAAGAGAAAAGTAGGGATGAATACGAATGGCGCAATCATCCACATGGGAAGAAACATTCTTGTCGTAGGATTTGTGCTACCAATTGTGTCGGTCTGGATCCATGGCAGCCAAAATATAATTGGTGAAGCCTCCTTAATCTTGAAACCATTTCTTCTCCCCTCAGTCCTCGGACTGAAAACAGTTCCACCGTATCCAATAGTGATTGCGCAATGATCGAATAAGCCATAAATGGTTGTCGTGAAGCTTGTTACGGTAATGAGTACTAACACAGCAGATAGTATCAGTGCAATTTTCGTACGCAACCTAAGTGATCTGCGTGTTGCTGTCATGACACCTCCGAGATTGGTTGGCCACATTCGGAGCATTTACCAGATACGTTGCCGATGAGGTTGTATCCGCAATTTTTGCAGTGTCCCTTCGGGGTACGTCGATCTTTTCGCCATAGCAGGTATGTTGGTATGAATACAAGCGGCGCAACCATCCATACAGGAATAAATGCTGTGCAATTATAGAATTTAGAAGATGGATTATTCTCAATTTCAGGCAGCCATCTAATTGACCAAGTAGTGAAACTGATGCTTGGCTCAATTGAGCCAACTTTGAATATCACATCATAAAAGTCGATTCCACCACCCGCTATTCCAATAATGTAATGGTCAATATAGAAATGCTGAACTGCCGTAAAACTGAATACGGTGACAAGTAAAAAAACGATGGAAAGAGCCATCGCAACTTTTGTTCGTCGCCGAAATGTTCGAAATTTTACGGTCATACCTCCTCCGAGATTAGTTGGCCACATTCGGAGCATTTGCCGGATACGTTGCCGGTGAGATTGTAGCCGCAGTTACGACATAGATGCTTTCGAAGTCGTCGCCTTCGTCGCAACAATCCGCAGGTACACGCGGTGGCTGGGTATGCGATCAGAATAATGAACAATGCCCAATGCGGCACAGAGATGGCACTAATAGTGCCCGACGCAAAGGGGCCCCCAAAAGTATACCACAAACCGCCGCAGTGACTAAAGATCACTGAGCCAAATCTAGTACTCCTTAGGTCAGGATCTGGAAACGTACGTAACCCGAACCACATCCAACCGTCTCGATCGTTGGCCGACGGGACTCTGAACGGCTTATTCATCTGAATTTTGCCAACTCTCACCCATCCCCGCAATGAAGTGAGATAGAAGCATTTTTGCGGATTAGGGTAATAAGTATAAGAGTCCAATCCTTGTGGCCAATTCTGACGAGTCACGTTGTCATAACTCGTGGCCCAACAGAAACAAACCATAAGACTTGCCGTAAATAAGATGGCGACAATTGCCTTGCGGATCATATGGCTTTCCCACATTCGGAGCATTTGCCGGACACATTTCCCGTCAGATTGTATCCGCAATGAAGACAAAGGCCCAAACGACGTCGATTCCAACGACGCCAAGGACCGCGACATACGAAAAATGCTACAAGCGTAGCGCACGCAATCAATGGTATGCAATGTATGCTAACCATGATTGTGTGTCGCATACCATGCACTATTTTAGAGGGAAAATCAGCGGTTTCGAAAGACTGAGAAAATGGGAATCCGCTGCGATTCTCAACATGCGACGTATCCCATGTTACGGGTTCTATTCTGTTGACAAAGCATGCAACACCTGTCGGATTGGATGTCAGCGATTCACCAATCATTAGTACCGTGTTTTTTTCAGAATCTTGTGGGAGGTCTGTGACAAATTGTATGAACAAACCCGTTGCACCTGATTCTGCACGAAGCCCGACGTAAGTTTCACTAACACCATCTTGCACCAAAGTTAAACCAAGAGGATAGAACCCCCCAACCAACGCCGCCATCGCCGATAGACATAAAATTAACGTCATAAACCAGATAGCGATGCTACGAAAATTAGTGAAAGCCTTACGGATCATATTGCTTTCCCACATTCGGAGCATTTTCCGGATACGTTTTCGGTGAGGTTGTAGCCACAGTGTTGGCAGTGCCCGGCCGGGAATGCTTGAAACCATTTTATCTTAATAATTTGGCGACCAACGAACATGCCAATAAGCATCGTACCAATGCACCAGAATGGTATGAACATGAATGCAACTACTGCTGTCGAAGACATTCGACCAGGCCCATACAATGGATACCACACATCGACATGGGATGGAATCATGAAGCCGAGTATTCCGATTAGCCCACTAAGATATAGAGCATAACACTTCCGGGCATTGTATTTCTTAGATATGGATAACATCTTCATAAGAAGTGCGACAAACGGAATGAGGCCAATCAGGGCAAAGATGAACAAATTGTGTCCTGTAGCGAACTGCTGGAAAATGATGTCTGCATATGCTGTACCAAGAGGAATCCCACCAACAAAAATCTGAACCGCCAATAGCGTGAGCGATGAAGTGGCAAAGCCAACGATGAGAGTAAACGCACACAACGCCATCAATTGAATTCTGGTTATGCGTCTTGATCTGCTGATGTTTGTCATAATACCTCCAATGATACCACATCACTAACAGCTATGTGACGAAATTCTTGTAGGGCATGGTCGTTCTTTCGCCCCCAAGGCGGAAGGTTGACCTGCCTAGACTATTTGCACGCATCAATCTCGACAGCATGGCCAGTGCCATTGATCTTGCATAGTAGCTACACGAAAATTTTGACGTCCCGGGTGGCATGCTCAAGCCTCTAGGCGCGAGCATGTTTAACATCCGATTGACCATGCCCGCGCCTAGGGGCTTGGGCATGCCACCCAGCCTGTTATTTAACATCATTTATAGCGGTTTGCATGGCTAATACTGCATAAGCCGTAACTAGATGTGGATTCCCCTCAAACCAGCGGTCGGCTGGGTTGCTGAAGCTTCCGTCTGGGCGTTGCAAATCGATTAGCTTTTCGCATAACTCGCGCCGCCATTGATGTGACTTGCCCTTGGCATCTACTAAAACATCTTCTCCCCAAGCATCTAAGGCTCGAGCAAATGTATGGTAATAATAGTATAGGCCTTCCCTGGACTGAGCGGTGGGCATGTTGGGATTGTGATCGAGCGTGTAATGTTTCTGCATCCAAGATAACGCACGCTTGATACGCACATCATCACGCCCAACCTGAGCGTATAGCATGCTCTTAAAGCCTGCGTAGGTCATAGAGCCGTAGCTTCTTAGTCGCGGCTTGCCATCAACAATTTCCGTTCCGGCTTTGGACTCACCCTGACCAACCGGCGTATAAACGAATCCGCCATCATCACTTCCTCTGGCGAAAGATTGGTCGTTGGTTTCACTTAACATCTGGCAACGCGACACGAAAGCCAATGCTTTATGATAGGCCGGGTCGTCGTGCGATAAACCGCTTTGATGCAAAGCTTCTAACATTAGTTGAGTGTTGGATAGGTCGGGTCTTTTGTGTTTACCATAACCTTGCCCGCCGTACCAACTGCTTGATGGATCGTGATCTTCGGCTTCGTCCCATTGTAATTTCTTTAAGAATCGCTGAGCGTTAAGAATGGTCTTTTCATATTGGGCATCCTTCGTAGCTGACAATGCCAGCAGGCAGACACTGGTGTGGTAGTTTCGCATGCCCTCGCCAGGGACATAAATACCGCCGTCGCTTTGGACGAATCGCATGATAAAACCCAACCCTCGCTTCACGACGGGGTGCTGTGGGCCGTAATTTTTGTCTTGTAATAATGCTTTGAGAACAAGCGCGGAGATAGCCGGGTGAGATCGCCCAAACGCCTGCCAGCCGCCGTCAGCCGCGGAACCTGTAGCGAGGTAAGCTAAAGCATTGTCGATGGTGGTAGCGGTTGTGATTGGCCAAGGCGGGATTTGCCCACGAGTGGGTTGCACACAGGCGAAGAGCATAGTTGCACTTATTAGCGATAATCTTAGCCAATTCATGTATCAATCTCCTGCATAACGAGTCATTCACACCCTGATATGCGGCACATCTGGATTTACGGCGTTACTTACTGCCCTACGATTACACCATAATTATTAAGCAGATTCACGAATTGATGGTTCACGGAGCAGCGCAATGCTAGCTGTAAACCCATGAATAAAATTACTGCCGCCTACCGGGCCAAACTCTCCACCGCAGAAAAAACCCGCCGTGGGAACATCGCCTAATAGTTCTCGAACGACGCCAATATCGTGCCCGGCTTTGTCCCACATATTGCTACCCCGGCCATTACATCCAAAAAGCATGGCCGCCCGCACATCCGATCCCACATGCGGCATCAGTAAATTGCGAAGGTCTTGGTCAGCACTTTTACGATCGCGCACATGAAACTGCACCGTCGCCCCCACCCGCGCCAAGCCTGCAATCCCAATAGCCCCATTCTTTCGATCAGCCCCGACGATATTATGAATCAAAAAATCGCCGTGCGAAAAAGTGGCTTTATGCTCATCAATCACCCGCCCCACAAACAGCGCCTGCTTAGCTAGCTCTTCATCATCGTCTGACAAGTTCACGATCGTATCCTGCAATCGTCGCAGCGCGGGCTTACCGCCAAGCTCCTGAATCACATTCCGATCGCCCTTCGTAATCACATAAGGCTCACCAATAGGCCGACACCCCTGAGATACGACTGTATCCACTACGATATTCCCGGTCAGCGTCACCCCCACAATCCCCTCGCGCATAACCTGCCCCGAAGTAATCATCCGGTTCTCGCCCGGCGCTCGTGCAGCACTAGCTATCCCACCAACCAGCGGCGCGTTGGGATACATCTTGTTGACATCGCCAACAAACTGCTGAACATCAGCCTGAAATGGATCAGCAAAACATATAAACACCGGATTGCTCTCCGGCGAGACGCCTACCAGCCGTTCCCAATCAAAGATCGATTGGCTGCTTTCCAATTGAGATTGAACAATGTGAAAAGGCCGAATCTGTACACCGGGCATTTCCCCCACCAACAACGACATAGACGGAACCCGCTCCAGCTCTCGGTCGCCGCCAATAGTCCCCTCAGCCGTACATCCAAAAAGCTGAGCCTGAGGCAACGCATCCGTAAGCATCTGCGTAACATCTTCAAGCTCATCTTCAAAATGAGCCGTCGAAAAAAACATAGCCAAGTCTGCCATGCCCGTCGTCATTTGAGAATCAATATCTCTCAACAAATGCTCGACGGCTGACTTGGCTTCGTGTTGACTCGTAATCGCTGAGGCAAATCGCATTGGTGGTACTCTTAACAAACCGCCATAACTTTTTGGCGGCACATCTAGTCATGAAATTATCATAACATGCACTAGCAGAACTCCATGTTCCGCGATATGTTCTATTATACTGCTTCAAGGCTACAAAGGATACGCGAAGGACACACTTTGACAGGTACTAACGTCATGCAAACCAAGGATCGAGTGTCGAAAAGATGGTCTATACGCATATATCCGCGCACAGACGCCATGGACGGGCTAGGCCAATCCATTCTCGCCGACATTCGCCAATTACCCCTATCCCACATTGAAGCCGTGCGCACCAGCCGTATTTACCTGTTACGCGGAAATATCACAGCTACCGACGCGCAGCAATTAGCCACGAATCTATTCGCCGACCCTGTCAGCGAGCGATTCGAAATCGCTGAAAACTTCACCGACCGAACCGACCGAACCGACCCAACCGATGTCATCGAAGTTCAATCACTACCCGGCGTCATGGACCCCGTCGCCCTCAGCGCCGAGCAAGCCATCCGTCGCCTACTCGAACACACCAACGACAACGTCGCCCCAACCGTCGAAGTGCGCACCGCCCGACGATATCAAATCCTCGGAGCCAAAAACGCAGATGAATTAGAACGCATCGCCTCGCACAACCTCGCCAATAGTTGTATGGAAAAGTGGTACATACAAGCCCCTGGCCGAGCCGACGTGTTACCCGAAGATTTCCCCACCCCGCCAACATTACCATTCGAGCTTCGACATGTTTCTTTACTAAAACTCGACGACACCCAACTAACAAAACTCTCGCGCGAAGGCCATCTGTTTCTCTCGCTTGAGGAAATGAAAACCATCCAGGCCTTTTACCAAGACCTTAACCGCGAGCCAACCGACCTCGAACTGGAAACACTCGCCCAGACCTGGTCCGAACACTGCGTTCACAAAACACTCAAAAGCGCTATCGACTACGAAGGCGACGACTTCGGCAAACCAGGACAAGTGCGTGTCAGCTTTGACAATTTGCTCAAAGAAACAATCGTCAAAGCCACGACAGATTTAGACCGCGACTGGTGCTTATCCGTCTTCGTAGACAACGCTGGCGTCATAGCTTTCGACGACTTCTGGGGTATCGCCTTCAAAGCTGAAACACACAACCACCCTTCCGCCATCGAACCTTATGGCGGAGCCGCTACCGGAACCGGCGGCTGCATCCGCGACGTCATGGGTTGTGGGCTGGGCGCAAAACCAATCGCCTCCACCGACGTCTTCTGCCTCGCCCCGCCAGACTTCGACGCCAGCAAACTTCCCAAAGACGTCATCCACCCCCGCCGCGTACTCAAAGGCGTAGTCGGCGGCGTGCGCGATTACGGCAATCGCATGGGCATCCCCACGGTCAACGGCGCGATTTACTTCGACGAACGATATCTCGCTAACCCCCTGGTCTTCTGCGGCTGCGTCGGTTTAATCCCCAGAAAGTTCATTGACAAAGCCCCACGCCCCGGCGACAAAATTGTCGTAGCTGGTGGGCGCACCGGACGCGACGGTATCCACGGCGCAACTTTTTCCTCCGCAGAATTAACCGACACCCACGCCGATGAATTTTCTCACGCCGTTCAAATCGGTAACGCGATCGAAGAGAAAAAACTACTCGACGCCCAACTTCTCGCCCGCGACCACGCAGATGGCTGTCTCTACTCCTCCATCACGGATTGTGGCGCAGGCGGATTAAGCAGCGCCGTCGGCGAGATGGGCGAACAAACCGGGGCAGATGTGGAACTCAAAAACGTCCCCTTAAAATACTCCGGCTTGCGTTACGACGAAATATGGATTTCCGAAGCTCAGGAACGCATGGTCTATTCCGTACCACCGGAAAATATCGATAAATTCCTAGCCCTCTTCGCCCAGGAAGATGTCGAAGCCACAGTCATTGGCGACTTTACCGACGACAAGAAACTTCGCGTTCGATACGACGACACCATCGTCTGCGAATTAGACATGGCCTTTCTCCACGATGGACTGCCGAAAGCCATTCGCAAAGCCAAATGGACCGCCTCAGAATCACAGGCAAAACCATCAACACCTAATCAAAAATCTTCTGGTAACGACCAACTCCTCGCCGCCCTTTCCGAATGGTCCACCGCCTCAAAAGAATGGGTCATCCGCCAATACGACCACGAAGTACAAGGCCGAAGCGTCATCAAACCCTTAGCAGGCCCACTATCAGGCCCATCCGACGCAGCTGTCCTCCGCCCCATTTACACCAGCAAACAAGGCATCGCACTAGGTTGTGGCCTATGCCCCCAGTTAGGCGACGACCCATACTGGATGGCTATCTATGCCATCGACGAGGCACTTAGAAATATCATCTGCGTCGGGGCGAATCCAAACCGCACCGCCATCTTAGACAACTTCTGTTGGCCCAAGGTAGACACAGAGCATTCGATGGGCACGCTAGTCCGCGCATGTCGCGGCGCATACGACGCCGCGATGGTCTATGGCCTGCCCTTTATCTCCGGCAAAGATTCGCTCAACAACGAATTCACTATGAGCGACGCCGAATCCGCCCGCACCGGATTACCCAAGAGCATCGCCATTCCACCAACACTGTTAATTAGCGCATTAGGCATCGTAGATGACACGGCTCGCTGCATAACGATGGACTTAAAATCCGCAGGCAACGTAATCGCCATCGCCTCAGCTGACATCCGCCAAAACGACTTGGACTCAGCTTTTCAACTACACAAAAAAGTAGCCTCCCTAATCGCCGAAGGAAAAATAGTCGCCGCCCACGACGTAAGCGACGGAGGATTAGCTGTCGCGCTCGCTGAAATGTGCATCGCCAGCGGCCTGGGCATCACCGCCAATGTATCAACTGAACATTACGCACACGAATTATTCGACGAACCATCAACAACTTATGCATTAGAAATGACCGAAAAAGATGCACTCGAAGCTGGCTTACCGGTCATTGGCCATATAATAAAAGATTCAAATTTTGTTTTGACAAATGAAGGAACCGAAGTGCTAAACCTCAGCATTGATAAACTCGCCCACGCTTGGCGGACGCCACTTTCTCAAGGCGGAGGTCAATCCTAATGAGTGATTTACGAGTTTTAGTTTTGCGGGCAGCCGGTATCAACTGCGACGAAGAGGTGATGCACTGTTGGCAATTAGCCGGCGCAACCCCTACGCTCATGCACGTCAACGAATTAGCCAAGACTCCTTCGGTTATTGATGACTTCACCATCGTAACTATCCCAGGCGGGTTTAGTTACGGCGACGATTTAGGCGCAGGCGTAATCCTCGCCCGCCGACTCATGCAAGACGTGGCTAAGCCATTACGCCAATTGGTCGAGCGAGGCGGCGGCATCCTCGGCATCTGCAACGGGTTTCAGGTATTGGTAAAAATGGGACTTCTCCCCGGCCAGGATTTCGGCCACGACCAAGTCACCGTCACCTACAACAACTCCAGCAAATTCGAAGCCCGCTGGGTAAAGCTAAAAGTTTGTACAGACAACTGCCCATTCTTGAATTCAAAAGATAATGCTTTACTCGAACTCCCCATAGAACACGCAGAAGGAAAAGTAGTAACCACCAACAAAGAAGTGGTAGCCAAGCTAGAAAAAGCAGGCCAAATCGCCGTTCGATATATAGATAGCGATGGTCGCACCGACACCTACCCAGCTAACCCCAACGGCAGCACCTCCGGCATCGCCGGCCTATGCGACACCACCGGAAGAGTCTTTGGCCTCATGCCCCACCCCGACCGCCACTTCGACAACGCCCACCATCCCCAGTGGACAAAAAGAGATTCAGCCATCACCCCCGATGGCCTAACCATCTTCAACAACGCCGTAAGATTTTGGAAAAAATAAGATGTTCGTGTTCATAGCCCCGTAGGGCACGGTCGTTCTTCCGCCTACTGGTGGAAGGTTGACCTGCCTAAACTATCGGCGAGCATACCGCCCGCGAACTAACAAGACATGCTATTCAACTGATATGCTAAACACCGCAATACCGAATAAAAAGCTGCTGAGGCAAAATAGTAAAGGCAGGTCTACGACGCTGCCCTACAAAGCGGTTTATAATAAATTGTTCAAACTATAATTGCATCACCATGCAGCATTACGTCAATATGCAACATATGACTGATACTGAGAGATGACTCAGATGTGTACGAAGAGGAGGTATAATGATATGGACAATAAATTTAGCGATAACAATCGCCAATGGTTACCTACGATTCTTGCTATTTTCGTAGTTCTCGCGGGCACAATCGTTAATGTATTTCTGCTTACACAATACGCTGGACCAAAAACGATTCAAGAAGGATTTGTAGAAGCACGAGGCGATATGTGTTTCGTAAAGTGGAGTGATAAGCATAACATGGCGGACATCGAACCGAATGCGCTCTTTGCAACCGTCAACGGCAAAATAGTGGGGACATTTCATTTCCAATCAAAGCATTACAAAACTTTACAATCTTCAGGTATCTGTGACAACGCCCAACGTCCTTGGATAAATGTAAACCACTCAAGAGGCATCTACCATGTAAATCGCTATCCCAAAAATGATGATGATATTAATACAGAACCGACAGTGACATACGCTGACACGGATGGCGATGGGCTAACAGACAGAAAGGTAGATTGGCTAGCTAAAATAACTTACAACGCCAATGATCCTGTGGAATGGACATTGCTCGAAAAATCCTCGAATCCATAAGCCCCGTAGGGCACGGTCGTTCTTCCGCCTACTGGTGGAAGGTTGACCTGCTTAAACTATCGGCGTGCATACCGCCCGCGAACTGACAAGACATACTGTTCAACCGAAATGCTAAACGACGCAATAAATGTAAAGAAAGCTACGACAAAATAGTACAGGCAGGTCTACGACGCTGCCCTACAAGATTATGCCTTCACAACCTTCTTCTTCCCGGCTTTCACACCAGCACAGGCGTTGCGGGTATCCACGATAAGCTTCGCGTGTTTGGTAATCCAATCGTAATCATATTCGCTATGATTCGTAGCTATCAACACACAATCATAAGAAGCCAACATGCGAGCCGTAAGCTTTTTACTGCGCATATTAAGATTATGCTCTCGCTGCTTAGGCGTGCGCGGTACGAACGGATCATTATAATCCACCTTCGCCCCGCGATCCTTAAGCTTTTCGATCAGATCAATCGAAGGTGACTCGCGGATGTCATCAACATCTTTTTTATAAGCCAAGCCGAGCATAAGAATTTTCGAGCCGTTGATAGCCTTCTTTTTCATATTGAGCGCATCAGCTAGTTTGGAGATAACATATTCCGGCATCGAAGTATTAATCTCACCAGCTAACTCAATAAACCGCGTACTCATATCGTATTGTCGCGCTCGCCAAGTCAGATAAAACGGATCGATCGGAATACAATGGCCACCCAACCCCGGCCCAGGATAAAACGCCTGAAAACCAAATGGCTTAGTCGCCGCAGCCTCAATCACATCCCACACATCAATATCCATCCTGTCCATGAGCATTTTCATCTCATTAACCAACGCGATATTCACACTTCGATAAACATTCTCAAGAATCTTCGCAGCCTCAGCCACTTCGCAAGATTTCACCGGCACGACATTACTCACCGCAGCCCGATACAGCGCCGCGCTAATCTTCCCGCTCTTAGGACCAATGCCGCCAACAACTTTTGGAATCGTCTCCGTGCTATGATCCACCCTGCCGGGGTCTTCTCTCTCCGGTGAATACGCCAGGAAAAAATCCTTCTCCGCTTTTAGCCCGCCAGCCTCCAAAATCGGCTTCACAAGCTCCCGCGTCGTACCCGGATAGGTCGTACTCTCCAGCACGATAAGTTGCCCGCGCCGAAGATTGTCTGCGATCAGATGAGCCGTACCCTCCACATAGCTCATGTCCGGGTCGCGTGTTTTGGTCAGCGGCGTGGGCACGCAAACCAAAATCGCATCGCACGAATAAAGCTCAGCCGGGTCGTCCGTCGCTTTGAATTTACCATCAGCTACCACCTGACTAATCAGCGAGCTGGGAATATGTTTGATATAGCTCTTACCGCTATTGAGCTTTTTGACCTTCTCCGCATCCACATCAAAGCCCAGGCAGTTAAACCCTGCCGAGCAAAAAGTGCGCATCAGAGGTAGGCCAACGTAGCCCATGCCCATAATCGCCACCCTAGCCGTCTTCTTGTCCAGCGCATTTTGCCACTGCGCATGCGACAGCAATAAGGGTCGATTGGAATTATTGGTACGCGATTTCTTGTTATTTTTCTTAGATATAGACAACAAAATTCAATCCCAGGGAAAGCTTCGTAGCGACTTCTTTACTCAAACGGGCTTTAGCCCGATAACACTTACTTGCGACCAGTGCGACCGTAGCCTGGTCAACCGGATATCGGTCCATAGCCCGCTGCACTATAATGCCTCAAGCGGACCTGGGCCAACCATAACTTTTTTCGTAGAGATCAACCATCGTGACAGACGCCTTCATACCCCTAGCTAGACCCAACATCACCGATCTCGAAATCAACGCCGTCACCGCAGTGCTGAAAAGCCCGAATCTGAGCCTAGGCCCCAAATTGCCCGAGTTCGAGCAGGCTTTCGCCACCTACTGCCGCACCGACCACGCCGTCGCCTGTTCCAGCGGAACCGCAGCCCTGCACATGCTCATGATCGCAGCTGGCGTAGATGCCAAGAGCGAAGTCATCACCACACCATTTTCCTTCATCGCCTCAGCTAACTGCATCCTCCTCGCCGGGGGCAAACCAGTTTTCGTTGACGTTGACCCCGACACCTGGAACATCGACGCAGCCAACATCGAAGCAGCCATAACCCCCAACACCAAAGCCATCATCCCCGTAGACGTCTTTGGCCAAATCGCCGACTTCGACACCATCCTGCCCCTGGCTAAGCAACATGGATTATTCGTCATAGAAGATTCCTGCGAAGCGCTAGGCTCCAAATTCAACAACACCAACGCCGGAGCCTTTGGCCACGCGGGCGTATTCGGCTTTTATCCCAACAAGCAACTCACCACTGGCGAAGGCGGCATGATCGTTACCGATGACAAAAAAATAGCTGACCACTGCCGATCGCTTCGCAACCAGGGGCGCGACGTACAAGGAGGTTGGCTGGCTCACCCTCGACTAGGATTCAACTATCGTCTTAGCGACATAAACTGTGCGATGGGCATCGCCCAACTACAGCGCATGGCTGACATCATTTCAGCCCGCTCCCAGATCGAGCGGATGTATCGAGAACGCCTCGCGGACGAATCTCGCGTACACATGCAAAAAGTCGTAGCCAACATGGACATGAGTTGGTTCGTATTCGTTGTCCGCCTGAATGACAGCTACAACCAGCAAGATCGCGACCGCATCCTTATGGAATTAACAGAATGCGGCATCGGATGCAGCAATTATTTCGCGCCCATCCACCTTCAGCCATTCTACGTTTCGGAGTTTGGCTTCAAGCCCGGCGACTTCCCCATCTGCGAAAACCTCGCAGCCAGGACCATCGCCCTACCGTTTCACCATGAACTGACAGAAAACGACGTAAATCGGATATGCGGATCATTAAAGAAACTGCTATAATATATGCAGTAAACGAGCCGCGGGCGAAATAAAATCCCGATCCATCGGGAGCCTGTGCGGACTCACGAGTGCCTGTATCTTTCGAGACGATGATTGCCGCACGATAACAAGAAACGCCATGACCGTGACACAAAAAACATCACAACCCGCAACGTGGATTATTGCTTTCTTAACGATGGCAATTACAACACCATTACTAATGGCCCAAACGCCACCGAAAATAACACCCCCAAAGCAAGCACCGCCAGCCATTACCCCCAACCAACCAGCCCCAATCACCGACGCGGAATTCCACGTCCCCATTGACGCTGAAACGAAGAAACTCGTCGACAAGCTAATCAAACAGCTAGCAGCCTTCACATATCAAGAAAGAGAAAAATCAGCCTACCACCTCATCGGCATCGGCACACCGGCGTTTCCGCAACTGCGCACCGCTTATCATCAGGCAGACGAATTAGAGGTAAGCCTACAAATTGAACGAATCATCTACGAGGGTTACATCAACGCCCACATCAGAAATAAATATGGCTTTCTTGGCATAGAAAAAGATAAGAGTAGACTTTATCTCACCCACAAGGATCGCCAACACATACCTGAAGGTTATGCGGCCATCGAAATCGTATCTATCATTCAGGACGGCGGCGCACAACGAGCCGGCATTATTAAAAATGACATCATATTGGCACTAGACGGCGAACCTATGCTTCAGAACGCGCCTCAATTGTGGCAAAATTTTGCCAATAAAATAAAAAGCAAAGGCCCTGGCGCAGAAGTCACACTTACAATACTTCGCGGCACGCGAACACTGGACATCAAAGCAGTCCTAGGACGCATGCCCCTAGCCCGCATGAACAACATCCCAGGCATGCGTGGTAAACTCCAAGAAACCATCGACCGCTTTTCCGTCTGGTGGGTAACGTATTTCCGCGAACCATCAACCAACAAGTAATCCCCAGAGCCGCACGGCGCAAGCCTGCGGGCACGCCTTGCGAAATGAGTAAAACACGACGCCATCAGAACACCTGGCGCGAGCCTGGTGACAGTTGTACGCGATTTCAATTAAGGTCCAAGCACTCGCAGGGCATGCCCGCA
Organism: Planctomycetota bacterium; assembly: GCA_024280855.1. GTDB lineage: Bacteria > Planctomycetota > Phycisphaerae > UBA1845 > UBA1845 > JAJRPG01. The sequence continues at coordinate 26,599 of JAJRPG010000094.1, read as the reverse complement.
GGCTTGCGCCGCGCGGCTCTGACAACATCGACATGATACTTTTCCCGCCGAAGACCTATGAATGCAAGTCGATTCGGGGACTTGTACCGATGCAAATAAGATGCGATAGTCTACGAATTCCTTACCGTAGGAAATGAGTTCACGACGTAGGCGGACATACGATAAAAGATAGAAGTAACGCGAGCGAATAAAAGGAGTCACCGTGCAAAAACGTATTGCTGGAATACTAGCCGGGCGATCCTGCCCTGCTGTAGGATTCATATTCGCGTTAATCGCTTTTACCTCAACCCCTACAAACGCCTTCGCACAGCAAACTAACCAACCCAGCCCCTCAACCACAACGACTCAACAGCCACCTGTAGCAATTTCGGCAGAACCCCCGGCCCATGAAGCTCCAACGCCGACACCAACAATTGATAAATCAGTGGCTAAAGCTAAACCTCTAGCTGACAACCCCACGGCAGTTCGTCAACCTAAAAGTCCTCAAACGCTCTATGGCTTATGGGTACTCGCCCCGGCTATTATCGCTATTTTCCTGGCTATTATTTCTCGCCAAGTTGTACCCGCCCTCGTGGTAGGCCTACTCGCCGGCGCGTATTTAATGATCCCCTGCTTACCAAATACTAGCCCTTACGTCGGGCAAAATTCTATCGTCGCAGGCTTTCGATTAACCTGCGAACAATATGTGATGAACGCAATCATTGACCCCTTAAATAATCACGCGCATCTATACATCATCATCTTTACGGTGGTCATCGGTTTTACTGTCGGCGTACTAGGCCGCAACGGAGGCACCGCAGGCATGGTGAGCGTTGTAGCAGGAAACACCAACTCACCACGTCGCGGCGCACTCACGGCTTGGTTTGCCGGTCTTATAGTTTTCTTCGATGATTACGCCAACACCATGATCGTAGGCCCGACCATGCGCGGCGTATTCGATCGCTTAAAAATTTCCCGCGCAAAACTAGCTTACATCGTAGATTCCACAGCCGCTCCCGTAGCGTCGCTTGCCTTGATTGGCACTTGGGTCGGAGCTGAAATTAGTTTTATCGATAATGGCCTCAAAGACATCGCCATTCAAGGCACACCAGACTTTCTCATCACAGATGGGTAAGTCATGAACGGCATGAATGCATTCGTGGGAAGTTTGCAATATCGCTTCTACCCCATCCTCGCGCTCTTCATGGTATTCCTGGTCGCACTGCTAAGCCGAGATTTTGGACCTATGAAACGCGCTCAACAACAAGCGGCTGATGGTACGCAGGATTTGCCATACGACACACAGACCTCAACATCAGACGAAAAAGTAGTGCCACGTTGGTGGCTCGGCGTGTTCCCCATTCTTATGCTGGTCGGCTCGACCATGACGGTACTCTGGATCACGGGATATAACGGTGGCGGAGCAGACGCGATAACAAATGATATGACAATTCGGCAACAAGTATTCGAAGTCATCAACAAAGCGGACTCATCCCTTTCGATTTTCTACGGTGCCATTTTATCAGCGTTTTTCGCCATCATACTAACCATCGTCGCTGGTTCTTGCAGTGCCAGAGACGCCGCAGACGCCGGCCTGGACGGCATGGCCCGCATGTTCCCTGCTATTGTAATTCTTGTTTTGGCGTGGTCCTTATCGCAGGTGCTTCAGGACTTAGCCCTAGGTGAAGTAATGAAAAGCCGCTTACAAAACATGAATTTCCCCATACATTGGCTCTCACTCACCGTCTTCATAACAGCCGCGATTATCTCATTCTCAACGGGTTCATCCTGGGGAACGATGGGCATTCTTTGTCCTGCAACCGTTGTCATAGCCGCAGGTTTGATTCAGCAAACGCCCAACCTCTCTACCGACCAAGCCCTGGTATACTTCTACGCCGCTGTTGGTAGCGTCCTAGCTGGCGCAGTTTTCGGAGACCATTGCTCACCCATCTCTGACACCACGGTCCTCTCATCCATCGCGTCCGGCTGTCGCCATGAAGAACATGTATGGACCCAACTTCCCTACGCTTTAGTAACCGCCATCGCAGCTATGGGCGTAAGCGACGTACTATGCAGCATCTACAACCAGCCGTGGTACATAGGCCTGGGAGCTGGCGCAATCTTCTTACTACTAATCGTGCTAATCGTCGGAAGAAAGCAAAAGATCATTCCACAAGCCCCGGCCCCACCACCGTCAGGACCGTATCGCGCAAGCCCCCCGACGGTGGCGGACTTATCCTAAAGTCAGGTGCCCATTCTTCGGGTGCTCCCGAAGGGTGGGGGAAGATCTTTTGCGTATATGTGTATAGGGAAAAAAAGACAATGACGCTAAGGCAAGCGTCTTAGTCCCTGGCAGTTTTGCTGATAGGTTTGCATATCAAGCATGTCGATATCGCCATCAAGGTCGTAATCAAATGTTTGGCAGCTAACCATCGCCAACTTCGTAGGCCCGTTAAAGCAATTAAGAAAATCGCCGCTGCAACCACTATTCGGCGCTCGGCCATCGGGAGAATTCGTTACGACCGATTGATTTCTACCGGAGTTGATTTGATCGAACTGCATCTTGAACATCACGGACCAAACAACAACAGAGATGCCCACCATCGCAGCTAGCGCCGCCCAGTGCTTGCCCCACTTCAACCAAGCAGGCTTAGCCACCGTCTGAGCATCCATCAGCAACCCGCGTTCATCCAGCCGTGTCGGACGAAAAACGCCCGCCTGCTCGACTTCGACAAGCTCAGCGATCGCCTGTTCTAGCAGCTCATGTTTATGTTCAGATTTTGACATATCACCAATTCCCATGCTGTCCCAAACCGCACCTCGTCTTATACACTATAAGTCGCCGCTCTTGGCCTATGGCGCGAAGTTTTCTCCAGTTTTTCGTGATATCGTCCGCTTCAACTGGCCCAAAATGCCTTTCCAGCGTGACCGCAGGGTAGATTCACTCATTTCCAGACGTCCTGAAGCCTCTTTCCATCGCCGTTCCATGATTAGCCCAAGCTCATCGCATATGCTTCGGTCTGCATCATCAAGGTCCGATAAGCTGCCTCGTAGAATTTCCAGAAGTTCCAGCCGCTCAGCAACTTCGCTTGGCTGAAGGTCTTCGTCAGCTGATAGGGTTTGATCGAGTGCGTTAGTTTCTGAATCTAAAGATTGTGTCGATTCGTTTCCGGTCGCACTCCGCAACGCTGAGATACTGCGGTTCCTAGCCATCCGCGAAAGCAAAGCCGATACAGAATTTACCGACTCATCTGATTTAGCCTTGCATCGCTCCACAAAACCAGACCACACCTCTGAGGCTATGGCGTCAAGCCAATGCGGATCAGCCTGACAACGGCTCTTCGACACGCGAAACACACAATACCGCACCAGCCGATCGTATCGATCCATAAGCTCCCGCAACGCAGCTGCGTCTCCGCTTATCACCGCGCGGATAAGGAAGTCATCACTGGGCTGGTTACATGATTTCGTATCGGATGGCATGTGAGCATTATGGACGTGGCTGACGCAGGGTCAACGTCAGCAATAATCATGCGATGAAGAAACAGAAAAAATTACCCACCGACCCCAAGAAAGCCCTTGGCTACGAGGTCTTGAATATCGATGAGACCAACGAGCAAATTGTCGTCGTCCACCACGGGCAATTCGTCAATGGCGTGTTCACGCATAAGGGCTAACGCATCTACGACCTTGCCATGTTGGTGAATACGCTTCGGGTCTTTGGTCATCACCTCGCACACTCGTCGATCAGCCGCCTTTTCATGATTTTTGAACATGCGGAAAAAGTCACCGTGCGTAATGATTCCCACCAACTGGCCTTTATCATCCACCACCGCAGCCGCACCCGCTCTATGCGGCGCTTTTAGAATCGCCTCGTAACACTGACCAAGCGTCACGTCCTCTTTCACGCAGGGGCAGTCCTCACCTTTCCGCATGACCTCATCATTTTTCATCAGGAATCGGCCAAGCGCCCCACCCGGATGATACGTCGCGTATTGCTCAGGCTGTACAGACTTGCACTGCATGACTGTCAAGGTGAGGGCATCGCCAATGGCTAGCATCGCAGCCGCAGACGAACTCGGGGCTAATCGCAACGGACACGCTTCTTCCGTTGCCCCGATGTCCAGCACATAATCGGCATGATCCGCCGCAGACGACTCCACATTAGCCGTCAACAAAATAACTTTACAGCCCATCTTTTTAAGCAGCGGGAGCAAGCGGACCAACTCAGAGCCACCGCTTTTACTTAGTGCCAGGATCACGTCATCAGGGTGAGCCATGCCAAGATCGCCATGGAGTGCCTCAACGGGATGCAAGCTATAGGAGAGCGTACCCGTACTAGCAAGTGTAGCCTGGATTTTCGCACCAATCAGGCCAGCTTTGCCAACGCCAGTTACGCAAACACGACCACGACAGTTGACCACCTCTCGCACCGCGCCGACAAAATCATCCCCCAATCGTGAAAGGGCATCTAAAATCGCCTCGGATTCCGCAACCAATACAGATTTCCCGCGATCGAGAATAGCCTCATCTGAAAGGTCTTTCCCAGTTGCCTGGTCCTTCACCTCTGATTGTTTTATGGAAGCTTGCTGCATGGGGTAATTATCCGCGAAAAAGCGTAGAGACTCAACTTTCACCATATAAGCCGACTTACGGCGTAATTATTCGTCATGATTGAGGACGACGCAGGCTCACTAACGAGCGGTCCAGCCCAGCCGCAACCCACGATGCGAGCGTCTTCTCGACAAGTTTTCCCGAAACCCCCTCAGCTATCCCCAGATTGATGACCACTTCGTGATGATCTCGCACCTGCTGCTTAACAAGCTTAGCCAATCCTAGAGGCGTTGCAGATTTCCCATCATGAACGAGTTCGCCACCCTTTTGCAATACCACCCCAACAGTCACGCGCTCGGCACTTTCAATAATGATCGAACAAGCGGTTCCCACTGGCGGAATTCGCGATTCAAAAGCCTGCACCCACAACAATTCGTTGCTGTCGCTATGCAGCGCCCCAACGGCAATCAGCGCCGAGGCAAAATCCACGACGCTCACGACGGTCCCCTCCAGGTCCGCGGCGAATCGGTTATCAGTGGTACGCACTGACCCCGTAAACATCCAGTCCATCTCAGCAGGAGACTTTTTCTCGTCTTGTAACTGAAGCCACCGCTCAACCGGCACGGTTGTCAGATTCTGACCTTCGCGCCAGCGCACGCTCAACTTCAGGCTTTCCCCCGCCGGAGGAATCAGTTGCTCTGTTTTAGGGTTATAAGAAACCGGATGCCCTGGCGTTAAGCCAATCAATCCCATCGCTTGATAGATTGAAGAAGGCTTAGCTGACGAGACAAAAATGCTTTCGTGTTCGCGCGTGCCCGGACTGCAAACAAGAAGTTCAAGAGGCCCGCGCCGCAAGACAACCTCGGCATCAATCTCCACGCGGTTGCGCAGCCAATCAATGCGCACATCGTCTTTGAATAGCTTTGGTGAAAACTGCCCGGCTTGGGCAGTTTGGGGCTGCTGATGCTCAGCAGTCAGATCAGCCATAGCCAGATTCCCCAGCAAACAAGCTGACAGATAGATGGCATAGCTAACAATCGAATTAAGTGTCATGAGTTGTCGAGCATCCCTCAAGCCACCGAACGCCGCGCAAGCTAAAGCATGCGGCTCAACTCGCGCGCCAAAAGACGTACCAGTGTTTCTCAGCTATCAAAACGCCCAGTAGAGCCTTACCCCTGCGAAAACGAAGGGAACGCAATTTCTTCTTGCTCGCTTTGAATAAGAATCTTTGGCTTAATCAAAATAAGCAAAGTTTGTTCGTCCTTAACCATTGAACGGGCGGAATAAAGTCGCTTGAGTACAGGAATTTTTGAAAGTATCGGTACACCGGCTTCAACTTCAGTTTCACTCGCAAGCTTTTGTCCACCGATGAGCAACGTACCACCGTCAGGAACAGAAACGACAGTCTGCATACGTTGGGCGGATAAAGTTGGCAGTTGAATAAACGCCTGGTTCGCACCAGTACCACCACTAAACTGGAATGTCTGCAAGTCGAGCAAACGAGTCACACCAGGAGCCAGCAACATCATGACATAGCGTTTGTCAGCCGTAACTGTAGCCCGAACAAACAAACTTGCACCCGCATCAATCGTTCCTGTAATAGGAGCCTGAGCGACTGCTCCCTGATTCACAACAGGCCGCAACTGAGAGATAAAGTTCTGCTGAATCGTCACTGCCACCCACGCCGAACCTCCGTTGAACACAACCAATCTTGGCGCGGTCAACACAGTAGAACGAGAGTCAGCCTGAGTGGCTCGAACTAAGAAGTCAACCTGAATGTTATCAAGGAAACTTCCAAAGATGCTTAGTGCAGGCCCAATAGACTGCCCACCGAAACTTCCGGGAATGTCACTCGGCAGCGCCGATGGATCAGTAATCCCTAACAATCCAGTTCGAACCGGCACTGGCGTAAATTGGCTACCTGAACCACCTGTCGCTTAAGGCACCAAGAAGGCCTGCGAGAACGGCTGATTCACAGCCCCGCCAGCCGTCGCCAAAGGCGTTCCCAAAGGCGGGACGACAGGCGTAAAGCCTAATCGAGAAGAGGTTCGCGGCAACAAAAGGTTGTTACCCAGCGTAGGATCGGTCACAAGACCGCCACCAGCATTGAGAAAATCGAAACCAGCGTTACCGCCATTGAGCACGATGTCCAGGTCCATGCCCATCTCTTCGAGATAATGGCTGGACACCGTAATAAATAACGCTTCGACGGCTACCTGAATGGCACGCTCTTGTCGCAAACGATCCAGCAAGCCGCGAATTTGCCCCTGCACGGCGGAATTCTGTGTGACAACTAATTGGCCATTGATTTCACGAATCGACCCACCAGTGCCACCGCTTTGACGCCAACTATCAGGATGAATCGAATCTTGTATCAGTCGAATAATTTTTCTAACCCGACTCATTCGTTCAGGATCGGATTCATATTCCTCGTCATCGTCGTCGCCTCTGGACCAAGGCACGATGTTTGATTTTTCTGTTTTAGGCTCAGCCGTTGCATCTCGAAGGTCTACCATCGGTGCGTTTGTAAAGTTGGGAACTTCCATCAATAAATCTGAGATGTCGTAGACGCGCATGAATACATCACGATCAAGTCGGTCGCGCGTAGCTACGGTAATGACGCCTTCGGAAACTTCAAATCCAAGATCGACTTTTCCTCCGCCAGCCTGCTCCAATACTTCAGTGAGTACCTTCTTTAGTGTGATCTCACGAGGAAGTTGCAAATCAATGGTCGCGTCACGTTCAACACCAGCCAATTGCAAGTCCTGCCAATTCACATGAATGTTGATGTCATTGGCATCAACCAGTCGCTCCATGACTTCGCCGAAGGGGACTCGATTAAAATCGGCTGGCATGGTTCGATCCAACGCCCCCAGCAACAAGCTATCCGGACGAGACTGTCCCGGTCGAGTTCGCGAGGGCAAGGCAAGCCTTTCAAGCCAATCATCCGGGTACTCGATATCATCGTACCAAGGCACTTTAGCCGTTTCGACATCCTCTAACGCACCACGCATTTTGCTGTAATATAGCTTTCTGTTTTTTCTTGCATCCAGATATTGCCGCTGGTCATCTACTGTGTCCATAAGCCAACGAGCAGGCTTGTATTGCGGATCAATCACGGTCACTTGCATCAATACATTCACCGCAGCACTTAAATCGCCATCCTTACGATGTTGCAAAGCCTGCTCCATCAAAGACTCTACCTGACGAACGCGATTATCCTCCACCTGATCAAGGCGGTCCTGACGCTGCCGTTCAATATCCTGACGGGTCTGAGCCACCACTTCTTCATTATGACGACGTGCCTCGCCACTCACCGTATCAGATAACAAGTCAAAATCTGCTTTCAAAGCATCGTAATCGCTCGATGGATCAGCAAATTGCTTGCCAGCTTCGACAATCTGTTCAGCACGAACCAACATCTGATTCGCCTGATTAAATTGAGACTTCCCAACGAATCGACGAATCTGCATTTCCGCATCACGAAATTGCGATACCGTGCGCTGCCAGTTAATTGCATCTTGACGACGCAAACGCTCAGCCAAAGAATCAGAGCGTGAGCCTACAAGATTGCGCTGATGCTCTTGAACGGTTCGCAAGCCATTTACTGCCTCAGGGTAACCAGGGACTAACGCGATGGCCTGCTCGTAAAGACGACGAGCTTCTTCATATCGACCCGCTCGTACTAAATCGTCTGCTTCACCAACCAACACGCGTGACCGATCCGCTCCCCCCGCTTGTGGCGACGCGGCTTTCATGCCCGATTGCGCCGCATTATTTAGGTTACGAAAATGTATATCAGCCGCTTGTCGCACGCCTTGAGATGCGTACTCATTATCAAGCACCGCTTGCAACGACATGCGTGCTTGCATGTTTTCGCCAGCGGCTATCGCTACCTCAGCATCTTCCAAGTCACGCTGCGACTTCTCCTGCATCAAAGTCGCTTCTTGAAGTCGCTGGAGATAACCATCGCGACGAGATTGCTCATCAACATTAAGACCAGCCCGATCAATAGCTACGATCACCTCTTGGGCGGCGGCATAATCACCTTGATCGAACAGCTTGATAGCATGCTGTAACTGAACAGACTCATCGCCTGCAAACACCGACGGCGAAGCCGACAGGAAGACAGCAATCACAGTTATCGCAATCGCCGAGTTTCTCATTATAGCCAAAACAACATCCTCCCTGTGGGCGATTCAAAGCCCGTCAAATAATACCCCTCAACGTACACCGCACCGGCCTCAATACAATACCAAACCGAATGACTCGTAACCCAGACTACACGCTCCCCATACAGTAGCCAAGGCAACAATATGGACGGATTCTAGGAAACGACGGATAAATCGCAAGTCTGACCATTTTATATTGACAATCGCCCCACTTTGTAGTGCCAAAATCACCGCATCCCTAGATTAGTAGCCCAAGGTCTTGTTACCCATGTTTCCAATCGTCGCTGATATCCATATATAACTCCTGATATATTTCTCAGAGCAGTATACGTCTACCTTATATGATCTCACTCCTGCGGAACGACCGAAAATAACCAACAATAACATAGCCTCATAGCCCCGTTTAACGCCCTGGCTTCCATAAACGGTTACCTAATTCACTCTTAAACGGGTGCTTCTTATCAAGTGGAACGAAGCGTTCGTGAAGCTCACCAGCGCTATCCACATAAATAACAGAACATTCTTTACCTACAACCCCAAGCTGTATGCCATCTCTCGTTCGACCTCTCTTTTTCTCGCGATACGAACGAGCAAAGTCAATATCCACTACAGTCCCGTCTATACTAAAGTCAACTTTCGCCTTTACAGCCTTATTGGGATCCTCGAGCGACCTAGTCGTTGCCCGGGTCGTAAATGCTATGCGATCACCCACGCCAAAACGTTGTCTAGCTTTAACCCATTCACCATCAAACCATTGATAAACCTCAACGCTGATTTTTTCCTGCTTTGGATCGAAGCTCGTCGCAAACATATGCGATACGGCTTCAAATTCTATTGGATCAGTGGGCTCAGACCATTCGCTTGATATAAAGACAACTTTCGCGTCATCCGAATTCGCATATTTAGCAGGCTCAGCCACAAGGCGGTTATAAATGCTAACCCGCATTCGATATTGATAGGTTTGACCAGATGCAATACTGTCCGTTTTGGCATCAATGACCCAAATTTGCTGTCGGGGATATCGCTCAATAACGGCAGATTCTTCATCAGCGTCTTCAACAACTTTGCCTCCGACTGGTTTTCTATCAGCTTCTCTGTTGATATCATCTGTCAGCAACTCGGCTTTTGCCATGCACTTCTTAGCTAAATTTTTGGCACGACTACCCGCCCTGACGTCGTTGGCAACACCGAAACTTATGTTGTAAGCTGTCATAGCTTGGTTTATATCCCTAGACGTCCGCGCAGCAGCCAGAAGCCTATACCCCTCCTCCACTTGCTGGTCAAAGGTTAATTCCTCTCCGCGTTCAACAAATTTCTTTACCTTAGTGTCATCTGTCAGCCCATAGCGATCATCTGGATACTCCTCAGCTTTTCCGCCAGGAATCAATATGTCCGCGTCCTGTACGAGCAGCTCTTTCACCGGGACAAGCTCAGGCCAGGACCAGGCATCGCCATTATATACTTCCATACCTAGCGGCCTTAACAATTCCAGCTGTGTTTCAGGCTGATTCAACAATTGATAATAATCGGATAACTCCATGTACTGCTTACGCGGCACCTCGTATTGCCCGTTCTCCTCAATGATAGTAAATGCCGGCGGCGCAGGCATTTCTAGGGCAGGCCAAGCGTTTACCATCTCCCAGTCTTCATCACGCCAAATTCCGCCAGGACGCTGCGCCCGACGCTGAAGCTCTACAGGACCAAACGTGACCTCTTTACGGCTACCACCGTAAGCAGACGCTTGCAGCTTTGACTGTTTTTCCCTGTCAAAAACGATTGAAACAACAGACCAATTGTGTACCTCGCGGTACGGTTCATCGTCGCTATCATACAGCGTAAAAGTCGATCGACCTGACGTAGCAGTTGGCTTGTTCAAGTCAACCACTTTCACCAATTCCTTATCGCCGTCCACGGCGGTAGGTGGGTCGATGATCGGAATGGGAGGTCTAAATGCCGCCGCGCCGACGAGTGCGACGTTTAACTTTGCCTCGTTAAATGGCTCAATCAACGAAGCAAATTCATCAGATACCGGGGGAGGTGCCTGGACGTCACTACGCACACCTACAACACGATCTCGAACGGCTCGGGCAGAAGCCAATAACTCATCATTGATCTTAGAGGGGGACACCAACGAGCCATTAATAGTAACCTGGTTGGGCGAAGTAATCAGATACATACCCACCGCACCAACAAGCGCTAAACCTGCTACCGCGACAACAGCCTTTTCGAGATGCCTTTCGAATGGACCCACAAGTTGTTTAGCCATAATGTTCGACTCCTTGATTAATCTGCTGCATCAACACGCATGAAGGGACGGCAAATCAACCCGCCCTTGAAAGCTCATACACACTTTCTCTGTGTGGTCATCGACATTCACTTATGTATCATCTTCTTCGTCATCGGCGTCCTCTTCTGGCTCTGGGCAGTTGATTTCGTATTGCTCGCAAACTTCCTGCGGCATCCATTTACGGAAAACTTCGCCCAGCATCACTGATTCAAAATCCAGGACGACACTAACGACCGGATCTGCCCCATAAATTTTCCCTATCAGATTTTTATTAGCCGTTACCTGGCTGTATGCAATTCGGAGCAAAGTATGGAATCGCCCAGATGTTAAGCGATCAACGAAATAAGGAATATCTCGCTGGTCCATGATCATTTTCACGGAAAACTGAACCACTTCATACGTTTCCGAGCGACCATTTCGCGTAAATACGTTTTCAGCCGTAATCGGCGGCAGCGCCGCCCTGCGACCTACAGGCGAAGCACCTGCAACCAGATCTCCTTCGCCATATGGCGGAACGTAGGAATCCCCTACACGCACAGAAACAAGCTCCTTGATAGCTAAAGTGCCCACCCAACGAGCAAGGCCTGCCTTTTTTAATGTCGCAGCGGCTTGAGCGTTAACATCGAGAATGGCTTCCACCACATCTTTTTGTATCCAATACCCTATCTGTGCCCCCCAGCAATCTTCTGGATAAGGCGCGTCAACTGTACCAGTATCCATCATCGCAGGGTGAAAATCTAAACTGGAAATGCCTTTGGAATTTTTCCGGCCCTTGTTTTTTTGAACACGCACTACAAAAGGGTTGGCATACATATAAAACTGTTGGGCAATAGCCATCTCCGCGCGGGCCGCAGCGTCTTCCTTCGCGCCGGCGACGGTCAAATAACCAGCAGGCGTGAAAGGCGGACCGGCAATGGTTGGCGCAGGCACAATTACCCCGGCATCCAAATTGTGTTCTTTTGCTTTATACAGTTCAGCTTCAATCTTATCGCGCATGTTCTCCACATCCTGGGGCGTAGCCGTCGTACCTGGACGCATGGAATCATACAAAGCCTTCATAGCAGTTTGGTATGCCGTTTTGAAAACACGCCGACGATTATCATCACCATCAGGAAAAACACCGTCTTCCAAAGGCTTATAGGGATAAAGTGTCTTGCATCGCTCAATGACACGCTCTCGATCCTGCACAATAGAATCGATGCGTTCCTGTTCCGCTGCAATCACCTGGCGGTTGGCTGCCCCGCTTTCCAATGACCCCAAATCGTTAAAGACACGCTCGGCATCGCTCATTTTAGCCATCACTTCAGGCATCGCCTGCAAACCTGTAACAGCAATACCTACGCCGCCAAGCGCGGCTATAGAACAAATGATCGTGAACGCCTGTCTTCGAATAAAATCCATAACTCCCTGCTCCCATTTATTTGCAGGTACATAACAATAACGAAACTACGCATAGTGCCAGTATCTAACCACCTGAGTCAATCACCCTCAGGATCATCGTTACCAAGTAAATCCTCCGGATAATCTTCAAGAACGACATCGACATAAAGATCAAACCGCCAGTCGTCCTTGCGTGATTCATTGGTAATAGGATCTAGCGGATCAATCGCGTCCCAATCATTTCGGCCTACGTTTCCCAGGGGCCGAACATTGAATCTTTTCCGTGCTCTTTCACCTTCCGCCTGTTTTAGTTCCACTTTTTCGCCACGATAAATTGCAATACGGTCAAAGTAGAATCCCTCACCTGGCTTACTCCCTAGTTTTCGCAAGTTGCGAATATAGTTCTTGTCAATAAAATCGGCGGCTTGCTTATTAGGTGTAGTACAGGTTATTTTAACCCAAAACCCCGACAAATCATCATCAAAAGGTATAATCGGCTCAGGCATTGTGACCACGCTATCCCATTCATAAGCGTGCAAATTGGGCTCCCAAGCAATATCAAACGATTCAATTTCCATCTGATGACGCTGATCTCGTGGCGGCACAGCACCAGAGGCAATCAACGACTGCACCTCTTCCACAGTTGTCGCCTGGCCAAGCGCGCCCTTGGGAACCGGTAAGGCATCATGCAGTATTTTTGTGATCTTCGGCACAATCGTTTTATTGCGCATTAATTCTACAAGCTCTTCGGTTTCTTCCCGCTCAGCCTGCCCCTGCCCGCGCAAACGACCTAATTCGGATTTCAGCGTTTTGCCCGCAGTCAAAATCGCCTGGGCCTGCGCACGATTCGACAACGAGCTTGAAGCACCGTCTCGAATGGTGTTGTACGCCTGCTCCAATTGCATCGACGCAGCGCCATCATTCGCCGCTGCCAACGCGCTCATATCAGCCGATTGCCGAAACCAAATCATCGCCCCGGCAAGCAACAAGCACGCCGCTGCCGCTGCAAACGCTGGCTTCTTTTTACGCCAGACAAGTTGCTTGGCTATCTCAGTCGGCAATAAGTTGCATTGAATTTTACCTTTTTCCAAAGACTGCAATGCAATGCCATACGCTACGGTAAAACTCAGGAAATCATCTTTCATGACTTCCCCCATAGCCGTGGCAGAAATAGTTGAGTTTTTGGGGGCCGAAAGCACTTCCACTTCCAAGTCAAGATTTTGATGTAGATACTTCGCGAGTCCGGGAAGCCTGAAGGCATTGCCACAACCGACGATTTTATCGATCTGGGCTTCACGGTGCGTAGAAGAATAGAAACCAATCGATCGCTGTAATTCCTGAACCAAATCTGCGAATACAGGCCTCATCGCCTGGAAAATTTGTCTCTTATACTTGCTCGTCTCAGCCGATCTCTTAAGTGATTCCGCTTTGGCAAACGACAACTTAAAAGCTTTGACCAGCGCCTCGGTAAAATGATTGCCGCCAATCTGAATCGTGCGTGTCCAAAGACTATGCTGCGTACCGATTACCAAATCAGCATTGGTCGCCCCGATGTCCAGCATGATGGTCGTTTCAGAACTGATGCACTCATCAAAATATGCCGCATTATAAACACCCAAAGGCCCGGTCTGCACCGCAATTGGCTCAATCGAAGCCTGCTCAAAATGCAGCAAATGCTCGCGGAGAAGCTCCCGCTTAATAGCGAATATGCCGACTTCCAGGTCCGGTAATCCTTCAGACTCAAAGGTCTGGTAGTCCCAAATCACTTCGTCCATATCGAACGGAATCTGCTGATCGGCTTCGTACCGCACAATATCTGGTATGCGCTTTGGCGCAACGGGAGGTAATTTTGTAAAACGAGCCAGCGTCTGCTGGCCAGGAACGGATACAGCTACCGCATCTTTGGAGATGTCGTTCCGAGAAAGAAACTTCTCCAGCGCTGCAGCGATCAACTCATGACGCTTATCCTCAGCCTGGGATAAGTCCTGATCGTGTTCGATATAATCGCATGCGACGATCTCAACCTTGTCATCCGCACCTACACGGAGCTTGATCGCTTTTAACGCACATCGACCAAGATCGATTCCCCATACTGCCTGTGTATTAGCCATGGAACATCACTCCCACCACGGTTGACATCTCACCCTGCTGACTTCGCATAAGCCAACTTCTTTACTTAGCCGCTATTCGTGCTGTTATTAGTACGAAATCACCCGGCCACAGTTCTACAACTATCCTGACGGATCATAGCCGCGTACAATAGACGACACTATGGCCCGGAAGTATCGGCTGGCCACCCTCGGCTGTAAAGTGAACCAGTACGAATCACAACAAATCCGCGATACGCTTCGGTCGCTGGGCTTACAACCTGTTCACGACAACGACATCGCTGACTACGCGATTGTGAACACCTGCGCCGTCACCAGCCAGGCACTCCGCAAAAGCCGCCAGACTATCCGCCGACTGTCACATAACGGGCAAACATCAGTCATCGTGGTTGGTTGTGGCGCGTCCGCAGATGCTCAACATCTGCGCAATATCGAAGGCGTGACCGCAGTCCTGGGCCACGACACCGAAGTTTGCACTGAGTTAATACACCTAATTCGCCAACAGATTAACCAAGCACCCGCGTCTGAAACTATAACCCCTGCGCATGCTACTGTGGCGACCCCAACTTTACCGGATGCCGATAGGTATGAAATACGTATGAATCCGTTGCACCGGAAATCTCCGGTTAGCCCAAATATTTCGGGCCTAATATCGACTGACCAAACATCCGAACCGCCGACAAAGATTATTCCGCCCAGCTTGCCCATTGTCAATACGCCAGAGGTACTCATGGGCCAAATTGAACAGTTTGAAGGCCATCAACGAGCCTTCCTCAAAGTGCAAAATGGATGCGACGCCTTTTGCAGCTATTGCATTATCCCGCAACTCAGGCCTCGGCTGGGGTCGAAACCCGTCGAAGTCGCCGTAGCTGAAGCCCAGGCGCTCGTCGCTGCGGGACATTCGGAAATCGTTGTAACGGGCATCTTTCTAGGCGCGTACGGACGAGAAACAGCCATTCGGAAGCGTTTCTCTTGTGCAACTGCACCACTAGCAGGACTTATAGAGGCCTTGGCTGGGGTAGATGGGCTAAAGCGGCTGCGTCTCTCCAGCCTGGAGCCGGGGGATGTGGACGACTCCCTGCTCGAAGTCTTAGCCAGCCACGATAATTGCGTGCCGCATCTTCATTTGCCATTGCAATCTGGCAGCCAGGAAATTCTTCGCCGCATGAACCGGCAATACTCCAGAGATGATTTCATAAATATGATCGACCGCGTCCACGAGGTTTTAGACTACCCGGCTATTTCGACGGACATCATCGTGGGCTTTCCCGGTGAAACGGAAGACGGTTTTCAAGCCTCACTTGAAATAGCTCGCTACGCAGGTTTTTTGAAAATTCACGCGTTTCCGTTCAGCCCCAGAGAAAAGACTGCGGCGGCGCGTTGGCAGAAAGATTTTGTGCCTAATCCAATTGTCCGCGAGCGGATGAATCGGATGGCTGAGCTGGAAAACGAACTTTCACTGGCCTATCGAAGGCCCCTCATGGGTACGTCACAGCGGGTGCTAATCGAAAGTGAAGCCAAAATGGAGCCGCCTGGCGATGGTGATGCTTGGGAGTTTATTGACTGCCATGATGCGATGAATGATGGATCGCCAATGCGCATTTTTCATGGCAGAACGGATCGGTATTTTGATGTCCACTTTGATGCCGAGGACGTGTCACCAGGGGGTTTAGTGGACGTTCGCATTGACCGGGTAACGCCTTCTCGCACGCACGGTACGCTTATTACGCACGACGCCTCGACTATTGCGTTACCAGTTCTGGGTTGAAGCTACTGGGTGTCAGTAATAATTCCCGCATCTTCCCGCTCGGCTACTTCGACAACGGCTGGGGTGTCTTCTAGGGACAGATCAAGTATTTCACCTGTGGGATATCCATCGTGGGTTAGCAATTCCACGACGGGCTTGGTGTGTAATGTAGGATTCGCGCGAATTACACGCGCATTCTCACCGCTGGCTAAGTACACTTCGCTGCCGATCGGAAACAAAGATACAGTGTCCAAAAGCGCACGGATTAAAACATTGTCAAATTTATTTATGCTACCGTCTTTGAGAATGGTTTTGATGGCGTGATACGGAAGCAATGCCTCACGATATGGACGATTGTTGGTCATAGCTGAGTAGACATCTGCTATCGCAATCAGCCTGGAAAATTGGTGCAATTCCTTGCCATTGCGCCCTCGTGGGTATCCTTGACCATCACATCTTTCGTGGGCCTGATAGGCGATATATTTGACCTCCTGCGGCAAGCCGCGAAGATCGTGGATCATGTCCAGTGTATGCAAAGGATGGTGCCGAATTTCGTCCCAGTCGCTTTCGGTGATCGGCTTGCCGGATAGACGAATCTCCGCAGGAACCCGCAACATACCAATATCCTGCAACAAACCGCCGAGGCCTACGATGGTCACATTCTCTCGGTCAAGCCCCAAGTGAGTCGCCATAGCCATGCTTAGCAGCGCGACGTTGACGCAGTGGTCGTAGAGATAATCTCCGGTCGAGTCCTGTAGCGCGATGACCAAAGGCAGCAAATCAAAATCAACGGCAGCCATCTCGGCAAATTGAATCACGGATTGTCTTAATTCCGAGGCTGAGGTTCTCGAACCGACCATTAACCTTTCACACACATCGCTGACTGCATGTTGGGTGGCCTCATGGACCTGTACGCCACGCTCCGCATGGTTTTTTAGATCATCAATGGCTAACCGAGGTCGTCGCCAGGCATGGATGGGCCTAAATGTCACCTGCTTACGAAGCTCAGCCCCGAGCTTTTCATCTAGCTCTATGCTGAATGGTGTTTCAAAAGGCTTATTTTCTACGGGCTTTTTGTCTTCTTTTTCCGGCAAGCTCTCGGATACTTCTTCATCTGTATTTTCAGCTTCTTCAATTTCATCGGGTGTCTCAAACTCGGGATTGGTAGATGGTCGCAGATGTAGCTGCGTGATTTTTCGTTGGCTTAGAAGTTCCAGGAATCGACGAGTAATGCGCGAACCTGCGGAGAGGAGCAACTCTCCGGTGTCTGCGTAAAGGTCCATTTTTAGTGTCATACCAGCTTGAATCGCCTGACACACCTCGGATTGTAAATCGCTTAGCGAAATAGCGCGCGACTCTTGCGGCGCGGGGCTTTCCTTGAATGGATTGGCCTCATTTAGCGCACCTTTAGCAACCGGAGGCGATGCTTCCGAGGTTTTATTCCTGCGTCGGTTTTTTCGTTTCGCACTAGCCATGAAATCATTGCGTCTTGGGGCGTGACTTAACTCACGCGCGGACAACTCCCATACTCGACAGTCATCACAAATACTGCAATCGTCTCATCGGAAGTCTGGCTGGATGGGATTTGCATAGGGCATTGCGTGCGCTTGTCCTATAAAGGCGTTCGTGATGAGATTGATAAGGCGTAGGCTCTTAACTATATCTCGAACTTCCCATAAGATTCGCCATGACACGACTTGACAGCGATAATCGATAGTTGAATTATGTCTCGCACACGCGGTAATTCAGGAATAATTCCGCAGGCTACGCTAACGCAAGAACGTTCAACGTCCGATCAAATTAAATGAAGCCTGGTGACAATGAGTTTGAAGTAAACGACAATCCTTGAATAAATGCTACTTTTTGAAACGGTACAAACCATGATCGAAAAGCTACAACGAACGCTCGAAAAATTGCAAAACCGTGATATCTCTAAGCTGGGCTATGAGGCGCAAATTCGCCATCAGCAGAAAATTGATGAACTCAAGCAACGGTTCGAGGACGCCCTAGAGGAATTAGCGACAGGGGATTCGACAAAGACGAAGCCTGTTGCCCCTACGGTTTAGTGAGTCAGGCCGGTTAACCTTTTGCTAGTCAGCGAAAGAACGACCCAGCCCTACCTGCCCAATCATCGTATAAATTCGAATCATCGGCTCCACCAAGTCCAAACAGAAGGAATTGGGCCACCCTGCCTATCCACCCGACGCATTCTTACAGAGCCGGTAGCGCCAGCGCCCGGTGACTTCGATTGTTCACGCGCGCATATCAAGCGCGATTGCAACACACACAGCACCCCGAAAACACGGGTCGCTTGCGCTCGCCGCTCGGTTTGTTTTGATAAAATGCGATGATGTTTAGCGCTCGTCCTTCCCCCACCCTTTGCCAGTAGGCAAAGAATGGGGCACTTCGCAGGTTGGCCCGGACTAGACACGGGTCATCCCGCTCTAACCCGCTGAAACTATCATGCACGCTCGCAAAGCTTGCGTCGGGCGAGCCGTATGCCCTATCATGGTGTACAGTCGCTTGTGAGAGATCGCAGTTAAGTCGGTTAATCCGATACGAGCGAACAGCCTACTCTGATTGGCTAGGATATTTGAACTTGGACGAGTTGCGTAATGCCCAAGAAACTAATTGCTAAAGCTTACATGTTTCAGA
Source organism: Planctomycetota bacterium (assembly GCA_024280855.1). GTDB lineage: Bacteria > Planctomycetota > Phycisphaerae > UBA1845 > UBA1845 > JAJRPG01. The sequence goes on along the minus strand of JAJRPG010000094.1, from coordinate 7,717 downwards.
TTGGTTTGGCAGAAGTGGCAATTGGGGTTCTTGTGCTATTTGTGCTTTATCTATGGTTGCGGAAGAAATAGTTGGTATCTAGCTTGAGGCGCTGCATCCTAATTTTCGGATTCGATAGCGATATTAAATGAAGACGGGGACTAATTAGTTGCTCGCCACTCTGATTTTCGTGAGGTTTTGCCATGAAGTATTATGACAATGTTTTGGAATTGATCGGCCACACGCCGATGGTCAAGCTTAATCGACTCTGCGACGAAAATTCGGCGCTGCTGCTCGCCAAGCTGGAGCACCTAAACCCCGGCGGGTCAGTGAAAGATCGCATGGCTATTAGCATGATCCGGGGTGCGGAAGAACGCGGCCTTATCAAACCTGGGGCGACGCTCATTGAAAGCACCTCTGGCAATACCGGCATGGGACTCGCGATGGCTGCGGCGGTGCTGGGCTATCATTGTGTGTTTACTATTCCAGATAAAATGAGCAAGGAAAAAATTGATATGCTCAAGGCCTATGGCGCGGAAGTGTTTGTGACGCCGACGGACTTGTCGCACGATCATCCTGATAGTTATGTAGGCGTTGCCCTGCGCATGGCTAGGGAAATTCCAAACTCTTTATACGTCGATCAATATAGCAACATGGACAACCCCAAGGCTCATTACCTCACGACCGGCCCGGAAATCTGGGAGGACACCGAGGGGAAAATTGATTGCCTCGTTGGCGGCATTGGCACGGGCGGGACTATCTCCGGTGCGGGAAAATATCTCAAAGAAAAAGCGGCTGAAGCTGGGAAAGAATTCCAAATTATCTGCCCGGACCCACGCGGCAGTATCTACTTTGATATGCACCAAGGCCGAGAGCCTGGGCCTCCTAGCATTTACCGCGTGGAGGGAATCGGGCACGACTTCATGGTGGACACGCTGGACTTCTCGGTGATTGACGAAGTCATGGCTATCTCTGATAGAGACTCATTCCTGACGGCGAGACGACTGGTGAGAGAAGAAGGTATCTTCGCGGGCGGGTCGGCTGGGACGGCTGTTTTCGGGGCGATGGAAGTGGCTAAAAGACTAGGCCCTGGGAAGGTTGTGGTGGTGATCATTCCTGATTCAGGTGATCGCTATATAAGCAAGTGCTACGACGACGAATGGATGAAGGATACGGGGTATCTGGGGCTGGAAGATCGTATTGGCTGTGTACGCGACTTGCTGAGATATAAGAGCGGAGAGGTAGAATTTGCGCGTCCTGATGAGACACTGACTAGCGTGGTGCAGCGGATGAGCGATTTGGGCATCTCGCAAATGCCCGTGGCTATTGATGACGGTCATTCCCATAAAATGATCCATGAATTGGATTTATTAAGAACGCTGGCGAGTGGTAAGTGCAAGGGCAACGACACCGTGATGATGGCGGCTACGACGCTTGAGGGCAAAGTTACGCTTAGTGAGCCGCTTTCTAAGGTTCAAAGCGTGTTTGATGAGGACCATGTAGCTATCGCGATTGAAAATGACAAGATTGTTGGGATCATAACCAAGATCGATCTTGTTGAATTCTTGGCTTCTAGAACATAAATTTTCGGTCGTTGCGCATTTACATTCATGCGCGATGGCCTAGCTATATCAAGCATTTACTTTTGATGCATTGTCGCATCGTGCGCAGTGTTGCAGAATCTTTTTTGTACTTGGTGCGCGCAAAATATAATTTTTTTATAATTTTTTCGCGTGTTTATTTGCCGTTGAAATGCGCAAGCATGTGCATGAATGTGTACGGATGGCACAAACTTTATCGCCCACAAAATCCATTATAACGGGCAAAGAATCGCGTTTTTAGGACATCGCGCCGTCACATGATATGCGATGCCATTGTCATACACCTTCACCGAAACGCTTTGATGATGGGCCTATATTCGCATTGTTACCAGTTGTGTTACCTCAAGAGTTCTAAAAAGCGTTCCGATGAACGGCTCGTAAGAGAAGAAACCGACAAAGGTCGGTACTTTAGGACTTTTTGGAGAAAATAGAATGCCTTCAAGCAACAAGACAAGTAGTTCGCGTTCGACTTCGGGTCGATCTGGTAAGAGCAACACCACAGCAAATGCAGCTGGTTCACCTACAGCATATCGTCAGTGCAATAGCACTTTCGGTTGCAAAATCAACTCGTTTCGCACGTTGATGAACCAGACTAAGGGTCCAGCAAAGCAGGGTCGCCCAACACCATCCACATTGAATTCTTTCGCCAATTGGATCAACAAGGGTGCAATCATCCAGACTTGCTCCGCTACACAGGTAGCTAAGTGGGCCAAGAGCACCAACAAGAACATCAACCCTCGCAACTGCTCGACAACAGCTTGCAAGACCGTTCTTGGCGCTAAGTTCGGCAAGAGCTGCATCAAGGCTGTTGCTCGTACAAAGACTGGTTCTTTCATGGTAGCTACCAGCCCAGTTATCAAAGGTCGCACATTCAACTTCCCTAAGTAGAACTTGCACCTCATCTTACGCAAAGTCATCGACTTAGCGTTCCGTATTCTAAGCAGAGGCGATCTCTATAAAAGATCGTCTCTGTTTTTTTGCGCGCTCACCTATACTCAGTACAATTTGCATGACGTTGAGGCAACGGATACGTTGTGCCACTGAGTAGTCCTAGCTAATGGGAGGTTGACGTGCGATTTATTATTGAGTTGGAAGGCCCGGTCTTTGACATTAAAGATGCCCACTTCGCCGCTTATCAAAAAGCAGTAGCCGAGGCTGGATGGTCGAGCCTGGACCAGGCGACGTTTTGGCGTTTATGGCGTAAGCAAGGGTTGGATGCCTCATTGTTGATGGGGGCGACCGCTCTAAAAATCAAACAATTTTGGGGCATGTTCCAAGCCGCGCTCGCTTCACCAGAGAGCATAACTAAGCTCGCCCTGCAGGAAGACATCTCGCGGGCGGTCTCATCACTGCAACGCTTTGGGTTTTGCGTCGGCGTTACGACGGGGAATGAAACCCTTCTCGAAGAGTATTCACGCCTACTAGCTGCTTCAACGCTAGCCGAGGGGTTTGTCTCCTGCAAATCCCTAACTGATGGGCCTCGACAGCGGGCTTCGCAGCTTGGCGAACTAGCGGCGGGCGATGAACGTACGGTTCTCCTAGCCTCGTCCGATATCATGGCAAGAGCAAGTTCTTCTACTGGATTGTTCACCGTTGGTCTGCCGAATGGATGCTGTCATTCCTCACGTTTGCACAGCAGCGGCGCGGACATCGTCTACAAAGGCCTAGAGGACGTTCTGGCATCGCTGGGCGCAGGTGCGGTGGATATGATTCAGGCTGGTCTTAAACCGGCTTCACTGGGATAATCGTTAGCCCGGCTGTGGGGTTTGATCGGTGTCGAATGAAGCTGTCAGCGTAACGGGCAAGGTGACGGTCAGTCGAGCTCCTGATTCCGGCAGCGTTTCGGCTTTGATTTGCCCATTGAGTTCTTCAATAATTTTCTTACTAGCTGCAAGCCCAAGCCCTGTTCCGGCATGTCCCTTACCTGAATGAAAAGCCTCGAATACGTGAGCCATCTCCCGTTCTGAAATCCCCGGCCCATCGTCGGTGACGGTGATGATAATGTCTTCACTAGCCGCGTCGTACTTCGTCGCAACTTTGACTATCCCCCGCTTACTTCTTACGGCTTGGACGGCGTTTAGCACAATGTTGTGTATGACTTGGTGCAAGCCATCAAAGTCCGACGCGAGAGGCGGCAATTGCCCCAGCGCGGTCTCGATGCTGATGCTTTCCTCTTGGCACAGTTTTTGTATTAACAAAAGAACATCTTCTACGACAAGATTAACATTCACCTCGCGGATATAGGGCTGACGCTTCTTGCTGAAAGTTAATAAGTTGGTGGCGAAATTTAGTGTGCGATCAATATTGCGTCTTATCATCTGCCAGCCGGACCGAACGTGGTTAATGTCTGCCTTATCAAGGCCGGTCTCAATAAATTCCGAGCCGCTTTGCATGCCCTGCAATAAATTGCGCATATGGTGAGACAAGTAAGCCACTGTCTCCCCAGTCGCTGCTAGTCGTTCGGTGCGCATACGTGTTTGGTGCAAGTCGATATTGTCAATGGCTATTCCCGTCACCCAGCCAATGGCGACGATCAGGCGCAGCTGCTCTTGGGAAAACGCGCCATCCGCCGTAGAAGAATCTGCGTGCAACAAGCCATACACATGATCGTGGGCAATAATAGGTACGCAAATCACGCTACGCAAACCGAGCCTGTGAATGCTGTCATGGCTACCACTGCCCACGAATCTCTCATCGTTGATCGCATCGCTGCAAAGAACGCCGTCGCGTTTCTCCAGTACATGGCTCGTAATTTTTGCAGATACTTCAATACACGGCCTTTGGTTATTCAATTCGCAACGAAACCTAGCCACTTCAGGCACAAGCTCGCCGCCGTGCGTATCGACGCGTAAAACAATAAGCCGGCTCGCGTCAAGTTGATCCATGACGATGTCAGCGACACGGTTGAGTAATGCTTCCTTAGATTGTGAGGTAGAAAGTATTTTTGCAAAATGACAAATAATTGACCACGAAGAACTGGAATTCTCCTCAGAGGAATCTTCGATGCGGCGCTCGGCCTCTTCCGACATGGCGTTCACGGTGGTAATGATGGAAGCGTCTGATGGTTGATTCAGCTTTACATCCACCGCCTTATTGATGGCTGAGGAACCGCTTCGTCCATCCCAACAGGACTGATCGTGAAAAAGCAGAAGCGTGCAACCAATACGAATTTGGTCTCCGTGTCGCAAACTCTCAGCCGAAGAAATCACCTGGCCATTTACATAAGTGCCGTTAGCGCTGTGCAAATCTTCAATAAGCCAGCCACCCCCACCGGGCTTCAAACGTGCGTGCTGCCTTGAACATCCACCGTCGGACAATTGCAAATCAGCCGCTGATCGCCCGATGACCAAAGGCTCGGCGTCGGCGGTAAAAGATTGACCGTGGTCAGGACCGTAAAGTACAGTCAACGTTGGCACTGGATATCCCCTTTACAAAACTCCGCGACTGCACAGTGATGAAGTTGCCAAAAAAGATTGATAACGATTAACATTCACGGACCTTGTTGAAGATGTTCCCTCTCAGTTCATCTAAGCGAGTCCTAAAAAAACATTGGCCAGTTATCTATGCTCACCCGTTATTGATCCATGAACGACGTATCTCGCTGCTTGCTATTCAAATGATACTCATAGGCTTGTGCAAGGTCAATTTTAAGTGCTGATATACAAGGCCCATGTGACTAATTCCAATCGTTTTCGGACTTGGCTATCCTATTTCACACATCGTTTAATGCCTGGTTCCGATATACATGTACCAGACGTACCGCTCAAGACCTTCTGGAATCATGCCGAAGCGTCCCCCATGAAGATCGCTGTTTTTTGTGCGATGGCGCTACTACAGTGTCTGCATTGGCACGTAGTTTATCTTAGTATTTATTGAGTCAAGGATGGCGCATTGTCGTTACGAGTTACTAACGGCTGGCGTGTTCATGATTCATAGCAGATTCCAGATAGGGATGCAGTTCACGCTAGTAGCGACAGACGAACATGGCAAGCAATCACAATCCATCCCAAGACCATCCTGCTGGTAGCAATTATAAGCGACTCGTGGAACGATTCCGCGTACCAGATCGCCCCAGGGTTAATCCAGAAACGGAATTGGATCAGATTTTGAATGTGGTCAAACAACGCGAAGCCGAAAAGGTTGCTCAAAAAAACAAAGTAGAAAAACCGGACGCGATACAACAACTTCGCCTTCGTCTCATAAACGAGTTCATCCCGGTATTCGTCGAATTGATGGAAAAATACAAACCATCCGGCGTATCGATGGACATGGACGCCTCGAATTTTCTTGAAGGTGGACGAGAAATTCGGTTCTGCTTTGGCTACGGTGAATTTCGTCTGGACCTACTTGGCACAGTCACTTCAGAGGCCATCGCTTTTCATGAAACCCAGTACTCGCCGGATGTGCGAGGACAGTTAGCCAGTGGCCCTATGCTTAGGCTTCGCCGACTCGATCGTAACTCATTTCGCGACTTTGTGTGCAATCGCATATCAGGTCTGCTGAAGTCATCACTTCGGCAACGAGAGATTACACGCTAGCATGCTGACCATGCCTGATGAATCAATTCTTGAATCGATCGCCAACTTCTACGCCTTCTTTTCGCTGTTCGCCAACGGCATTTATCTGTTTAAGGCGGAACCCAGCCATGCCCGGTGGTTCTGATAGCATGGCTTGCAATGACCAGGGAGGCTGTTGCACCGAGCAGAGTTTTTCTGCATAAGGAAGTAAATCATCATACGCTGCCTGGCGCATCTCAAGTGGCAGCTCTCGCCATAACCGGGCTTTGAACAATGGCGAAATGGCTTGTTCCTTCATAAACTGAACCAACTCATTCCTAGCCATGATGGATATGGGGTCCAACATCATACGATCAGTACGCGCGGCGTCACCGCTGCCTTTATGCCAATATGCGTGGCACAACTGCGCTCGTTGAAATACTGTCTGTCCAGCTTGACGCTGCCCAAGCCCCAGATGCTTGAACCCTCGCTTGAGTAACGTGCGAATCATCCCGCTGGCTGCTCGAGACGTGCTTAGCTGATTTAGAATATCATCCATGACAAACCCTTCCAACGTCTTCGTGTAACGTGATTGGGTAGAACCGTCTGGATGCAAATTTTTCTCTCGAAGCCAGGTGTAGTAATTTTCCGCAGTCTTTAGATTTGTCTCTCCACCTTCCAGGAATAATAGCTGCGTCCAATTCTCCATATTGGTTACAAAACCGTTCATGTAATTTTTCGCAGGCATCCCAGCAGCTAATCTCGGGGCGTCCGGGAAATGCTCCTTGCTGATACGCATATATTCATCGAACAAGTAGGGAATAAATCGCACATCCGGAGTCAGATCAATATACGACGACATCGGGTCACTAAAATTTGGCCAGAGCACAATTCGCCCTCGCATGATAATACTTTGCAAGGAGAAAAGCACGAGGCGGGCGTTATTCACAGAATCCGCAAAGTCCTTGCGCTGAATATCCTGTGTCACTCGATCGCCCATACTTGCCCAATACAGCGTATGCGAAAAAGCATTTCGCCAATCCAGCGGGCCAAAACGATCAGCCATCAACTCATACATATAATCAAGATCGAATTTAAGCTCTTCCCTCATAACGCGAGAACGGAGGGCGGCTAGGAGCCTATCCAGCACCGGGGCTACGTCCGCGTCGTTCAATAGCGCAACTTGCTTGGAAAGCATCACATCGATCTGCGATTGGTCAGCCAATAAATCTTTTGCTTGCAATTCAGGCCTTTGAAATCGCGCGACGAACTCCAGCAATAATTTATCCGGCTCGATGTTGAGCGCACGAAAACGCTGGATCAAAAGTTGAACCTCCTCGTCACCGTCGATAAAATGGTTCCAATCTCGTGGCGCGTCAACGATTTTCCTGAACCAAACGAAATACTCGTCATCTGTTGTCGTGACCGGGGGAGCGCCTAAGACGAGTTCCATCTCCACGGCTAACGATTTTTTATATTGCAGATGATGATCGTCCAGGATGTCACCGATCTTGTGCCAATAAATCCAGGACAACTCACGATATAACGTGACAGAACGCGGGTTATATTGCAACGCACTATCGCGTAACAGTTTGATACCATTATTTACCCATCGCCACCTGGCCTGGGGTAAAAATTCAT
>JAJRPG010000093.1 GCA_024280855.1 Planctomycetota bacterium | reverse complement strand
TTGAAAAGCGACCATCGCATGCGTCGGTGCTTTTTGAAAGGGCTGACAGGTGATGCGATCAACACGGTGCTAGCCGCCGCCGGGTCGAACTTGAGAAAACTACTGGGCCTACTCCGTCGCAAGGCGAGGCGGCTTGTTTTTTCGCTGATTCAGCAGTGGCAAATACTGATCACAACATTCACCGGACGCCGGCGCAACTATGCTCCCGCCGCGTAGAGGGGGTCTTCAGGGACGACTAATTAACACCGTTCGCGTAAGTTGTATGCGTTTTCTCAATATTGCTAGTCATAAGGCCTTGAATCGCAAACGCCGTTTTGCTAGAATAGCTTTTTGACAGTTCGCTTGAAAGGCAGAGTCTTAGGAAATCGGCATACACTTTTTGCATTGCTGGTGAGATGAATAGGAAGGAAAAATCATGAAATATTGCTACGTATTAACTTTGTGCATGCTTACAGGGTGCATGTCTGCTGGAGAGCACTCGGCTCGACTGCATTCCTCACGTGAGCAACGGCTTACGGTCGGTGTCGTTCAAAAAGAAATTAGCAATGGCATGTCACAGGCTGATGTGGCTGCGTCGTTAGGTTCTCCTAACATTGTGACTAAAGATGCCGGTGGGACGGAAACTTGGATTTACGACAAGATTGCCACAGAGGCATCCTACTCAAACGACTCTGGCGGCATCAGTGGCATGGCCGGTGGTGGTGGTACACCCGGAAGCTCATTAATACTTGGTGGTATTGGTGCAGGTTACAGCGCCTCATCCGGCGCATCAGCTACTAGCCAACGCACACTTACGGTAATTATTAAGTTCGACAAAGCTGGCCAAGTAAATGATTTCTCGTATCACTCAAGCAGATTCTAAATAGTTGAAAGGTTCAAAAACGATATGAAAAGAATAGTCATTATCACGTGCGTTGCTATGTTGCTACTCACGTCATGCGCAAAACAAAAAGTTGTCATGACGCAGTTACAAGTGCGCCAAATGCAAACTCGTTCTTACGATATTAACGACCCCAAGCGGGCACTAAAATCAGTCCTCAACGTACTGCAAGACGAATCTTACATCCCACAGCAGGCCAATTTGGACTTAGGCTATATCCATGCCACTAAAGAGGTAGATATTACTAAGGGCGGCGAAGAGTTCTGGTCCAAGTTTTGGAAAGGACGCGATGGCCGATGGCGCAAAAATTCTATTCTAGATTGCGCAGTCAACGTCACTGAAATTAAAGATGGCATGAGACTTCGCGTAAACTTCCAAGTCAAAATGCTGAACAACAAGGGTGAAGTGATAACCGTCGCTGCCATCGAAGACCCTCTCTTCTATCAAAGGTTTCTACAGAAAGTTGATAAGGGCGTATTCTTGGAGAAGCAAGGGCTGTAATGAACAACAGAACAACAGGGGACAGTCACCTATTTATTAAGCAGATCGAAGCTATTGTCATTATTGCTTTTTTGAAATTGGGCGATACAGGATTCGAGCCTGTGACTTTCTCCTTGTAAGGGAGGACGTCCTGCTAGAAAACATACATTAAGATGCCAAAAACACCGTTTTCTTGCCTTCGAAACAGGGTTTGTCAAAGCATTACACTGGCGTAGGGTGACATTACACTAACCCTACGGCGAACTTATGGACTGGCAGACACCAAACAGACACTTTTTTTGATTTATTAACATAGCCACGTACTCAAGGATGCTATCTTGGTTAGGCAGATAGCACTGCGCACTATCATCGGATTTCATGTACTCAATGTGCGGAGGGAAGAGTTCGCTCCCTGCCACAAAACGGGAATTAAATTTGCACGTTACTAACTGTCGATCAAACGAGGTTAGACTAAATCGACGTCACTTCCAAGACTGAGAATGAATGCTACGAACTTCTCATATCCTAGAAAAACCTCCCTTATTCCCAACTGTATTTCAGCTTCTCCAGGGCGGACTCTAGTTTGTTTGCAGCTAATAATGGGTGTCAACTGAATGACAATCATCACGACGTACTGATTTCGTGTAATTGGTACGCTGATTGCCTACCTCTATATCGGACAGATTAGAAGGGTCGATGCGAGGTACATATTCCATCGGCGAATGCACGCATTACTCAAGGGTCCATGACCGGAGACATTACAACGACACTCTAAATTCTATAGCCTGCGATTTACTAGAGAGCGGCTTACGAGGTACTTGAATAAGTGTGATCTATCTTCGGTTGTCCAATGTTCCTTTCGTAGGCAGATTAGCATTTACTAATCGTATGAATTAATGACGGAGGTAGGTACGAACAGAATGCAACTTCATTCAGCCTCCATTTCTAAAACTGGGCCTTTCGAGGAGGGGCCGTATTGCAAGGAGATTTGCTATGAATAAGGTGCTTATTGGGTTACCAGGTTGTTTAATCCTGGCGGTTTCGCTTATGGGTACGCAGGAAGCAACGGCGTATCCCAATTGGAACGATTGTACGGCCTGTCACGGAGACTTCCGCGCAGCCAACTACGTTTCCCCGTCTGACGGGCAAAATTGGGGTAACCTCCACAACTTACACCGAAACACAATGCTCTCGGGTGATTGTAATACTTGTCACGGAAACTCGCTCGTCCCCATCATTCTCGACAGCTCCAAGGGTGGCGCAGGCTTTGAAGCCATCGGCTGCATGGGATGTCATGGCAGGAATGAGGACATCGGCGGTGATGGACTGTCCATGGGCCGTGGTGCCGGATTGCGGCAGCATCACTTCAACAGCGGTATTGCTGTTTGCGCTAACTGCCACAGTGATTCCAATCCCGCGAACTATGTGACTGTGGGAGAGAACATCCCGCCATCGTATTACTTCACGCCTGACAGCAGCCACCCCAATAAGCCCACGGATTCGTGCAGCCCAAACGGGGAAGAGGACTATGCCGGGCTTCCGGACGGTCTGGATGGTGACGGCGATGGTCTATATGGTACCAATGATCCCGATTGTGCCGCACCAACACAGTGCGGAAACGGAATCCTAGAGCCTGGCGAAGCATGCGACGACGGAAACATCCTAGACGGCGACTGCTGTAGCGCAATCTGCACGTTTGAAGTAGCGGGAAGCGCCTGCGCCGACGGCAATGCTTGCAATGGCGATGAAACCTGCAACGGTTCAGGCACATGCGATCCAGGCCTACTGCTCAACTGCGATGATGCGAATGTCTGCACGGACGACGTATGTGACCCAGCTATCGGCTGTGTCAATACGAACAACATGGTTGCGTGCGATGACTTCGATGCATGTACCGTTGGCGACACTTGTGGTGGCGGCGTCTGCGTAAGTGGCAGCTCGCTAAGCTGCGACGACGGGAATGTCTGCACGGACGACGTATGTGACCCAGCTATCGGATGTGTCAATACGAACAACATGGTTGCGTGCGATGACTTCGATGCGTGTACCGTTGGCGACACTTGTGGTGGCGGCGTCTGCGTAAGTGGTGGCCCGCTCAGTTGTGACGATGGTCTATTTTGTAATGGCATGGAGACATGCGACCCAGCCGCTGGCTGTATGTCACCTGGTGATTCCTGCCCTCTTGATACGAACTGCAATGAGGTAACAGACACGTGCGATCCTATTGCACAGTGTGGCGACGGTGTACTTGATCCAGTCGAACAATGCGATGACGGAAATATCCTAGACGGTGACTGTTGTAGCGCAAACTGCACGTTTGAAGTAGCTGGAAGCGCCTGCGCAGACGGCAATGCATGCAATGGCGATGAAACTTGCAACGGTGCAGGCACATGCGATCCAGGCCTACTGCTCAACTGCGATGATGCGAATGTCTGCACGGACGACGTATGTGATCCAGCTATCGGCTGTGTCAATACGAACAACATGGTTGCGTGCGATGACTTTGATGCTTGTACGGTCGGCGATACTTGCGGCGGCGGGGTCTGCGTAAGTGGCAGTCTGCTAAGCTGCGCGGACGGTAATGTCTGCACTGATGACGCGTGTGATCCAGCTATCGGTTGTGTCAACACGAACAACATGGTTGCATGTGATGACGGTGATGCATGCACAGCTGGCGACAATTGTGGCGGCGGAGTTTGTGTAAGTGGCAGCCCGCTCAGTTGCGACGACGGTCTGTTTTGCAATGGCATGGAGACATGCGACCCGGCTGTTGGATGTATGTCGGCTGGCAACCCATGTCCAACCGGTACGATTTGTACAGAGATCAGTGGCACGTGCGATCTCATTACCGCGTGTGGCGACGGCGTACTTGATCCAGGAGAAACCTGCGACGACGGAAACGTTTTGGACGGCGACTGCTGCAGCGCAAACTGCACGTTCGAAGCTGCAGGAACCGCCTGTTCCGACGGCGATGCCTGCAATGGTGACGAAACTTGCAATGGTGCAGGCATCTGCGACCCAGGCCAAATGCTTATCTGCGACGACGGAAACGTCTGTACCGATGATATTTGTGATCTTTCCACCGGGTGTGTTTATACGAACAATACGGTCGCGTGTGATGACAACGATGCATGTACGCTCGGCGACACTTGCGGCGGCGGCGACTGCTTAGGCGGCAGTCCGCTCAACTGCGCAGACGGAAATGTCTGCACGGACGATACATGTGACGCGGTTATCGGATGTGTCAATACGAACAACACGCTTGCGTGTGATGATGGCGATGCGTGTACGGTCGGCGATACCTGCGATGTTGGCATCTGTGTCGGCGGCGGTCTGCTAAGCTGCGACGATGGCCAATTCTGCAATGGTGTTGAGACTTGCGATTCGATCATGGGTTGCGTATCACTAGGTGGTCCATGCCCACTAGGCACGATATGCAACGAAATGATCGACACTTGTGATCCTGTCGGTGGCGGCCAAATGCTGTACGCAAAACGGTGTGGCTATTGCCACGGTGGCTTCGATCAAAATCCTCAGGTCTCGGGGATCAAAGTCCTTGGCGCTAGGCCATGCTCAATCAATGGGGCAATCTACGGCACAGATGCTTACCCAGGCGGCGTGCCCTCGATGCAGTCCCTTCAGGGGATGGTTACGCAGGATGAAATTATTGCGATCTCTGAATACTTGAACTCGCAAACAGTGACTCCTATGGAGCGCTACGCCACTGCGTGTTCGGGATGTCATGGCATCGACGCTAATGGCGGTATCTTTGATGAAGGTGTTCGGGGTGAGGGTGCTGATGACATCTACGAGGCGATATATGACGAAGATGGTATGCAGTTCCTTGACTGCTTGACAGATTCGGACATCGATATGATCGGCGACTATCTTCGTTCGTTAGTTAATGACGACGATGATGGTGATGACGATGATGGTGATGATGATGATGATGATGATGATGATGATGATGGTGATGGTGATGACGATGATGATGATGACGAAGACGATTCGGAACACCACCGAGAACGACAATACAAACGATCCCGACGGCGATAATCAAAAATGATGAGGCGCATGTGTCCTATTCCTAGAAAGGCACGGGGCCAAGCGATAGTGCGGTCGGCCGGTACAAACCCGGTCATGAAATAGTGCGTCGATAAGCAATGACGCCTGATGATTAACCCTCCGCGTAGCGGTGCTAACTGATGCCGCTACGCGGATTATTTTTTGCAGAAGAGGAAAAAAGGAAGTTAATCATCAGCCATGCTTTTTTGAAAACAGTCAAGAAGGTCATGCTATTGCATGACGAAACGCGCAAGCCATTGATCGACGCCAACCGTAGCGGACAAACCTTCCCCGCGACAAATCACCTACAGCCTTAGCCAATTTCCCTGCCGCGAAGGATCGCCTCACGTCCAGGTCGACATCAATAGTCGTGGAAAGATCGAAAAACATGTCGATTAAAATAGCAGACATGGTTGGCATGCGTTCATGAAAACGATGCGACATTAGAAACGATGAGTCGTAAGTCGTTGCCCCTAGTGTTCGCACGCATTTGTATATTTGAACACCACGCGCTCGGTATTCGAGACTTTCCCCACCCGGTGTGTTCATCTGCGCGTATATTTAACAACTGATGTTCTTGGCCAAGTGAGCATGCTAATCATCGTGATCTACATATAAATTCGTTGCGCGAAAAACCCCGATCCCCTTCAAATCACACCAACTCTAGGCCGGGTAATTATATTTGGAATGGACAACGGCACGCCGATTGCTAGAGTTTATAGAGCGACAGATACGCCCCCATATGGCATAATGGCCTGTTAATAGGGAGCTGGAGTATTGTCTGTTACTGTTTGTGATTTAATCGTATACGACCTTAACGCACAGGTATAATCCGATCGAGACGTAACTATCATGCATACAATCCAGCAACAAGCTCAATCAGAGCAGTTATTCAACGCGGCGAAGCTGGTTATGCCCGGAGGCGTAAATAGCCCGGTTAGGGCTTTTGGATCCGTTGGCGGTAATCCTCGGTTTCTGCGACGTGCTCAAGGTGCCTATGTATATGACGTCGACGACTGCCGTTACGTGGACCTAGTCGGAAGCTGGGGGCCTGCGATTGCCGGACACGCCCATCCTCAGGTCATCAAAGCGGTATCCGACACTGCGGTTGACGGGATCAGCTTTGGTGCCTGTTGCCCGCTCGAAACACAACTGGCCGAAATCATTGTCGACGCCTTGCCTTCGATAGACATGGTGCGTTTTGTCAATAGCGGCACCGAAGCGACGATGAGTGCGCTTCGGCTGGCACGCGCCGCTACAGGGCGTACCAAAACATTGAAGTTTCTTGGCGGCTACCATGGACACGTGGACTCATTGCTCGTGGCTGCCGGGTCTGGTGCCGCGACCTTTGGCTCACCTGATTCGGCTGGCGTGCCTGAGGCGTTTGCAAATACGACCTTACTAGCACCATACAACGACCTGCAAGCGGTTTCGCAAGTACTCGATCAACAAGGCACCGACGTAGCCGCAATCATCGTTGAGCCTATCGCCGGAAACATGGGATATGTAGAGCCGCAAGACGATTTTCTACTTGGATTAAGATCGCTATGCGACAAACACGGTAGCCTGCTTATTTTCGACGAGGTGATGACGGGGTTTCGTACTGCATGGGGCGGCTTCCAGAATATATGTGGCGTTCGGCCCGATTTGACTTGTCTTGGAAAAGTCATCGGTGGCGGCATGCCGGTCGCCGCATACGCTGGATCAGCCGAATTGATGAAACAGGTAAGCCCGCTCGGGCAGGTCTATCAGGCTGGTACACTAAGTGGAAATCCAGTTGGCATGGCCGCAGGAATCTCAACACTTGGCTTATGTCGCGAACCTGGATTTTACGAATCGCTAACCGCGAAATCGAAACGCTTGACTGAAGGGCTTGCGGATGCTGCAAATCAAGCCGGCATTGCCATTCAAACAGGCTATACCGGTGGGATGGTTGGTCTAGCCTTTTCAACCAAACGGGTTTGTAATTTCGATGATGCCAGGGCGTGCAACCATGAGTTGTTTGCACGATTCTTTCATGCGATGCTCGATCATAGTGTTTGGCTACCACCTTCTAGTTATGAAGCCATGTTTGTTTCGGCCGCACATGATGACGACGCTATCGACGCTGTCCTAGTTGCGGCATCAAAAAGTTTCGCGAAAGTATCCTCATGAAACCGCTACGCATCGGCACACGTGGAAGCGACCTCGCCCTCTGGCAAACCAACTGGGTCACCGAGCGACTCCAAGCGGCCAAGCCGGGAATCGAAATCATTCGAGTTATCATAAAGACGCACGGCGACCTCGCTACACAACAAAGGTTCGATGCGAACTGGCCGGTGGGTGGATTCGTCGGTGCAATAGAACAGGCCATCTCAAATAAAGAGGTCGACCTAGCTGTTCATAGCTACAAAGACCTGCAAACCGCCACGACACTAGGCTTGACGATCGCAGCCATTCCAATTCGAGAGGTCGTCTACGACACGCTTGTTACACATGACACGGTAGATCTCTATCATCTTCCCAAGGGGTTTCGGATCGGTACGAGCAGTCCGCGTCGAGCGGCTCAGTTTCGCCAACTTGGTGATGTAGAGATTGTAGAAATTCGTGGTAACGTGCCTACACGCGTGGCTAAGTTGCAAACCGAGGAACTTGATGGCGTTGTCCTGGCAGGGGCCGGACTAAAACGCCTTTCGATCGAAACACCAAACCGAATCGACCTGCCCACCGATAAGTTTGTACCAGCACCAGCACAAGGTGCGTTAGCCATACAGACACGAGATCATGGCGAGGCGAGGGATATTGTTGCATTACTCGATGATGCGCCTACCCGAAAAACCGTTACTGCAGAACGGGCATTTCTGCGGCAGATTGGCGGAGGATGCCATGTGCCCGTCGGCGCACTGGCAAAACTAGATGGTCTTACGATCGAACTGCATGGACAACTTTTTAGCGACGACGGTTCTCGCATGGCCACTGGAATCGAGATCGGTCAGGATGCGGAGGCAGTAGGCACAGTGTTGGCTGACCGACTAGTTCGACAGCTCGGGTAACGTAATACGCTCAAGCATCTTACGATTCTGCCCATTTCGTTTTGGAATATAAAGATGAGAGTCTGGGTGACACGCGATGAAGAGAGGGACGGACCACTGTGCGTGGCGCTGCGTTCCGTAGGCCTTCATGACGTGTGGCAACCCGTGTTACAGCGTCAAGTGTCCGACATTTTCGACATTTCGTTAGTCAATTCGCTCGGGAAAGAGGATTGGCTCGTGCTCACAAGCCCCTTTGCGATCGAATGCGTCGCACGGCTCACACAACATCGCATCCCTCGTGTAGCCGTGGTCGGCAAGGTGTCGCAACAGCTAGCGACAGCTCTTGGGTTTCGTGTAGCGATTGTGTCCAAAGAAGGCACATCCACAAGCCTTTTTGCAGATATTAAGCAACACATTCAATCCGCCAAAATATGCTATCCAAGATCCTCCCAAGCCAAGCCGCTATGCAGGTGGAGTAATGCGGAGGTCAACTGTCCGGTGCTTTATGAAACTACGCCTCGTGATGTCAATCCGTTAGTCACTGAGAAGATAGACATAATTGCGATAGCGAGTGCTTCCGCCGCACGCGCTGTTGGGCTGATCAACCTACCGTACGCTAGCATCGGTCCTTCGACGACTTCAACGCTGCGCGATATGGGTATTAAGCCCGCAGTCGAAGCGTCTGATCGCTCATTCTCCTCACTTGCAGTTGCGATCGCAAATTATGCAAAGGATTCACGCCAAGACCGTGCATAATCTAGGGCCGCATAAGTAAAAATTACGTTGGCACCGGCCCGCGCGAGTGCGACTAACGATTCTCGCATACAAGCCTCGCCGTCTAGCCATCCGAGTTTTGCAGCAGCTTTTACCATCGCATACTCACCGCTGACATGATACGCTGCTATTGGCAATGTCGTTTGGCTGCGAAGCAGATGAATGATATCTAGATAGGGCAAACCGGGCTTAACCATAATCATGTCGGCCCCCTCGGCCTCATCTAGCATCGCCTCGGCTATGGCTTCCCGCGAGTTAGCGGGATCCATCTGATAGGTCTTCTTATCTTTGGGCACATTTGGCGCATCCACAGGTGCCGACTCGAGCGCCTGACGAAACGGGCCATAAAAGGACGAAGCATATTTAGCCGTGTAACTCAAAATACCAACCTCAACGAATCCAGATTCGTCGAGGGCTGCTCGAATCGCCTTCACACGCCCGTCCATCATATCCGATGGTGCCACTATATCGGCACCTGCCTTAGCCTGGACTACTGCCATTTTCGCAAGTACTTCGACTGTCTCGTCATTAAGCACCGTCCCCTGAGGGCTAACAATACCGTCATGGCCAACATTCGAATAAGGATCGAGCGCCACATCGGTGATAACGCACGCCCCAGGACAAGCCTCTTTGATCGCATGGATAGACCGGCAAACTAGATTGTCCGAGTTCAACGCTTGACGGCCATCATTGGTTTTTAAGGACTCAGACACCAGCGGAAACAGTGCAAACGATTGCACGCCTAGCGTCATGGCCTCTTTGCATTCTGCGATTGTGCGATCTATCGTCATGCGATATCGCCCTGGCATGGCGTCTATAGCTTGGGCGGTATCGTCACCTTCCATAATAAATTGCGGCAACACTAACCGATTGGGGAGGAGTACGGTTTCGCGCACGAGATCACGAATAGCTTGACTACGTCTTAACCTACGTGGTCGCCTGACGAGGGGGAGCCATTGGTTAACATTTGTCATTTTATAAACTCCTTCGTGCGTATGCCACCAACAGGCATTTTCTTAATGCTTCATTAACATCGCGTCTTGTAGCAGACCAGTCTAGCACAATGCAAGCTTATCCGTGTGCGCCTCTTTCATTGTATTACTCCTGCAGCTAGTATCCTTGATGATACTGTCTGCACACAGATGAGCTACGCGTACGCAATCGTTCAACGAGGCGCCATCGAGATAATTGCCGACGGCGTAAAGCCCCGGACACGCATCTACAGCGTCACGGAACCTAGCTATGTGGCCACGATGACCAGCATGATATTGCGGAATAGCCGCGCTGTACCGGATCATGTCTACCAGCACAGGAACGCCGGTAATCTGCAACAAGTCACGCAGCCCGTCAATCGCTCTGTTTTTCAGTTGTTCATCCGTCAACTCTTTAACCTCTGGTTGTTGCGCTCCGCCGAGAAATACTCGGATCAGTCGGTGACCTTGGGGGGCATGATGTGGAAAAACGCTATCTGAAAAAAGCGCCCCCAACACCGGCATGCCCGCCTCATTGCGCGGGACAAGAAAGCCAAACCCCCGGAGAGGATGGCCAACATCACTATCACGAAAACCAAGATTAACTATCGTTATCGGCGAACTGGTGATTGGCTCCAGGGCGGACGCGGCATCTGGAAACGACTCCGAAAGAACGTGCGCGGCTTGAGCCACGGGCAGCGCCAATACGATCCGGCGACACTTCAGCGTCGACAATCCACGCTTGTTATCGCGTGGGGATTCGTAGGCGACAGTATACCCGTGATCATCGGGTGAGACTGATGTAACCCGACAATTTGTCAGACAATTATCGCCAAGACGACTAGCGAGCGCGTCCATAAACACACCAAGCCCACCTTCCACGCTGACAAGCCCACGCCATTTTCTTTTGTGTTTTGATCGCTTTTTGTTCAATCCTGCGAATGCCTTGCGAAGGCCATAACCGATGGGACTCCGCATTTCTGCGTCTATTCGAGCGCCCGAGGGAAAACACGCGGCCAAGGTTAGTTTGCTAATGTCACCTGCCAGAATGCCATTGACTGCCGCACTGACTATGGTGTCGGCCACCTCATAACCAAGTCTTCGCGAGACAGCTTGTTCGATTGTTTCTTCATTCAATCGTGGCCGCTTTGACCACAGCAAACCACGGAATAGCCGCGCTCTAGCGCCTAGGGAAAGGAGTTTTGTTGTCATCAACGCAAGTGGGTTGGTTGGCACGACGTGCAACTGCCCGCGACGATAGATGTAACGCAACTTCGCGGCATCGTCCGCTGGCACGACAGATACAGTATCTGCCACATCCTCAAGCAGTTGCTCGAAGGATGGGGCTCGAACCATCACATTAAATGGGCCTCGTTCAAGTAGAAAACCGTCTTTATGCGTAGTTTGCGAACACCCGCCCATGCGTGCCGCCGCGTCCATCAAGCATACGTCGACGCCTGCTTTTTTTAATTTCCACGCTACAGTTAGGCCACTAATTCCACCACCAACAACAAGGACTTCCCGACGCTGTGCGTCCATCATGCACCCGCCTTTCATATCGATTGTAGCTCAGGCTCGTGGCTAGCGTGCCTGGCTGACTTTATTACTTGCTGAACGTTTTCAAAAGGTGTTTCTTTAAGCAAACCGTGGCTTAGATTGAGAATGTGCCCATGCTGTTCACCAGCCCGAACGCAATCATGTACGGCATGATCGATTTGTTTGAGCGTGCCATGCGCCACAATCATATTGTCCACATTCCCTTGAAACGCCACTTTATGTCCGAATCGCATCTTGCATTCTGATAGATCCAAGCATCGACCAATACTGAGAACCTCTGCGCCGGATTCAACCATTAACTCGATATTTGGCTGTTCTTTAGCAAAAAGCATACCCGGTACTCGCCCTTTCAATTCGGCAAATATCTTCTGATGGTATGGATGCGCAAAAGTTTCATATTGCGCTGGCGTGAGCATGTCAGCCACAGATTCGAACAACTGAAATGCATCAACGCCCTGTTCAATCTGATAGGCAAGGTAGGCGATCGTTGCATCCGTAAGCTTGTCCAATAGCCGATGAACTGCTTGTGGTGCGACTTCCATCGCCTTCTGCGGCAGCCCCGCCGTTGTACCCGGACTCTTACCTGCCAGCATGAAAAACGCTAGCGTCAAAGGCGCACCGGCAAAGCCCAAAACAGGCATCTCGCCATTGAGTTCTTTCCGCACTCGTTGAATTGTATCTCCTACAAAACTCATATCGTTGGATGGATCAAGACCACCCAGACGATCTATATCCGTTGACGTGGCTATGGGGTTGTCAGTGTGAGGTCCGGGGCGAAACACAAAGGGCGTGCCCATCGGCGTGAGTATTGTGAGGATATCCTGATAAATGATCACGGCGTCAACGCCGAAACGCACCGGTAGCAAAGACACCTGCGTCGCCAGGTCCACATCTTGGAAAATCGCCTCTTGCGGAAGGTTGGCTTGCTCGCGCAATGAGCGGTACGCGGGATCAGTTCGGCCAGCTTGTCTCATCATCCAGACGGGCGTACGCTCGGTCCGTTCACGACGAGCAGCACGGAGAACTAGATCATTTCTCAACATGGTATCGTCTCCTGATTAAAACTACCAAAGATCGAACGTACTCGTTACGCATTAACAGAAAAATTGGCTCGCTCACCAACTCGATAAGCCTGTTTGTCGAGATAGGCGTCGAACACCGCAGCGATGTTACGCAACAGAACACGCCCGAGCGGTTTAATTACACGAATGACGTCGTCCGCACCGATCTCCACTAGGCCATCTATCGCCAGCTCCTGTAACACCTTCAATTCGCTCGCAAAATATTCTTTGAACTCAATATTGAATCGCTGCTCGATAGACGTTGGATTAAGCTCAGCCATGCAGTACAAGTCGCTCAGTACAGCCTGTCGGATGCAATCATCTTCAGTGAACCACTTGCCGCGCTCAATAGGTAAAAGATCGGTTTGCAATGCGTTAACATAATCATCTATGTTCTTCATGTTTTGAAGAAACCCGATGTTGCGTATTTGGCTGATGGAAGAAGCGCCCACTGCTAGCAAATTGAGATCACCGCCAGTGGTCATACCCTGGAAGTTACGCTGAATTTTGTTCTCCGTGACACTTTTAGCCAGTGATTCCTCCGGCTTCGAAAAATGATCAAGCCCGATAAATTCGTAACCGGCTGCTTCGAACAATTCGAGTCCGATCTGAAACATTTCAAGCTTGGATTCACTGTTGGGAAGCTGACTTAAGTTCATGCCGCGTTGTGTGGCAATCTTGTCAGGAATCTGGGCAAAATGATAAAACGCGATCCGGTCAGGCCCCAGCGTGATCGTCTTCTTCACTGTTTCTCTAATCGTTTCTGGCGTCTGAAATGGCATGCCATAAATAAGATCATAGTTAACACTACGGAAGTCGAGTTCACGGCATAACGCGGTGAAGTCGCGTATCATCTCGTAAGGCTGTATTCGTCGAACATGCTTCTGTGTAGCCTCATCGAAATCCTGCACACCCAGAGATATTCGTGTGAAGCCAAGCCTTTTCAATGTCCTCATCTTCTCCTGGGAAGCCGATCGCGGATCAATTTCCATGGCAATTTCCGCATCCGGTGCGATACGAAAAGCCATCGCAATCGCCTGATGCACGCGTTCAATTTGTTCAGCATCAAGATAGGTAGGACTGCCACCACCCCAATGAATTTGCCTCAGTGGTCGCTGTGTTCCAACAGCATCCGCCAACATGCGCAGCTCCTTTTCTAGGGCGGCAATGTAGCGATCGACCTGGGGCCTAACCTTTTCGCGGTTTGAACCAAGGATGACGCGGTTGCATGCGCAGAATTTACACAAGCGCTCACAAAATGGAATATGCAGGTATAACGAGAAGTCGCTACCAGGCAACTGACAGCTATCTTTTTCGTACATTTTCTGCGCATCTTCAACGCCCATTTGCTGCCACCACGTTGGCATCGGATACGACACGTGACGTGGCAACGAAATACCAGAATAGCGATTAAAGACGTCCATATCAATCTTAGGTTGCGTAATGGATTTATTAACGGCAATCATGATTCTATACCTCCTGACGAGACAGGGCTGTGCTTGTTCTCGTGATAATCGAGTTTATGTTTGACTGTTCTAGCAATTCGATTTACGGTATCCCCGGCAACTGAGTCAGCAATCCAGTCCTCGGCGGCACTGCACGCAGCTAAAAAAGTTTCATCTGTACTTAATGCGGTGGCGTTAGCATTCACCGCTTTTTCAATTTCGTCCATCGCCAATAAGGCTACGTTCGGGAGCGTCGCTAGGCCTGCTGTAGATCCGAAAGTGTTGAAATCCACAATGGTTAGTGCCTTGCTGCTAGCACCACGGACTCGCTTAAATCGCGCTTCATCGATCAGTGGCGTCTCACTATCCAGACCAAATATAACGATGTCCACATCACTAATTAATCTGTCGACTACAGCCTCGTTGTAATTCTGGACGCGAATTCGCTTACCCTGGCCGATAGCCTTTCGCAGCACTTTCAAATGGTTGCCATTTTTATGGCCACGATGCACGAGCGTTATCTGTTTGCTTGGTAAACCGAATTGGTCCGTTAAGGCTCGTAGGACACCAGCCGATGTCGTTGACCCTCCGATGACCGCCACGCGGCAATTTAGCCAGTCGAATTTCATGCGGTCAGCCACATATTGAAGTGCTATTTGGGCATAGCCAGGGCTGTACGACCCCCAAGCGGTTTGCTTGCGTAGTGTAATATCGCTATTGGCCACCTGATGAAGTAGTGCCCCGGTAATCGGACCGGCTGTTTCTGCTTGCTCGGCAAGTCGCTGAGCGGCGTGAAGCTGCGTCAGAATATCGCGCTCACCGGGCAGGCTGCTGTTTAATCCCGAAGCCGTTCTAAGCATGTGATGGTGGGCATCAACTCCAACAAGGACGTTTATATCCTCAGATGTCACGATATCGTCACTAACCATTTGTCGCCGAATGATCGACGCAGCCTTCTCGAAAGTCTCGGCTTCGATATCACCACGATCACCACTGACCCAGCCGTATAATTCGAATCGATGACAAGTGTTCCAAACAAAAGCTTCAATCAGACCGGCGTCTTTGATCACGCTTTTTAGAAAATCCGGCACGGCACAAGTGGGACGTTTAATTCTCTTGAGCGTGGCAGAATCCGTGTAGTGGAGGTGGGGGCCCTTGCCGATATTTATGCGGCCAGGTATCGAAGCACCTACCATAATTAACGAATCGGTTCGTAACGATTGCCCCACGGCGTTTCCACCGGAATGATCGAGGCTACCTGCTAGTGCTTTCCGGCCGTTGACTGGGCTGCATCCTTGAAGGACAAGGTGTTTTAGACTAGAAATAAACGGTTGAAACGTATTTAACGCTGGCATCAGAAAAAGTTCCGCGCCAAGTCCCTCTACGAACTCGCGATAACGCACATCAATCTCTTCTAGTGTCTCAAGGCAATCGACGGTAAAGCTGATTGGACACACGAGGATGCGCTTCTCGCCTGCGGCAACTAAGTCCTTTAGCACATAGTCAGTGTAAGGCTCAAGCCACTTGGCTGGCCCGAAACGACTTTGGAAAGCCATTGACATTCGATCTCGAGGCCAACCAGACTTATCGGTAACGAGTGAAACGGTTTCTGCTATTTGACTAGGATAAGGATCACCCTTGCGTACATAGGAAACGGGTAGACCATGTGCGGAGAATAGAAGGTAAGTATTATCCGGCGTGAGGCCATGGGTGTTGGTATATTGCTGGAGAAGTTTCGCCTGGGCGGACACATAACTATGATCATTATACCAACTCAGTCGCGTCGTTACCTGGAGCAGATGATCATCATGACGTAGGTAATCGTAGACAACCTTTATAGCGGTGCCAGTCGTCGGGCCACTATACTGAGGATACATGGGTACGATTACAAGTTCTTCGATTCCATCCTTCTCGATTTGTTTCAACACCTCTGGGATGGATGGCTTTCCGTACCGCATCGCAGCATATACCCCCCATGAACGCGGCATCAACTTCTGAAGTGCCGAAACTTGTTCGTTGGAGGTGGCTAATAATGGCGAACCTTCATCTGACCAAATGGATTGATACATAGACGCACTAGCCTTGCAGCGAAATCGCGCAATCATGCGCCCGAGCGGGACATTTAGCCATCGCAAAAAGCGTGGCAGTTGGATGACTGCCGGATCGGCTAGGAATTCACGTAAGTATTCTCGCACGCTCGCTGCCGTAGCGGCCTCTGGCGTGCCGAGGTTGATCAGCAATACGCCGCGATGAGGCTGGTGTGCTGTCCCACAACTAGCGTGTTCCTGCTCATGATCTAAATCTAGAATTGTCGCGGAATACATGGAAAAACTCCACCTGAAAAAAGTCTGATTCAACATAACGGTTTATCGCGGCCAGGCTTAACGCATACCTGACCATAGGAAAACCTAGTCCATTATATTTGGCTGAGTGCAGCGGGATCGCATCGTCAGACAGGCGGAGCTCGTTCATGTAACGCTTGATGAACGATGAACCAAGAGTGAGTTGGAAAAGAATCTAACCAGGCTATTCTTGCCGCGCGACAATGCCCTGACAAAATGCTAGCGTGCCTATCATTTGAGGACCATGATGGCTTGCTCTCGTGACGCAAGAATATCATCCGGCTGGCGACAAGCGTCAGTGCAAGGGTCTCCGTACATTCAACGACAATGGCGCGCTCGGCACTGGCACGACTGATGTCAACATGCATCATGCCAATAAGAATGCAAAAAATAAGGCAGGCACGTCGATCTGAAGTAGTTTCCATAAAACGCACATTGCCGATTTTGAATAAAAAAAAGATCATCGAAGCTATCAGGAGTAGACATGGCAATAGTGCGTCGAATGTGCAGCCGACTAACATGGCGCGACGCCAGGTCACGATTAAGCCGGGTGCATGACTTATGGCCATGGTCAGCCAGAATAATTTGGCCCACATCATTGGCACATGAAACTTCTGATTTGTCCACGCCTTGAGTGACTTACGACAAGCACACTTTGGCGTCAATAACAACACGGGCAACTCCCTTTCCAGTGGAGTCGGGCACGCATTCTCCCCAAAAAAAACGTTGATTAGAGCCTGTCAGTGGTCCGATTCCGACAATATGCCTTGCAATTCATATGCCGTAGTGTCCAAGAACTGAGATGCCAGCATAAGATGTCCAAGTCGTAGCCGCCCAACATTCAGCAGGATGTTAAATTGACACGCCACTCAGTACCTGCCGCCCATCGACTAACACACTTGTTGTTCAATGGCTCCAGTCACTGTCAAGCGGCAACTCGATGATAGTGCCGAAGTACGCCACCAAGCCGTTCGCGACAAACCACATCTCCGTTTGTCTACGGGCAGTCAAATCACCTTCACGCCTGCCTGCTTGAGTAATCCTCTGAACTCGTTTGTGTAGAGCGGGTCACGGTCGAGGATGATGTAGCGCAAGCCGGCCAAGAACCCGTCGAACGGATCGGTCAGATTGCGGCCGATCTGTTTCATCCACGCGTCGTACGGACACTCATATATCCATGCGAAGTGAACACGTCGGCTCGATTATTTCGTAACCGTCCGGTGAACCAATCAATTACCCACAATTCCTTTCGCAATACAGTAGCCGATGTGAACATCGATGAGGCGGTTGAAGCCTCGCCAGAGCACCATGTTGCTGGGCGGCTCGTAGACATGTACCCGCCCAGTCGGGCGACTGCGAGCAGATAGTGCGACGCGGTGGGGTTGATTGTGTCAGGTGGTTTGGGATCGATGCCATCGAGTATGCGTTGCTCGGTCTCGGTGAACACGATCGCAGCGAGCGCGTCAGAATCGGTGCGGTTTATCATGCAGAGCCAGAAGATCCGCCAGCTCACGATGCTGTAGATCGAAATCAGATTGGTCAATCGTGTCGCAGTTCGTAGCTTGGCTTCCTCTGCCTTGCAGCCGGACTTGAGTATCTTGAAGAACGTTTCTATCTTCCCGCGCAGCGCGTACCAATCCAGCTTCTCGACGGCTGTGCGCAGGCTGGCAACACGAAGATCGGTCAACAGCTTCCATTCGATACGCTCTCGGTTCTTCGGACGCTTCTTCTCTCTCGCGTGAATCACCGAGAGTGTCAGCGCCGGGTACTCCCGCTGCTTACCAATGGCCGATTGAACTTGTGGGTAATTGATTGCTTCACCAGACGGTTACCTACTTTCACACACGGGAGTCCAAAAGAATCGATCTTATCGACTCATTTCATTAAATCGGCGCGGCTGGGAGCGCGTGTTCGATCCGCTCGACATCGTTCTCAATCTCGACGGGCGATTCGGCTTCAACGGGGAGAGCCAGACGCACGAACAACGCCGGAACGACGATCATGTTCAAGAAGGTGGAGGACAGCAGACCGAACAGGATCACCATCGCCATCGGGCTTAGGATTTCCTTGCCGGGTTCATCGCCGCCGACCACAAGCGGTACTAACGCTAGTCCAGACCCCATAGCCGTCATCAGGATTGGTGCCAGTCGCTCCATCGCGCCCAGTCGCACGGCCTCGGTGAAGTCGGTCACGCCTTCAAAGCGTTGAAGGTGGCGGATATGCGAGACCATCATAATGCCGTTGCGTGCCGCAATGCCGAACACACCAATGAATCCGATCAACGAGGCCACGGACATGACACCGCCCGAAAGGTACACGCCCACGACACCGCCGATCAAAGCTAGCGGCAGGTTCAACATGATGAGCGCCGCGTCGCGTATACTTCTGAACACGACATGAAGCAGAAAACCGATTCCGAAAACAACCACGAAACCTAGAATCGCCAACCTGCGCCTCGTCTGTTCCGCGCTCTCGAACTGACCGCCGTATTCCACATAGTACCCCTGCGGAAGCTCAACTTGTTGTGCTACTGCGATGCGAATGTCATCGACGACGCCACCCAGATCGCGTTCGGCTACATTGCACTGAACGATGATGCGGCGCTGGGCGTTTTCTCGCATGATGAGGTTCGGGCCTCGCTCTTCGCTGATACGAGCCACCGCCTTGAGCGGTATCTTCGTGCCGCCGGGCGACGGCCATGTCGCTTTGATGTCAACCCATACTTCGCTGACTTCACGCGCCGAGGCATTCATCCACGACATCGCTTTCTCGTCCTCCGAAGCGGTCTTGCCGTCGCCGACGCGAACGACTAGATCGTAAGTCTTTCGCCCCTCCAAAATTTGTGTCACCTCCACGCCCTTGAAGGCTGCTTCAAGAGCGGAGGCTGCATCGTCTGTCGTCAAACCGAATCGCGCCAGCGCTACTCGATCAAACTCGACGCGTACCGTGGGAATGTCTGTCTGCTGTTCCGTGGAGAGGTCAACGACGCCGGGGATCGGGCGAATCGTGTTCTCGATCTGCTTGGCCACCGATCGCAGCTTCTTGAGATCGCTCCCGAAAATCTTGACGGCGATATTGGCTCGCGTGCCGGACAGCATGTGGTCTACGCGATGCCCGATGGGTTGCCCGAAGATGGTTTGCACGCCGGGGATTGCGGCCAGACTGTTCCTCAGCGCTTCCAGTAGTTCCGCTTTGCTGCGTCGCTCAAGGCCGAGTCGCTCAGGCGCGTTCATATCGAGGGTGAGGTCGATCTCGCTTGCCTCGACACCCTGAACATGCTCGTCCTCCTCAGCCCGTCCGGTTCGACGACCGATGGCCACGATTTCCGGGTGCTGCATGAGTGTTGTCTGGATGATGTTGGCAAGATTGTCACTCTCCTCTAACGAGGTTCCGGGTAGCGTAACAATACCGACCACGAGTGCGCCCTCGTTGAACTCCGGCAGAAAACTCCGTCCTAGCGAAGCACCGCCAACCATTGCCAAAACGAATAGCACGGCCGTGGGAAGCGCCACCAGCCACGGATGCGCCATCGCCCAGCGAAGCGGTTTGTCGTAGATTCGCTTGAGGAATCGCACGACCCACGGCTCGTCAGGTCGCGTAACCTCTTTACTGTTCGGTAGAAGGTAATAACTTAGCGCGGGTGTCACAGTAAGGGCGACAAAAAGCGACGCCGCAAGAGCGACCATGAACGCGATACCGAGCGGCTGTAGCAGGCGACCTTCGACGCCTGAGAGGAAGAACAAGGGCAGAAAGACCAACAGGATGATGAGCGTGGCGAAGACAATCGACGCACGCACTTCCACGCTCGCTTTGAAGACGATTTCGACGGGGGGGCGTTGCTTCTCAGTTGGCAGTGCGGTGTTCTCGCGCAGGCGGCGCACGATGTTTTCCACATCAATGATGGCGTCATCGACAAGCGCGCCGATGGCGATGGCCATGCCTCCGAGGGTCATGGTGTTGATGCTCGAACCAAACACCTTCAGCGCCAGAACCGTGACGATGAGCGAAATCGGGATAGCCAGCAGCGTGATGACGCTCGACCTCATGCTCGCCAGAAACGCAATGACGACAAGGATGACCATGATGCCGCCGTCGCGGAGCGCTTCGATGGTGTTGTGAATTGAAATCTCGATGAAGTCCGCCTGCCGAAAGAGATTCTTGTTGATATACATCCCCTCTGGCAGCGACGCTTGCATCTCGACGAGCGCCGTGTCGAGTTGCGCCGTTAGCGTGAGCGTGTTGGTTCCGGGCTGCTTTTGGATGGCGATGATGACGGCGGGTTCAGTAATCGGCTCCCAGTTCGGCCCGCGACGCGACGCTGCGCCCGTACCGCGCTTGATGGCCGCTCCGATCTGAACGACGCCGAGGTTGGACACTCTGACGGGCGTGTCCCCGCGCATCGCAACCACAGTGTCCGCAATGTCCTGCGTGGTCTGAATCCGCCCGATACCTTGCAGGATTGACTCTTGGCCTCCTTGGACAAGGAACCCCGCTGACACATTTTCATTAGCGCTGCGTAGCGACTCCACAACTTGCTGCATGTTCAATTCGTAGGCTAGAAGTCGCTGAGGAGACAAGACAACCTGATACTGCTTCTCGTCGCCGCCAATGGGAGTGACCTTGGCGACACCGGGGACTGACTGTAGTCGCCTGAGCAGATCGGTCGTCGCAATAGTCCGAAGCGCCAACGGGCTGTGCCTGTCCGAGGTGAGCGAGATGAACAGTATCTCACCCATGATCGACGACATCGGCGCGAGCATGGGCGGCTCGACCTGTGACGGCAGCCTGCCGGAGACCGTAGCCAGTCTTTCCGTGACGGTCTGCCGTGCGCGGTAGATGTCGGTTCCCCACTCGAACTCGATCCAAATGACGGCTAGCCCCACGGCTGTGGCGGAGCGAACGCGCCGGACATTGGCTGCGCCATTGACGGCGGTTTCGATAGGGAAAGTGACGAGCATCTCCATCTCTTCCGGTGCCATGCCGTGACCCTCCACGAGGATGGACACGGTGGGTGCGGTCAGATCGGGAAATACATCCACGGGGACGGTGGTGGTCACGAAAGCGCCGACGACCATGAGCATCGCCGACAGAATGACGACGGCGAGGCGGTTGGCCAGCGACCAGCGAATCAGAGCGTTTATCATTGGTGTTTCTCCGCCTAGTGAACATGCCCTGCGCCGAAAGACGACGGTGACTGCGACGCTAGCTTGAGTGCGTAGGAACCTTTGGTAGCCACACGCTCTCCAGCATCAACGCCGCTTTCGATCTCTACGAAGCCGTGGTCTCGAATACCGAGTGCGAGTTCCCGTCGTTGGAAGGTTTCCCCCGCCAGCATAACGAATGCGATGGGTCGTCCGTTGTCCATTACGACAGCCTCTTCGGGAATCGCAACCACTTCGTCAGCGGTCTGAGTGGCCACCTGAACCTCAGCCAACATGCCGACACGAAAACGGCCATCGGAATTGGGGAGTTCATAGGTAATGGGGACGACCCGCGACACTTCGTCCACCACGGTTCCCAGATGTACGAATCGACCGCCAGCCTCGCCAAGAATGTCAGTCTGCCAGCTGGGAAATGCGAGAAGGCTCAGCGTCGCATCGTGATTGGCGCTCAGCAAGCCGAGGTCGAACTCCGACACATTCGCTCTGACCCAGACACGCTCGGCGTTGACGATTCTGAAGACCAGAGCGTGTTCCTCGACCTGCTCACCCTCGACGCTGGCCGACATGACGACCATGCCGGAGATGGGTGCCTTGATCGGTAGGCTTTGGCGCGCTGTCCGGCCACCACTTATGTCGAAGTCGATATCCGCTTTCGCGTGTAGCTCGCCGAGCCGTGTTCGCACATCGTGATTGGCGCGTTTCGACGCCATCGCAGCGTCATGCCCCGCTTGTGCTATCCTAAGGTCTTGCTCGGCTTTTTCGTGTGTCTGATCTGTTCCGATGCCCTTTTCAAGTAGCTCATGCTCGCGGTCTTTCGCTTTTTTTGCGAATACCAGCTTGGCTGTTGCCGACCGGACTTCTCGTTCGATTTCCGCAGCTTTCGTGTCGAGATCGAGCTTGCGAAACGCGATTTCAAGTTCCAGCGATTGCATCCAAGTTTGATTGGCAAGGAGTTGGATGGCATCGGTCGCAGGCAGGGGTGGTTCGACGAACGCCAACACCTCGCCAGCTTCGACGCGCTGACCCACATGTGGAAAGTGGCCATTGGTTGGGGGCGAGAGTCGCCCGGCTACTGACGAACTAGCGACTGCCGAAGTGCCATGCTTCGGCACAATCCGCGCCGGAGCCGTAATGCGGTGGGTCAGCGTTTGCCGAGAAGCCGTCGCCAGCAGCAGTTCGATTTTCCATTGTTGCTCCAGCAGGAACGGCACGACATCGGGCGGCTCATCACCCGCCATCGCGTCAGCCGCGTGTTCCGCGTCGTGCGCGCTGGCATGAACAATCACACTGCCGACATCCAAGACATCCTGCACCTGTGGGCTGTTGAGCAGTAGTCGAAGTCGATGCTCACCCGGAGTCTTGAAGACCCATTCTGGTACAAACAGCCCGTCACGACGAGGGGCGTCTAGCGCCAGATTCACGGTCGAGCCGTTCGGCGGTGTTATCTCGAAGGTGAGCGATCCTGATCGCACGGGTTCCCCGGTAGACAGCACCGAGAAGTGTGCGAGGAAATCCGCCTGTTCGCCCTGCACGAGGTGTGGATACTCCATGAAGAGAAGCACTTTCGGGGTGAAGAGGGTGACGCTGATCGGCTCAAGACCTTCGTCACTACCTTGATCGTGTCCGTGTTCGGCACCGCCGCTGTGGTCGTGACCATCCGACTCGCCATGAACGGAACGACTGCATCCTGCGGTCGCGCCCAGCGCCAGCGCTGCCGATAGTGCCAGCATTCGTAAACAGTTTTGCATGAGTAAGCTCTTATGATTCGCATACCAACCCGCGCACGATCGCGCAGGAACAACTCCTACCGCGCATACCGCTGGCAGGGGACGAAACGGATTGAGGTACGGGAATCAATCAGAGCAGAAGTGCGTGGCTGCTTTGCAGTAGGGCATCGAGCGCGTAAACCGGGCGCAGCGGGTGCGCCGAAGGCCAAGGAGTGTGTGAGAATCTGGCGATTGCCGCCGAATCGGTTGGCAGCATCGACCGGGGCAATGCGTTTGACGAGGGATGTTGGATCGAGGCGATCACTGCGCCGGATGGGCAATGTATACCCAAGGCAGTAGATGGAGCGCTCACGAAGATGACCAGCGAATCGACAAACTCGCCGCCGTCCGAATCGTTGCTCCGGTCGTCGTGGTTGTCATTGTGGCTATCGTCATGGTAACGATGCCACGCCGCACACAGGTCGCCTTCACGCATGTCGTCAAGCGTTACGGTGTGTGCGTGAACGCCGTCGTCGCCGTGGTCGTGCAACAGCAACCCGTCCGCGAACGGCACCCTCGCCAGCAGCGCAAGAATCAGCGACGCCGCCACCGCAACTCTACGAGATGATCTAATACTGAGTCTGTTCATAGCCATCCATACCATAACGGAACCATCGACTCCAACGACGCCTTACTTTATGCCAAGCCAAGAGTCGATGTCAATTCCGCGCAAACCTCACTGCTTCGCCTGTTACAACGCCGTGACCGCCAAGCCCTTCGTGCCGAGTTACGGTATGGCGCGGGCAAACGCCCCCTGCCCGATCCTGTCACTCACTGGAATCGCGGCAATCGAAACTGATGATGCTCTACAAGAACGAAAAACTTGTCGCTCGTTTTATTCTGCTGGTGTATACCGCGCTCACGGTCGCACCCTCACGGCATCTGTCCATTCACACCCCTCCGTGTCGTCGGCGGACTGTCAATCCGTAGATTACGACTACCCTTTGTTCTCGGCACCCTGCTACGGGTAAGCGTCATTAGAAGGTAAGGAACCAACTAGCATGGTTCTAATTTTCGGGATGATCACACAAGTTAATCTTGTAACTGAGACATGCGAATAAAACGATTCCCCAGGGAAGCGTCACGACATTCGAGTTGTCATCATTGGGAGAATTGTCGAAAATTTTTGGTTGGACATCGTGATTTAATGGCAGATGATTTAGCGATTGTGTTAATCAGCAACGTATCATGCAATCACAGGGGTGTTGGATATAGGGTTGCGTATAGCTGAAAAGTGGCACTGTCTGCCATGTCAACGTCACCGTCAAAATCGAAATCAAACGCTCTACATTTGATGACCGTAGACACCGTTGGGCCTTGCATGCAGGCAGTAAATTCACTGAAATCGGATAAATCGACATCCTGATCACCATCGCTATCGCCGAGTAAATTGGCATCAACAGTCAACATCGGCTTAGTCGTGGGGCTGGTATCTAGCGCGTCAATAAACACTTGATTTATTGCATGTGGCGTGTTGGGATCGATCTGGAAACGAAAGCCCGCCGCAATGGCACCATTGGATAACATGTCGTTCACGTCACGTGAAACATCAACCACATATGTCGTACGAGGTTGGAAAGCTACAATCGGAATAGTTGCTATTAGCCGTTGGGGGGGGGCGTCATAATCTGTCTCATCTTCGACTAAATCTGCCACATAAGAGTAGATATGCACCGCTGTTTCAGGCCTAGGAAAAACAGGCGGACCACGCAATGTAAATGTCAATGTGGCGGAGAAGGGCGTTAGTAAACTAATGCCGCGCAGGTCAAATTCCCAAACTAAACGATCTTCAATCGAATTAGACTGATCATCCAGTAGGGTGATTGACCCTTCGTAGCTAGTATCGTTGAAGCTCCAGTCCCAGGCGTCTGGAATCCCATCATAAGGACCATTTCGTCCATCAGAAATCGTACCGTCCGCGACAGGTTCAAGAACTGCCGCCAACGCTGTCCCAGACGTCAAACACAAAATTAACATGCTCGCCAAAGCCGAAGTGGCACGAAACCATCTACGTTGTGACGAAGCATTCTTTGGCGAGGACTGGTACACGCGCTATTCCTTCTGAGGCATCGCAGGAGAATCGCTACGACTGCTATTCGTTGGCAAATTACGAAGCTGTGCCTGGTGCAAAATCGGCTTCAATTCCTCTATACTGTTGTATTGTAAATTTTGTGCAATCAGCATACTAGTAATGCCCGCGCCTCCTATGGAAGGCGCTGGTGTCGCAGGGCATGGCGTATCGTTAGCGCCTACGAAATCAGCCTCACCAAACGCCATGCCATGACCATGACATGTTTGGCATCCGTTGCAGGTACTGTGGAAATCATATGCATTGAGCCAGTCCGCATGACACGCGCTACACAAACTTGCGGTACTACCCCAGTCCACGTTTAATCCGCTGATCCCTACAGTAACCCCTCGAGCTGTGCCGCTTGTATTCCATGGCGGACCATTGAAGCCGCCGGTGCGTGTTCCATCATCAATAAACGGCGTTCCATCTACTGTATCACGAATCATGTAAGGATTACCAAGTGTGTTAGTCGGAGTATAAGATCCGTGCGGGTCATGGCATTCCTTGCAGTTCATATCCGCGCCTGGCGCTCCCGAATATCCGCCCCACGCACGTTTGGAATCTGGACCATGCGCAGAATGGGTCCAGGAATAGTCTACATACCAAGGCCCATCCACATAGTCGCAAGAATCGATACCTCGCAGCGATGAACAATCAGCAGTCAAACATGCCCCACCTAGAATCGTTGTCCAGTCTAATCCCAAAGCAACCCAACCTGGATCGTTCACATCAATGACGGGGCCAAATACATCTGGGGGAAATTGTGGATCAAGTGGGCCATTACCACCGCCATGACATGTTATACAGAAGTCGTTGTCAGAGCCTGTCCAAGGCTTGGTAGGGTTGAACGGGTCGGCAGTCGGTTGTGCATTTGAGACTCCATGAGAGCTGTGACAGTTGATGCATTCTAACTTAGCGCCGCTAAAAGCTTGGTCGGCGTCACTAATATCATGATGACTATTCACTCCACGTAATGTTCCTTCGTTGCCGAAACAGAAGTCACCATAGGTTTCGTTCCACTGCAAAGCCCCACTAAATTTGGTGGCTACGTCTGGCGCGGCATTACCATTTCCAAATGGATTGAAGGGTTGCGCCAATCTTGTTGCGCCATCGGCGTCATGGCAGCCATCGCAGAAATTGGAAACATCCGGGTCACCCGTGAGATCGCTCGCGGCAATGAAGCGATATATGCTACCAGCATCTGGGTCAATCAGCTCTACAAAACCGTCTTGGTGTGTGGCCATATCATGGCAAACGAGACAATCGGCTTCGTCTAAGGTCGCACCGTAGTGAGCGTGAGTACTAGAAACTGGGAATTCTCCCAGTACGGCTCGCCGTCCATCTATTGGTATGCTATCGCCGTTGTTTTGGACGACGCCGTGACAAGCATTGCAGCTAACTGTCGAGACATCAATTCGATCATAATCTTTTGGCTTGTGATCCTTCCCGTGGCATTGGATGTAGCAGCTTCCTTTGTTTGTGCCTGCATCAATCGTAAATGCAGTGCTGGCATCACGTCCATCAATATACTGAATATCGTATCCTTGTTGAATCGAAATTTCAAAATTGATGAGGCCTGACTCGCCAGGGTCTGTTCCGCCATGGACTTGATGGCAAACATAACACGGCGCGTTTTCACCGATAACATGTTTATCGTGTAATTTTTTAAATGCATTACCGCCAACAATCGTAGCTGTTTCATCGTGACAATTCCAACACGCAGCGTAGCTACCATCCCCAGTCGATGCCCCATGATAGTCCGTCGTTACATACTGCCCCGCAAGCAAAGAGCTGTTGGCTGAACCATGATCGTCATGGCAACCCTGGCAACTATCAGGACCGAGTACGAATTCATGGGCAGTTCCGGCATAGCTCGACTTATCATAACCGCTACCTGAAGCCATAGTCATTGGGAACGATATACCTGCGGGAGGCGAACCGTCATGGCACGTTAAGCAGAACCCCTCACCGCTCCCACTCCATGCTGTAACTCCTCCGCTGTCCGGATTCGCCAATGGCAACGCCGCCGATGCCGTGTGGGGATTATGGCAATCGGTGCATTCGACACGAGAACCGTCAACTTGTTCAAGCGCATTGACATTATGATGTGTCATGAGCGCAAACTTGCCCTGGACATCGGTCATAGCCGGGCCATCAGCATCATGGCAGGTATAACACATGCCCTCTTCTTCTCGCAGAGGATCACCCGCAACGGGAGGTTGAGTCGCGTTGGCAGGTGCAAGCAGTTTACGTTTAGCCGATCCGTGACCGGTGTTATGACAGCCGAACGTTTCGCCATCACCGAAGCATGTCATTCGTCCGTTAGCCCCGCCGAGTCTGTGCGAAGCTGAAACCCATTGCAAGTTATCAATCGGCGAAGGCATGATTCCATCTGTGAATGGTGCTAGTCCAGCAGCCCCATCGGCATCATGACATGCCAGACAGAATGCCTCTAGTTTTATCGCCTCATCAACTGCCATGCTAGGCTGCTGGGCAAGCACGATCACGACGGCAGGGTTTGTCGGATCGTCCACATTTTTTAGTCGAACTTGGCCTTGTTGATGCGCACTCATATCATGACACACAACACAATCTGCAATATCAAGACTAGCACCTTGCAAATGATGACTGGACAATCCAAATTCTGATATAACAGCTCGTCGACCGCCTACTGGAATTCCGTCGCCGTTGTCCTGTGGCGCGTTGTGACATAAGGTGCAATCTCCAGTACTTGGGAGAAAACCTGCGTCATGTCCATGGCAGGACGTGCAGTCTTGACCCTCATTATGAAGAGCGCCGCTACCATCGTTTACATGATAGTTGGTAGAGGTATGACATACTTGGCATACACCGTCTTGAGCGGCTGGGT
The DNA here is from genome assembly GCA_024280855.1 of Planctomycetota bacterium. Lineage (GTDB taxonomy): Bacteria > Planctomycetota > Phycisphaerae > UBA1845 > UBA1845 > JAJRPG01. Next base: position 82,250 of record JAJRPG010000093.1, on the reverse strand, counting down.
CACCGTCATTAAAACTATTAGGGCCGGTTTGAGATGTAAACACTACACCAGCATCTAGTCCAGTGGTTTGGTTACGGATGGACTTCGCGACAAGGAAAATATTCATACTACTTGGATCATGAACGCTATGACATTCAACACACTCAGGTTGCCAGGGACTGTTGGGCGTGTGAATAACTTCACTAGTATGGCAATCTTCACAAAGTGCGGTGACCTTGGCTGCTTCAGCCGTGTCTGTCGAAGGATCGCCCAACAACACGATCGCAGCCAATGGGTTATTCGGGTCGGCAGGATTCTTTAGCCTCACATTGCCCTGTTGATGGGCGGACATATCATGGCAAGTTAAACAATCGCTATCCGTCAACACACCGCCACCAAAGTCATGGCCACCACTACCATCAGCATTGACTACCGGAGCGCGTCCACCAGGTGGTACGTTGTCGCCGTTATCCTGGGGCGAGCTATGGCAAGCGATACATGACCCTCCAACTGGCAAGAATCCCGCACTGTGCAGATGGCATGTAGTACACCTCAGACCTTCATTGTGTTGCGCACCACTACCATCTTGCCGGTGATACGCTGTAGTTGTATGGCATGACTCGCAAATGCCATCGTAGACCGAAGGATCACCGTCGGCGAAGCTTCCCGCCCCAGTTGTTGCAGTAAATAGAATTGGTTTATCGACGTTCAATGTTTGGTTGTGAATGCTCGTTCCAATAAGTGCAAGGTTACCGCTCATGGGCGCGTGCATGTCGTGGCAATCTTTGCAGGTAGGTTGCCAAGCACCGCCTGGAGTATGGCCTATATGATCGGCATGGCACTGCTTACACAATGCACCGTCAGTGTTATCTGCACGAAGCAAGGGGGCGTCGGCGTCATTGTTATGTTGATTATGGCAAGTCGCACATTTGATAGTTCCGTTATGAAGATGCAAGTCTAATTCGCTACCTGTAGCGGGGCCAACTGATCCGACTATGGCATTCACCGCAGATACCCCCCAAGCATGGGATCGACCACTACCGCTAGGTGTTGCGCCTCCCGCATCGACTCTGTCTGCCTGTCGAATTGATGATACAGATGCCTGCCCTCCAGCGCTATGGCATGACTGGCATAGATTGGCTTGCCCGTCTACAGTGCCTTCATGCCCAAGAGGTTGAGAGACAATACCATGACACCTACCGCACGATAAGTCATCAAGCATGTGTGGCGCATCCCATCCTGGCGGTGTTGACGTAGCATTTAATATTTCTTTTGATAAGGATTTACTAGTACCATCTCGCGACCTAGCTGCAGAAAGTGTCCGGTCTTTAGTCATCCATTGCCAGAGGTCGTCGTGTGTGCTGAAGTTGGTGCCACGATAGACTATGCCGGCAGTTACACCCTGTGCTGCGGTATACCCGTCATACAACTCTACGCTTCCTGCGTTACTATTAGCTACAAAAAGACGACCATTTCCGTCAGCAGCAACGTGAGCCGGTACTTGTAAATCGCCTGGATTTACGCCATGAGAAGCGAGCAGAGCAAGTTCGGCGCCGCTAGGATCAAATGCGCGGAGCGTACCCATCAAGGCATCAACCACATAGATAGTGCCTTGGCTATCTACGGATAGTCCAGTCGTGCGCGGCATCCATCCTTCGCTTACGCCGCCTGGTAAATATTTAATTCTATAACCGAACGAAAAAAGAAAGATTCCAGTTCTAGTAAATGCTTGAATTCGAAAATTATCTTGATCAGCTATATACAGGCGATCGTTGGCACTATCGATGGCAACTGCGCTGGGGTATTTGAATTCTCCAAACCGGTCGCCACGGATGCCAACGATCATCGCCAATGACTCGTCTGTTTCGAATACATAGATTCGATTCGCACCACTATCTACGAGATAAATCCGCCCCGTAGTATCATCAATAGCCAAGTCTGTGGGCTTGATAAAACTAAATGATCCGCCAGAAAGTAAATGTAGAAAATCGAAATTTGCATCATAAACACCGACGGTCGCATCGGCCCCGCGAGAGACAAAAATTCGTCCATCTGGATGTATGGCGATGCCCTCCGGGCGTAATGGCTCTGCCCATTCTCCCAGCAGCGTGCCGTTAAGATCAAATCGAACAATCCGGCCTGAACGAGGCTCGGTCACGAGGACCTGTGATGCACTGATTGCCATTCTGCCAGGATTGTCGAGGCTCGGTGTCCATGTTGCGATATGAGCGCCGTAAGTTGATTGAGAAACAACAGACAGAAGCCCAACAATAATAATTATTTTAGAACGCATACGGCTCTCCTTACAGTCAATGCCGTGTACTTGCACATACCCGTAATTCATATGCAATAAATATGCCACTAAATGATTAATTTCGCTGCTTAGAATTCCGATGACGTAATTTATAGCCATAACGCTTCGGGTGGGCGAATTGACTACGATTGGGCGACAGTTCGATAGGGTGTTGCTATTCTCATTTTTGGTTGAGGGGAGGGGCCTTGTTTCCCATAATTGAGAATTTCAGGTTGTATTGCGGCGTATAAAAGCACGATTCTGGCGCTAGTAGCGACTCAGTCATATAAACTTTGCGATTACGCAAGTAGTCATTTTCGATATCGTACAACATTCATAGGTGGATCTTGATAGTTGGATTCACAGAAGTCTGCTGAATCTGAGGGGGAAGAAAATTCCGGCATATCGACTACTATTATTCATGGCTACCATTGTGTTCGTTAGTAACTTTTCACAAGCAGATAGTCTATCAGAGAGACTTCGGTATGGACCAGGTCAGCGTAACCATAAAGTAGGCGTGAAACCATCAAAGGCCGTGAAGATACCTGTTGATTGGCCTTTGGCGCACGATGGTTCAATAACCTGTCTTACATGTCACGAGCGTCTGCCAGATTTATCGGAGCGAGATGTCCCTTATTTACGTGATACGGATCGAGCTAATCAAGCGGGATTTTGTGCAAAGTGTCATACGTCTGGTCCTGGAAACTTTCAAACCTCACCGCATTGGGCAGTTATGGGGCATGCCCACCAAAGTTTGAGTCAATCCAGTGGTCAGGAGTCGAGCGGTATGATGGATAGTGCGTCGCGTCAGTGTCTTTCTTGCCATGATGGCGTAAATGCCTCGAATAATGCTAGTGGACACGCGAATATGTCGTCGGCGGGTCTAGGTAGGGGGCGAGGCGAGCATCCGGTTGGCGTTCGTTATCGAAAACAACGATCCGGCAGTCGATTTGTTTCATTACGACATCAGAGCCAATTACCTAAAGAAATTTTACTACCCCAAGGCCAAGTTAGCTGCACCTCCTGCCATGACCTATTTGCCTCCACTAAGGCGCGGTTGGCGATACCTATCAAAAAATCAGCCTTGTGTTTTGCTTGTCATCCGATGAACGAATAGTTCTTGGATCAATTCACCTCATCAGTGCGTAATTGATCGAAAAACAATGTTACACCGGCATCAATGACACCTCGCGAAGCAGTCTCGACGGCATTGATGGACTCGTTGCGGAACTCCGGGCATCCACCCATAGATAGTGGCAGGGCCATGAGGATGGATATGAGGGCGATTTTATGTTTCGTAAATGACCTTATGCGCATTTTGTCGGCTCCATTTCTGCTCGCTAATCGGCAAGCGCAATCCGCCTTCGTAAGTCCTTGCAATAACCGTTCCGTAGTCGTCTCTGATTCCGCCAACTCCAATCAAGAAAGGGTATTTATCCTGCGGCACGGAACTTGCACACATGGTTTCCTGGATGGATCTAACAGGTTTTTGCAAGGCTGGTGAATCCTGTGAACAGGAATGGACCGGACATGATTACTGGGCAAACAAATACTGGAAACAATCAGCACAGCGGCGCAGAAATAAATGGTGTTTCCCTTCCAATTCTTATGTTAGAAAATACGCAAGTATCCAGTCATTCGCCATGCCAAGATCCAACATTGGGGGCATTTTCGGGTTTACCTCAATCACAAACCGCACAACATTCGCCGAGATACTTAGGCCCACTGTTGGTAATTATTGCTTTTGCTATATTTTTTGTGCTTTGGGAAGTCGGTCAAAGACATATTTTTCCTGAGCTATCGATTGGCATGAGACATTTCCTGCTCACGATACGGGCAGTGACTACGACCGTTCTAGCGGGCAGTATCGTGTATATCATCATGTGGCAACAGCAAGCTCGATTATCAAAAACCGCCAAACAGTTGAGTACGGTGCTTGCCTCATATAAAACAGATGGTTCGCCGCGAGCGAGATTTGAGAATCCTTATCTCGTTCGATGTCGAGACGTCTTTGGATGCACTCGAACTCAGTGTCCAGTTTATCATACCCCGGGTGAACGTTGCTGGCAGATCGTGGCATTAACGGATAACGCAGTCGAATGTGGGGCACCGGATATAACTTTAGAAAAATGTCAACGATGTGCAGTCTATCGCCAGTCATGCCCAGACGAGATGGCTGAGCTTGGCGAAGCCTTTAACAACTTGATGTTTCTACTTGATGAAGAGTCTGCTCAGGTTGGGCGCATGCGTGCATCGATGGTTGAAAAGGAAAAGATGGTGGCTGTTGGGCAACTGGCTTCTGGTATTGCACATGAGATTGGTAATCCGCTTTCCAGTATATCCTCCATTGCTCAATTGCTAAAGCGTCGTAAAGCCATCGCTCCGAATTGTGAAGAGTTAGAGCTAATTGAACTGCATATCCAGCGGATTTCGAACATTGTTCGACAGTTAGCGCGAATCGCAAGACCTGGAAACGATCAATGGGAGCGTACTGACATTACGCAGACACTAGAAGAAGCTGTCAAACTCGTGACCTATGATCGCCGCGCCCGTCAAGTAGATATTTCCTTCAAGAGCCCACCAATCTTACCCCCCACATTTGCCATGCGAGGTCAAATGCAACAAGTCTTTATCAATATGTTGTTGAATTCCTTAGATGCCATGCCCGATGGCGGCAAGCTAGAAGTATCTGGAGGAAAAAGAGGGCGCAATATCTACATCCAAATCAAAGATACCGGTTCGGGTATACCGGACGAAATAGGACGCCGAATTTTTGAACCTTTTTTCACAACAAAAGAGGCCGGCCAGGGGACGGGCTTAGGGTTGGCCGTGAGTTACGGCATTATTCGTAAACATGGCGGGTCTATAGATTTTAAGAGTGACGAGAAAATAGGTACGGTCTTTACGATTGAGTTGCCAATTTTGCAGCATCAGCCTGGAGGTTAACATGCGTCAACACACTATCCTACTAGCCGACGATGAAGATACGCTTCGTATGAATCTCGCGGAGGTTCTCGATGGAGAAGGATTCGATGTGATCGCTTGCCCCAATGGAACCGAGGCCTTGCGGGCACTCAAATCGAATTCGATTGATGCCATCATTACTGATCTTCGTATGCCCGGCGTAACAGGCATGGAACTTATCGGTCACGCCCAAAAACTTGCGCCCGATGCGGGCATCATTGTGATTACCGCTTTTGGCGAAGTTGAGACAGCTGTCGAATCCATGAAAAGTGGTGCGAATGACTATATCTGCAAGCCATTGATTTTCGATGAGCTTGTATTTCGACTAAAGCGATTGCTCAGCCAAGACAAAATTGTTAAACAAAATAAAGTGCTTCGCGATCAAATTCGGCAAAATAATAGCACGGAAATGATCGGGCAGTCCCCATCCATGTTAGCCCTCAAGGACGCGATAAAACGCATTTCGCAAACCACGAGCAATGTGTTAATTTGCGGCGAAAGCGGAACGGGAAAGGAAGTGTTAGCTCGCGCGATTCACTATAGCGGTGTGACATCGCAGGCACCATTTGTCGCAGTCAATTGTGGTGGCCTTGCAGATTCTTTAGTTGAAAGTGAATTGTTCGGATACCGTCGTGGCGCTTTTACCGGTGCTAATAGCGACCACATGGGATACTTTGAAGCCGCAGATGGCGGAACATTATTTTTGGACGAAATTGGTAATTTCCCGCTGAAAAGTCAAGCCATTTTATTACGTGCTATCGAACAACGAGCGATTACGCGCGTCGGAGATCATCGTTTACGACCCGTTACGATACGCATCATCGCGGCGACAAACCGTGAGTTAGAAAAAGCCATTGAGATCGACAAATTTCGTGAGGATTTATTTTTCCGCCTAAACGTCATTCGGTTGACCGTGCCACCACTATGTGAACGTACCGAAGATATACCTTTGTTGGCCAAACATTTTTCAGACAAATATGAGCAGGAACTTAATATGCATTGCGAGGGTTTTTCTCCAGATGCTATTGAGGCATTGGCCAACCATCCGTGGCGGGGGAACGTGCGTGAATTAGCGAACGTGGTAGAGCGAGCCATTATTTTTTGCAACGATAAAATCATCGGGCGAGATGATCTTGGCTTTGCTATGAGCCATTCCTCCTCAGCGGCAACATCAGCTTGCAATGAGTTACGAGCAGCTACCCAAGCATTTGAGCGTCAGCATATACTGAAAGTGCTGAATCAAATGTCAAATAATAAGATGGCTTCGGCAGAATCATTGGGTATAGGCCTGTCGAGCTTGTATCGAAAAATGGAAGAATTGGGCATCCCGCGCGACCGACATCATGTCGGGCGTCTGACACAAAACATATAGGTGAAGATCATGAACTTGCATCAGCACATGGGCGTTATCATTGGAATGGCTACTAGTTTGTTAGTAACACCTACTGTTGCTCAGCACGGGGGGGGGCACGGCGCTCACCCACTTATGCCCGACCAGAAATTAATGGTTGAATACAAGTTGATGAACTCAGAAAACTTGGCCACCAAGCATGTCGAAATCAAACTTTCTAATCAGGGATTGCCAGCCGTTATTTCGCAGGATATCGAGTTGCCTTGGCTTGCTGGCGCACTTGAACTGACAAACTATTTGCCTCTCGCAAAAATTGACCAGACGGTGGTGCATACAGATGGAGTAGGAAATCCTGCGATTTATTTATCGATCGACGGCCCTTCGCAATCGTACCAGCGATGGCTTATTGCTGGCGATATGGAACGCAATCGCCTGGTTAGTTTCATTGGTACATGGCGATTCATGGCTGTTGGAAATCCTTCGGCACGCGATCTGTTGTGGGAACAATTTCGAACGGAGTACTCTAAGGCTCCCTCATTACACATAAGTAGTCCTGACGGTTTACAACGCGAGACCGTTTCTGTGAACAAAGGAAGCAAAAAGCAGCTCCCAGCGTTAGGGGTGACAATCAAAGTTGAAGCATTCTATCCGCACTTCGCCATGGACAAAGACGCTACGGAGCCGAAGAATGAATCCGAAAAGCGTATTAATCCAGCAGTTTTAGTTAGAATTACAGCGGGAGATCGACAAGAAAAACGCTGGGTCTTTTCAAAATTTCCAGACTATATTTCTGAGGCCACAGATCGATTGCCCATTAAGATTAGGCTAGACTGTCCCGTTCAAGCCAAATCACAAGCACCAGACTATGTCATCGTAATGTCAGGTAACAACCGCCATGAACTTTGGTCTCGCTACATGAAAAAGGTTGAGCATCAAGCATTGAAAAAAGATGAAACAGTAGTCATAGCCGGTTCGAATTACCGTTTTCATTTCAGTCATGCATTGGCTAATGGTAAGTTAGTTGAACAATATGTCAGTTCGGACAAATCCGGGGCAGTTCCGGCCATATGTTTTTCGCCTAAGTTGTTGATTGACCTTTCGTCTCCATTGTGGATTGCGCTGAACGAGCGACGCGTCGTGAACACTAAGGCAGGCCCGATGGCTATTACATTTATGACTTCTTCCGCGCAGCCGCAGATGGGGGGGCATCACTGATGTTTTTTCAGGCGGTTATAGTGACATTATGCTTAGGCATGGTTGGCGATGTTGCCCCGCCTACACGTTTGAATAGTGGCCAAAGTTGTGCGAGTGCCAAATGTCATGATGGTTTTTCTAAAAAAAATTATATACACGGCCCGTTAGTGCAAGGAGCATGCGACGCTTGTCATGAGCAGCCTGACGAGACGAAGCACGAATTCGAGTTTGCGGAGCAAGGTGCGGCGTTATGTTTAGACTGTCACGATGAAATACTCGACTCTCTCAAGCATTTACATGGACCGGTAGCCGCTGGCGATTGCTTGGTTTGTCATGATGCGCATAGCTCGATGCACGAGACGCTACTGATTTCACCGATTGAGCAGCTTTGCGTTGATTGCCACAGTGATAGGCAGGAGGCACTTGAAGATGCAGCGCATGCGCACGAACCGGCCAAAGAACAGTGCCTCTCTTGTCATCTACCACATGGTGGTGAGACGGCTTTAATGTTAACGGCTACCGTGCCTGAATTGTGTCTAAATTGCCATGATGACATGGCGGACCAGTTCGACGATGCCCTCGTAACCCACGGTGTCGCGATATCTGGGCAGGCTTGTCTGAGTTGTCATCATGCCCACGAATCTGAAAATGAAAAACTGTTGATTGTAGAACCTGCAAAACTGTGTATGAGTTGTCACGATAAGGCCATTAAATTGGGTGAAAGAACTATCCCCAATATGGCAATCCACCTTCAAGATAATCCACAACACCACGGACCAATTCAAGAGAAGGACTGCTTGGCCTGTCACAACGCTCACGCGAGCGGCTTCGTTTCATTAGTGAATAACGCTTATCCAAAGAAGTTTTACGCACCCTACGACGAGGAGGCTTACGAGCTATGCTTCGCTTGTCACGACGTGGAGGCTTTTGAGGAATCTGAGACAGACGAAGCCACTCAGTTTCGTAATGGGGAGCGAAACCTTCACTATTTGCACGTCAACAAAAGCAGCAAAGGGCGAAGCTGTCGAGCCTGTCACGATGTACATGCCACGAGTCAACCTCACCATATAGCCACGTCAGTTCCATTCGGCCAGTGGCGCATTCCGTTAAACTATCAAACTTCCGATAATGGTGGCTCATGTCAGCCGGGTTGTCACAAGGCTTACCGTTACGACCGTGAACAACCAGCTGTGAATATCATAGCTTTAGAGGCAGACAAATCGTCCACTGACCAGATGGGCGATGCACAAGCCAATCCTAAATAACGGATGGCTACTGTTAAGTCCGATTACGAATTAACCACTTAGACATTATTAAGCTTTCCTAAATGGGGTAATAGTCGAATCTATATTCTTGCATCTGAGAAATCAAGTTTTCGTTCGAACAGATTCCCTAGGAAATCTTGTTCAAGAAAGCTGACGAATAGCTGAAAATACAGGCTTAATGTTGCATTAGAACTGAAAATGTCGATTTTAGTTATGTTTGGAATTGTGTGGCACAGAGGTTGTACTGTTATTTAGTGTGATGGAGACGAAGCCATCACGGCCACGTTTAGGGTGATGCATCGGGTGTCATTTGCGTAGCCAGGGGCATTATTTTGAAGCGCACCGCAGCGCCAAAGGAGGCTAGGATCATGAAACGTAATCTTGTAATCGCATCGACGCTAATGGTAGCCATGCTGGCAATGCCAGCACTTGGACAGATTATTCCAGGTGACTCGACAACCTACCCGTCAGTTGGTATTTTGAATTCGCCGCATAATCTAAACAATTATCCTGGCGTGACGGTACCTGGAAATCGTGTTTGCATGCCGTGTCATACACCTCACAATGCGAGTGTCTCTGGAGAGTTAGGTGCATTATGGAATCATGCTGTTACACAGGAAACTTTTACGATGTACAGCAGCTCGGCAGGTCAGCCAGAACCGCCAAGTAAACTATGCTTGAGTTGCCATGACGGTGTGACGGCTATCGACAATTATGGCGGTGTCACTAGCACAGGTATTGTATTGACTGGTAGCGAGAATCTGGGCACAGATCTTTCCGATGATCACCCCATAGGAATCGCCTATCCAACATCGAATCCCAGTGAGTTCAACGATCCAACAGGCTTTGCTCCTGGAATTGGCGGCGGACCTGGTGTGCAGCTCGTAGCCATCAATGGGCTTGATCGAGTTGAATGTACATCCTGCCATCAAGTACACAACAACGGATTGGGGAGTTTTCTACGTGTTCCCATCCAAGAGAGCTATCTCTGCTTGCAATGTCACAACAAGTAAGGTTATGGCTTGCTGTGACTCGTAGCCAGTAATGCTGCGGTACGCTGGCAGAAACCCGATGTAAGTGTTCATAATTGTCAACGCACACACGCTACAGTCGTGTGTGCGTTTTTTTATGCATTGCGGCATGAATCTTGCACGCAGGGTTCAGTAGTTGCGACAATAGCTGATAACTAGCTTGTCTATTAGCATTTACAACCGATAAAGGTGAGCCATGACCATGAATACTATTAAGCCAAACATATGTATCATAGCCGGTATGCTCTTGGGGATGGTGGGCTGTCAGACTGTAGAAAAAACGGATAAGGAATGGCTGTTTTTCCCGGCTCCTCCTGAAAACCCCCGTATTCAATTTCTCACTTGGGCTAGTGGCGCAGAGCAAGTCGAACCTACCCGCGATTCATTTGAGTCGTTTGTGTTGGGTGACGAACCCACTGCGGCTCGACATCTTGTTAAGCCATATGGTGTAGCAGCTTTTGAAGGGGTGGTTTACGTCTGCGACACGAAGGCGCTGGCAATCGTTCGACTAGATTTCAAAGAGCAGCGATATTCGATTTTTGGTGATCGAGGTCCAGGACGTTTGCGCAAGCCAATCAACATCGTTATTGACCCGCTAGGTTACAAATTTGTGGCTGACCCAGTTCGAAAACAAATCGTCGCATTCGGTCCAGATGATAAATATGTCACTGCTTATGATATTCCAGAGCCTTGCCGACCAGTTGATGTCGCGGTGTTTGAAAATGAATTATTCGTTCTTGATAATGACCAGACTTGCCAAATTGTTGTGCTTGATCGCAAAAGCGGAAAAGTTCTACGAACCATTGGTAAGCCGGGCGGTGAACCCGGGGAATTCAAGATCCCAAACAGTATCGATCTTGATAGCGAAGGAAATATATATATCAGTGATACACACAATTGGCGTGTTCAAAAACTATCTCCCCAGGGTGAGCCAATTTGGTCTAAAGGTACGCCCGGTTACATGTTAGGGCAGTTCGGCAGACCTCGAGGCATTCGAGTTGGCCCGGACAATATCGTGTATGTGGTTGATGGCGCCACCGAAATTGTGCAGATGTTCAATTCTGATGGCGACAGGCTCATGCGTTTCGGCGGGCCTGGAAATGTTCCCGGTGCCCTCGGGTTACCCGCATCCGTGGCTATCGATAAAACTTCCATAAAGTACTTCAAGAAATATTTGCATAAGGATTTCACGCCAGAAAGTTTGATATTCGTGGCTAGTCAATATGGTCAATATCTCATCAACGTGTACGCCTTCGGTTCTTTTCCCGAGGGGTACGATTATGGCGCTTCGAATATGCGAGAGCTACCGAGCAGTGCGGATGAGAAAAATATTGGTCCTGTCGAAGTAGCCCCCAAGTCAGTTCCAGCGATAGACACGGAAACAAAGCTAATTGAGCAAGAAGCTGCGACCGATAAGGCTGCGAACTGAGATCGTAATGTACGAGGAGCAATCCATTTATGGACAGACACGCACGCATTTCGATAATTATTATCTCTATTGCGTTGCTCTTACATATCGCATGTAGTTCAGCTAATCGATATCGCGTTTTGACGTTTTTTTTTGATGGCGTTCCCGTACCCGGTGCTGTACCGCAAGTTGGCTATTCTCGTGAGGGTGGGGACGTACCTATCGACGAAGTAGATACTAAAGTCATCACGCCAATTGTTGCCTTGATCGCCCATATGCCATTCCGAGAAAACCGTTGCGGCAAGTGTCATAATGCGGAGACCGGCGGGTTATTTCGTTCTGTGGAAGATGGTTTGTGCTTGATGTGTCACGCCAAACCTCAAACACAATATGCCTATGTCCATGGCCCGGTAGCTGTGAATGCTTGCCTTTCATGCCATCATCACCACACTTCACCGAACAAACACTTACTCCTAAATGACGATAGCACGATGTGTTTTCAATGTCACGATCGCGAGGACCTGGAAGAAGGGCCACACCACCAAGAACAAGACGCGCGATCTTGCACCCAATGTCATCACGCACACGGCGGAGATAATCGATTCTTTCTCAAGCCCGGGCAAGGAAGTGGGTCTTGACAACGAACCCGAACCAATTTGCGCAGCGTGAGCAGAGGCGGTCGTCAAGGACATTTTCAAATTTAATTTGTTGTCGGTGTCTGCTGCCAGGATGTTTATCCGTGATGATGATAGGCAGCCTGAGTGGATGCTTAGTCGATCAAAAAACAACGCGCGGCATTAAGCAGTTGCAAGTTACCCATACGGAGGGCTATGTAGAGTATGTAGCGAAGCAGCGCAAAAATGATCAACAATCAAAAGTTGGAGCTGGCAAAACGAAATCCAAAGAATCCATTTTTGAACAAAATATTCACCTTGAGATGGACGGTTATGTATACCATCCAAATTTTCTAGAATTCTCTGCTGCGGGTTTGTTTGGGTTATTGCAACAGGACTTTGAGGATACCTTTGGCGATCGAAAGCGTTCAACTAGTGAGCAGGGTACGGTAGTAGAATTTGACGTATCAGGTCAGTTCTTAAAAAAGAAATCATATCCGCTATCTGTCCATGCGCGTCGGCAGCGTACGCTTCAGCCACGTTCGTTTCAATCAAGCCTGGAAGTGACAACTACTAACTATGGTTTTCTTTGGCGTATCGTTGACGAAAAAATGCCTACCAGCATACAGTTTTCACATAACGATGTTCGACTCGAACCCTTGAGCGACTTTGAAGATAACGGGAGGCAGAAAAACACTTTGTTTCGTTTCGATACAGAATACCGATTCACTGACAATCATGTGTTGTCATTTGATTATGAATATCGAAAAACAGAGGAAGAACCTTTTGGTCTAAATTATGACACGAACGAGCTATCGCTATCAGATAAAATTGAATTCGGGCCACAACACAGACATCGGCTTGAGTCAGAGCTAAATTTGTACGACCAAAAAGGCTCATTTAATATCGAACGTTTTCGTTGGCGGGAGATTTTGCGGCTTCAGCATACGGAGAATGTAAGGTCATGGTATCAGTTTGAAGTCATCGACCGCAAGCAGGGTAATTTAGCGGGAGTTACGCCCCTCGAGGAGCAGTCCTATTCGATTAACGGTACGTTCGAGCATCGGTTATATGATAGTCTGGTGTCTCAATTTCATGGCTTTGGCCAATGGCAAGAATTCAAATCGGGACTCGATGTGAAACGCTACGGTGCGCAGGTAAGTCTCGATTACCGCAAGAAGAACCGTTGGGGCACATTGTTTGCGAACTATCAAGGACGCGCCCAGCGTGAGGATAGGCAGGGGGGCGAGCAGCTTATTGAGGTTTTGGATGAGCGGCATACCTTTGTTGATCCGATGCCGAATATATTGTCTAATACACGAATACAGACTAGCACCATATTCGTCACGGCTGATGACCGCACCACAACCTTTATCTCTGGTCGAGACTTCACTGTGCGACTAATTGGCGATCAAATAGAATTGGAACGCGTACCGACGGGGCGCATCTTAGATGGCCAAACGGTGTTAGTCGATTATTTATTTCAAGTCGGCGGTTCATTCATCCTTGACACTGTTAGTCATCAATTCAGTATTCGCCAGGATTTTAGCATGGGATTGGAACCGTATTACCGATTTATTAAACAGGATCAGTCAGTTACTCCGCCATCAGTAAGCGGCGTGACACCGGAGGACATCACCGCCCACATCATTGGTTTGGCCTACGATCATGATTCTCTTCGATTAGGTATTGAGTATGAGGACCGGGATTCCAGCATCAGCCCGTTCACCGCGATTCGTGCCAATGCGACCCTGATGCGACGGTTCAGCAAAGGCGCGACAGGTCAGCTACGATTTCGATGGTCAGATGTCAGGAATTTCGAACCCAATGCACGAGATCTGAAGTTTTTTACTGTCGAGGGGAATTATCGCCTTCCGATCACGCCAAAATTTGTTATCGAAACAACCGTGCTATTTCGAAAAGAAAATGATTCGCTCAGCGGTGATGATGAAGGATTAGATATTGATTTTTCGCTTGAGTGGAACATTCGCCAAACTGAAGTTAGGCTAACATACGAATATGGAAAGTTTCAGGACGTTTTTGCCGACAACAAACAGTCCTCACTCTTTCTGCAAATACGAAGGTCACTTTGATGAGTATACCAATCAAAATATCGTTAATGATGATGTGTCTTGGCACGACAGGTTGTGCATCCGCACCGGGCCGAATATTTGAACCAACCGATGCTAAATTGGTTTGGCCAGCCCCACCCGAACAGCCACGAATTGCCTATGTTGGTCAATTAAGTAGTTCAGAAGATTTGAAACCGGGGCGAAAATTATTACAGGGCGTTGTTGAGTTTATGGTTGGCGTAGAGACTGCCATGCCGCTTTATGGCCCACGGAGCGTCTATGTATCTCCTGATGGGGAAAAAGTCTGGATCGCTGATCCGGGCGGGCGATGTTTGCATTTGTTTGATATGCAAACTAGGAAATACAAAAAAATTGTTAAACTAAATCAATCCGCATTACTGAGTCCCGTCGGACTAACGGCTGGCCCTGACGACACCATGTACGTTTGTGACTCCGAAGGTATCACGATCCACCAGATTTCTACTGATGATGGCTCGCTAGTCTATACGGTTCGATTACCCGAAGAGCTGCTTCGCCCGGCAGCGCTAGCCTATCGTGCGAAAACTCAAGAACTTTTTGTCGTGGATACCGTGGCTCACAATATCAAAGTGTTGGATCAACGGGGACGACTGAAACGAATTCTAGGGGAAAGAGGTACTGGGCCTGGAAAGTTTAACTTTCCGTGCGCCATTACAGATGACGGAAACATCTTGTGGATTGCGGACGCAGGCAATCAGCGGGTGCAAGGAATTACCGCTGATGGCAGATCAGTCGCAACGTTTGGCCAAGCAGGAGACGCCCCCGGCGATCTCGCTCTCCCTAAAGCGATAGCAGTAGATCGAGATGGTTTGATATATGTCGTTGACGCGCGATTTGAAAATATACAATTATTTGACCGTACAGGTCGGCTACTTCTTTTTCTTGGCGCAGAAGGAAGCGACGCTGGTGCGTTCTGGCTGCCATCGGGTATTTTCATTGACACGCAAGATCGTATGTGGGTGTGTGACTCTTACAACCAGCGTGTGCAGGTGTTCGATATTTTGCATGATGAGATCGACGTGCGGGAGTTAAGCAAATGATCCTCAAAGTGGAAAACCAACTTCTCATAATTCGCGTTCATGGCAGGTCGGCTATCCGTCGGTTACGCAAATGCTTCGTACTTACGTTTGCGCTATTGGCAACAAGCGGCTACGGTCAGGACCGTATCGCCAATACCGTACACAACTTATCTACCGGAGGGCCAGGCACTATTCGCGCAGCTACTGAACAGCAAATCTGTATTTTTTGCCACGCCCCCCATAACACCCAGGGATTAAAACCGCTCTGGAATCGCCAATTGTCATTGTCCAATTATCAAATTTACGCATCGTCTACTCTGGACGCTAATCCGGGCCAGCCCACGGGTTCGAGCAAGCTATGTCTGAGTTGCCATGATGGCACGATTGCATTGGGTAGTGTCCTCAGTAGGGCAGATCAAATTCGTATGCTGGGGGGGGATTTTCTACCGGCTGGTTTGACTAACTTAGGTACCGATCTATCTGATGACCATCCGATCAGCTTCTATTATACAAACGGTATTGCAGCTTCAGACCTACAATTAAAAGCCCCGCAGGCTATAGCAGCCGAAACGAAGCTCGACGCAACAGGACAGTTGCAATGCACTTCTTGCCACGACCCACACCGCAACACGTTCGGAGATTTTTTAGTATTAGATCCGCGTTTTGGAAATTTGTGTACATCGTGTCATCAGATGAATGATTGGGTGGGTTCATCGCATCAATCATCTAGCTCTTCTGTTAGCGGAGCAGCATTAAATGATTGGCCATTTGGCACGGTTGCAGAAAATGCCTGTCGAAGCTGTCATCGTTCGCACACGGCGGGGGGGAAGCAGCGTCTACTCATCAATTTAGCGGAGGAAGACAATTGCCTTAACTGCCACGACGGCTCCGTAGCCAATACCGATATCCTAGGCGTCCTTAATAAATTCACCAGCCACGACCCGAGAAACGACCAAGGCTCGCACGACCCTGCAGAGGGTGCGTTTATTACCCAAGCTCATGTCGAATGCGCCGATTGCCATAATCCCCACGCCGTTGCGCCACAGGGTCCGACTACGACATATATTCCTATTGGTGCAACCCTGTCTCGCGTTGTGGGTGTGAGTATTGGTGGGACGTTGCTCGATGAATCACAATATGAGTATGAAGTTTGTCTGAAGTGTCATGGCGATGCTGCGGTGAATACGAATTCGAACATTATTCGACAAGCGCAAACAACGAGCATACGTCTCAAGATTCAGCCGGGCAATCCGAGTTATCATCCCATAGCAGCTTCGTCGCCAAGCTCAGATACAGTCAGTTTGATCCCCGGACTACCGCAAGGGTCTCGTCTGCGATGTACCGATTGCCACAATAATGACAATGGCCCACGGAATAATGGTAACGGGCCAGATGGTCCACATGGCTCCAGTTATGAATTTATGCTTGAACGTAATTACACCACCCGTGATGGAACAACCGAGTCACATGCGGAGTACGAACTGTGCTACAAATGCCACCGCCGGGCCAGCATTCTCGGCGACGAAAGCTTCAAAGAACACCGCAAACACATAGTCGAAGAGCGTGCGCCATGTTCCGCATGTCATGCCCCACATGGAGTTAGTCAGACGGTGGCTACGGGTTCTTCCGACCATACGCATTTGATAAATTTTGATACCACCATAGTGCGACCGGAGCCATCAACGGGGCTCATGATTTTTCGAGATAACGGCACACTGGCAGGCAGTTGCACACTTATTTGTCACGGCGAAGAGCATCGCAACGAGGAATACCCATAAGAGATAGCCAACGTTATCACCTATATTTTATCTGCTATTTTTCACCCGATTCGAAAGCGGGCATGAGACTTAGGAATCGCGGTAGGGCGGTGTGCCATTTGCGGGACCCCGCCCCCTATTTGTGACAAGATCGTGTCGTCTGTAGCCACCAGCGCCTCGTCAAGCCATGATAGCTGACTAACTCAACATCGCTGAAAAGCCAGCAGATATTGAACGCCCCATGGCTTAATCCTAGGACGAAATTGACCGTTTGGCACGCCATTTGCACGGTTTAATAATGTAGACTAGAGACCAAATGGACCGGAGTGAATCATCATGAATGCGCTATCAAACAAGTCTTGGCGTTACTGGATGCGTGCTATCGGATCGCTGTGGATGGCCGCCGTATTGTTGGTTTTGTTGTTATTTACGTTGGCTTGCGCCACCGCAATGGAGTCCATTAGCGGCACGGAGTCGGCACTGGAATATTTCTATCAGGCATGGTGGTTCAAAGCGCTGCTCGTGCTGTTATCTATCAACGTGATTGCAGCCGTTGTCGTTCGCTGGCCATTCTCAAAACGTCAAGTTGGATTTGTACTCACGCATACAGGCATCATCGTGACACTGGTTGGTGCGTATGTCACACAACAATGGGCCATGGATGGGCAAATTGGATTAGCAGAGGGGCAATCGACTACCGAGTTTAGAAACCCGGGCCAGCTCGCATTAACCTTGGCCAATCGATCTTCCAAGCAAAATGTGAAGACGTATCTTGACGAATCAGTGTTTGATGGTTTGGAAATTGTAGATCATCAAACTGCGGACTCGGTTAGCATGGACGGCGTATCAGTCGAGGTGCTGCGATATCTTCCAGATGCCGTTGCCATTCAACGCATGGTAAATGACAATCCCCGTTCTCAACCAGCGATTGAAATTTCACTCGCTCATGGCGACCATGCAGAAAAGGCGTGGATTTTCGCTGGTCGGCCCAAAAAAGTTCATTCGACATCTATCGCCTACCGAGAAATTAACAATCAATTAGCACTGTCTAAATTTCTGGCTCATCGTAACCAAGAGAAACACAACGCTGACGCAGCCGATTCGATCGGCAATATCCTCATAGAGATTGCAGGAAAGTCTTATACGTTTTCTCTGGAAGATAGCTTAGATTCTGCTTTACCCATCGGTGACTCATCGTTGACCTTCCGCGTCGTACGATATTTACCTCATGCGACTGTTGGCGCAGATAGCAAATTGACCAATATGTCGCCGCAGCCAGTTAATCCTGCAGTCGAAGTAGAAGTCATTGGCCCCGACGGTACAGAGAAAAGGCTGGCGTTTGCTAAGTTCCCAGACTTCAGCTCGATGCACGGCGACACAACCATAACCGATCTTAAGGTGACTTTTGTTACGACGAGCCAAGATACACCCAGCGTACCTATTGAAATTGTACGAGCGCCTGACGGTGAATACTTTGTCAGATTTACCACTCAAGATAATTCTACCACGGTTCACCCATTAGCCATGGATACTGCCGTGCAAACGCCGTGGGCAGACCAAGCCATCACTCTCATCGCCGGGTACGATCATGCGAGACTTGAATGGAATATGAATCCGGTTACGCCGATCCGTAAAAATAGAGAACCGGCCATTCAGGTGAAAATTTCTACATCCCAATATGACTCTAACATGTGGATTCCCAAACATCGCATGATGCCGTTGACCATAGATGGTAAGCCGTTTGAGGTGACATTTAGCGATGAGATGATCTCATTAGGGTTCAATGTTGTCCTGAATCGTTTTCACATTGGATACTATCCCGGAACCATGCGACCACGAACTTTTGAATCGCACATTACCTTGACGGACGACACAGGTTTGTCAGTAAACCGTGTTGTCAGTATGAATCACCCCGTCTCTTTTGGTAAATACACACTATATCAATCCAGTTACAAGCAAGATGGAAAAAATATTTACAGTTATCTGAGTGTCGCAAACGACCCCGGCATGATGGTTACATTCGCTGGCTACATCATTCTCATCGCTGGTATGATTGTAGTATTAGTCATACGAATGTCTGAAAGGCCTCGAACTGGTGTTTGTCTTGTCGTAGACGCGAATGCTAAAATCTCGCAAAGAAAAATTACGGCTATCGATTCGACCTCAAAAAACAACGCTGGACACAGCCATGGACAACAGGAACTTGAGCGGGACGACCGACCTGCGAAAAAAAATCCACAACGTGACCGGAATAAGACAAAAAAAGTTACCGGGCTAGGTTTCATCGCAGCTTTGTTAATGCTGTTGCCATCATCAGCATTGTCCGCCGAGTTACCTCAAACGCTAGACCTGACGTCCATCCGTAGCTTAGTCACCCAGCATGACGGACGATGGCCACCGCTTGACACGCTCGCTAGAGATAAAGTCTGGAGAGTGACTGGAGCGGAATTTTTCCAGGGGCGTGATCCGGTTTTGGTATTTCTTGCATGGAATTTCGATCCACAATTTTGGATGAATGAACCTCTGATTAGTATAGCCAATGCCGAACTACGTGGTGAGCTTGCGTTATCTTCTACAAAGAAAGTGTTCTCATACAAAGAATTAATTGAGCATCCACGACTCCGTCAATTAACTAAAGACCTTTCAAAACGTAATTCATCGGCCAAAATGAATCCTCTCGAATCGAAAGTCGCAAGTATCAACGAAAAGCTATCAACCCTTGGAGAGGTGTTTATGGGCGGCACTATTCATTCTGTGCCTCACCCAACAGACCCACAGGGAGCGTGGACGTCTATTAGCTCTGCTTCGGTGAAAACAGCAGCGTCTTCTACGCAGCAAGCATGGTTGCAATTACATCAAGCATTTAACAGTGATGATGCTGCCGCTTTCACCACGGCTTCGCAAAATCTACATACACAATTGCAAAATTTACCAGCCGCCTATAGACCATCGGGGGAAAAAATAGCGGTAGAGTTGCATTATAATCAACTTCAACCATACCAACTATCATGGGAAATCATGCTCGCAGCCACGATGTTAGCCGCGCTTGCTATGTGGATTCGCAAAAGGTGGTTTGATGGTTTGGTTGCGCTGGGCTTAATTTCAGGGTTCGCAGTGTTGACCTACGGGTTATGGCTACGATGGGCAATTGCTGGCCGAATCCCGGCATCAAACATGTTTGAATCATTACTATTTCTGAGTTGGGGCATGGGACTGTTCGCCATCTTCGCCATGATCGTTTTCAACAATCGCATGGTCCCGTTAACAGCCTGTGGCATGGGAGCATTGGCTTTACTCCTCGCTGACTGTTTACCCATGAATCACTTTATCCGTCCGATCCCGCCGGTATTAGCCGACACGATTTGGATGTCGATTCATGTCCCCATCATCATGGTGTCATATTCCGTGCTCGCGCTAGCTATGCTCATCGCGCATGTGCAGGTAGCCGTCATGTGCATCGCGCCTAAGCGCAAGGACTGGTCCGTTTCCTTAGACGCCACTCACTATTGGTACGTCCATGTCGGTTCGATTTTACTACTCATCGGCATCGTTACAGGCAGCATGTGGGCCGCATCTTCGTGGGGTCGTTATTGGGGTTGGGATCCCAAAGAGGTCTGGTCATTGGTTGCCTTTTTGGGCTATATCACCATTCTACATGTTCGCATCGACCACGAAGTTATTCCTCGCTGGGTCTACGGCTTAGGCTTCCTCCTGTTCGTGCTTGTCTTTGCCCTAGCCATCACCCGTATTGGCTCACCTAGCGGAGCGAAACTCCTTGTTTACACCGGAGCCGCAGTGGCGTTAGCTATTTTTGTTTTCACCCATGGCGCATTTGCCACAGCCACCAAGAGCATCATGGCATTCTGGCTAATCATCATGACCTATGTCGGCGTAAACTACGTACTTGGCATTGGTCTACACAGCTACGGATTTGGCACCGGCGCCGTCGCTCATTACATGTTCCTCACAGGTGGTATCGATCTTGGATTGGTCGCGCTATGTGCGATAGTCTACTTATGGCGTAGGCGGCGAATCATAATGACGCAAGATGGTCAATCGATAGATCCACTCATGCGACGCACTCGGATAACGCATTAGTGCTTGCAAGTTTGTAACCAACACGGATTGTATGCTTATCATTGGATGATAATTGCCCTATTAATTTCTTATGCTCGGGCGCTTCACAAGTGAGCCACTACCGGTGTAGTGGTCCTGTCCATCCCGTTTATTCCGTACTCCTTGTCAGCAAAAGACTTATGAATTGACTGGATCTCTAGCCGCATTACGTTTACGAAATTGAAATCGAGTGTAAATGGAGTCAGGGATGAGTGTTTTTCATATGATCGTAGTGTTGTTTCGGTCGCTTGTCAGGACACAAGCTGATCTTGCCGCTGAGAATCTTGCTCTTCGACAACAACTCGCTGTTCTCAATCATTCCGCCAAACGACCAAAGTTACGAAAGCGAGATGGAATCTTCTGGGTTTGGCTTTCTAGGTTGTGGCCAAACTGGCGAAATGTATTGCTCATTGTGCAGCCTGATACGGTCGTTGGCTGGCATAAACAAGGTTTCAAACTCTATTGGCGATGGAAGTCGCGGCACAATACGGTGGGGCGACCGAAGATCGAAGCAGAGATTCGAAAACTCATTCGACGCATGTCGTTGGAAAATCCGACTTGGGGTGTCCCACGCATTCAGTCGGAGCTTGCCTTATTGGGGCATATTGTATCCGAGACCACTGTGAACAAGTATAGAGTAACACATCGAAAGCCGCCGTCACAAACTTGGCGAACGTTCCTGGATAACCATCTGATTGACATTGTGGCCATCGACTTTTTCACTGTTCCGACAGCGACATTTCGTGTTCTATTTGCTTTTGTAGTTTTGAAACATGATCGGCGCAAAGTTGTTCATTTCAACGTAACCGAGCATCCAACCGCCCAATGGACAGCACAACAAATTGTCGAAGCGTTTCCCTATGACACCTCGCCACGGTTTCTGATACGTGATCGCGATGGAATCTTCGGTAGCGATTTTCAGCAGCGGGTAATGAATATGGGCATTGAGGAAGTCGTTACGGCTCCCAGGTCGCCTTGGCAGAATCCTTACGCAGAAAGAATAATTGGATCAATCAGGCGAGAGTGTCTTGATCACGTCATCGTCCTCAACGAGAAACATCTCAAGCGCATTTTGTCGTCGTATTTTGATTATTATCATGAGGCGAGAACTCATCTTTCTTTGGATCGAAACGCGCCGGTAGCAAGAGAGGTTGAACCGCCACATCGCGGCGAAGTTATATCGATTCCACAAGTTGGTGGTTTGCATCATCTGTATCGACGAGCAGCCTGAGTCCTTGTTTGCAGCATTCGACTCTATTTCCAACCTTGGGGATCGTCTGCGCGTTTACTCCAATTTTGATGTTTTGGCCATTTGAAATTCTGAACATCATGAATTCAGACACTTTCTCTGGTTTTTGGGCAGGTTTGGGTTAGGGTCTAAGATGTGTATCGAGCATAACTCTTGAATACATCAAGACTTAGGAAACTGGGCGATACAGGACTCGAACCTGTAATCATATGCCTTTAAGGTAGCGTAAAGGCTGTTTTGTCATTACTTTAGGTTACGCCTTTAGGTTGTAGCCGTTTTAGAGCCAATAAGAGGGGGGTAAGCCTCTGGAAGCTCAACTATTCACAGCCTAATGAAAAGATCAAGTTCTTGATCCTTTGAGCTACTGGCTCATCCGCAAATGGTCCAGTCTTAGATCATTTGAGCAGTCCACTAGCTCCCTCTTCTATCCTCTTGTGGATAAATGCCATAAGTCTGTCACTCTTTGTTGTATAATAATAAAGTTATCAAATATAGAGGATACTACAGCCAAAAAGTTGTAAGTATAGATAGAGCAACAAATAGGAGCTTACAACAAAATGACTAAACGATATTTTACCATCAAAGAGATGGCAGCTAAAATCAACATAACTTATCCACGAGTACAATACGCCTTGACTATGCAAAATCAAGAGCCAGTAGTTCAAGTAGGTACAGTGCGTGGATATACGAGTGATACAGTCGAGTGGTTACAGACATATTTTGAGCTAGAAAATTCTCTAGTTCTTCCATTTGCAGTAAGTGAAAAAACTCATCAAGATAAGATTAGAAGTGACGACGAAGATATGCGGACAGCCTCACTACAAGAGGGTGTTAATATCAAAATGAGCCAGACTTATACAATGTATACGGCTCCCTTTGAGTATATTAAGTTCAGAAAAGGTACTGCATACAACGTGTTGTCAGCTACCTTTGAAGCTCTTAAATCTGCTAAATTAGCAGAACAAGTATAAACAAATTTCGATATGCTACTCACGTCAAATCGTTTGTAGTGCCACAAGTAAGACAGTCAAATCTGTCCGAGAGTGTGGAGCGGATAATTAGACAAAACAAATAGTCTCCCCATTGTGGGGGAAGAAAGTAGATAAATTATGCAAATAAGAAAATTGCAAGAGCAAAGAGAGAGTATTAGACTTAGGATGAAACCTATGGTTGATACTATCGCAGAACATATGGAAAATGGTACAGACGTGCCTAAAAAGTTAGACAAAGAATTTAACAAAGTTAATGCTGAATACGATAGCGTGGACGTAAAGCTTGAGGCTCTATTAGCAGAAGAGCGAATGGAGATAAACGATACTAGTGGTATTGGTGATTTGTATCCAGACGGCGGTTCTGGTGGCTTCAAAACAAGAGCCGAAATGTTTGGCAATACTGATAACGAGTTGTGGATAGACAAAGAGGGTAGAAGCGTTCACGTCATACCCAAGGGTAAGAGCGTAGCAACTACAGTCAGTACAGTAAGAGACTCAGGCGAATACAAGGGTTTATCTCTTGGTGGTATGCTTAGAGCGGCTGTACTTGGTCCACAAAATAATATAGAGCGTAGAGCTTTGGCAGAGGGTACAGACTCCACAGGTGGCTTTACTACGCCTACAAATCTATTGCCTCAAGTTATTGACAAACTACGTGCCAAGAGCGTGGCATTTAAGGCTGGTGCTAAAACAGTGGTTCTTAACTCAGACTCAACTCGTATAGCTAAACTATCCACAGACGCTACGGTGTCGTGGACACCGGAAAATGCTACTATCAGTGACGCTGATCCCGCATTCTCAGCTATCACTTTTGTGCCTAAGAAAATGACAGCTCTTATCAAAATATCTCGTGAGTTACTTGAGGATAGTAGCAATATCAAGAATTCACTTGAGCAAGCATTTACGGGTGCTATTGCAGCCGAATTAGACAGAGCTATATTACTCGGCTCTGGTGCTTCTAATCAGCCTACAGGTATTACTTTGACTACTGGAGTCAACAGCGTGTCACTTGGAGTGAATGGAGCGGCTATCACTTCCTATGATGAGATAATCGACGGTATCAAGTTGATCCGAGACGATAACTTTGGTGGTGATATGAGTGGTATTGTTATGGCGCCACGGACTTGGCAAACCATAGCTAAGTTTGCGGATACTACAAATCAACCACTACGCAAGCCAGCAGCTATCGAAAAGATACCAATGTATACCACAAGTAATATGCCAATAAATGAAACCCAAGGTACTGCCTCAGATGCCTCTACGATCATCGTGGGTGACTTCAGTCAGGTACTTGTGGGTATTCGCTCATCGTTGCGTATCGAAGTCTTGAAGGACTTGTACAGTGCTAATTATCAATATGGCTTTTTGGCTGTAATGAGAGTTGACATTGCTTTAGCTCATCCACAAGCATTTACAAAAATTATAGGTATCACGCCTTAAACATATTTCTTGTAGATTGCCGTCTCGTTGACGGTGAAATTCCATTTATAGTCCACTTGAGTAGTTACGTGCTTGAGTGGACTATTTTTATATACAGACATAAAATTAGCTCTTATAGGTTTGAATTATAAGAGCTAAAGGGTAGGGTATTTGTACTTGATACGCTTCTAATCGTTGTTAAACATTGGCTGTACTAGCGTGTATAGCAACGTGAAAAATGAAGCGTAAAATATAGTCAAACTTATATAAGTTGTTAGCATTAGTTCCCCCCCAAGTATCTTTTTTTCTCGTGCAATTTGCGAAGTACAGAACAGTCCTTACCCAGTGATTTTCTCAGCATAGATACCCTGTATTCAGTTATGTCTATATCGTGATAAAGCTTGATAGACTCTGCCATTATCCTGTCAGTAATAGGATTTAACGGGTACTCGCCAGTGATGAGAGCGTTTACCATTTTTGTACATTTTGTTTCAAAGTCGGATGTATATTTGATAATCATTTCTTGCTCTTTATCTTGTCCACAGCTTTTGCTTTGCGTTGGGACGAAGTGGGGTAGCCTAGTTCTTCGCGGAGCTTGAGTATACGGTACTCTGATATGTCCGGTATGTTGTGGATAAGTTCCATTGCCTCTGCCATAGTCCTGTCACTATACGGCTGTAGTGGTTGTTCGTTATAGATCATATTACAAACAATCTTGCGGACTTGAATATGTAGTTCTGGTGTTAATATGTTCATTTTACCCCTTTCATTTGGTGGTAGTAATCACGAGCCTCTGCGGTTATCTCGTATTGTTTGTTACTTGTATTGTAGCTTAATATGCCACTATCTAGTGCCTCTGCTAATACTATCTCGGCTCCCTTGGCTCTTGTTTGACTTGCCAATCGTTTCCACTCGTGCTTATTGTTTATAGTCTTTTTATTGAATGGCTCAGGATTTAAGGCTGCATACTTCCACAGCCAATTTAGATTAGAATTACTGTCCATAAAAGATCGTGCCGGTGAGAATAATATAAAACATGCGGACGACGCATAATACTGATATATATTCCAAGCATGTTGTAAATCTTCGAGTATGATTTTGTGCTTAGTATAGTTACTTTTATGACGGACTATATGTAATATGCCAGCTATTCTAACTATCATTTGTGGCATACGCTCAACCCAAGTTTTGAAATCCTCTTCCATCACTTCGCTATAATAGACAGTTTCCATATACTTTTGTACATTAGTTCTTAGCCACTTTATAGCTTTAGTCTCAACAGATACTTCGACGGGTGATACATTTTTTGTTGTGGCGTCTACTGGTATTGGTATATTACAAAGTTCAGTAATAAGAGCGTTCCATTTAGTTAGTTCTTTTATCTTTTTTTCAGTGATATAGTCGGGTTTTCTTTTTTTGCAATATCCCACTAAACATCTTTGTAGTAATCCAGAATTTGAAAATACAGGTTTTTTTAGTTCTATCTCAAAAAGTTCTGGAGTATATGTCGCAAGCATAGTAATTGCTGGACTATGTAGAGTGTGTGGTGCTTGTGGTGAATTTGAGCTACCTTTACGTTTTCTTTTTATAAAATCTCTATCAAAAGATTTTAATAAGATACCCTCAGCAGAGCCAAGTTCAGATGAGCCAGCAAGCAAATTTTTTAATCCTGTACTTTCAGAGCCTACAAAAGCGGCTCTATCAAAGGTAACTTTCATATCCTCTAACAATGCGGCTCCTGTTGTGTCATCATATTGACAGCTACCGCCTCTACAGTCGTCCTCTGCATCTTGTATACTTTGTGCTATATCTACAAGCTTATCCTCAAGATGAGTAATTGAGGTTTTAGTATGTTTGGGATTGGTTCGTTCTTTTGTGAGTTGAGTTCTTACAGATTTTTCCTCATCTTCAAGATTACGTTTTTTAACTTTAAGCTTCAATAAAGTTTTTTTGAAATCTCTATCCGCTTGTTCTTGGCATTTAGAAAATGATTGTACAAGTGGACTCCCACCATAAGTTTTACCACTTGCTGACTTGCCTACTATAATTGTAAGTAGTTCAGTTCCACAAGGTTTATTAGCAAAGGGGGATATAGTTGACATAAGGTTAGCCGTAGATGCTGACAGCGTGGCAAGTAGCCAAGTTGCCGGTATTGACTTATCAACATTATGGACATCAGCCATATAATCTATCGTCTCTTTGATAAACTTTGGCAGTCCATCAGTATTAAAAGCTTTTGGTTCTGCTATAGAATCAGGGGTAATAAATGGGTTTTTAACAGTGCCACTAGCTTGGCTATTATCTTGTTGTTGGCTCATAACGTCACTTTGCGCATTCTTCCAAGTTTGTTCAAAATAGCTGCAATCTCTCTCTGCGAATTTACTCGTATTTTTAACAATCGTCCACGCCTCATCCTTAGTCTTACCCTCGCGGATGAGGTGACAAATAGTCCCAAAATCTTTTGTGCTTCTGTCAGTATTAAAGCTACTCAGAGGGGACTTAGCATCACTGCCAAGCGAGGAAACCACTCCGTCCCTCTGAGTAGCGTTGTTCTTTTTTTTGCTTGTGGTTGTAAGAGCCTTATAAGGCTCACAGACAGCCTCTAGCTCTTTGATTGTATATCTAACGTCATCAGCTTTTATCAGCGTCACAGGCTTTGGTGTGGCTCCATTCCTATGGTTCTTGACGTTGAATAACTCTGGATGAGGAAGTCGCAGTATACGGGTTACGTCGTGAGTGTGGTCGCCACCAAGAGCCACTTTGAATGACTTGTTCAACCCCTCGATAAGTTGTCTATCAGCATCAGAATTAAGCTCTACAGCCTCAGCCAAGAGCCAATAGGCGTGTATGCCATTACCGCTGTGGACTACAATAGACGGCTCAGGTAACTCAGTGCCATCCAGTCGGCTCTTGAAGTCTTTAGTATCGCAATAGTCAACGTCTATCCACAAAGTACGGACAAGTGGAATGTCTGCCTTTTTAGCTTTACCCACTTCTAAGCGTGGACAGACGCCAAAAAATGAATTGTAGCCGTTGTCGTTACGGTTCTTAATCTCATCGTATTGAGTGTCCCAGTCCTTACGTTTCACCCACAAACGAATAGGGGGAGAAGATATTTTCTTGTTATTTAGAACGTATGACTCAATTAGTCTGAATTCGATTAGATCGTCTGGTTCAAATAGTAGCGATAAAAATGTGTCGGTTGTTGGTTTGTTGGACATGCGGTTTCCTCTTATTAAATGACGCCATCAGTGTGGCATTGTATTATACTCACTTACATAACAACTTAGACGGATTCCTCTAAATAAATAGAAAAATATAAATAAATTATGAAAGTCTCTGTCCCTATTACAAAAGGTAGAAAGGGTAGATAAAGGTAGAAGAGCATATCTACCCTTAAATTCTCTAAATACGGCTCTTACGGTATCATAAGAGCGTATAAATGTAAAAGGTAGAAAAGGTAGGAGAAAATAGCGAGTTGGTATATAAGGTAGTAGATACCAGTCGGTTAATTTAAGTAATTCTCTATATGCTCATACTCTTATTTGTGGATAATAAGGTGTAAGGTACGCTATACGGATACCCGTGAAAACCTCTACCTTTTCTACCATTTACATAAGTCCTTATGCCACAAGGGCTTACAGCAGTTTGCAGGGTAGATAGAGCATCTACCCTTATCTACCATATCTACCTTTTGATATAGAGGACTCAACAGCCAGCAGTTCCAATATAACTCCAGTACATATAACAGGAGATATAGACAATGACAACCATTACCAGCAGTACCAGCAGCAGTAGTCCACAAGGCCAGTCAGTCATCTACTCAAGTGATAAGCAGCTCTAGTGAGCCAATAGCTCAGAAGGGGTGGCATACGGTATATTCTGGCTAGGAAATTCATACGGAAGAGCATGTAAGCTGCGTCGTTTTTTCACGGGTTATTTGAGTTTTCAAAAAAACTTTACATCCGCAAGTTGAAAAAATATCGGCTACAGGTTTGAGGACTTGAAAAAAAACTTAGGTGTAGGCCGCGAGCCAGTAGAGCGATATGAGGGGTGGTACAATCAGTCACAATACATCTTGATCGTTTCGTGGAGAGCCTTACAGAGCCTCATCATTTGCCGAAAATTACCTTGTGGGCTTTGCTCAGAGCTTTACGGGTTTCGGTGGCGTCTCTGACAGTATAAGTATCTAGCTCGCCAGATACAGCGTGTCCCATCACCCACTTTTGAGCAATCATGCTGGTGGCTCCCATAGCAGTGCTTGTCATGCTGCGGATACCGTCAAATTTAACGCTATCAGGTAATGAAGCGTCATCACGCAAATTGCGATTTAACAAGACAACATGAGCTATGTTCATTTTCTCTGTTTTCTTTTCTCTTGTGGTATATGAAAAGACATACTCAGGGTGGCTCAGATACTCATCAGACGCCATATAAGCTTTGATAGCTCTAGCGGTCTCAGTCCATACTACAGCTACCCGCTGGATACCGTCCTTTTCACGGTAGCTCGACAATAGCATCTTATCCCAGTCAATATCAACTATTCGCAAATCTGTAGCCTCTTTGCCATGATAAGCAAAATTTGCCGCAGATAGATAAATAGCGTGAGCCAGCAGAGAGTGCTTTTTAGCTTGAGCTAGCATTTTACGATATGTCTCAGGTGACATAGGTTTGGCATTTTTACGACGAGCCTTAATTTTCTTGTCTTGGCTCCAGTTCTGACAATTGAGCTTAATCTCAAGCTTTAGGGTGTTTATCTTATCTCTGTGGACTGTAAAGACAGCATGGGCGTGATTAAGTATCCCTTGGACAATACCGTAGTGATTCTTTTGAGTCCGCAGTGCATATTTTGCTTCAATCACTTTTTTATATGACTGGAGCTTCGCATTCTCAATATCTTCTAAGTTATCCACAGCCAGAGTCCCAGTGAATAGCTTCCATACCGCCTTGGCGTCTATAGGCTGTTGTATTGTTGAGAATGTCTTATCAGCCAAGTAGCTATCAATAATCTCTGACAGGCTCAGTGGAGCCACTACAGGTGGCAATGAGTGGATATTATCAAGCTCAGGAATACCCACCAACTCAGCGAATTCTTTACGAGTGAGGGGGTTACTTAGTTGTTCACGGAAATACTCAGCTAAGCTATCTCTGCCAATTTGAATGACGTTGACTGCGTTACCCTTGTTATCAAAAGTCCCCACGACTGGAAGTTCAGAGCCAAACTCATCATAGATCGGCTTTGTAACTCTTACGCCGAGTACATCACTCGGAGCCAGTCCATTTTGATAACATTCGTGTTCGTAGATGGCTCGTCGAAGATACGCCAGTCCTACCCGTCCAGCTTTGGGGTAAAAGTGCCGAGTTTTCTTATCCTCAGCTATTCTGTAGTAGCGCGTTGATGCCTTGTGGACTCGTAAGCCACTCACAGCCACCCCAGTATCGGGGTGAGTGACAAATGCTACAGGCTGGCGTCCACCCTTACGCTTTTTTGAGTTCTTGAATTTCTGCGTTTTAACCATATCAATAGCCTCTCTTCAATGTACATCATAGGTTGTGGGCAACCTAAAGGCAACGGAAAAGAGCAAATAAGACTATAAATATAGTGTTTGACGTACTGGGCGATACAGGACTCGAACCTGTGACTTCCTCCTTGTAAGGGAGGCGCTCTAGCCAACTGAGCTAATCGCCCGCGAGGCGGTAATTTATCAGGAATGGCGTGCGAAGCAAGTGTTGGCTAGCTGGTTGACGTTTTGTCTTTCAAAATACATGTTTCATTTGTTGCCCATGTGGGGTTCCAACTCGACGCCTAGCCCGTCTGCGAGGCGGTTGACGAAGGCGAAGTAAGCTGCGACCTGGCAAATGTCCAAAATAGCGGCATTACTAAAGCCCACGTTTTTTAGTTTTTCCACATCATCTTGCGCCATGGCTGATGGCGTGCGGGTTAGTTTTTCTGCATAAGACAGCATAGCTCGCTCAGGGTCTGAGATAGCCGCATTGAGGTAATCCTTGGTGAGGGCATCTGCGAGCGTGTTATCTTTAGTGAGTCGAAGGAGCCCCGCTCCGTGATGATGTAGTCAGTAATGGCATTCGTTGATGGATGAGACCACCACGGCAATCATCTCACGTTGCACGCGCGAAAGAGGCGACCGCTTGTGCATGAGCGTCGCGTACAATTGCACATGAGCGTCCAAACTCGGCGGGTTTAATCCGTGGATGCGAAGTATATTGTCTACATGGCCAGCCGGGTCGCGGAACTTGTCGTACATCGACGATAACTCCGGCGAGGCGTCTTCTTCTGAAATGTAAGGCACATAAGCCATGATGAGTTTGTCTAAATTTTATTCGGCGATGATAATCGTCACACGTCCTCTGATTGCATATTTAGAACCGTGACGAGATTGGCCAAAGCAGCCAACCGTATATTGATTGTATGGCAAAAACTGTGGCTAAGTACTTAGGCGTCGCAAGCTCAGCGTCGATAGCTGCGCATTCGTGTCCCAAGTATAGCGCGAGTACTGACATTGCGGATGATACGATAATCGCAAATGCAGCCAGCCGACTCCAGCGTTTCACATTTCGCCTTCGCGATAATCCCAAAAGCATGGCTATCAAGGCCAATGCGCACATGCCCGCGCGGAGGAGTTTAGGCGGGTACTGCTGGCCATATTCAGTTAACACCGTATACACACCCCAGCCTAAACCGCCTATACAAAGTAAAAGTAGTACGAGTGCCAATCGGCGGAACAGCGTCCCGCGAGATTTTCCTATGGCTGCCCCTCCCGATAAAGCCAGCGCACAATAAGCAATGGTCGAGAAGGTGAGCCAGCCATAAGCCGATGCGCCCATGATAGCCTGCGTCGTTTTTATGTCCCACCTAGATGCCGATACAGGAGGTACAACCGTTGGTGCGGGGGGGTTGGGTAAGCCGAACATTTGTCCGAGTTGGCTCATGTCCATCTCGATGGGCGTATGGGTCATGAGCGTCATGTAGATAACTTTTTTGTCAATCTCCCACCAGGATGCGTAAGCCATGGCGCCGGCGATGAGGACGCTGAGCATTCCAATTGGCAACAGCCAACGAGACGAAGGCCCCGACCGTGGCGCCGATACCTTTGCCCGTTTCGTTCGTTTACCGGAGGCGCTATAGATGATTGTAATTTCAAGTGGTGTGGACGTCATATCAATCGTTACCAGGCCAATCACGCGGGCCTACACTGACCAGATGGCCTGCGGCGCTCAGCGGGAATTTTGTCATATAATCTTGCACCGCATCTACTGTAATCTGGTCCACTTCCGATAGCATCTGTTCAACCGTTCGGGGCTGGCCAAGATACTGCATATCGTCCATCAACTGAGTAAGTCGATGGTAAGGAACCTCAGCCTCGATAGCCAGGGACGTGCGACGGCGATTGCGCACCCGTTGGACCTCATGCTCTTCTACACCGTCGTCGTTAATGCGCCTCGCTTCATCACGCATTGCATCATGCAATTTTTCACAATTTTCCGGTTGGCAGCTTCCGTAAAGCAGCATCATGCCGCTGTCGGCGAATTCGTAGTGGAAAGCGCTGGCTCTGGGGCTTAGGCCTGTTTGCACAATGTTCCAGAAAAAGCGGGAGTTTTCGCCGCCTAGAATCGTCGCCACAGCTGAAGCAATCTCAGCCTGGACGCCCCCAGCTGGGGCAGCGGGAATTGTGATGGCTACGATTTGCTGCTTGAATCGGTCCATGGTTAGTACGTCAGTTCCACTTTTCATTTTTGGCGGAACCCGTGTTGACTTCGTACCCGACGGTTTCCATTGGCCACAATGCTGCTTGATTGATTTCATCACTTCGCCAGGATCAACATTTCCAGCGACCATGAGCATCATATTGTCCGGGGCGTATCGCTGTTGAAAATAGGCTAGCATCTGGTCTCGCGTTAATGCTTTAACGGTCTCATCGTAACCGAGAATGGGCCAGGCTAGCGGATGACCTTCGAAAACTTTTTCCTGCAAAAAGTCAAACGCGACGTGTTCAATCTGATCCTTGGACATCGCAATTTCTTCAAGTACGACGTTGCGCTCCATCTGAAATTCTTCTTCTGGAAGCGTGGAGGTCATCATGTCCACTAAGATTTCGATTTGCGCATCGAGGTCAGCTTGGCGCACCCAGCCATAATAGATAGTGCGGTCTTCACTGGTGTAGGCGTTGTAGGAACTGCCAAGTTTGTCGAAGTCGGTGGTGATGTCACTCCAGTGTCGCTTGGACGTGCCTTTGAACATCATATGTTCAAGAAAGTGTGAGACGCCGGCCTGTGGAGCTACTTCGTCGCGTGCGCCGGTGTCCACAAGAAATCCCGCGGCTGCACTGCGTACGTCGGGCATCAGTTCGATGACGATGCGTAGTCCATTGTCTAATGTTTCCAAAATATATGGATCGTTCATATGGTTACTTTACCTCTGCCTTGGAGGGGATTGATGACTGTTGCAATGCTTTAGGGCCTAGCGTAACGACGCACATTTTATCGCGGGGGTATGTAGAGAGATACCGCTTCACGTCTTCGACAGTTACCCGCTTATACTTATCTGCTTTTTCCTCAGGAGAAATTGGCTGACCGTGAAAGAACAAGTCCGAAGCGAGTTCATGGCTACGAGACCGCGTACTGTCACCGCGCGTTTCCTGACTGGCGAGAATGCCCGTAAGTGTGCGGTCTAACTCTTCCTGCGTAATGTCTTTCGCGAGCCGATTGACCTCGTGTAATAGCGTATTGAAAGTTTTGTCGCAGTTCTGTGGTGTGGTTGATGCGCCCAAAAAGATCATCCCACAGCCTCGCGGTGTTTCCTGCCAAGCGCTAACCCAATAGACAAGGCCTTGTTTCTCCCGCACTTCCGTAAAGAGTCGGGAACTCATCCCGCCAGACAATATACCGAGCATGACCTGCTGGACGGGGAAGTCCTCGTGCTTCGCGTCGACCCCTGGCCAACATATGGCGATTTGCTCTTGTTCGAGTTGCTTGTCTCGATGTACAACCTTCGGCGTAAACTCGACGGGGGCAGGGTCTCTTCCCTGTTTCGAGGGTGAGCCAAATGTAGAAAAATGCTTCTCGAATACATCGTTCACCCGTTGCGGTTCAATATTTCCAGCGACGGATAGTAAGATGTTGCCCGCTTGAAAATGTTTCTTCCAATGATCGACTAAGTCCTGCCGGGTGATGGATTCCAAGGTGGCGACTTCGCCCAGTGGATGCCTGCCGAGCAGGGGGCCAAAGGCGAGTGGGCCAATCATTTTTTCCGTCAGCCCGCTGGCGTCGTCTTCGAGTGTACTCAATTCCTGCTTGGCTAAATCGATGTTGACGTCGAGCATGTCCTGCGGGAATGTGGGGGTTCGAAGCATTTCTGCTTGTAGTTCCACGACTCGTTCCAAATGTTCGGGCAAGACCGTGCAGGAAAAAGTTACCGTCTCTCGGCCCGCACCAATGCCGGTACTCGCGCCAATCGCATCCAGTTCGTCTGCTAATTGTTGCCCCGTATATTTCTCGGTGCCTTTGTCGATGGTTTCGCCGAGAAGGTTCATCAAGCCAAGCTTGTTGGTAGGCTCAGTCACCATGCCAGCTAAGACCCGCAATTGAAAGCAAACAACCTTCCGTCTCGGCAATGGAGAGACGGCGTATTCGATGCCGCAAGGTAAAATATCGTGTACAAAGTCGGTCATAGAGTGCCCTTGGAAAATTTTTATTGCGATACCCGTGCAGCCATTTCGCACCCTATGGCTTCGCACTGCGTTAGTCCTTAATAAGCAGCAAGATAGGGTATTGTGCCTGCGATAATTTTGCAACTTCAATGAGGCTTAGCCGATTGATTCAGCAGAGGGGCGGCGAAGGTCTCATTGAAAGCTTGCAGCGATTCCGGCGTCACGTCGATTCGCCAATTGGGTTCACCTTCGCGGCGTTTATCAAGGTTAAACCAGATAACTGCTTTGATTTGAGCATTAAGTCTGATTTTATCATAAGCGTCCCGAATCCAATCGCTACGCTGGTTATCCTTGCCCGGGGCGCTACCAAATTCTGCGAGGATGATGGGCTTATTGGCATATCGGCTGGCAAATTGTTTCAGGGTATCGCTGAAAACATCGTTAAAACTTTGCCAATGATGCCACTTGTCATGATGCTCGCCGAAATTGTAGCCGTCCACTCCGACCCAATCGACGAACTCGTCACCGGGGTAGTATAAGTGCATATTGTTCTCGTCGGTGTTGGGGCAGCTAATGACATTTGGCGCCCAGATCCATTCCACGTTTGAGGCTCCGACTTCCTGGAAAATGCGATGGGCACGCCGCCAGGCTTTTACATAAGCTTTGGGTTTAAGTGACCAGGAAAACCAATCGCCGTTGAACTCAAAACCAAATCGAAACAGAACACGATGTCCGTCGGACTTAGCTTCCTTCGCCCATTGGCGGAGGAAATCGTCGTACTTACCCTCGTTAATCAATGGAAGATAAGGCGTGTGATTCCTGTCATGCCATGACCATAATTCTAGTGAGACTATCGGCGTGGCGCCATTAACGCGAACCCCGTCGATAGGTATTTTCGGGTACGGTCGCCCGAGATCACGATAAAACATGATGTAATCGGGTTTACGCTTGAACTTGGCCGACTCATCTGCAATTTGCTGCCCGAAAGCGAGAGGTCTCCATAAAATTTGATACCGCCCCCACTGTAGTTTTTGATGACGGTGGCTGGATGGGTCTGATGACGCGCCAAAAAACATGAACCCCAGTGCCAGTGTCAGGGCACTGAATAAAGAATAGCGGATTCGACTATGGCTTCGCATATGGACTCCGACGCAAGTTTTCCCGGCTTGCTGCATGACTACCTGACAGGCCATGCCCTGGTTCCAGCCTGACCGTATTCTACCCTATAATTACAAGGGAAACAACGGGATCGCTCGTGATAGAATTACTGATTTTGTGGGGCGACAGAGGGAGTCTTGGTCGGAGATGTTGGTTGTGCTTGTTGAGATTTGTCCAGAAATTTAATCACTTCGTCACGCAGCGCCGTAACGAATTTGCACTCCGGCTTCGCATCCGCAGCCATCGTCAAAAATTGTATAGCTGACTCTGGTGGGATGCCACGGTTAAGCGACTCCCGAATGTAAGAAGCTGTGCGTTCGCAAGTGCCGGCGTGAAAAGATAAATCCGCCGCGACCAGGTAAGCTTGGGCGTCATCCGGGTTTAGTTCGATCGCCCGCCGGCTCCATTGTATCATGTTGGGGATGATGTCGTTCACTGATTTGCGCAGCACGCGAGGCTCTCGCCGACTAAGCAGCATCTGACACAGGCGACGGTATCTCGCACCGATTTGTACATCAAGTTGCTCATCGGTAAAGCCATCTCCTACGACGCTTTTTAGCCAAGACCTGGGCGCATCTTCGTTATGGTCTGCCAGTTGATAATCGATCATCTGCAAGTGAATGCTCTCTTGTAAATCAGCGGCCTGATTTACATTTTCAGCTGCGCGAAGGGCAATTTTCGCACTTTCAATAGCAAATTTTGGTTGGTTGGGATGATTAAGAAACTGGCAGTGCGCAAGCTCTGCGAATCCAATAGCCTTCGCGTGCGATGGCATGTGAGGACGATCGTCATAAGTTGCGGTTACATGCTCAAGTGTTTCCTGGGCCTTGGCGTAATCCCCGCGCACAAATGAAACCGCAGCGTCCATCCGAAGTAATTCGCATGCCCAGCGCGACAGTGATTTGTCTTTCGTGGCCGTAGCAGAATCATGTAAACTTTCTGTAGTCAGTTGCATAAGCTCAGACCATTCACGCAGGCCCTCCGGCGTGTTCAGCCTATCTCGTAAGATGGTTAAGTAATCTGCCGACATTCGTTTGGTGCGAAGCAGTGGAGCGATTGTCAAGGCGGTATCCTGCAAACTAATCGTCGTACCTGCTGTATGAAGATAATCCAAGACGATACTTTGGTTATAAGGCTGGCGTTTAAGTTCCCTTTGCAGCGAAGCGGTTGCGTTGGTCATGGCTAAGTCATGCGCACTGCGATCGCCGACGGCTGCGGCGCGGTCTGCGCGAATACGATTCAGAGCATATTCAATTCGGCCATGATTAAAATAACCCGGCGCACGTTCAATAAGCAGCTTCAACGCTCGACTGGATGACAAAAGATGTTGCTCGCTCTGAGTGATGTCCTGATCGGCCAGGGCGAGCAAGGCATTATTTTTTAGCCCGTCTTGCATGGCTCGATTCCCTCGATCGAAAGCGCGGTCCTGATAAAATTTTGCCGAAAGCATATGCACTCGGCTAACCCTCAGCAGGTCCGTGAGTGCGCGTTGCGGATTCAGTCGGCCAGTAAATTTTTCCGTTAATCGCACCGCTTCGTCAAAATCTCTTTTTGCCAGCGCTTCTTCGATCTGCTGTGATGATCGCGCACTGGCGAAATCGGCCTGGGCAAGAATAAGTATCAGTAAACCCAGCGTGCCAGCTAGTCCGGTCGCAACTAATTGCCGCCAGCGCTGGGCTGCGAGGTATGAAAACAATGGCGGACGATCACGATGGGATATTGCCCAGAGTAAGCCAATGACGCTATAGAACATGGTGCTAACCGCCGAAACGCGCAGGCCTACGCTAAACGATTCCTCGACGATCATACCGACAAAAGCGCTCAACAACGCAATGACTAACCAACGTTCATTGGATCGTTTACTTTCCTGCTTGGTGACCATGCCCGCGCGTATGGTCATTAAAATAAAGGCCGCCATAAGTAGGCCGCCCACGATTCCCAGGTCGGAAAGAATTTCCAACCATTCGTTATGAGCATGAGCGATACGAAACTCGAACACGCTAGGGTCGCTTAGCACATCCTCGCTAACAAACGAATCGCCATGCAATGTAAAGCCGCCCTGCCCATGACCTTGCAAAGGTTTTTGTGTGAACAATCGCCAGGCGTAATCCCAGGCGTAAACACGAAATCGAACAGTCGATGCCCGTGAGTTACCAACACCAACTTCCAACTGTTGGCTAACTCGCATCCACATGAAAACGACCAGTATGCAGGCGACGAGAACGGGAATCCATTTTTTTCTTTTGGGTAACGAGAAAAATATCATCGCGAGAACGCCAGCGCCCAGGCCAAGGATCGGGCCACGGGAATCGCAAAGTAAAAAGGCATAGCCACATAGGATGAGCGAGGCGACTGCACCAATGGTGCTAGCCACCCACTTCCCTTCGCGGTTCGTTATGCGTGAAACTATCGTGCCGAGCGCTAGTAAAATAGGTGGGATCAAACATGCCGCCTGAAAGATGGGATTGCCCACCGGAAACTCAGCCCGCATGTCTGGTTTCCTGCCGAAATAATACCATATCGCAATGCAAGCTGTGATTGTTCCTAGTGCCATGACAATGCCACAAGCGATACGAGCCGCATATTTATTGAGCGTGTTACCAATCACCAAAGACCAAAAGAAAGGTATCGCGATGAGCAAACTGCCGCCGAGTGCCCAGTCTGGCGCTGCCGACCAGCGGCTGCTACAAAAAGACCATAGCACATACATCGCGCCCAGTAGCTGGGCCGCGGCGAGTGCTGATATATGTTTCTTTTTACCCGGCACGCCGTTAAGGGGCAGGCCGTTTGAATCTGATGAATCTAGATTTTGAGTTATCAACGTAGCGCTCAACGCTAACAGCGATAAGCCACACGCCAAAGAGAGTATATAAACTTTCACATCGCCAGCGAACAGCGTCGGAAACTTGTAATTAAGACAAAGAATCGCGACGACTGCGCGCAGCAACGACTCCTGATGCCATTCGATGGCCCCTTCCGGCAGCGCCGTCTGTTCGGCTGCGCTAAGAATCCAAAGCCCGCCTGCTACGGCTGCTACGATTATCGCCAGCATGAAAACATGAAGCGGGCGAAGGTGGTCTGGTTTGGCTATTCGTATTACATCCATAGCTGACAGCAGTCGCTCCTGATCTTTACATACGAACAGCTATTACATTCGGTTCAGCAAGTTTTGCCAAGCGTAGGCCTTGTCGTCGTGGAAATGAGGGAGCAAGACAGAATTGGCGGCGAGTCATGTCAGAGCACCTGGCGCGAGCCTGGTGGCATGTCTTCACTACGGGCAAGCCTTCACAAGACTTGCCCGCAGGCTTGCGCCGTGCGGCTCTGACCCCGGCTCGGCGTGCCCATCCCGCCAATTCTGTCTTGCACCCTGGCGATAGCGATAGCAAGTGCGAATGAAGGATTAGGTTGGCGCAATCCACGGTATGTCAGCTACGCCGCTACGATGGTTCGCAAGCCTAGCCAGGGCGAATAGCAGGTCGCTTAAGCGGTTCAAATAAACGATGATGTGTGGACTTAGGGAAGACTCCCGCGACAGGCTAACCACAGAGCGCTCCGCGCGACGACTAACGCCGCGAGCCACATGAAGCGTCGCGGCTAATGTGCAACCGCCTGGAAGTATAAAAGTTTGCAATTCATCTGTCTCCCCGCACGAACTATCCAGCCAGGATTCTAACTTGGAAATATGCGAGTCTTCAATCGAGACGCTAACACTTTGCCCCGGCGGCGTCGCTAATTCTCCGCCTAATGAGAATAAATCAGATTGCAATTGTTGAAGTATTTCCGCAAACTCAGCATCGGTGACGTGGGTCATAGCCAATCCAATGACGGCGTTAAGCTCATCAACCTCGCCGTAGGCTTGAACACGCAAATCATCCTTAGAAACCCGCTGCCCACCGAATAGGCCAGTCGTTCCGTCGTCACCCGTTTTTGTATAAAGATTCATTCGGCTGAGACTCAATCTTCATCCAATAGCGTGTCAGCTAATGGCGTTTTGAGCGGATCAAGCTTGTCCGGATTGATCCCCAATTTTTTCATCGCACCTGCCAATTTTTTGCGGTCATATTGACCACGCTGGGCTAACTGACGAAGGGCTGCCAAGCAAACGTAACGCGCATCAATTTCAAACAAATCGCGCAACTCCGCTCGTGCTTCGCTGCGGCCAAACCCGTCGGTGCCCAGAGAGCAAATGCCCTGCGGCGTCCATTTGGAGACCATGTCCGGCAACGATTTCATATAATCGCTAGTGGCGACGATGGGCCAAGGTTCGCTTTTTAAGGCTTCGGTAATATACGGAATACGCGGCTCATCACATGGATGAAGCATATTCCAGCGTTCACAGGCC
Organism: Planctomycetota bacterium; assembly: GCA_024280855.1. Classification (GTDB taxonomy): domain Bacteria; phylum Planctomycetota; class Phycisphaerae; order UBA1845; family UBA1845; genus JAJRPG01. The sequence continues at coordinate 42,320 of JAJRPG010000093.1, read as the reverse complement.
AGCGCGTCTTTGCGCAGGCAGTTGTAACTGGTGACGCTCCAGACATCAGCCGCGACGTCGAACTGCTCAGCAAGCATTTCCTGAGCTTTAATCGCTTCACGAAGAATAGCCCCGCTGCCGAACAAGTGAACGTGAGGCCCGCTACCTTTCTTCTTAGCCGCACTAAATTTGTACATCCCCTTCAATATGCCATCTTCAACGCCCTCAGGCATCGCGGGGTTTTTATAAGCTTCATTGCCCACGGTGATGTAATAGAATACCGGCTCGCGTTCGTGATACATCCGACTAATGCCTTCGCGGACGATGACTGAAATTTCGTAGCCAAACGCCGGGTCATAGCTAATTAGATTAGGAATTGTGCTTGAGAGAATATGGCTGTGACCATCTTGATGTTGCAATCCTTCTCCAGCTAGCGTGGTTCGGCCCGAGGTACATCCGATCATAAATCCGCGTGCCCGCGCATCGCCGCAAGCCCACGCGAGGTCACCAATGCGTTGAAACCCGAACATGGAGTAAAACAGGTAGAAGGGGATGGTGTTGATGCCAAAAGTTACGTTAGCTGTGCCTGCCGCGAAGAATGATCCCATCGCGCCAGCTTCGGTAATACCTTCTTCTAAAATTTGGCCATCCGTGCTTTCGCGGTAATACAACAACAAGTGTGAATCGACAGGTTCGTATTGTTGCCCCGAGTGGGCGTAGATGCCATATTTCCTAAACATGGCGTCCATGCCAAATGTGCGGGCTTCGTCAGGGACAATAGGGACAATCAGTTTACCGTATTCCTTGTCGTCCATGAGCCTGCTGAGCAGGCGAACTATCATCATCGTCGTCGCGGCTTCACGCTCGCCAGACCCTGTTAGAAATTCATCGAACGGCGCAGCGGCTGGGGGCTTTAGGGGAAGCGCGCGAACGCGGCGTCGCGGGACAAACCCGCCCAGCGCCTGGCGATGATCGGCTAGATATTTATACTCGTCAGAATTTTTGTCCGGTCGGAAAAACGGCGCTTCTTCGAGCTTGTCGTCGGTAATAGGAATGTCGAAACGATCACGGAAATGACGCAGTTCTTCCAGGTTTAATTTTTTCTGTGAGTGAGTGACGTTTCGGCCTTCACCAGCTTCGCCAAGACCATAGCCCTTAATCGTGCGGGCTAAAATAACGGTAGGCTGATCTTCATGTTCAATGGCTGACTTATAGGCCGTGTAAACTTTAGCCGGGTCATGCCCACCCAGGCGAAGTCTTCGAATTTGCTCGTCAGTGAGATTTTCAACCACGCTCGCTAGCTTCGGATCGGTTCCAAAGAATTTTTCTCTCGAATAAGCACCAGATTCAACGGAATACTTCTGCCACTCGCCATCTATAGTATCTTGCATCCGCTTGACCAGCAGGCCATCTTCGTCATTTTCTAGTAGTGGATCCCAATCGCTTCCCCAGAGTACCTTGATGACATTCCAGCCTGCGCCGCGAAAAGCGCCTTCAAGCTCTTGAACGATGTTGCCATTGCCACGAACCGGGCCATCGAGCCTTTGCAAGTTGCAATTGACTACGAAAATGAGGTTGTCTAATTTCTCGCGAGATGCCAGCGTGATCGCTCCAAGGGATTCCGGCTCATCCATTTCGCCATCGCCCAGGAAGGCCCACACATGCGACTGCGAAGTATCTGCTAATCCGCGGTCGTGAAGATAACGATTGAAACGCGCCTGATAGATAGCAAGCAACGATGAAAATCCCATTGACACTGTGGGAAATTCCCACAAGTCTGGCATGAGCCAAGGGTGAGGATAAGACGAAAGCCCGCCACCATCAGCTAACTCCCGTCGAAAGTTTACCAATTGCTGCGTAGTTAAACGGTTCAGCATATACGCGCGGGCATAGATTCCCGGCGCCGCGTGCCCTTGAAAATATATCTGATCGCCGATTTGATCTTCTAAGTGTCCGCGAAAAAAGTGATTGGACCCAACTTCCAAAAGCGTCGCGGCTGAAGAATAAGTTGAGATGTGTCCACCGATGCCCGGAGATTTTCTATTAGCCCGAACCACCATCGCCATCGCATTCCAGCGAATGATACTTTTGATGCGACGTTCGAGCGCGCGGTCGCCAGGATACGTCGCTTCGCGGTCTGCGTGAATCGTATTTATATAAGGCGTGTTAGCTGAGAACGGAGTGACGACATCGTTGCGCTTGCCCCAGTCGATCAGACGATCGAGCAGATAGCGTGCGCGTTTTCGGCCAGTCGTCGCAGTGACAGATTTTAGTGAATCAATCCATTCCTGCGTTTCCGTACGATCTACATCTGTCATCGGTGTGGTAGCCATACCCTGAATTATAGCTCAAGCAAAGGTAACTTGCCAGTACCGGCGATAACCCGCTGACAAATTGGGATGATTAATATACCAAATTGATGCATACTAAATGACGCGACCAAATGACCAACCTAATTGTTTATGCCCATCGTCGTGGTTTCCAGTATCATTAACAACGTGTTAACAGTTAGCCAACATCCCATCATAGACGTAGCTATTGTCGGCGGAGGTGCCGCAGGCTTGGCGTCTGCCATCTTCACCGCCCGGCGTGCGCCCCAGGCTAGCATTGTCGTGCTGGATGGCGCTAAGAAAATTGGCGCAAAAATTTTGATCGCAGGCGGAGGGCGATGTAACGTCACCAATCAACAGGTCGGCGTCTCAGATTATTGCGGGGGAAACCCTTCATTTATCAAACGAGTGATAGCTAAGCTTTCCGTTGAAAACACAATATCATTTTTTCGTGAGATTGGCGTCGAACTCAAAGTCGAGGAACACGGCAAACTTTTCCCAACGACCAACAAAGCCCGCACTGTTTTAGAGGCGTTATTAAGCGAGGCTAATCGTTGTGGGGTGAGCATCCGATGTGGGCAATGCGTGACAAGTATTCAGCCAGTGACCGACGGTTTTGAAATTCAATCTTCTGATACGACACTTCACGCTAGAAAAGTTGTCCTAGCCGCCGGTGGTCAAGCCATGCCCAAGACGGGGAGCGACGGGTCGGGATATGAGCTTGCCAAACGTTTAGGTCATTCGCTCGTGCCCATGACCCCTGCACTGGTGCCACTTTGTCTAAGCGGAGATTTCCACACGCCGTTGTCCGGCATTGCTCATGACGTGGAAATGATGGTGCAAGCTGAAGGTTGCAAACTGGTTAGAGTATTTGGGGCGTTGCTATGGACTCATTTCGGAGTGAGTGGCCCTGTTGTTTTAGATGCTTCTCGCTATTGGCATCGCGCTCGACATGAGGGCCGCGGGGTCAACGTGACAGTAAGCTTATTGCCGGGAAAAGACTTTGCTGCGATCGAACGTTTGTTACTCGACCTTGCTACCCAGAAACCGAAATCGAGTTTGAAAAATGTCTTGCCAAGGCTGTTGCCCGCTCGATTAGCTGAGGCCATGTTGCAGGCGCTTAACATTGATGGTGACACAGTCATGTCTCATCTTCCTAAAGATGTTCGCCGCCAACTTGTTCACGCATTATCAGCCTGGCCCTTACCCATTCATGACAGTCGAGGCTATGCCTACGCAGAAGTGACCGCTGGCGGCGTATCACTTTCTGAGGTTCAGCCAAAAACAATGGCTTCGCGTAAATGTCCAGGCTTATATTTGATTGGAGAAATCCTCGATGTCGATGGACGCATCGGTGGATACAACTTTCAGTGGGCATGGTCTAGTGCCTACACCGCCAGTGCCGCTCTGGCGCCCTAGAGATTACGCTTCCCGACGCCAATATCTCTATTATGTCACATATCCAATCTGCATGCATGTGAGGTTGCTTGTCTGGTATGCCATGTGCTGCAAATTATTAGTAGTTGAGCCTAATTGTGTAACACAAAATATTACACCTAGGCGATTGAAGGTCTCTAGTGATGTCTGCCCCCGGCGTCGGCCTACGTCAGGCCGTCGTGTTGTGGTTTCTAATAGCGTTTTCAACTGGGTGAACATCACGGATGTTTGGTGGTGTGAGCCATGAAGACGCTCAAAATCATCGCTCCAGTATCTATAGCTTTCAGTATCGTACTATGTACAGCCACATTTGCTCAGCGCTCAACAGGGACGAGTTGCCGTACATGTCACAAAACTACCTCGCAAACTAGCTATCGGGAAGTATTGGGCAACTCAATACACGGGGATATGGATTGTACCGATTGTCATGCGTCCATATCCGAAGACGAGATTGATGCCACTTCACTACGCCCGCATGGCGATGATGTGGATCCGGTGTCGTGCGGTGATTGTCATGATGAAGAGGCAGAGCTATATACCAAACATGGCCGGCTTACGGTGGGCACCGATTCGGACATTCCAAAGTGTTCCGCTTGCCATGGGGCGCACGATATTCTCCCCGTGGCTAATGAGCGATCTCATGTACACCCCAACAATTTACACAAGACATGTACCGCATGTCATACAAATGAAAATCTGATTAAAGACCACCATGTCTTGAGAGATGAGCCGATTAAACTGTACGAGGGGAGTATACACGGCAGGCAGATAGACGGTCGTTCGCGCGTGGCTGCTGCGTGTATCGATTGTCATTCGCCTCAAAGCGAGGACGAGGAGCCTACAGCCCATCGTATACTTAGTCCGACTGATCCGCGGTCGAGTGTCTACCATTTTAACGTACCAAAAACATGTAGTAAGTGTCATCCAGACGTGGCCCGTGATTACCTAATGGGTGTGCATGGTCAGCTTGTTTTGCAGGGTGACATGGACGCGCCAGTATGCACGCACTGCCACGGTGAGCACGGCATCTTACCGGTGTCGGATATTCGCTCGCCGGTTAGTGCAGCTAGGCTTGCAGAAGCTACATGTTCGCCATGTCATGAATCGGTTGCCCTCAACGAAAGATTCGGCATGGTTACAGGAAAATCACCTTCTTACATAGACTCATATCATGGTCGTAAGCGACAGGGGAGCGATATCCATGTGGCCAATTGCGCATCTTGCCACGGTACCCACCTTATCTTGCCGCATACGGATCAAAACTCCTCGATAAATCCTAAGAACCTGCAAAATACATGCGGGGAGTGTCATCCTGGCATTTCATCCGTTATGGCCCAATCACCGATTCATGGTCCCGATTTGGGGGCGGTGTCAGGGTGGCCTCAGTTCGTGGCGGTTGTGTATAAATGGCTTATTGGCGTCACCATTGGATTTATGCTGCTGCATAATATCGCCCATTGGCATCGACACATGAAAATAAGGGCTAAGGGGGTCTGCGTCGTTCGAATGACGACGACTGAGGTGGCTCAACACTGGTTACTCATGCTGTCCTTTACGGCCTTAGTCTTAACTGGATTTTCCCTTCGATTCTCAGATGCGTGGTGGGTTCAGGCGTTATTTGGATGGGGAGGTGGGGCAGGATTTCTTTATCGCGGAATGATTCACCGGGTTGTGGCTGTCGTCTTCATCTTGTGTGGTATATGGCATTTGGTTTATTTATGTACAAGGCCAGGCCGCTCATGGTTGAGAGCTATCATGGGTTCCGCACGCGATGTTACGGATATGTATAACCATGTTTTATTTTTCCTTGGACGTAGAAGCAAACCGCCTCTTTTTCGACGCTTCAGCTACATGGAAAAGTTAGAATACTGGGCACTCATTTGGGGGTCTGTAGTCATGGCTGTCACAGGTATTGTTCTTTCCTTTGAGAACTTTTTTACCGAATCCTGGAATATCAGAAAAGTTGTTCTCGATGTGTCTCAAGTAATTCACTATTACGAAGCATGGCTTGCGACATTAGCCATCTTAGTTTGGCATATCTACGCCACTGTGTTTAGTCCTTCCGTGTATCCCATGAATCCCGCATGGCTCAACGGAGAGATGACCAAGGAAATGTACGAAGAGGAACACCCCGCAGGGCCGGTGCCTGCGACATGTGATGAAAACAACTCGCTTGTATCTGAGCGAGACACGTCGGATTAGCTCTGAATATTATCTCATCCGCCTATCGCACTACCAACTATAGGCGGATGAATGCTCTTTCGGTATTGCGTAAGAAATTGGGATAATGTGTGAAGCAGCGCGTTTCGATCGATCGGTTTCGTGGCATATTCATCGCAGCCTGAGTTGATACACTTCTCGCGGTCGCTTGACATGGAGTGGGCCGTAAGTGCAATAATTGGCCCGGCGAATCCCGCCTCTCGCAAAGTTCTCGCTGCCTCATAGCCATCCATCTCAGGCATTTGCATATCCATCAAAATTAGATCTATGGGCTTATCTTGGTTTCGAGCCGATAGTGTCATATCAACCGCCTCTCTACCATTTTCCGCTAAGCTCAGATTGACGCCAGTTTTGTTGAGAATGAAAGTGATCAAACGCTGGTTGTCAATGCTGTCCTCGGCTAAGAGAATATGAAAAGCTGATAGGTCTACATCTTGTGTCGTAATTTTTTGTGGACGAGAAGGTGTGGACGTTAGCGCGTCAATCATTTTCACGTCAATTAACGACCCCGTTTCGACAGTCATTCTGAATTTCGTGCCTTTGTTCTCAATTGACTCGACAATGAAGAGGTCACCGCCGAGCGCCTCGGCTAACAGCTTGCTGATGTGTAGACCAAGGCCTGTGCCCCCAAAACGTCTAGTCGTGCTTATATCTGCTTGATGAAATGGCTGAAATATTTTCGAGGCCTGTTCTGGTGTCATGCCAATGCCAGTATCAGTCACGTCAAATTGTAGGATTGTCTTTCCATGCTTCGTTTCGCCTAAGCTTATTTCAATGTTGACACTACCATCTTTCGTAAATTTGACACTATTACTGAGTAAATTGACCAGAATTTGACGCAGCCTTGTGGGGTCACTATTAATGGTTTCAGGGATCTCACCGTTTAGTTTTGCGTCAACAACGATCCCTTTTTTCTGTGCCCGTGGTTTGATGAGTTCAAGAATGTCGTTGATGATTTCGACCGGGGAACACGAGATAGTTTCTGTGGTCAGCTCGCCCGCCTCGATTTTTGAGAGGTCTAAAATATCGTTTATGATCGTCAGCAGATGCTTACTGTTTCTCATAATCGTGTCCGCTGCATCGACACGTTCTTCATTTGGCTGATTAGGTTCTAAGATGTTCTCGGCATATCCCAGGATGGCTGTCATGGGTGTACGTATTTCATGGCTCATGTTAGCCAGGAACATCGACTTCGCAGCGTTAGCGGCTTCAGCCTCGTCACGGGCTTCGGCTAATGCTTCGTGAGCAGCTTGAAGTTCTTTCGTGCGAATTGTCACGCGACTCTCGATTTCCTTAAGCTTCATGCGAGATTCCCGACTCACGGTCCATTTTTCTGTAAGTGACTCAGCGAGTTGACGAACTTCTACAAAATCGAACGGTTTTTTAAGGATCAGCAATCGGTCCGTCATGCCCAATTTCTCGATCATCTCATCCCACGAATAGTCGGAGTAAGCCGTGCATAACACAATTTGAATGTACGGATCAAAAGCCCAAATTTTAGCCACGGTTTCGACGCCGTCCCAACCTGGTGGCATGCGAATATCAACAAACGCCATCGCATAGTGGCGACCGGACTTAGCCGACTCGCGCACCATAGCCAACGCCTCCTGCCCCTGGTATGCTGATTCTATTTCAAACGGGAGAGTATCATTCACCGTTGCAGAATCTCCAAACAAAGCCAGCTCATCATCATCTATGACTGCCTCAGCGGCATCACAAGGTAGAATCTTACGAAAGTCTTCGTGGATGGATTTGTTGTCGTCCACAATCAGGATCGAACGATTTTTCGTGATTTCTTCTGCTGCGCTCATGCTGTCACCATTTCATATGTTACTGGAAACTCTACCCTGAAGGTGGCCCCTTGATGTAGTCCATTGCTACATGCCGTCAATTCGCCCTTCATATCTTTTGCTGCAAGCACACTACTATGCAGGCCGAATCCATGACCATCTGTTTTAGTCGTGAATCCGTGCTGAAAAATACATGTCATGTTGTCCGCTGTAATACCAATGCCTGTATCGATGACATCAATCGCAATCTCACGCTCGCCTTTGGTCTTAATACGAACGGTGATTCGCTTTTCGTTACTGTCTGCTTCAGCGATAGCATGCCTGGCATTGCGGATCAGATTGATGAGTATTTGAAGTAGCTTTTGCTTGTCGAATATTACCTTTGGCAATTCATCGAAGTCGCGCACCATTTCAATGCCCTCACGCTCCATTGCCTGCGCATTGATGGTGATAGCGTCCTCCACAAGTTCCGAAACACAGGATGTTTCGGTGATCGTTGAGATGCGTGCATTTGATTGTTGCGATTGGACGATTTTTTTAATGTGCTCGATGTTCTTCTCTAGCGTACTCAGTTCGTCAACAATGTATTGCTGCTCATCAGCCAATGTATTCGCCAGCTTGGCCAAATATCGAGGCAATCGTTTTCCTTTTTCATCTAGCGAAATAAATGCGCCAAGATTCTCGCCTTGTTCAAGCATCATGGTTGATGCTTTGGCAAGGTTCGGTAGGCGAGAATTTTTCACTTTGCTTGAAACCAACGAGGCCGAAATGTTGACACTATTAAGAACGTTCCCAACATTATGTAGCACCCCAGTCGCTATCTCAGCCATGCCTGCTTTGCGTGATGCGCTTATCAATTCGCTGTTCATACCAGCCAAATCATCTTCCATCTTTTTGCGTTTAGTGATGTCAGTCACGATTCCGCTAAAGGCGCGCACAGAGTCCGTGTTCATTTCAGAGACAGAAAGCTCCATGGGGAAGGTCGTGCCATCCTTACGTTTGCCCACTAATTCTCGACGCTTTCCAATGACTTTCTTAGGGCCCGTGCAGAGATATTGCAGTAAATAGATATCGTGCGATTCATGATAGGGGGACGGCATGAGTATATTCACATTTCGGCCGATAGCTTCCACATCGCTGTATCCGAATATCTTCTCGGCTTCGCCATTGAATGTTAGAATAGTGCCTTCTTCGTTTATCGTGAGAATGCCATTGGCAGCCGTATCTACCAATGCCCGCACACGGTTTTCGCTTTTGCGTACTTCAATATCAGATTCGTGTAATCGGCGGCGCATCTGATTAAACGACTGCGTGAGATGACCAAGTTCGTCCTTAGTCGTAATCGGTATATCATTGACAAGTCGCCCTTCAGCTAAGTCTTTGGTGGCCTGTGATAGCGCAGCAATGGGAACCGTAATTTTCCTGGCGCCTCGCGTGGACGCTACCTGTGCCCCTATCATCAAGACGGTAATCATCACCAGTGAGCCTATGATGGCAATGTCGCAAATCTTGTTCACCCAGTCACCATCAACGCTGCTCAACGAAGCCTGGCTCGCATTCATGCTCTCCAGCAAGTCGGCCGCTTTGCGCGCTCTAGGGATGGCTTGCGTAACCAGCAGATGCTGCGCGACATTCCAGTCATTTTGCTGACGGATTTCTACAACGTGTTCCACCAAATATTGATAGGCTTCCAGGTTGAACATTATATCGCTCAACATCGCGATTTGATCTGTAGATAGGACTTGTTGTTGCGCATTAATATTTTCTACGTTGCGCATCACGGTCTTCAAATTTTCTATCACATTATCGCGTGTCGCCGCGTCTCCGCTTTCTACATAATCAGACAATTGCGATCTGCATTGAGAGAATGAGTAACGTAAATCAGCCATCCAACCCAAATAATTCTTACTTTGAATAGTGGGTGGGCGACTTTTTTCGATGTCAATCAATGATGTGATAGGCAACGCGATGGCTTCGCTTAAAGGATAAATATCATTTTCTAACAAAACACGACCAGGCTCGTTGCCTAGCGACTGAGCTACGTCTTCGATGTGCCATTGCACCTCTTTCAACTCTGTCAGTAATCGAGTCGCTTCCTCAAGCCGACGATTATTTTTTGGTACTGTCCAGTTCACACTCAAGGCCTGCAGGTTTTTGAGCGAGCTAGTAACTTCATTGTCCCACGCTTGCTTGCGTTCATGCTTGAATTGCGTATCTCCCACAGAAACCCACCCGCGCAGCGAGGCCAGCGTGTGATGCAGGCCAGCCAAGGCGCGGGATGACGATCTTGCTGTCGGTTCGCGTAATTCCGTTAGACGAACCACATTCGAGCGCAACATCATGATTGAGCCAAGCGAAAAAAGTAATGCGCAAAAAGCGATTAACGCCACAGCCATATGTGAGTGAATGAGCTGATGCCGTAAGCCGTTCTTCTCTTTGAACGTCTGTACGTGTTCCGGCATCTCATAATATTCAGGATAAAGAAATTTCACAGTGGTATCGCTTACTCCAGCCAACCAGAAGAATGGTTCACTCGACTCAATAATTCTATCAGCTGAGCCTCCAACATCCCTGCCCTTTGGTAGACATCAGAAGGAATCTTACGCCCGGCGTAGTAAGTTTTGGCGGGTGGTTCAATGTTGGCTATTTGCTCATGAAGGAATGCAAGTTCGGAGACTATAACAGAGGCGATATCATAGACATCGCTCGGCGTGATTGATTTCATGTCAATTTCGTTAAAAGTCAAGGTGAGCGATTCCACATGAGATTGTCTTGCGATTTCGTGAAGATGGCCATAACAATTTACCAGAAGAAAATAGACATCCTTGGGGTGCTTACGTCGCTGATAAGTGGGAGCGTCCGGAATCCTGTTCGATTCTGGAAATTGAGCTAGCAGGCGCGAAGAGTAATTAATAGCCAGTGTAACTTGCTGGAAAACATCGCTTGGTAAAAACCGCTTGTCGAGCAATAGGTTCAATTGCCGATTGGCATGTACGATCACGCGAAATACGTCGCTCGGTCCTTTACCAGAATCTCGATCGTGCATTCGGCTGGTTTCTTTAATACCCAGCCTCGTTTTTACTAGATTAAGCTTTTTAATTACGCGGTTAATCATATGCCAGACGTGCTTCGCTTCGATTTCGCCCGTCTGAATCTCAATATCAAGATGGCGGTCTCTCGTAATTTCAAAACAGAGCTTGTCAGTTTTTCGGAATAAGGTGACAGCTTGAAAGTAGGCCTCGCGTGGGGCCGCACCTGCAACATCGATTACGGGCTGAGTATTCTTAGGCTTCCCTAATTCGTCGCGGATGAGTTCGATTTCCTCAAGGACAAACGTAGCCAACAAGAAGGTGTCAGCCGGGGTGATTTCGTGTTCAGGCGTCACGATGGAATCGGTATGACGATCTACATGTTGATCTTGGTGAGTATGCTGATCCTGCGCCGTCGCGCATAAAGGCAAGCTCAGCCACGCCACGACCGCAAGTGCAGTTGTAGCAAAAGGTGTTTTTGTATAATGCATCCCAGTGTTCCTTGGCTGTTATTAAAATTAATCAATCTGGCATCCATAGGCGAAGTCAGGATTCGATGAGATTGTTACCTTTTCCTCAAGATTGTATCGACTACGATAGCAGCACTCTTGTAGCAATGAGGGGTGTTGAATTTCCTCCTAGGGTGGATTACCTAGCCAGTCAAAGTCCGATTATATTACCCGGTTGATTTGCATGACATATTTCCACTTGTAGATCAGGAAATATAAGTATAACTACTCCACATTGAGAGAATTCAAATTTCTCAAACGTGGTCCTTAGACTCATATCAGGTATGTATAGTTGACATCCCTGATGTTCAGAGTACGGTTTTATTGGGACTGATTTTCGGTGTCTCGATTGGTGACGAAACGTAAGATTTTTTTGAGGGACAGGTCATGACAGGTAAGGAAGCGATCAAAAATACAATTAGCAATGCTCAGGAAATAATGATGGCCTACGTCGGCGATTTAACAGATGCAGATTTGATGGTTCGTCCCGTAGCCGGAGTAAACCACATCGCCTGGCAGTTAGGGCATTTAGCCGTAGCTGAAAACCAGATGCTTTCCGGAGCAGGAGTCACGATGCCCGCGCTCCCGGATGGATTCGCCGAAGCGTACACCAAGGAAACATCCACCTCCGACGACCAGGCTAAGTTCCACAAAAAGCAAGAGCTATTAGCCGCCATTCAAACACAGCGTGAAGGAACCATCGCCGCCATGGAATCTGCCACTGACGACGACCTAAGCAAGCTAGCCCCAGAGGCCATGCAGGCTTACGCCAAAACCGTCGGCGAGATATACAACATGATCGGCATCCACATCCTCATGCACCTAGGCCAGTTCGTACCCGTAAGACGAACGCAAAATAAACCAATCACCATATAGCATCTGGTGCCCCATTCTTCGGGTACTCCCGAAGGGTGGGGGAAGGACGCGCGTCATCCTGGCTTATACAAGGTTTGTATTGACAACGGCCACATTTACCCCGATCGTGCCAACCATGACTAACGAATCTACAACATCGCAATCAGTCGATCTCTCTGTCGATTTAGCCGGAATCAAATTGACCAACCCCGTCATGACCGCCTCAGGGACCAGCGGCTACGGACCTGAATACGCCGAATATATGGACCTGCGAAAACTCGGCGCGTTCGTCACCAAAGCCGTTTCGCCCGAACTTCGCAAAGGCAACCCGCCAGAACGCACCGTAGAAACCAGCGGCGGCATGTTAAACGCCATCGGCTTAGCCAACCTGGGCTTGGAAGGCTTCGTCTCTGAAAAAGTGCCGTACATACAGAAATTAGGCGTCCCAACCATCGTCAACGTCGTAGGCCACAGTCTTGAAGATTATAAAAAAGTCTGTCAAAGGCTCGACGAAATCGACTGCATCACTGCGTTAGAATTAAACGTGTCGTGTCCAAATGTAGCAGACGGGCTAGACTTTGGCACCGACCCCATTCGCCTGCGAAAACTGCTGGACGAGATTCGGCCGCTAGTAAAAAGAGCCAAACTCATCGTAAAACTATCTCCCAATGTGACTGATATAACCACCACAGCCAGGGCCGCTATCGAAGGCGGTGGCGATGCCTTGTCACTCATAAACACCATCCCCGGCATGGCGATAAACGTTGACACCTGGAAGCCCATTCTCGCCAATCGCACCGGCGGATTATCAGGACCAGCCATAAAACCCGTCGCCATTCGCATGGTCAACCAGGTCTACGAATCCGTAGCCCGCGAGGCGAGCATCCCCATCATTGGCATGGGCGGCATTTCAAATTGGCGTGACGCCGTAGAATTTATGCTAGCCGGCGCCACAGCCATCGCAGTAGGCACAGCCTTATTCGTAGACCCAGCTGCGCCCATCCACATTTGCGAAGGCCTAACCACCTACCTGCAAAAACGCGGCCTATCCTCCGTGAAAGAACTAATCGGGCAATTGCGATAATAGCAGCGAAGGACGCTCCCCATCAGAGCCGCACGGCGCAAGCCTGCGGGCAAGTCTTCCAAGGTTAAGGCTTTTGCGCCAAGAAAGTGCCTCCAAACTGACACCACGCTCGCGTCAGGTACTCTGAACATATGCCATCTCAGCCTTTACAAATATGCCTGACTTAACTCAATCCTGCTGATATCCACGAAATTATCGGACTTGTGGTCATGTTTCGGGCTAATTCAACATTCCAACTGGCTAACAACCTCCCGGAATTCGATAGTAATACTGTATTCTTAGAGTCGCAGGCGTATAAATAAGAGTGTAAAAAGTTTTGGTAGGCGCGATAGCAGACAACAACACGTTCTTAGCCGCTTTGTTCGGCGGCGCAGGCGTAGCCGGGCCTTTGGCTGCGCGACGGTCTCAGGGCGCAGATTCTCCCCAGGAGAAAATCCAGGCGACGCAAGGCTCACTCCCCGTTGACACCGTCGAAATCTCAGCCGCAGGCCAGCTTTTAAGCGAAGCCGACCAAGCAGAACAGCCTCGAAAATTATCAGCTCAAACCACGCCGCTTCAGAAACGGGACGTTTCAAAGCCATCAGCCGACCCACAAGCCAACACCTCAGCCACCAGTTCAATAAATGGTGACAGCGAATTGACACAAGAGGATGAGGCCTCGGTACGAAAGCTCAAAGAAAGTGACCGCGAAGTCCGCCGACACGAACAAGCCCACAAATCCGCAGCAGGGGGGTTAGCCACGGGTGGGCCAACCTTCGATTTTAAGTCCGGCCCGGACGGTCAACAATACGCCGTTGGCGGCGAAGTAAACATCGACACCTCACCAGTATCCGGCGATCCACAAGCGACCATCCGTAAAATGCAGCAAGTCCGCCGAGCAGCTCTCGCACCAGCTAGCCCTTCCGGACAAGACCGCTCAGTCGCATCCCAAGCCGCCGCCGCCGAGCAAAATGCCAGAGCAGAGTTAGCCAAGCAAAGACAAACATCTTCCGAATTGCAAAGCAGCCCAAACGCGTCTGAAGTTGGCAAGGACAAAAACCAAATCGAAGCATCAGCTAAGATTACCAACGAAACCGCCAACGCCAGAGGCGAAGAAGAATCAGCTACAATCAGCAACGCAACCGGAAGCGAAGCCTCAGCCGCACAAATTTCAACCGCCGTAGCTAACCGTGCCAGCGAGATCGTCTCAGCTACCGTCGCAACAACTCAGATTCCCAAGCAGTTATCCGCCATCCAAATCGGCAGCATCTTCAACGCCGTAGCTTGATACGTATGTAAATCTTTCTGTCTCGCCAGTGCAGGAAACCGTCATACCCGGCTGCGCGGGCATGACGATTTCTACCAAACTCCACAACAGTGCAAACATCTCACGTTTACAGTAACGTAGCGCACTTAATTTGATCTCACAATTGGTTGAGGAGCTTGTTCTATGATTCGTTGGAAAAAGAATTGGTACTTAGTCCATCGTTGGCTAGGCCTAATAGTGGGCCTCCAACTCCTCGCCTGGAGCGTCGGTGGCTTTGCGTTCACCATCATGCACATCAACAATGTGCGCGGTAACGTAGACCGCAAGCCTCACACCGAGCCTGTGCTCGATCTAAAAAGCGTTAATTTTACGCCACAAGAAGCCATCGCCCGCGCATCAATCGAACCTGAAAACGAAGTCGTCATCGAGCAGGCCGTTCTTCGCATGTGCCGAGGACGAATGGTCTACGACCTACTCGGCCCAAAGCGTAAACCGCTAGCATGTGTAGACGCAGCTAGCGGTGAAGTCACCCAGCGAATCAGCGAATCCCAGGCCATCGCCGCCGCCCAGGAAGATTTCGCGCACGACGCGGACGTGATTTCGATCACTCTTTTAGAAGGCGAGCCGCCCCAGGAATATCGCGGTGGCCGGATGCCCGTCTATCAGGTCATTTTAGATCACCCGAAAGAGCCGCATCTTTATGTCTGTCCCGTCACAGGAGAAATTCTAAAACGCCGAAACTACCTCTGGCGCATCTTCGATTTCTTCTGGATGCTACACATCATGGACTACGGCGAGCGAGAAAACTTCAACCATTGGCTACTAACAGGAATGAGCGTGCTAGCGATTGCCACATCAGCCAGTGGCTTAGTGCTTTGGTGGTGGCGCATTCCGCAACTAAGAGGGCGGGCTAATCGAAAAAAAGTAATTATTTCATAAATGATGAACAGGAAGTGTTTATCGCATTAAATCTAGCGATAATCAGTTCTCTACAGCGACTACCACTGCCATCGCCGCCACAGTCTCTCGCACATCATGAACCCGTAAAATCGACGCGCCGTTCACCGCAGCCATTGTCGCCGCAGCCAACGACCCAACCAGTCGGCTATCTAGCGGTTTGCATTCGTCGTCATCCCTTTGCGTTTTTTTCAGCGATTCGACTTCACTAAACACCTCGGCGATAAATCGCTTACGAGAAGCACCAACCAAAATAGGCTTCCCCAAAGTTTTCAATCGTTCGAGTTCTCGAAGAATAGTCAGATTATGCACGGTACGTTTCCCAAATCCAATCCCCGGATCAATAACGATTCGCTTCGGATCAACGCCGTTCGCTTCAGCATACGAAATACGCTCCTGCAGAAATTCGCAAATTTCTGTTATCACGTCATCATAACCAGGCCCATCATTCGCTTGCATATCAGCAGGACAGCCACGCATGTGCATGAGTATAATCGGCGCGTTTCTATCCACAGCCACTTGAATCATAGCCGGGTCATCTCGCAGCGCGGATATATCATTTATCCAATCCGCCCCAGCCGAGATAGCCGCTTCCGCGACGTTAGCGATTCGCGTATCAATCGAAATCGTAATGTTATCATCCAGCGCTCGCAGCTTCTTAATAATAGGAATTGCTCGCGCACATTGCTCGTCAGCAGAAACGCTCGCCGCGCCAGGCCGAGTAGACTCCGGACCCACGTCAATAATATCAGCCCCATCGTCGATCATGCGCTTTGTCTGCGCAATCGCCGCATCGATTTCGACATACTTTCCGCCATCGCTAAAAGAATCGGGTGTGATATTAAGAATTCCCATCACCAAAGGGCGACGGTGCGGGCGACAACTTGGCCTGCGAAGTAGTGGCCGGATTGAGTCGTTCATGAGGATTGACCTCGCAAGGCCAAATCGAGAGGCTACTGCTTTCGACCGCGATAGGTGATTCGGCCACGGGACACATCGTAGGGAGAAATTTCTACAGTAACGGTATCACCAGGGAGAATACGAATGTAATACTTCCTCATTTTACCGGAAATCGTTGCCAGGATAATGGCCTTCTCGCCACCCATATCAACCTCAACGCGGAACATAGCATTGGGAAGGGCAGCTACCACGCTACCTTCAAGTTCAATTGCGTCCTTGGCCATGATCTACCAGCACTTCCCAACTTATCAGCCTACCGTAAGCGCGTTCCACACGACGTAGCTGATAAAACGTCGCGCGGTTGACCCTAAATAAATTCCCTAGGCCATCAAACCACTTCGGAGTATACACACCCTAGCCAACGCCACAACCCCGAATACCGGTCGGGTGCCCCATTCTTCGGGTACGCCCGAAGGGTGGGGGAAGGAGCTTGGGGATAAGACCAGAGCCGCACGGCGCAAGCCTGCGGGCAAATCGCGCATATATACTCTCAGGTAACACAATGATTACAAACATCAATCTCAGTCCCCCGTTTTCTCCCCAATTATTTTGATATACACAACCGCGCATCAATCGTTTATGCTTCCGCTATAGGAATCGAATTATTCAAAAATGCGACGGAGTGCCTAACGATGAAAATCTCTCCAAATTGGCTAGCCTTTCTACCAAATAAGTCTATCGGAAAAAAACTTTGCCTCTTATTGATTTTGCCAGCCATAACAGGCTGCGCATCAATGGGGCCTCAACTATCCGTAACCCCCCAACGCTACAGGTTGGATTTACAGGTCTCACCACAAGCCCATAGCCTCACAGGCCGAGCCGTGCTGGATTTATCCGCTGAGCATATTACCAACAGACAACCCGACGGCACTGCCCATGTCGAATTGCTCTTGCACCCCGATTTACGCCTCGACTCCGTTCGCGCATCCGGTGTGAGTGTCGTTGGTGTACGTCATGGCCGAGTGCCCAAAAAAGACGAAGAGCTATTACCCCGTAGCCATTACATTATCCTCGACCACCCCGCGAAATCCTTCACGCTTTTCGTAGACTATCACGGCAACTTATTCCAAGACGTCTCAGCCGGTGAAAAAGCGGGTGAGATTCATAACTTTCAAATGCAGGCCCACATCGGCGAAGAAGGCGTTTATCTCGGCGGAGGCTATTGGTATCCTCACCCAGCTGTTGAAGGCGAAGCTGTAAGTGCGCTCGCGGATTATACTGTCATCGTAGAATCAACGAACGATTTTGAATGGGTAGCCGGCGCAGACCGCGCACCCGAACTTTCCAGACAAACCGGCCGGCTCGCATGGCGAACGTCATACCCCGTTGACAGCATGGTGCTTGTTGGCGGCCAACATAAGACATTTCAAAAAACCATTCGTGGAACAAAGGTCAGCCTCCATCTAAAAGAATCGCAAATCGACTATGTCGATGGTTTGTTTGAAGCCGTTGAGCGAAACTTCAGCCACTACGAACCGCTCATCGGAAAATATCCCGCCAAGGAATTTTCAATCGTCGATAACTTCTTCAGCAGCGGCTTCGCCTTCCCATCATTCACACTACTAAGCTCAGCCGTAATTGACATGGGCAAACGGTCCCAAACTGCGCACGGTTACATTGACCACGAAATGCTACATTCCTGGTGGGGCAACGGCGTCCATGTGGATACCGAAGATGGCAATTGGTGTGAAGCGTTAGCCAGTTACGGCGCGAATTATTATGGCTATGTACTCGATGGCAATAAGGAAGAAGCCCGGCGCAAACGTCGAAATTACTGCCACTTCCTCTCTCGCATCAAACCAGAAAAAGACAAACCCCTCGGAACCTATGGCCAAGAAGATGGTTGCGGTCGCGGCATCGCTTATCAAAAGGGCGCGATGGTTTTCCACATGCTCGCTAAGAAAATTGGCCAGGACCAATTCTGGAGCGTGATGAGAAAATTCACCCATGACTTCGTAGGCCATTACGCCTCCTGGGATGACATCCGAGGCCTATGTGAAGCAGAATTCGGCGATTCGTTGGAACGTTTTTTCCGTCAATGGGTACGAAGCGGCGCTGCCCCCATGCTTTCACTGGACGAGGCTCGTTACGATTCTTCTGACAAAGTCCTGACACTTCGCTTGGAGCAAGGCGAGCCAGCTTTTGAGCTTGACGTCCCGATTCGCATCACGCATCCCAACGGTTTTTTGGATATCGTAGTACCGCTATCCTCTGCAACCGGAGAAATTACATTGGCTGTCGATGTGATTCCGCTCACGGTAGAGGTCGATCCAGATTACGACATTTTTAGAAAAATTCCCGTTGAGCAAATCATTCCCACCACCGCAGCCACAAGGTCGAAAGACAGTTTGGTCGTCGTCATGCCCAGCGGCGACGTACCCGAATCATTCACTTCGTTAAAATCGATCTTCGCCGAGGGGAAAGACGACGAAAACGTAACCGTATTCAAAGCCGGCCAAATCGAGCAAGGTCGATTAGCCGATACGAATCTTCTCATCCTGGGAGAAGCCGTCCGAGACCCTTATATCGAAGCGTTTCTCAGCGCGATTCAATTCCCATTAAAATGGATTGATGGCGGTTTCGAGTTCGACGGCGTAACTTTCTCTCAGCCAGGGGACGCAGTTTTATGCACCGCCCGTCAGCCTGGCGTTCAAGGCGGCGGCGTAACGGTATTATTCGCCAACAGCAACAAAGCTATCCCGCGTGCGATGCTCATTCCTTTTTACGACCACAGCGCCGTCATCTTCCATGACCAAAAACCGATCATCCGCTCAGACTTTGAAATCCATAACATAGTCGAAGTTGACCGCTCATAAAATTTTCCAAACGAGCCGCGAGCTTCAGCCCGCGCGTCGGTCGGGTGGCATACCCAAGCTGAAAGCGCGGGCATGGAGTCGTTGTGTACCATAGGTGCGGGGTGCCCCATTCTTCGCGTCGATAGTTAAGTCTCGTAATAAAAACAAACGTTCGGCGACGCGAAGGGTGGGGGACGGACAGTTTTCGATGGCCAAGCCATCAACCCGCCGCTTGCAGCGTACGAAAAACATACCGCTGACAAACAAAAAACAATATCGCCACCGGCAGCAGCGCAATCAAGCTAGCAGCCATCAACAAATTAGCCCAAGTCCCAGCCATGG
This sequence comes from Planctomycetota bacterium, assembly GCA_024280855.1. Classification (GTDB taxonomy): domain Bacteria; phylum Planctomycetota; class Phycisphaerae; order UBA1845; family UBA1845; genus JAJRPG01. Next base: position 22,787 of record JAJRPG010000093.1, on the reverse strand, counting down.
ATTGATACATCCTCAGTCCCAGCGAAACGGGAAAAGTTTCAAAATCAGAAAGGTAAATCAACGGGTCAAGAAAATCCTGCCAGTGATAGATAAAGCTTAACAGCCCCACGGTAATCACGACTGGCTTGGCAATCGGCAGAATCACAAATCGAAACGTCTGCCAGGTAGATGCGCCATCCAGCACCGCTGCGTCATCATATTCGCGGGGAATCTTCCGAAAGTATTGTCGGAACAAAAAAATGTTAAACGCACCGCCTCCCAGCCAAGCCGGCACAATCAACGGCTTATAAGTATCCATCCATCCGAGCGCATCGCAAAGCATATAGCGAGGCACGAGCAGCACATAAGACGGAATCAGCATGGACGCAATCAGTAGTCCAAAAGCCAGACGTCGCCCCGCGAATTGGAATCTCGCCAGAGCAAAACCAGCCATCGAAGCCGTCGCAATCGCACCGAGCGCAGACGTCGAAGCAATCACAAATGAATTCCCCAAAAAACGCAGCATCGGCAGTTGCGTAAAAGCCTTCGAATAATTCGACCACTGAGCGTGCTTCACCGAAAAACGTGGCGGAAACGCATAAACCTCATCCAACGGCTGCAACGAAGATACCCCCGCCCAAAAAAGAGGCAGCAGCACAACCGCGCATATTGCTAAGAGGGTTAGTTGTAAAATGTTTGAACGCATAGCGTCATACTTTGAATTCATGCGGCGTCCATCCCCGCTTCATAAACCCAGCGACGCGACGCGAGAATCATAGGCGTTACCATCGCAGCTATCACAACAAAAAATATCCACGCCAACGCACAAGCATAGCCCAGCCTATACGGCGGCTCAAAAGCCACTTGATACAAATGAAGCATATAAAACAGCAGCCCGTCTTGTTGTTGCGGATGTTGCAACATGTAAGGCTCCGTAAAACTTTGCATCGAAAAAATAGTCCCAACTATCAAATTAAACAGCACCGCCGGCGTAAGGTGAGGCCAGGTTACATATCGAAACCGATGCCATGCGCCCGCACCATCCAATAGCGACGCATCGCGTTCATGAAGCGGAACTCGTTGCAGCGCCGCCAAAAAAACCAACATCCCAGGCCCCATCGTCCACACATGCATCATCACCAACGACGGCTTGCACCACACCGCAGAATAAAGCCAGTTCGGCGTCGTCCAATCAGCCGTGCCTTGCTCATAAAACAAACGCACAATTGGATCAACCGCGAGATAAATACATCGCAGCCCTTCATTCACCCAGCCATACTGCGGATTCAGCATCCAGCTCCAAATAACAATTGTCGCAACGCCACCAAGCACATGCGGCAAATAAACCAGCGTGCGTATTACACCCATGCCGCGCATCTTTTTATTAAGCAATAAAGCTACAGAAAGCGCACTACATAATCCGAGCGGTACTGCAAAAACAGTGTATACTAATGAATTAACCAACGAAAGGCGAAATTGGTCATCGCGATATGGTGTCACCTGTTTGACGCTTGACGCTGATGAATCTTCCACATCATCCTGCACGCCAATCGCTTCGCGATAATGTGATAAACCCACCCACGCCGCTTGTTGAGAATTTGCCTTTACGTTCACCTGTGAAAAAGAAAGTGCCAGTGAGGTAAGTATCGGAGCGCCTGTCCAAAAAATCAGCCCCACCAACCAAGGCCATAAAAACATGAAAATAGTGCGACGCGATACTTGCATGTCGAGGTCAGTTCCTTAATTCAAAAGCTTTAAGTATAGCCGGTGATCGTTTCAACGTTTCGAGCATTTCTTTCGGCGTGATGGGATTCTCAGAATCAATCAATTTCACGAGCTGCTTATTGACCGTTCGATCGGCCTGAGAAAACCCAGGCCAACGAGGCTGCAAACGGGAATAGCTCAATGCCTCAACAAATCGACCACGAGAAGGATGCGACGAAGACTCGCTAAACATGGGCAGCGCCTCAACCCTCGCAGGCAACGCTCGACCCACGCGCGCAATTTTCGACTGCACCTCTATCGACAAAAGATGTCGAACGAATTGCTCCGCCAAGCGTTTTCGTGCCGGCGATAACCCCGCTGCAATCGCCACCCCATCCCATGTAATCCGCGTAGCCCGACCACCAAGCCCGCTCGGAATATCGAGCACCACATAACGACCCGCCAGTCGTGTTTGATCTAAAAAAGGCTGAAACCAAGGGCCATTGATACACATCGCGGTTCGTCCAGTCAGGAATCCCGTATCCTGAAAAAGTTGCGGCACTTCATCCATTCGCGGACAAACACGATCACCAACAGCCAGCTTTTGATAAAAAGACATAGCCTGCTCCGACGCAGTGCCATGCATCTGCCACTGCCCATGCTCATCCATCGTCTCAGCCCCAAACGACCACATAAACGGCAAATAATAAATCCAACGCGGCAACCAAAAACCAAATTGATCGACTTGCCCATCGTCATCAAAATCGCAGGTCAATTGTTTCGCAAGTAGATAAAATTCGTCTATGGTCCATGGGCCAATAGGTCGCGATAAAGTCTTTTGATGATACTCCGCCGACCGTTCCAGGCAGTCAAGATTCAAATAGATCAACAGATTCCCGCCGGAAATGGGCATGGCCCGTTGCGAACCATTCCATTGAAAAGCGCGAACTGCCGTAGCATCCAGTCGGCTAGGCCGACCGCCTTCCCCAAGGCTATCATCCAACAAATCATCGACAACTTCCATATCCTGAGCAAACTGAGGAAATGGCCCAAGCTGAATCAGAAAAACATCAGGCAGCGTATCAGTCATAGCCTGTTGTCGAAGTTTTGTGCTGTAATGTCCCGATTTCCCAACCACATATTCCTGCGACACACTGACGCCTGCGTGACGCTGTTGAAACGTCGAAATGACTTCGCCCCAGAATTCGTAATCCTGGAAATTTCCGAAATGAGCGAAACGGATGGATGAGTTATGGTTTTCTTCGCCAGCATATCGAGCCAGCGCATGACCAAAAAGCCAGTACAATACAGCCAGCGTAACTATCCCAACTAAAATTATCTTGATGTATTTTTCAGCGGGGATGTATCGTATACGAACCGGCATGTTAGCGGAGGTAGGCAACAAGAATCTCACGTTTTGCGGGTAAAACAATGGCTAAGATGACTAGAATGTTCGAGCCACTAGACCAATGGATCGTCGCGATGACGCTAAGCTTTTTCTAATTTTGCGATTTCGGTCGTGTCGTCAATAATGAGTAGCGTGATTTCACCATCAGCTTTGCGAAGTTTCAGACGCTTGAGCCAAAGCTTATCATTCTTCCCGTGCGCGTGCCAACTACCTGTCGGCAATTCTTCCCACGCCTGAACACCCCCAATCACCTCAGCCTTGACGCTTTTCCCACCCATATCAATGGAATGTGTGACGCATACCGGCGTACCAGGAGGAAACTGTTCTTCGATAGTCATAGTGAAAAACTCCGCTCTTTTTAAGATGCGACTAGGCTCAACAAATTTCATTAGCCAACGCCAGCAGTGTCGGATACTCCGCCATCACCTTAACCTGTTCCCACATCATTAGGCCCGCGAAACTTGCTCACGAACCCAATCAGTCGTCACACCTTTTTCGCCGAGCAACTTAGCGATACCATTTGATTTATCGCGCATCAAGGCCAGAAGCAAATGCGAAGGTTCGATTTCGCCCGCACCCAGTCGGTTCGCAGAATCCACAGCCAATATCATCGTGTGCCAAAAAGTCGAAGAGCGAAAAGCCTTGGCTAACTCCTGCTGATGAACCCATTCAAAATCACCATGTCGAGAATGAGCTAAATCGTGACCATCATCTTGCAGAGTCGTAAGCATGCCCACAGTTTTCTCGCGAAGTGTGTCAACATCAACGCCGCGTGCCTTTAACACTTTCGCAGGAATGCCTTCCTGCACCTGAAGCATCGCCAGCATAATATGTTCCGTTCCCACATATTTATGATCGTATTTCCGTGCTTCTTCAATAGCCAGGTTTATGACATCATTCATTTCTTTAGTGTGAGTACGCCGCCCCATGGAGTCGTCAGGCGCACTTTGGCCACTAACATGTTTACGAACTTCCGCGCGAACTTCTTCCAGGTCAATATCAAGCATGCGCAGCGCCTCCGTAGCCATGCACGCACCCTCAGCGATAAGCCCCAACATCAAATGAGCCGGCGCTAAAAAATTATGTTTGAGGTCCGTCGCCTCACGGTTAGCCAGCGCCAGTGCATGTCTAGCCCGATCAGAAAATCGCTCTTGCATATCTGTTTACTCCCAGGCTTATCACAACCATCCATTGAAGTCTTGTGACGCGAAAACTATATTTTCACACAGAACCAATGACCACTAAAACGGATCACCCGCTACTCTATCTTCATCTGTGCCGCCCGACAATACCCCGGATCGTGAGAGCAACTTTCAACAGGCGGATAGTCGTATTCAACAGGCGGATACCCGTGTGTCCCATTCTTCGGGCACTCTCGAAGGGTGGGGGAAGGACGTGCAATATGAGGTTAATGATGCAGCCCGTCTAGCGTTTGAAGTGATTGGTGAAATCTACATTGTGACAATAGTAAAGCGCCGGGTGGCAAGGGTACGTCCCGGTTTTTTCGGGACTTACCCGTGGTGCATTTAGTCCCGTTGAAATTGATAAACCTTACCCGATGTCAACAGCAGCAGCGCCAGCACCAACAATCCCCATGCTGAAACCGTCGGTACACGCTCGACGCAATCCGGCACACCATTTTGGTCCAGGTCGATTAAGTCGCTAACCCCCGGACACACATCCTGACAATCAGCTATACCATCTCCGTCAGAGTCCGCATCCGGCGCGCTGCATCCGCAAATACCCGCAACAATTTTATTGGGGTTCATCGGACACTCGTCCACGCAGTTAGGCCAACCATCCCCATCACTATCCGTCTCCGGCATCCCGCACCCGCAGAATTCGGGGGCGACTTTCATACCATCATCCGGGCAAAGGTCATCAGGCGCGCAGACCCCATCCTGATCGACGTCGTCAGGGTTTTCTAACGGACATGGATCACAGACATCACCCACGCTGTCTCCGTCTAAGTCTATTTGGGAAAAGTTAGAAAGTGTCACACAGTTGTCGCATAAGTCGCCTATCATATCCCCATCCCCGTCCAGTTGATTCGGGTTTGGCGTATTCAGGCAATTGTCCACGCAGTCAGGCCAACCATCCAGATCAGTATCAGTCTCCGCATTACCACAGCCGCAAAATTCTGGATCAACTTTCCCCGCATCCATCGGACACCCATCATTAGAATCGCACACGCCATCACCGTCTGAATCATCGGGCATATCCAGTGGGCACGGGTCGCAATCGTTAATAACAAGATCACCATCCGTATCAGGCTCGCAGGAATCGGGAACCAAATTTTTGTTGCAATCAATAGATGGTGCTAGTGCGACGTCGAATGTGTCAGGTATTCCATTACCGTCGCAATCCGCTTCGCACTCATCTGGAACAGCGTTCGCATTCACATCGCTGCTCATTCCACATGTCATCGGGTCACAGGCAAGACCCACGCTGTTGCAATCAATATCACACAGGTCATCCATGCCGTTACCGTTGCAATCAAGCATCGTTCGCGCCGGGCCAAGGGTAATAGCCGATACCGAACCAATAGGCCCAGGCCGAAATAGGCCAATGGTCACCGGCGTACTCACCGGCGGCGCATCAGCTACGAATCGAAAATTATACAGCGTACCCCAACGCAGCGCATTGGCATTAGGATTAACGCCGAACGTATCTGTCGCCCACGAAATCGCCTGAGATGACTGTGCCGATGACCAATCAGTGCCATCATATATTTCGCCGCTGTGATAGTTCACATCGTGAAAGCCAGCGTTCGTGATTATTGAAGTCGCTTCAACCGGAATAGAAAACCAACTAGCCGAGCGATGCACATATAGATTATGCAACGCATACTCATACGCCCATTGACCACCACCCAAATCCGTAGCCTTCGCCGCTAGAATAAACAACCCATCACCTGGCACTTCAATATCAGTCTCAACAACGTCAGGGTCCATAGCCCGCCAGGCACGAATTGCAGGCAAAGTCCGCTCTGTATCACCAAGAAGCTCGACGGCTAACGTACCATTAAGCGCCCTAAAAATATCGATAGGGCGATAGGAAGCATTGTTCCGCTGTGCCCCGGCCGCCGCATCATCTTTCGTAACATATTGGCTCTCCGCAAAATACATCGCGCCAACATTAACTTCAGGTAAATAGTCTGGCTCCTCAACCACAATGCGCCGACCCAGCAATGCATTAGATTGTTGCGCGACAAATGGATAAGGAAATTCGCCGGTAAGTGCGTTGATGTCCGAACGAGGACCAAGATTCCCTTGTTGGCCATTAAGTGAAGCGGAATAAGGGTCAGAGCAACCCGGACCGAGGGTCGTTCCGCTACCATCACTGACACACCCTCCAGAGCCGCTGCAAAACGATTGTGAGCTGGCAAAAAAACCATGCTTAACCCAGCTCATGCCAATTTGTTCAAAACGGTTTTGATGTAAACGGTAAAAATTTTGCGCGATAACCGGATGGTCCGGCGTATTCCAAATCCAGTTCGCAGCCCCCGTGCCGATATTACAGGAAGTAGTGCCAATCGAAAACGCACCTCTACCATCAGTAAAAGCTCCGAAAAAGTGTACTTGGTGAATATCCCCGACGATGATGTCTGGGCTGACCGAAACAGTTGCTTGAGAGGTATTTTCTGATGGGTACAATTCCGCTTGTACATCGATCGATTGGCTTGCTCCAAAAAGCATCGCAATAACCAGCCAATGACACAGTCTTGGCACAGGCCGGGTTTTGTAATATGCCTCCGAACGCATCGTAGTGCCTCACGGTTGACGCCATTGAGTAGAGGTAACGCATGTTGACCTGGGTGTGCGAGAAGTACTTACTCAACAGAATGAACCACGGACCTAGCGGTCACTGAACATTACGACGGTTAGCCGTAGCAGCAGATACACGCCAAGAGACCCTAAGCTAAGCCCATCGAATGGCGGAGGAGGGAGATTATTCGTATAACGGACTCGCTCTAGCCCAAGCAACTTAACGAAAGTAGCAAAAAACGTACCGAATTGCAAGAAAAAGTAATAAAATGTCTGCTCCTGTCGTCCGCATTACACAAGTCACGACCGGTAATATGTGATTTCCATGAGCGTGTAATCATCTACTACCGCAATATTGTGCAATCGCACAATGTTGCGTCGGTTTCGTTAAAGAATTTTAACTTGTTTGAGTAATATCAATATTTTCGTGCTACAATACGGGGGTAGATTAGGAGTAGGTGAGGGTTTATGTATCGCGATGCGCGAATTGCAGCCCTGCGTTGCGCGCAGCCAGTTGATACTGCTTCTCGGTTTTGGAAATTGAGGGCTACACCACGTTTATAATTTATAAGTTTTGGAGTGTTAATACGTCGTGCAATTCAATAAATATTCTGCCCAAAAAATGTTACTCACACTCGTTATTGCCCTAGCCGGGTTATCATCCGATTCCCAGGCGGCGGATGTTGTCGTGTCGCGCTCTTCTGACGGGATTTGGTCAACACTGGAACAAATTTCAGCGACTCGCCAACTGAGTGAGTCTTGGATTAGGCCGCAGGTCGCTCATCAAGTGCTCCTGGATTACGCGAAGATGAAAGTAGAGCTAGAGGCCATTCCACCTGTGACCGGGCAGGCTGTCAGGCAACAACCTCGTGTGATGCTAATACCAAATCCGGACGGGGGATTTGAACGATTCGAAATCGTGGCTTCATCAGTGATGCCACCAGCGTTAGCCGAAAAATATCCTGAAATCAGAGCTTTTCGTGGACAAGGATTGGATAATCCCGCCGCCACAGTGCGTCTTGATATATCGCCACTAGGGTTTCATGGCCAGGTACTCTCGCCAAATGGAACTTACTACATCGACCCTTATTCAAAAGGTGATACTCAACTTTATAGCAGCTATTACAAACGCGATTATTCTAAAACTGGAAGCGACTGGAGTTGCGGCGCAGAAAATGTACAAGCTGGCGCAAATTTACTTTTGCAAAGGCAAAGTCAAGGTTCGGGTGATATTCTCAGTACTTACCGATTAGCCTGTTCGGCAACCGGCGAATACACCGCTTTTCACGGCGGGACTGTCGCCGATGGTCTCGCTGCCATTGTCACGGCTATCAATCGAGTGACTGGTATTTATGAAATCGAAGTCGGCGTTCGCCTAGAGCTTATCCCCAATAACGACTTATTGGTATTTACGTCAGCAGCGACGGACCCCTTTACCAATCAAAGTGGCGGGGCGATGTTAAACGAGAACCAGCCTACAGTAGACAGCATCATCGGCTCCGCGAATTACGATATTGGCCATGTGTTTAGCACGGGCGGCGGTGGGGTTGCAGGTCTCTCGGTTGTGTGTAATGCGGCGCGAAAAGCCCAAGGAGTAACGGGACAGTCTGCACCGACAGGGGATCCATTTTATGTAGATTTCGTGGCCCATGAAATGGGACACCAGTTCGGTGGTAGCCATACTTTTAATGGCGTTGGCGGCAGTTGCGGAAATAATAGGAGTGGCCCTTCTGCCTATGAGCCAGGTAGCGGCGCAACCATTCAGGCTTACGCAGGCATTTGCGGCGCGGATAATATACAAAACAATAGCGACCCTTATTTCCACTCGCGCAGTTACGATCAGATACGGGCATTCGTTCTCAGTAGTGCTGGCTCATCATGTTCGGTCTTAAGCGCAACATTGAACACGCCTCCGACTGTGGCGCCAGTTCCCGATTATACGATTCCCCGGCTGACACCGTTCGAATTAGTTGCTGTTGGTCAGGATGTGGACAATGATACGCTTACCTATTGTTGGGAAGAAAGAGACCTTGGTCCGGCCCAGGCGGTATCAGATCCGGATAATGGAACCAGCCCTATATTCCGATCCTTCTCGCCAACTGAGAATCCCGCGCGAACATTTCCTTCACTTTTGAGTATCTTAAATGGTACGTCTGTTATTGGTGAACAGCTTCCATCCACTTCACGGGTGATGGAATTTCGTGTGACGGTACGTGATAATTTTGTAGGTGGTGGTGGTATTGCTTTTGAGGAATTATCCATCCTAGTCGGTGCCAGCGCTGGTCCATTTGTAGTTTTGGCGCCTAACGGTGGAGAGTTATATGCTGGCGTGCGAGAGGTCCAGTGGGATGTCGCCGGAACTGACGCGGGCTTGGTGAACGCTGCGATGGTCGATATTTCGCTATCGACGGACGGAGGATTAACGTATCCAACCGTGCTAGCATTGAACACGCCAAATGACGGTTCGGAATTAGTCACTTTTCCCGTTTTAGTTTCAAGCACTTCTCGTGTTCGTATACAGGGATCGGGAAACGTGTTTTTCGATGTTTCTGACGGCAATTTTACCATCGATCCTGCTGCCGCATTTTCGGTGCCAGTGCCGGCGATTCATCCGTATAACTTTCCTAACAATCGTTATGTGTCGTTCGACCCCAACAACGACGCTATTGTTGCTTTCCGTGTGGATTTAGCCAGCGGACCGGGGCTTCTCGGGACGCTTGGTTGGGTGGCTGCTCCGTTTGATCCGGGTTGCCAAAATGAAGATGGTTCGCCCAAGGCGGGCGTATGTACTGGGCAATTTGTGTCACGCATTTCGGCGACGCCGGTATTGCGAAGTTGGACCGAGCCGATGATACATCTAAGCGGTTGCCACATCGTGCCCGTGGCGACATACGAAATACGTGCGACGATTAATGAGGTTCTGTTTTCAGCACCATTAGCGCTATCGACGTCTGATAAGCCGGAAGGACGTTCTTGGGGAGATTCTGTCGGTGCTTTTTTCGGCGAATGGTCGGCACCGGACGGATTAGTTACGGCCAACGATATCATAGCGGTAGTCAATACTTTTCAACTTACCAATGCAGCCATGGTCACAACTCGTGCCGATCTGGGCGGAGAAGTGCCGAATTTTCTTGTGAACAGCTCCGACATCCTTTTTGCGGTTCAGGGTTTTCTAGGGCTGGAGTATCCGTTTTCTGATCCGTCCGATTGCCCATAAATACTTTGTTATTTATTCGTTCATTCAAATAAAATGGCGAGCCAACATGCTTCTGCCTGTAGACGGTTGAATTCATTTCTGTACCGTGTACGAACTGCCGTCTGGTGAGACGGCTAATGACACCGAAATACTTGTTTTGCAAAAAATATTGCATTGAGCGTACAGGTAAATCGTCGCCATGCCCCAATCTTTGCTTTGCGATTATTGTAGCCTGCCCGTTCCAGCGCGCTTGCAGCCGTCGCCGGAGTCTGGTGAATCACAACTTCTCTATTGCTGTTACGGCTGCAAATTCGCAGCAGCAGTAACACAAGCTCGCGGCGAAAAGGGCCAAGCGAATTTGCTATTAACCCGCCTTGGCGTGTCGGTTTTCTTGTCGATGGGAGTCATGGTTTTCAGCTTGGCGTTATATAGCCAAGACGTGTATGGCCTAAGCGTGACCAATGCGCCGCCCGCCGCGATTCAGCTCATCGGATTATTCCGTTACATCTCACTCATCATGGCTACACCGGTTTTTGCCATGTTAGGCATACCGATTTTAGTTAACGCGACTTCTCAACTTCGTCAGCGAATAGTTACGACCGACGGCTTGGTTGTACTTGGCGTCGCTGGCGCATTCATATATTCCTACATATCAACTTTATCAGATACCGGTCGCGTTTACTATGAAACAGCCTGCATGGTCTTAGTCTTAATCACGCTAGGCCGATATCTCGAAGCGACGGGCCGCCTCAAAGCCTCCGACGCTTTTGCCAAGCTTGGTGCGTTAGTGCCAGACGAAGTCAGTGTCCGCCGCGCATCATCTTTTGAAAAAATAGCCAGTGACGAAGTTCGTATCGGCGACGTGCTACACATCCGAGCAGGTGAGCGCATCGCGGTAGACGGCCTCATTGAGCAAGGCCAAGCACACATTGACGAGCAGATGCTAACCGGGGAAAGCGAAGCCATTTCCAAAAAAATTGGCGACAAGGTCCATGCGGGCACGCTCAATATCGACGGCGATTTACACGTTCGAGCCTTAGCCGTGGGCGAACAAAGCGCCGTCGGCCGATTGTCCGCCTTGTTGGAATTAGCCAAGCTGCGTCCAGGGAGATATCAACGCCTCGCAGACCGCGTGGCAGGTGCTTTTGTTCCCGCAGTAATCATCATGGCTATTATAGGCGCGTACCTTGGTTATCATCGAGGTGGCAGCGTTAGTGCCATGATGACCGCACTTTCGGTCTTGTTGATTTCGTGTCCGTGCGCTCTAGGTTTAGCTACGCCCATGGCCATTTGGATTGGTCTCGGTCGCGGGGCACAGATGGGCGTCGTCTTTCGAGATGGCCCAGCCATTGAGCGATTGGCGATCGTCCGTGCCATCGCTTTCGATAAGACCGGGACGCTGACAACTGGGCAGACGCGCATCATCGCCAGTGCCCACGCTGACAAGAGCGATTCGTCCGCATCGTTAAATCTATCATTAGCCACAGGCCTAGCCAATGCCTCATCCCACGCTTCATCAACAGCTTTTATCGCTTGCGCTCAAGAAAAAAGTGTCACGCCAGCGACATTAGAAAACATGAAAACAATACCCGGCCAAGGCCTGACGGGTGTATATAAAAATAAAACCATTCGGCTAGGAAGTGAAACGTATATTCGAGAAGTCGCGCCGACCTGGCCAGCGTTTCTCGACGAGCAGATTCAGCAGTATCGCGCGGATGCGCATGGTCTCGTTTGCCTTTCGGTGGACAATCAGTGCGTAGCTGTATTCGCGTTGACTGAAACACTGCGAGAGGAGGCTGCGACAGCTATTGAGCAGCTATCGCAGTCGCATTACGACGTCAGCATACTTTCAGGAGACCACGCCGTTCGCGGGCACCGCTTAGCCGAAAAGTTAGACGTCCCGGTCAAAGCCCAGTTATCCCCGGCTGATAAGGTCGATCAAATTGAAAGTCTGCGTCGAGAGAAGGGAATCGTAGCCATGGTAGGGGACGGACTAAACGACGCACCAGCCCTCAAAGCCGCCGATGTGGGAATAGCTATGGGCTGCGGGGCGGACTTATCACGGGAAGCGGCTGACGTGTGTTTGCTTAGCAACGATTTGCTTACCCTGGTCCGTGCGATGGAACTTTCCCGGCGGATAGTGCGCACTATAAAAATGAATCTTTTCTGGGCATTCGCCTACAACACCATAGGCATAGCCCTGGCTATGACTGGCATCCTCAATCCCATCCTAGCCGCGAGCGCAATGGTGATAAGCAGCATCTTTGTCGTAACGAATTCGCTGAGGTTGTATCAAAAGTGACAAGAGTGTGTCCAAGTCGAGCCGCAGGCTTCAGCCCGCGCGGAGCTTAGAGTTTATCAAAGCGTATCTGTAAGTTATTGATTTCGAATCGTGCTATCAACTATCAGGGATGCTGATGTCCATTCGGCGCGTCAGCATTGGAAATCTTAGGCGCTATCGCCGCCATGACCAGTGGAATTCCCGTCTCCTCATCAAGCCGGCTTAGCAAACAGTGGCAGGTTGTCGAGTCGGTCATGTGAATCAATTTCCACTCGCCCACCTGCACCTTATAGCCACAATGCTTCCCAATCACGCAAGGAAATTTTTCGTGAGAGCCAAACCGTTCGTGCTTCATTGGGGCATGAAACACCGCTGCGAGAAATTCACCATCTCGATCATAAGCCGCCGCGATGCCCCGCGTGCCTGCGATACGAAGTTCGTATATCGACTTGAGTCGAAACCCGCCGGGTAGAATCGCTGGCGTGTCAAAATTCAAAGTGGGGTTATTTCGCTTCGCAGCGATGGGTGTCGTTTCCTTGCCATCATAGCGAGCGAGAAATTTTCTAAACGCTGCATGAGCATTGAGCGGTAGGGCGTTTAGAAGCACACTGAAATCTACAGTAGCTGCCTGAGCCGTAGTTTTTGATGACGGCATATCGAACAATCCCAGCCCCGCAATGAGAACGACGCTAGCCGCCATCGCCCACGCCGTGCGCCTCATGCGTGAGCGGCGCATACTTCGCTGAGAAGTTTCCCGCGATTGATCCAGTTGTGCTTCGATACGTCCCCAAAGTGAGGATGGCACGGAAACAGGCTCAGCCGTGGCGATATCGCCCACCAACTCGCACCGCGCCTCAAACTCTGCCCGACAGCTCGAACAAAATTCAATATGGCTATCGACTTCGCTCAGCTCCGCTGGCGACAATTCCTTGTCCGCATAGCGTCCGAGAAGTCGTTCAATCTGTTCGCAGCACAAGCTCATTTTACTTCCGTCATCTCAAAACGAGAATCCATCGCTGGTATCATGAACGCTATTTAGATGCACAACGCACCGAGGCCCTTCCCATTTACCCGTAACTTTTTTGCAACATTTCCCGCAATCGCTCTCGCGCACGGTTTAGCCGGGACGCCACCGTCCCTTCAGCACATGCGAGAACCTCAGTTATGCCTCGATAATCAAGCCCCTCTTGATATTTCAACAGCAACAAGGTCTGGTCGTCCGAAGAAAGTTCCGAGAGGGCGTCTTCTAAATCCAATTGCAAATCGGTCGTAGGCAGGGCGGCTTCCTGGAGTCTCTCTTGTGCCAGTTTTTCAATTTTAGTGTTAAGGTTCCGCCTCGACGGCGGAATTGGAGCGCTTCGTTGATCGCAATTCGATAGAACCAAGACGCTATCGCGGATCGCCCGTCGAATTGGTCTAATCGTTGTAGCCCTTTGACGAATGTTTCCTGCGTAAGGTCTGACGCATCATCCGGGTTGCCGGTCATCCGTAGCAGCAAGCGGTAAACGCGAAGCGAAGTTTGTTCGTAAAGCTCTCGCTGGGCCTCTCGGTCGCCCGTTTTGCATCGATGAACTAGCTTATGATTGTTCACAGCCTGGGGATTCTCATTTGTGACCATGAATTCTCTAACACATCGGTTATCCTGATACCTCATGATAGTAGTCCGACGGCCAGCCACCTCCAAATTTAGATACAGAATTTAGTAACCTAGAGTTTGTCATGTTATCGTCCGTTAACCCTGGAAACGTACTTATTAGTTGATATGACAACATCTGTTCAGCTCTCATACCTCCTCTTTTAGTACACAGCAGTTACATTGGCTAGCCTTAATATGAGACATATTCCGATTAGCGGGGAAGAAACCTTGGCCTTGCTGCACCTAACCAGTTATAAAGGCTGCCATCGGCAACCTAAACCAGAGGGGTGTTAGGGCTATAGTCGTATAAGACATCTACTTAGGAGATTCGTTACAATGAAAAGTTTCGCAAAACACCTCATCATAGGTTTGGTTATCGCATGTGGGCTAGGCCTCACGCCGCTCATGGCTCAGCACGAAGGTCACGGTCATGGCCCAGGTGGTCACGGCAAAGGACACAAAGCCGCAGCACCAGCCGCCTTACCAAAATGTCCAATTGCTAATGAACCAATTAATCTCGCTTCGAAACTTAAAACTGATGATGGCCCAGTATTTTTCTGTTGTGACGGTTGTATTAGCCGGTATCAGAAAAATCCTGCCAAATTTGCAAGCGTAGTCGCTGACCAGCGTAAGGCACTCGCCAAGCGTGCGAAAATTCAAGTCATTTGTCCAGTATCGGGCAATCCGGTGAGTGACGACATTTTTGTCGAGAGTGATGGTCAAAAGGTGCATTTCTGTTGCAAGGATTGCTTGAAAAAATATAAAAATAATCCTAGCGACTATTCGGCTGCACTGGCCAATAGCTATACCTATCAGACAATGTGTCCAGTCATGGATGAAGAGATTAATCCAAGCGTATTTACTACGACGGCTAAGGGTGAAAACATCTACTTCTGCTGTAAGGGGTGTGATAAAAAGTTCGTCAAGAATTCTGGGAAATATGCACCGAAACTTGTTTCTCAAGGATATACATTCGAACCAAGAGACTTGGTGCCAAGCAAAGACGATCACTCCGGTCATGGCCACTAGCGAACGCCTGCGGTACTATATTGTGCTTGCATTAGTGCGTAATCCGGATATCTAAGCCGCCGAGGGCGATAATTTTCATCCTCGACGTTTTTTTATTAGAGCTATACGCCGCGCAGCAGAAATATATTTCTGGCGTTTATAATCTGCCCGCCTGGAAAACGCCTAGTTAGTCGCGCTGAGTTGTGGTCTTGGCGCGGACTGGGCGACGTCGTCATGGCACATGCCAATAAGCGAACCCGGCGGACGATATTCAGTTGTCAAAGAGCGAGCGGTCTACAATCACGCCACGACTCTGTGGCGGTCCACTCATATAAAGAACAACGCCGGTGATCTATGCAGGGGGTGAGGGAGAGAGATCCGGTTGTTTGGAAAAGGTGTTTTTGTGCTACTAAACGCGGTTTATTTTGTTTTTGATTAATGGGCGTTGCACGACACTGCGGGTCTGAGCGATAGGATTATTAAGGATAGGGTAGGCGTCAAAATTTGCGGACCAATGGTAAAGGCAGGTCAACCTTCCGCCTTGGGGCGAAAGAACGACCGTGCCCTACAATATTTACGTCAAGCTTTCCAGTCGAAGTTATCCCGCTATTTCAAATGGCCAGAACTTGGGCACTAGCAAAATAGTCGTAGCCCACATTAGGGCGTTTAGCGGTAGGCCTATGCGCAGGTAGTCTGTGAATCGGTATCCGCCTGGGCCGTAGACCATGAGGTTTGTTTGGTAGCCTATGGGTGTCGAGAAGCTGGCACTCGCAGCCATCATGATGGATATAACGAACGGCATGTAGCTCACGTCCAACGACTGGGCGGTTGCTAACGCGATGGGGAACATCAATACAGCTGCAGCGTTGTTGGTGATTAGCTCGGTGAACAGCATCGTGATGAGATAGACCAGGGCTAAGCTGACGAGTGGATTGTCACCGGCTAAGCCTACCAGCGTGCTGGCAATGACTCCGGCTGCGCCGCTGGTTTGTAGGGCTTGACCCATGCCGAATGCTGCGGCGATGACGATGAGAACTTGAAAGTCTACGCTACGTCTAGCTGTCGATGTGTTGCAGCATCTAGTGATTATCATAAGGCCGGCGGCTAACATGGCGGCTTCTAACATGCTTAGCCATTGGGTGCTGGCTAATACGACCATCATGACGACGATGCCCATGGCTATTAACGCTCGTTCGTGTCGTTGCGGCTGGGAGTCTGCTACTTCGCTTACTAAAAAGAAATCACGCGAGTTGTGCTGTTGTTCCTGAAAGGCGGGCGAAGTGTCTAGTAGTAATGTGTCACCCGCGCGAAGGATAATGTCGCCGACTTTCTTTTTGATGCGCTCACCGTTTCTGGCTACGGCTATGACTACGGCGTTGTAAACTGTGCGAAACTTTGAATCGCGGATGGTCGCACCCACGCCTGGGCAACTGTCCGAGACGACGGCTTCTATTAGGCATCGCGTGCTGGGCGGGGCGTCCAGCTTGAACACTTGGTCCGTAGCTGGTTTTAGTCCTCGGATGCGTTGCAACTCGACGACGGAATCTACGATACCTACGAACACGAGTCGGTCGTTGGCTTCGAGAAGCGTTTTCGGCGAGACAGCTGGGAGGATTTGCCCGCCGCGTTCGATCTCTGCCAGGTACATGCCAGTCAGATGACGCAGGCCTGCGCGCTGAATGGTTTTGCCGACTAAAGGGCTGGCGGCGTCTATCATCATTTCGACGGTGTACTCACGCGGGTTGTCTAATTGGCTCAGTACGGGCTTGCGGTCGGGCAGCAACCAATGGCTACAAACTAGAAGATAAGTAAGGCCAATGATCGCGCAGGGTACGCCGATAAGGGCCATGTCGAACATGCCCAGGCCTGGATGGTCCGTTTGGGAGACGAGTAAGCCGTTGACGACGAGGTTGGTACTGGTTCCGATGAGGGTACAGGTTCCGCCGAGGATTGACGCGTAACTCATGGGTATTAGTAGCTTGGAAACGGATAAGCGGAATCGTCGTGCCCAGTCACTGACAGCGGGGACTAGCATGGCGACGACGGGTGTATTGTTCATGAACGCGCTGAGCAGGGCGACGGGGGCCATGATTTGCGCTTGTGCGCCGCGGATGGATGAGGGTTGGCGCAGCAGCGAGTTTACAATCCATCCTACGCCGCCTGTTTGGCGCAGGCCCGCGACGACGACGTACAATACGCCAACGGTCACCATGCCTTCGTTGGATAGTCCGGATAGTGCTTGTACGGGTGTGAGTACGCCGCCGAGTAGTAAGATGGTTAGGCCTGCGAGGAGTACGACGTCTGGCGCGATGCGGGTGCGCACCAGTAGCGCGAGAACGATGGCGATGGTTGCTAGTGTCAACCAGGCGTCAGGGGTCACAGCGTCGTATCCTTTTTATACATTACGCTTTTATTCTTGATCGTAGGTAAGGATCGAATGTATCGGATAGTCGCCAAGTTTAGCCCGACCGTTAAGGAACGATAGTTCGATTAGGAACGCGCACCCGACGATGTCTCCGCCGAGCGATTCGACGAGTTGGCTACAAGCGCTCATGGTCCCGCCGGTGGCTAGGAGGTCGTCGATAAGGAGTACGCGGTCTCCGGGGTTGATGGCGTCCACGTGGATTTCCAATTCGTCTTTGCCGTATTCGAGTTCGTATTCTTGCGCGCGTGTTTCGTGAGGAAGTTTGCCGGGTTTGCGCACGGGGACGAATCCTGCGGAAAGGTTTCTTGCGACGGCGGTTCCGAAAATGAATCCGCGAGATTCTGCGCCGATGACGACATCAACTTTTGAGTCTCTAAATGGTTGTGTTAGATATTCGACGGCTAGTGACAGTCCGGACGGGTGTCGTAGCAGGGGGGTAATGTCTTTGTAGACGATGCCCGGTTTGGGGAAGTCTGGCACGTCGCGTATGAGAGTGCGTAGTTTGACGAGATGGATTTGTTCTGATGTTTCTTTCACAGTGGTTATCATCGGCGTAGGCCTCGCTTTGAGCTTGTTTGACTCCATCGGCGACGCAACCTAGCGCCGCTCTTTTTTCGCCCGGCTTATTGGACACGTATTTGTGTCCAGGTCGGCCTTTGGTGGGCTAACAATTTCGAGGCATTGTCTCAGATTCGGCAGTTTTGTGAACAGCCGTGACTCATAGCCCATCGGCTGATTTGGGGTGTGATAGCCGCTTTTTAACCTGAAAATCCACTTGGGCCGATATTTGTCGCTTTTGAGGCGAATGGCGTTTTTAACTGAGAGGGTTTGGGTATAATGGTGAAATCATTTTTTCGAGCAAATCGTGGTTATGGAATTGGCTTTATGGGAATGATTTGCTATATTGCCGCGTCCAGAGGGTGTCACCGCGCGGATGGCATCTTGGTGGTATGTTCGTAACTCATTGACTGTTAGGTGTTTAGGTCACATATGAGCCGCTGGTTGTGGTTGGTAGGGTGGCGCAGCAGGCGTCCAGACTTTCACCTATTTCTAAAGATGACTCGTAAAGGAGATATTGTGTTCAAGTTTAGCTTCTACCGCACGTTGTTGCGGGTTGCATGTACTGTCGGATTTCTCGCCCTGTTTGGGGCCACGGCTTTTGCCCAGGATGGCGGCGAAGCAGCTACGCATGTAGCCGGTTCGGGTAGCGTTGATATTCCCTGGCTTTGGTACATCTCTCCTGTTTGTGGCTTTGTCGCATTGTTCATGGCTCGCAAATATTACGGTGAGGTTTTGGATTCCGACGAGGGTGATGACAAGATGATTTTGATCGCCAGTTATGTGCGCGAGGGTGCGATGGCGTATCTCTTTCGTCAGTACAAGGTGGTCTTCGTTGTTTTCATGTTGCTTATGGCGCTGCTGATGTGGATGGCGTTTGGTCTTCATGTTCAGCACGGGCTTGTTCCGTTTGCGTTTTTGACTGGTGGATTTTTTAGTGGGTTGTGCGGTTACATTGGTATGCGTACTGCCACTATGGCGGCACATCGTACTACGGCTGGTGCGCGTAAGAGTCTTAACGAAGGACTTCGTGTTGCGTTCCGCGCTGGTGCGGTTATGGGCATGGTCGTCGTTGGCTTTGCTGTCATCGACATTACGTTTTGGTTCGCTGGTCTGAAATGGCTTACCGATATGTCGCTGCATGAAATTACGGTTGTCATGCTAACTTTTGGTATGGGTGCTAGTACGCAGGCGTTGTTTGCTCGCGTGGGTGGTGGTATTTACACGAAGGCTGCTGATGTTGGTGCTGACCTTGTGGGTAAAATTGAGGCCGGTATCCCTGAGGATGATCCACGTAACCCAGCTTCTATCGCGGACAATGTTGGCGATAATGTTGGTGACGTTGCGGGTATGGGTGCTGACCTTTATGAATCTTACGCTGGTTCAATTCTAGCGACAGCGGCTCTTGGTGTTGCGGGTGCGCATGCGTTGGGCAACTCTAATGTCGCTGATGATGCGATTCGTCTTCTATCTGTTCCTATGGTTATTGCGGGTGTTGGTATTCTTGCCAGCATCTGGACCGGGATCAATTTGGTAAAGACAGAAGACGGCGCAACCATGGCTCAGCTTATGGGCGCGTTGAACAAGGGGCTAATCGCTTCTAGTGCTGTTATTGTTTTTGCGACGTATGGCATCTGTTATATTTTGTTGGACGGCATGAATGGCGTATCGTGGTTTGGTATCGCGTCTGCTGTGGCGGTTGGTCTGTTGTCTGGTTGGGCGATTGGTCAATTTACAGAGCGTTATACCAGTTACGATTTTGAACCGACTAAGCGAATTGCGGCTCAAGGTGAAACTGGTCCTGCTACCGTGATTATTGCTGGTATTGCAGAAGGTTTGAAAAGTACCTGGGCTTCACTCTTTATCATTATTGTTGCGATCATGTGCTCGTTTTCGTTCGCCGGTGGTGGACACGAATTCATCCTAGGGTTGTATGGCGTAGGCCTTGCAGCTGTGGGTATGTTGGCGACGTTAGGCTTTACGCTGGCGACCGATGCTTATGGTCCTATCGCTGATAACGCGGGCGGTAATGCTGTGATGACGGATCAGGAAGAATATGTGCGTGATCGTACAGACGCTTTGGATTCGCTTGGTAATACGACGGCTGCGACTGGTAAGGGCTTTGCGATTGGTTCAGCTGCGTTGACAGCACTGGCGCTGATGGCTGCTTATGTTGAGGAAGTACGTATTGGTCAGGTCCGTGAAGCGGTGGCTTATGTGAAGGTGATTGATGAAGATGCAGCCTCGCAGGATGATGCCGCTTTGGGCGATATTTATTATATGGGGCATGGAAAGTTTGCTTCTAAGTTCCAGGCTGGGACTGGCGAGGAAAGCTTCGATGGTTTCATGCTGCTGAGTCGTCGGTCGCGGCCGATGCTTGACAAAAAGCTTGAGGATGATGGTAAGGCTAATGTGAAGCTCACAGGTTTGACCGTTGCGAATCGTGATACGGATAATGTTCAAACGACGACGATGAAAGATGCTGACGGCAAGGACTTTGAGGTTAATGTTGTCTCGTCTCGTAAGGCTTCGTTGCAGCAGTTTATGGACTACTACAACGTGACGCTGATGAATCCGAAGGTGCTTTGTGGTATGTTCGCCGGTGTATTGTTGGCCTTCTTGTTCTGTGCGTTAACCATGCAGGCTGTGGGTCGTGCGGCGTATGCGATGATGCTTGAATGTCGCGATCAATTCCAAAAAGTTGCGGCTTATCTTGTAGCAGAAAAGGGTATGTCAGAAGCGGATGCGAAGAACTCTGAAAATTGGCCAAGAGTGCAAGTGGAGCATAAAGGCCAAAAGATTCCTGATTACGCACGCTGCGTAGATATTTCTACGCTGGGCGCTCAGAAGGAAATGATTTTCCCATCGCTTCTTGCGATAGCTGTTCCGGTAGTTGTGGGTCTGGTCTTTGGTGTCGCTGGTGTGATGGGTCTGCTCGCTGGTGGTTTGACCAGTGGTTTTGCGATGGCTATTTTTATGGCGAATGCTGGTGGTGCTTGGGATAACGCGAAGAAGTATGTCGAGAAGGGCAACTTCGGCGGTAAGGGCAGCGAGGCCCATAAGGCTACGATTGTTGGTGATACGGTTGGCGATCCGTTTAAGGATACGTCTGGCCCTAGCCTGAATATCCTGATTAAGCTGATGAGTATGGTCAGCGTGGTGTTTGCTGGCTTGGTGGTTAAATTCGCACCGGCTATCTCTGATATGCTGGGTATTGGATAATCGCAGCCGACGTTGTTCGGATGTAATTTATAATTTTGATTGAGAGGGTCGAACATCAAGTTCGGCCCTCTTTTTTTGTTGGTATAGCGTAAAGATTTATTACTTCATTATGTGGGATGTTTATTCGTTCGCGGCGCAGTTTGTACTTGGCTAGATGCGAAAACTTGACGTTGCGTATCATGGCTCGTCGCCATTGATAGTGGATGCGGGCGATGAACGAAATATGCGTTATAATCGGAGAGGGGGGGATTCTATTCACTCTTCGCCGCCCACGTTACGCTATAGTCGATCGGTAACGTAATTGCTTTCCCTAACAAGACTTACGGTTTTGTATTCGTTCCGGTTCGTGCTGATCCGTTACGGTTCGTGCCTCCCAAATTGGGACAGTATTGGGACAGCGGTGAAGGCTAGCAAAAATGAAATGGCTGACGCTTGTCCGTTATTTTAGATTACAGAGAAGCTATAAAAAAGGCCGCCCTGCATTGCATGACGGCTGGTCGCTCCGTGGAGCGTGGCCTGCGAATCTTTCTTCTTGTTACGAAAAGACTATCAAGCCGGAGTCGATTACACTACTCGCAATATGCCAAGGATCTGGTATCCTGTCAATCGCTCATTAAGACATATTTCGAGGAATTCTCAAATGGCTGAAATTACATTAGGACTTGACCTGGGATCCACTTCGATCGGCTGGGCACTGATAGATAATACCCGAATTATCGCCACCGGAGCGCGCATTTTCCCTGAAGGTGTCGATCGAGATAAGCAGGGAGGTGAAAAATCTAAAACAGCTAATCGACGCGACTCTCGTGGCATGCGACGTCAGGTTGCCCGTCGGGCACGCCGTAAGCGTATATTGATGTCATTGCTAATTAGGCATGGTCTTTTGCCAAAGTCTCCCGACAAGCTAGACGAGGTGCTTGCGATTAATCCCTATCCAATTCGTGGGCGGGCACGGCATGAAAAACTGACTCCATTCGAAATCGGTCGGATTCTCGTACATCTCAACCAGCGACGGGGCTTTTTGTCTAATCGTAAAACCGACAAAGCCAAGGCCAAAGAAGCCAGTGGTATGTTGGCTGAAATAAGCACCTTGGGCGATCGTATCAAACAGGCCAACTGTGAAACGCTTGGCGAATATCTGCATCAACTTGGTAGTGCATTTGATCACAGCTTGCGTAAGGCAGAGCCAACAGAAAAGCAACTAAAACAAGGACAACTTCGTGACACAATTCGCCGATTGCATACTCGTCGCAGTATGTATGTGGATGAGTTCAAGGAGCTATGGAATACTCAACAACTGCATCATCCAAAGCTACTTACCGACGATCTTAAGCGTGTACTATATGATCCCCAAGCGAATAGCAAGTGGGTTTGTCAGGGATTGATTTTCGGTCAGCGGAAAATATATTGGCCTAAAAGTGTCGTTGGTCGGTGTGAACTGGAGCCGAAATTGAAACGCTGCCCTAACAGCCTGTTGAAGAATCCTCATTTTCAGCCATCGTTCAGATATGGGCGGACGTGTAAGCTGGCGTAGCCCATTTCAATTTCTGAGGCCAAAAATTGGGCAATTGGATTCGATGAACTAGAAACTCGCGTAACCAGT
>JAJRPG010000092.1 GCA_024280855.1 Planctomycetota bacterium | reverse complement strand
CATGTTTCTGGCACGATTGGCGCAGCCACGAATAACGGTTCGGGCGTCGCAGGCGTGGCTTGGAACGTGAGTATCATGCCGATTCGTGTGCTGGGTAATGGTGGCGGAACAGATTTCGACATCGCCCAGGGCATTCTTTATGCGGCTGGCTTACCGAATAATTCTGGAAACTTGCCCGCACAGAAAGCTGACGTGATTAACCTGAGTCTGGGAGGATTGGGATTCTCAACGGTTGAACAGGAAGCCGTGACTGCCGCCCGCGCTGCTGGCGTGATTATCATTGTCGCTGCAGGAAACGACGCAGCTGACGCGAGCAATTACACGCCCGCAGCTTTGGAAGGCGTGGTGACGGTGAGTGCCGTGGGGCTGACAAGTACCCTCGCGCCATATTCAAATTTTGGTGACACTATCGAAGTAGCTGGACCTGGCGGAGACACGAGCGTGGACGCCAACGGCGACACCTTTCCAGACGGCGTACTCAGCACGTTAGGTCAGGACGATGGTACTTTCACTTTCGACTTTTATCAGGGAACGTCGATGGCTGCCCCGCATCTCGCGGGAGTCGTAGCCCTGATGAAATCAGTCAATCCCAATATGACTCCCGACGATTTCGATTTACTATTAGCCGGGACTCATCCGGGGACGAATATCAGAATTACAGATGACTTGGGAGCCACTGGCAAAGACACCTCGTTTGGACACGGTTTGATTAACGCATTAGGTGCCGTACGCGCGGCATCGGAAATTGCGGGCAAAACAGTAGCTGTCGGGCCAGTACTGCGCATCACACCGCGCCGCGTGGATTTAGGTACGAATGATACGTCTGCAAGTGTCGTAGTAAACAACGCTGGCGCCGACACGTTAAGTGTGACCAACATCACTACCAGCGAGACATGGCTATCGGTTACACCAACAACCGGCGGAGAGGGTACATATCAGATTAGCATCGATCGCACTGGCCTTACGGATGGCGTCTATACGGGAACAGTTTCTTTCGAGTCAAATGGCGGAACATTAAGCGTTGATGTACGCCTTGGCGTCGGAGCGCAAAATGCAACAGGCGGCGATATCGGAACCATCTTCGTGCTCGTGTTTGACCTGGCTACGGGAACCGCCGTTGCCCAATTCGACGCGACCGCAGCCAACGGATATGCCTTCTCATTCGAAAGTCTTCCCGTCGGCGAGTACGGTGTTTTTGCTGGTACAGACATGGACAACGACTCATTCATCGACAACGAAGGTGAAGCCTTGGGCGGATTCCCGACCTTGGTAGATGTTGACGTGGTAAACCTAACCCAAGACCGAACCGGACTTAATTTTAGCGTGGCCTATCAAATAAATGTACAGACACCGAGTGCAAACGATACGTCGCCTGCTGGACGCCCGTTACGATCAGACGTGCCAAGTATGCGGAGAATTAAATAATTATATCGAAGGCGACATAGTAGCTAGCGGAAATCAGAGATTAACTTATGGCAAAAACTAGCCAGCGATAGTTTGGTTTGTACTTTGAGTGCGGGCACTCAGCCTGACTAAATAACGTCGCACCGTTAATGCTTCCTGTGAGTTCATTCCTCGCGTAGCTTCGAGAATAGCAAGATTCTCGCCAATCATCGCCTGGCTTTCATCTGTAGGATTGCGGTACGACTGAACGTAACCTAACAACGCGGTACTCTGTGCTATTCGCCAATGATTAGGTGGTCTGTCACTAAGCCTTAGTCGGAGCGCTTCATTTGCTGCAGTAATCGCCATGTTGGTCTCTCCGGTTTCAACCAAGGTTTCGGCAAGGCTAGAGAGAATACCCGAAAAGAGGGCGATACTTATGTGCGCCTCGATCGGAATGACAGTTATCGCGGCAAACAATTCATCATCATTAGCCATTGGGTTTTCTTTCATGGATGGCTGGTCGCTTACAACTGCCGAGGATTTAACTTTTTGTATGGCATCATATTCAAGCAAAGTGTAGTAGGCTCGCAACGCATGGAGGTGACATCGTCGCGCTTCCCGCATTTGACCAAGACGTTGGTGAGTGTTGGCGGACCGAGATAGTGATGCTGCAGCCCAACCATCACCTAGCAATCGCCTAGTCAAGGCAATCGTATCTTTTAACTCGACCAGGACCATGTCATATCGTTCTGCCCGAAAGAGCGCCATGGCGTAGTCATCACGGCATTCCAGGACAGGCGTTGATTCGTCCCCATACATGGCACGCTTCAAGGAAATGGCTTCGGTGTAGCGATTCAAACTTTCCTCGTGTCGACCTTGTCGAGAAAGCATCGCGGCATAAGTGTACAACGTGTCGGCTCTATTGGGATTTTTTGTATTTTCTAGTTCATTTGTTTTCTGAAGCACTTCGAGGAAACAAGCTTCCGCATCATCGTATGCTGGTGGGCTTGTTCCGCGGTAATATGCAAAGCCTAGCCTTAGAATACTCCGTGCGATTCGGGGATCATCTTCGTGGTATAATGTGCGATTGATTAATAAGGATTCCTGCTGCACGCCGATAGCCTCTGGAGCATCCATGAAACTTAGTGACATGCCCAAACCAGCCAAGCAAGAAGCAACGGATTCGTGGTTGTTGCCGTGTAAATTTCGATAGAGTGCTAAAGCTTTACGCCAGTACGGTACAGAGCGATTGGCTAACCATAAGCTGTAATAGGTTTGAGCGATTGTGCGAAATGTATCAGCCGCCGCCTCAGGATCATCGCTTAAATGGATTTCCACTCGACGTGCTGTCTCATTAAGAAGAGATAATACTTTGACATCTCCTCCGTGGTGTCGAGGTTGAGCCGAAGCAAGCATGTCTTGCAGGAAAGAACTGGTTCGTTCGGCAACTCGTCGCGCCCTTGACTCATCCTCGTGCGCGCGTATCGCAGCAACGCCAAGTACGCCTGCGATTATGGCACTACTTACAACAGCCATGAAAGACACCATGCTGACAATGCATGCGGTACGATGGCGATGGAAGAATTTTCTGGCAAGGTACATCGAACTTGGCGGGTGAGCTAACACAGGTTGACCAAGTCGATATCGAGACAAATCAGACTTTAGGGATTCGACTGATTGGTATCGCTGTCCAAGGTCTTTGGCTATGGCTTTAAGTACGACGGTCTCCAATTCGTGGTCACAGCAAGAACTAATTGTAGACGGTCGAATCGGAGCCGAGTGGCGGATTTGATGTAACATATCAGCGAGCGATCCATCGGTGGGGTAGGCCGTGCGACCTGTCAGCAATTCGTAAAGAAGCATACCTATGGCATATACATCTACACGAATATCGCACATGCCACGAGAGTTGCACAGTTGTTCTGGCGACGCATAGGCCGGTGTACCGACGAAGTCCGTAGTCAATGTTACTCCGTCCGGACTGAGGTCTTCAGTTTCAGCGATCTTGGCTAGTCCAAAGTCAAGCACTCTTGGATTGCCTGCTTCATCCACAAGTATATTTGACGGCTTGAGATCTCGATGTATGACGCCACGTTGGTGAGCATGAAGGACCGCGTCGCATAACTGAATGGTGACATCAATCAACTCCGCAACTGTAGTCTCGCGATCTCGCGCCCATTGAGTGATTGGCTTTCCGTTTACCCACTCCATGGCTAGTATTGGTTCGCCATTTACGGATTCCATCCCTATGACGGTAACGATGTTGGGATGGTTCAGTGCAGCGGCCGCCGATAATTCGCGATTAAATCTTCGCCTCATTGAATCCGTGGCGAGCGCGCCTGCTACCAATCGTTTCAAAGCGATCTTCTTGGAGGATTCAGGTAGCCGAGCTTCATAAACTACTCCCTGACCACCTCGTGAAACCTCTCGAATTATTTCATATTGACCAATACTGCCGAGTGACTCGGAGGTTGCCGCTGTACGCACATGGTCAAGCCATTTGTCGCTTTGATTATCTAGTCCAAAAATGAACATATCGACGTTCGTCGAATCTTGATGGTTAGGGTCAAATTTTGTCATGTGTATTCGCAGTATCTTCAAGTTGAATTTGTACCGCGATTATCAAGCGCAGCCGATCACGTATTCGCTGCTGTACGCGCCGCACCGCATCTGCGGACATACTAAACATCAGAGCTACATGTTTTACAGGATCCCCAGCGACCAGCCTGTCAAATACATCCAGCGTCTTAGGTGTGCAAACACGCCTTAATTCATCAAGTGCATGACGATAATGATGACGCACCCACGCACGTTCCCATTGGGTGTCGAGTAATGATTCTTGATTGTCGAGCGTATCGAGTAAGGAATTGTCAAATAAAATGGCTCGGTCCAGCCGTTGTTTTACATATCGAGAGATGGCATGTCGGGTGACAGTACGAAGATAATCACGAAAACGACCACGACTCGGTTTATATTGGAATGATGCCATACATCCCACGAGGTTTATCATCACTATTTGGCGAATATCCTCTGCATCTGTGGCTTGAAAACCGCAACTGCGGCAATAGCTTATAATTAAGTAGCCATACTGATGGTCGAAATCCCGCCAGGCAGCGCGATTATCTACTTCGCCCATACGACGAAGCATCGAAGGTTGTGTTGACTCCCATCCCATGATTTACATTTCCCTGGATATGTCACGCTGCCTGCGGGCCATCTTTCCATATATTTGTTAAACCGATGTTCGGTTATCAAAATTCCCGAGCTATGAGATGGTAGACAAGACTTTCGGTGGATTTTTGCAGCAGGCGCGTCTTGATGAGGTGCTACAGGAATTGCATCGACTGGAGGGGGAACACTGCTCGCTTCAATACGTTATTGATGCCGAGTAGACGCCATTTTATCGGAGATACGATTATGTGTGATTATGTAAATAAAGTGAGTCAACGGCAGATTATATCGACTTCGCGTACAAGTTACGTAGCGATAATCGTGTTTCTGGGGTGTTCGTTGTTGCCCACAGTCTCTAGGGCAAGTGAGCCAATTTCTTCTTGTAATGGGCTGCGGTTGCTCGTTTCCGGTTGGGCGTCCAATGACATCTACGCCTACAATGCCTGCACCGGAGCGTTCGAATTTACACTTGATACCACTGGCGACGTTGAAGGATCAATGACAATTCTCAGGGGGCCGGACGACAATTTGTACATTGCTGGCGAAAAGAATGACCGCATACTTCGCTTCAACTGGCAAACAGGGGCATTCATGGGCATCTTTGTCTGGGATAACCCCGCGACGGTAGTTGTAGATGAATCTGGCGGGTTGGATTCGCCAACTGGTATGGCTATAGGGCCAGACGGCAATCTTTATGTGGCCAGCTTCAATAATAACAACATCCTGCGCTACGACGGGATAACTGGTGCGTTCATCGACGAATTTGTCTCATCTGGGCTTGGCGGGCTCAATGGACCAGATGCGGGAATGGCCTTCGGGCCCGACGGAAACCTCTATGTCCCCAGCTACAACAACAACAGAGTTTTGGTTTATAACGGTACTACGGGAGCCTTTATCAAAATTTTTGCAGATGCGAATTCAGGCATTTCAAAACCGCGTACTGTTCTGTTCAGAAGTGATGGTCGGGTTCTAGTTTCGAATGAGGGAAATAGTACCATTCGGCAATTTGATGCAACAGGTAGCTTCCTTGGAACCTTTGCGAGTGGGGCGACAGGCTGTACCGGAATTGTCTTTGGACCTGATGGTTCGCTCTATGTAACTAGTGCCAGTATTAATCGCGTAAGGCGATACCATCCAGATACCGGCGCTCTCATAGATACTTTCGTACCAATCGGCAGCGGGGGCCTCAGCGGTGCCACATTTGTTTACTTCTGGGGAGATGCTACCGCACCAGTACCAACTGTGTCGGAGTGGGGCCTAGCTATCATGATTCTTCTGGTGCTTTCTGTTGGATCATTGGTCTTTCGTCGCGTATCTACCGTCGGTCTGCGACCATAGTTCGACAAGCTGCGAAGCACAACGTAGCCATAAAGCCAGGCAATACCAATTCCAATAACAAGGCACGCACGACTATTATAGTAGAAACGTAGGCCGGGTGGCGCACCAGCCTTATCACATAGAGAATCCAAACCTAGTTAATAGCTAAAGCGATATTTGTCGCGCATCACGGGCTGCACATCGCGGTTACTGCAAAGAAAATGGTCGCCAAGGTATGTGCCTTCGATGAGATCGCATTGCGTTTTCGCAAAAACCTGGCAAACGCCGTTGAAACAACAAGCACCCGCTTGAACACCGTCACAAAGCATACCTCCGTTGCCGTCGGCGCAGGACCGTCCCACTCCCTGAAACGTGCTTGCAAATTCCGGCGACCTTGCGGCGCAAGCATCCTGTGTAACCTCGACGCAGCCACCATCTTCTATGCAGCAGGCACCAACAATTGTCTCGCATCCTAATTCCATGCAGACTGATCCCGACCGCACGAATGAGCTACCCACTTCTGCGTCCATAGCGGCACAGAGACTTTGGGTGGTATCGACGCAGGAGCCATCTCCAATGCAACACGCGCCGATCAGCATCGCGCATTCGTTGGCATCACAGGTTTTTCCAGATCCGAGGTGCGTGCCATTCATAGCTAAACACGCTACTTCGCCAGCAGATTTACATTGTCCGTCTACGCAGCAGGCGCTCTTCTCGACACACCGCGCCGAGTCAACAATCTCAGGAGTAACAGACTCTTTCCTATCATCCAAACCCCTGTCAAAGACGCCGAAATTTTTCGTGACGGTGACCATGGCTCTGTGATATAGACCAGTGGCTATATAGCTCATGGAAGTTTCTCCTTGCGACGTACATTCAAATTTTTGGGTTGGGAGCGTGAAAGTTTGGCCGGAAGTGCTGGACAATGGTGGAAAATTTTCGACTTTTGACGGCGTGACCGGCCCAATCGCTGTTAAATCACCTTCCAAGGTCCAAGTGTCATCGCTTGCACTATCAGGGAGCAACGGGCTGTGCCCCAATGATATTTGCACTTGTGTGCCGTCATCGTATTGTAGGACACTTAGCAACGTTCCAGGTTCAACCATTCGCGTCACTGTGATTTTGACCTCGGATGACTCCCCGATAACGACTTCAGCTGTTGACGTGTCGATCACAGTACTGAACACATCGATGTTGTAATGGATCCACACACTGCTGAAATGTGTTAGCTGCATAGAAGCAGTGATCGTATTAGTCTCCAGGTCGAGTTCGCTCACCACGTCTGTAAAGGACTCCACTTCTTCTCCGGAAACAAGGGAGGCCTCGATATGTCGATTTGTGGAGTCTGTGACTGCCAGCTCGACGGTAAGGGTTACTGGCTCAGAGAATTGTAGTCCGTCTGGCTCCAACTTAAAGACGGCTAGCGGCGGATCAACACCCAATTCAGCGTAGACATCAATGTCAATGCTACTTTCACTAATGATGATGTCATCCATCGTCATCCCTTCCGGGAGTGCGCCAAGTGGCACGCTTAGGCTGGCTCGTCCGTCGGGTGTTGATATGGTAGTCGAGGTATCCTCGTCAGTAGGCATCGTACATCCTGAAAGCATCACCGTCTGGGTGCTAATCAAAAAGCCCAAAGTCAGAGTTGTGGATTGACACACAAGGTTTGCGCATCTCATGGCCACTACCTCTCAATTTCTATCTAAGATTTTTCATAAGCCGGCTCCGAGCAGTCATTCTAGCCACTCTGCACTCTAAGTTCAATCTGGGCGATCCTAATACCGAAAATGCCAGAGATGTGACGCCAACGCTATCCCATTTTCACTCGACATGAGGACGTGGGGCCGTTTCAGCCAATAAAGTAATCTGAAACGTAGGTCATGCTATTGCATGACGTTCTAAATTGTTTAGTAATGCTGCCGACGAGAGCGGGTGATTAGTTTTAGATCGGTGACGGGATAGCCTTGGATTAAGAAAGCGTCATCGTCGGTGGCTGGGGTTTCCGTGCCGTTGTAATAACGAATGTCACCAGCCATCCACAGGTTGTCTTTGTTTGTGCCGTAATTGGGCGTGGTTAATTGACGGACAGTGCCATCAAGCGTCAGCACGGTTTGACCTCGCCCGCCGTGGGTGGGTGAGTTGGCGCTCATGGGATTCACCTTGGCATCAAATCGGCCATCAACAAACATAGGATTCGCATCACTCATATAAGCAATCGCGCCGCGAGGACGAAGGTTTGGTGTAGTCCCAGCCATGTTGAGCGAGGCATAGGTAATGTTCGCACCTTGTGCAAAGTCGTTGTGAGAAGCTAGCTGGTCATGCTGCATCGCCTCAGATGTGCTGCAACACGGACACGCAAAGTGTTCCGGCTGCGGACCATAATTTAGCTTGGTCAAAAGGTAAACGTGACGGCTGTTCGACATATACGGTGCGCCGCTATCGCTACCGGGAAGCCAGGAAGCGCCAATTTCATTTCCAGCATAAGGCAACGCGCCGCCGAAGGCCGCTTGATACAAGCGAACGCCTTGAAAAATCGAACCGAGGTTACTGGTGCATTGGCTAAGTTGTGCTTGCGCACGAACGCCGTAAATCGCAGGGATAGCTACGGTGGCGATGAGCGCGATACAGGCGGCGATGGCTAAAAATTCTTTCAGCGACCGAACCGGCATAGCCCGGAAAAAACGTTCAGTCTTAGCCTGCGTAAATGTCAAATTCTCATCGGACACAGGTGTCGCATCAGCTTCTTTCACGGCGGCCAAAATTCTGTCCGCGAGGTTGGTCGAAGGCTGCGGCGCAGTCCAATGGTCTAAAGGGCGAAGAAGATTTCCGAGTTTATCGGACTTAGCTCGAAGGCCAGCATCGTGGAGAAGTTCCGCTTGAAGCCAAGCTTTATCATCGTGGCTAAGGCGCTCAAGGTGAAGGTCGAGTAAAAGTGTTTCAGCGTTTCGCTGTTCGGGCATATGTGCCAATCCCTAATTAAAAAAGAGAACCCTTATCTAAATGCGAGTAGACCCCAGATCGAAGCTCGCCATCTATGTTACGCAGCCGTTTCGTCACGGTTCGGGCTGAGAACGATTTTTTGCATGAGAATCATAAAGTCCACGAAAAGACGCCACGGCTGTGTGCAATCGGCTTTTTACCGTACCTACAGGAATGCCAATAATCTCACCGATTTCCTTGTACGCCAATCGGTGAAAATAGGCTAAAATTAGTATTTCGCGGAGTTTATCAGGCATTGCGTCAACTGTTGCTTTAATGGTGGCCCGCTTCTCATCTATCAGTAATCCTTCATCAGTTTCGGGGCTATCGTCGGAGAGCATGTCGAGGAAACGCTGGCCGGAATCGTCTTGGCCGGAGACGCTGGCCTCGAACGAGTATTCGTGTCGCCGCTTACGTTTTCGTAAATAATCTCGGGCTTTGTTGGCCGCGATGGTGAATAGCCAGGGTTTGAATCGCCGGGTCGTGTCGAAGCGCGACGCGGAGGTGTGGACCTGCAAAAAAGTCTCCTGAACGACATCTTCAGCCGCGACGGAATCGGACGTAAATCGCACGACGAATTTGAACAGCTCGCTACTATGGCGGCGCACCAATAGCTCGAAGCTGGCCACCTGGCCAGTGGTATATTCTTGCAGAAGTTGTTCATCCGTTGGCGCTTCCATATGCCCATTGTATCCTCGTCATGGCGTGGATGCTACGAAAATCCCTGATTTTACGGAGTGTTTTACGGTCGTTTCGTTGCTTTTTGCTGCTTTCATGGATGGAAAGATGGCCCAGTTCTATCGTCGAGCGTTTACGTCCGTAATTGTGGTGGCCTTAATCGGTGCAGCATTGGTAGTCGTCTCGCTGAAGCGATTCCCTTCAAAAACCTCGGCTGACGAGCATGGCAAGCTCGTGGTTCATACGCCGCGCGTGGTGATACTCAAGGAATCTCGCTTACTGTATTTGTACGATGGTGATGATTTAGTGCGGACATATCACATCAACATTGGCCGAAGTGCGAAGGGTGGGAAGGCTCGTGATGGTGATATGCGAACGCCTATCGGGCGCTTTCATATCGTGACCGCAAACCCGGATAGTCCCTACCATCGTTTTTTGGGAATTGATTATCCCGATAAAAAAGCCGTCGCATCGGGGCTTGTGTCAGGGCTGATTACCGAAGGCGAAGCCGAGGCGCTGCGGGCGGCTTTGGATGAGGGGCGATGTCCCGATTGGACTACGGCGCTGGGCGGCGGGATTGGGCTACATGGCGGTCGCGCGGGGCCTGGGTCTACGGCTGGGTGTGTGGCTGTTTCTGACGAACATATCGAAGAGCTTTTTCAAGTCTTGCGACTGGGCGACCCTGTTGAGATTTGGCCTTAGGTTGCAGCCACATTTGATAAGAAAATCCAGCCTGGCGATGCTGGTAACTCACTTTATTTTCAGCTTGCTGATACCCTCCAAATATTGCGAAATACCTTTCATAGCATGTCCGATATGCCTTTTGCGTAGTGTGTAGTATGTGTCTGCGGGAGAGTTACGTTTGGTGGCGGTGGATTCACTTTTAAACATTATTGTTGTCTGTTGTTTCTTATAGAACTTGGTGTTAGGTCATTAATTTTTTGAAAGCACATTATCGTTTCAACTCCGCGCAAGCTGAAGCATGCGGCTCGTGGGGACGCAAGGACTTTTGGTGCTTAAGTATTGCGCTGGCAGTGACGGCGCTGGTGCTTGGTAGTGGTATTTCTGTTGGCGGGTTTCGGTCTGGCGATGGGGCGGTGCATGCGCTGGATGGTGTGCTGATTTACGATTGGGTTCGCGCGGGGCCAGAGGCTTGGGGCGAGCCTATGTCTTTTGCTGAGCAGCAATATGGCCGCTATCCCTCGCTGGGGATTGGGAAACATTATCCGCCGGGTTTTGCGATGGTCGAAGCCGGATTTTTTGCGATATTCGGGGTGTCTGTACAGACGGCTAGGCTGTGCGTGGTGTTCTTTGGATTGATCGCAGCTGGTGGCACGTATGTATTCGCGCGACGTTGGATGAGTAGTGGTGCGAGCTTGTTAGCGGTTGTTGTGCTAGTCACGATGCCGAGTTTTGTGACATGGGGACGGCAGGCGATGTTGGAGATTCCGACATTGTCTGTGCTGATCTGGGCGGGCGTTGTGTTTAGCCGTTATATTCAGCGTCCGAAGTGGCGAGGCTTATTACTAGCTCATGCCCTGGTGCTAGTAGCTATATTTTTTAAGCAGCCTGCGATGTTTTTATCCGGCGCGTTTGGTCTTAGCGTAGTTGTACTTTGGCTAATGGGTCGCGTAAGTTTTCGACACGCGCTAACCAGTGTAGGTATATATCTGGCGAGTACCCTGGCTGTGTATTTCATGCTCGACGAGCTTGGACGGCAGGTGATTAGCGGGTACACCAATCACGAAGATGGCGCGGGCTTAGCGGGGCTTTGGTTTTATGCCAGACAGATGACATCTATGGTCGGGCCTGTGCTGCTGGGTATTTCGGCTGTGGGGCTGGTGCTGTGTTTTAAGCGATCTATCGTACTGGGCGTACTGCTGGCTGGGTGGTTTGCAGCTTGCTATGTGATGCTTAGCTTGATCGATTGTAAGAATCCTCGATTTATATGTATTGGACTTTTCCCGATTGCTATTTGGGCGGCGATGACGGTTGAATCTTTGCGCCTGCGATTACCGAGCGTGATGCTTCAAAAATTAGCGTTGGCAATTTGCGTGGTGACGCTAACCTGGCAGGGACTCTCGCAGCCCATTACGCTTGAACCTGATTATGGGCGGGCGGTCGTTGGGAAGAATGCTTATATACAAGGCCGTGCTGTGCTGTTTAGCGGCGTTCGAGATGGCGACTTTGTGTTTGCGGTGCGAGAGCATATGCCCTGGCGTAGCTGCGTGGTGGTTCGGGCGAGTAAGCTATTTTACACCTGCAACGTCGTGCCTGCGATTGATTTTACCTCGTCAGTTTCTTCGGTTGATGATATAGAGAAAATTCTAGACAGTTATAGTTTTCCTTACATTTTCATTGAGCGGGCGAATCGTACCTGGGTTGAGCAGGATACGATGCTGCGCGATCACCTTGCTAATAGTGATGCGTATCGGCTTGTTGATTCGGATGAGTTGTCTGTGAGCTTTGGGATTAAATCACGGCGTAGAATTATTGATGTCTATGAAGCCGTGAACCCGTCGCCACCTGTTGATCACACGGTTGATATTTACCTGCCACAGTCAAAACGCACAATTCATGTTGATTTGCGGGCGTATCAAGGTTCGCAGAGTGCAGCGGATAATTTTCCTGGTTGATATTGCTCGCGTGACATATTTTCTAACTAAGATTCTTCCCCCACCTTTTGCCGGTAGGCAAACAATGGGGCACACGCGCGGTGGTGTTGGGCGTCTAATCATCGACTTCCCCAGGTCCAAAAAGAAGGACCCGGGCCACCCGGCCTAGACTGATGGCTCAAAGCTATAGGGTATTTTCACTTGCTAGTAGTCTATTCGTCGTAGACGGCGGCAATTGTTGGCAATACGCACTCAATGCACGTGGATACACAAGTCGGATCGCCAGGCAATCCAATACTAGCACATGATGTACTACATGAGGAAACTGCTCTTGATGTTAATTCAACTTCAGTAGAGCCATCATCTCTGAGAGATCGAGAACCTATCACTAGTGCGTTGAACTGTGCTTCTGTAGCCCAAATCCCAATGCACACTTGCCTCGCATCTGCAAATGTCGTCCTACCTGCAAGCGGATCGCCGATATTTGTCCCACAACCCACAACAAGGAGAAAAGCAAAAGATAAAGTAATAAGGTAACGCAAAATGACACCAACCTTTCTAGCCACGATTCTAGTTAAAACCGCTACCAGACACAAGAAAAAACAGTAATGCTTTTATTAAGAGCTAGATAGCTGATTAGATAAAAAAACTTTCTTTAAGCCACTAAAACGCTAACAGCAGGGTAAAAGATGGCCGGGGTGGCCCGGGTCCTTCTTTTTGGACCTGGGGGAGTCGATGATTAACCCACAGCACCATTTCCCGTACGCGCTAACGACTAATTTAATCCTCATTCCTGACGTAGCCAGCCGGCATTTCACGCCCTCTGATCTCTCTAGCAAACAGTTTCTATAGATCACCGGCGTTGTTCTTTACATGGAGCAACGCTTTTTTGTGTCACGCAAATCAAAGTATTAACTCGGGAAGAAGTCAGCTTCCCGCGTGACATGAAAATTCAGTGCGCCTTAGATGTGCGGACCTTACCCCCAGACTTGGCTCTGAACGGGTTCGCTCGCTCTTTGACAATTAAATAGCAGCCCGGATTGATTGCGATCGTCCTTCCCCCACCCTTTGCCAGTAGGCAAAGAATGGGGCACCCGCGCGGATTGTTTATTGAAAATAATCTTGTAATGCTTTGACGTGTAGTGGCAATGGTGCGGAGCCGTCTTCTGATTTGCATAGGGTGCGGATGGCGGAGATAGCTGCGATGGCTCCGGTTAGGGTGGTGATGAGTGGGATGCGGCGGGTGGCTGCGGCGGCGCGCCAGCGGCCTTCGTTTGAAGCGGAGCCTGTGCGGATAGGGGTGTTGATAAGCAAGTTTAACGTGCCGTTTTCGATTAAATCCTTGAGGAATGGGGCGTCGTGGTCGTCGGCGGCTTTGGAGACTAGGGTTGAGGGGATGCCGGCTTCGAGTAGGGCGTTTCTGGTTCCCTCTGTTGAGAAAAGATGAAAGCCGAGGTCGTATAATTGTCTGGCGACGGAAACGGTTCGCGGCTTATCCTGGTCGTTTACGCTGACTAAGACGTTTCCTTCTTTGGGGAGTGACAAGCCAATGGCAATTTGAGCTTTGGCGAATGCTCGGCCAAAGGTGGGGGCGATAGCCATCGCTTCTCCGGTGCTGTGCATTTCGGGACCAAGGATAACGTCCACACCTTGAAACTTTTCAAACGGAAACACGGGCGCTTTCACGGAAGTATGTTTTGGCCAAGGTGTCTCGAAGATTTTGTGTTCGGCTAACACCTGTGCGAGGGGATGGCCTAGCATGGTTCGCGTGGCAATTTGCGCCCACGGTACGCCGGTCGCTTTGGCTACGAAGGGAAGGGTGCGTGAGGCACGGGGGTTGACTTCGAGGATGTAGACGGTGCGGTTTAAGATAGCGTATTGCACGTTGATAGCGCCGCAGACGTTGAGTTTTTTGGCCAGTCGTCTGGTGGTGTGAAAGAGTTCTTCGATAACCATACGGCCTAGTGAGAATGGCGGTAGGACGCAGGTGCTGTCGCCGCTGTGGATGCCGGCTTCTTCGATGTGTTCCATGATGCCCGCGACCATGCACATCGGCTCAAACTCGCCGCCCTCTCGGTCGAGTTGGCCAAAATCTGCGACGGCGTCTACGTCTACTTCGATGGCGTCTGAAAGGAACTTGTCGATGAGGAGCGGGTTTTCGTGGTATCTTTCAGATCGGTCAGAAGCGTTCATGGCTTCTTGTAGATAATTATTTAGGTCGTCTCGGTTGTTGCAAACTTTCATGCCGCGTCCGCCTAGTACATAGCTGGGACGGACGAGGATGGGGTAGCCTACTCGGTCTGCGATGGCGAATGCGTCGTCTGTTGAGCGGGCGATGCCGTTGGGTGGTTGGAGTAGGCTGAGTTCTTTGATGATGCGTTGAAATTCGTCGCGGTCTTCGGCTAGGTCAATCATTTCCGGCTGGGTTCCGATGATGGGGACGCCGGCGTCTTTGAGGCTTTGTGCGAGATTGAGCGGCGTTTGGCCTCCGAACTGTACGATGACGCCTTTGACTAAGCCGTTGGGTGAATCGCTACCAGGGTCGAGCGGTTTTCCGTTGAGTCGTTGGATGACGTTTAGTACGTCTTCATGAGTTAACGGCTCGAAAAAAAGCATGTCTGAGGTATCGAAGTCGGTGCTGACTGTTTCCGGGTTGGAGTTAATCATGACCGATTCGTAGTTGGCGTTTTTGGCTGTGGCAGCTGCGTGGCAGCAGCAATAGTCGAACTCGATGCCCTGGCCTATGCGGTTAGGGCCGCCGCCTAGCACGACGATTTTTGGTTTGTCAGTTATGCGAATCTCGTCTTCGACGCAGTTTTCGTTTGGTTTGTTGATGTTTATGGAAGGCGATTCGTGGGTGGAATAATAGTAGGGGGTGCTGGCATCAAATTCTGCGGCGCAGGTGTCCACGAGCTTGTAGACCGGGCTGAGGGTTTGACCGTTGCTTGTGATGTTGGCGTTGGCGAGTTGGGCATTGCTGTAGCCTAATTGTTTTAGTTTGGTGAGCGGCGTCTTGGTTTTTTCTGTTTCGACAAGCTCAGCCATGTTCTCTATGAACCAGGGGTCGATGCGGGTTACTTCGTGTATCTGCTCGACAGTCCAGCCGAGCTTGAGGGCGTAGCGCATGTAATATGGTCTGCCCTGACAAGGGATTGACAGTTTTTCGTTTAGTATCGACTTTGAGATTGGCCATTGTTGGGCGTGTTCTTCCTCAACGTCCGGCGGCGCTTCCGTGGCTGTGGTTCCACCTCGTGGTATGTGAGGGGTAGCATCTTGTTGCGTAGTGTGATGGTTTAGTGACGCATCGTTATCGTCGAGTCCAAAGCCGGCGCGTTTGATTTCCATCGAGCGGATGCACTTTTGGAAGGCTTCTTTGAAGGTGCGACCGATAGCCATCGCTTCGCCGACGGATTTCATTTGGGTAGTTAGCGTTTCGTCGGCGTCGGGAAATTTCTCGAACGTCCAGCGCGGCATTTTGACCACGCAATAATCAATGGTCGGTTCAAAGCTAGCCGGAGTGGACTTGGTGATGTCGTTAGGTAATTCGTCCAGGGTGTAACCGACTGCGAGCTTTGCGGCGATGCGGGCAATGGGGTATCCGGTGGCTTTGCTAGCTAGTGCAGAGGAGCGGGAGACGCGGGGGTTCATTTCGATGACGACTTGTCGCCCGGTTTTTGGATCTACGCCATATTGGATGTTGCAGCCGCCGGTGTCGACGCCGATTTCGCGGATGATGGCGATGGCGCTGTCGCGCATTTTTTGATATTCTTTGTCGGTAAGGGTTTGTGCGGGAGCGACGGTGATGGAGTCTCCGGTGTGAACGCCCATGGGGTCGATATTTTCGATGGAGCAGATGATGACGACGTTATCGACTCGGTCGCGGACGACTTCCAGCTCGAATTCTTTCCAGCCGTAAAGGTTTTCCTCGATGAGGATTTCGCTGACCCGGCTATATTCCAGACCCCGCTTGGCGATGGTTTCAAATTCTTCCTTGGTGTAGCAGAATCCGCCGCCAGCACCGCCGAGGGTGTAGGCCGGGCGAATGCAGCAGGGGAGTTTCACTTGCTCGACGACTTGTAACGCCTCTTCCCAGGTGTGGGCGATGCCGGAATTTGGGACGTCCATGCCGATGCGAATCATGGCTTCTTTGAAGGCGGTGCGATTTTCGGCTTTGTGAATGGCGTCGCGGTTGGCCCCGATCATTTCTACGTTGTATTTGGCGAGGATGCCCTGCTCGAAAGTTTCCATGGCACAGTTAAGGCCTGTTTGTCCGCCGAGGGTGGGGAGCATGGCGTGGATGGGGTAGCCTAGCTCTTTTTCCTTGGCGAGTATTTTTTCGATGAACTCGGGCGTGATGGGTTCGATGTAGGTGCGGTCGGCTGTCTCCGGGTCGGTCATGATGGTGGCTGGGTTGGAGTTGATAAGGACGACTCGATAGCCTTCTTCGCGCAGGGCTTTGCAGGCCTGGGTTCCGGAATAGTCGAACTCGCACCCCTGCCCGATGACAATAGGGCCTGAACCGATGATGAGGATGTTGTGAATGTCGGATCGCTTGGGCACAATTACTTTATAAGGCAACCTTGGCTTTAATGCGAGTATGTGGGCAGTATTCACAGGCTCAGCTTGACCACTTGGGATTGCGCTACTAAAAATATGGGATTGTTATGTGTTTGGATTCGTAGGGTCTGAGTAGACGCTGCGTGTTTTCATATCAGAGTGATGAAAATTACTGATGTTTGATGCTTTATCAGATCGACTCAAGGGCGTGTTTCAAGGACTTCGCGGTCGTGGACGCATTACCGAGGAAAATATAGCCGAGGCGATGACTGAGATTCGCACGTCCCTGCTGGAGGCGGACGTTCATCTCGACGTAGCTAAGACGTTTTGTGCTGAAGTTCAAAAGAAGGCGCTCGGTGCGGAAGTTCTCAAAACGCTCAAGCCTGCTGATGTGATCGTCAAGATCGTGCATGACGAGCTGATTGAGTTGATGGGGCCTGTCGATCCTAAGATTCCGTTTGTTACGCCTGGCCCTACTGTGTTGCTGATGGCTGGTTTGCAGGGGTCTGGTAAGACGACGACCTGCGGCAAGATGGCGAAGATGTTGATGGAGAAAGCTAAGCGGCCTTTGTTGGTGGCGGCTGACTTGAAGCGTCCGGCGGCTATTGATCAGCTTGAGGTGCTTGGCTCGCAGATTAATTGTCCTGTTTTTGTGGATAGGGAAAACCAAAACCCGGTTAAGGTTTGTCGTGCCGGGATCAAGCACGCCAGGAAAACGGATCGAGATGTTGTGATTCTCGACACGGCGGGGCGGTTGGCTATCGACGAAGACTTGATGGATGAGATAGCTAAGATTGCCTCGGCTACCACGCCTCATCAGATTTATTTAGTTCTCGATGCGATGACCGGACAGGATGCGGCGGCTACTGCGAAGTCTTTTAACGAACGTCTTGAGCTTGATGGCTGCATATTGACGAAGTTCGATAGCGATACGCGCGGCGGGGCTGCGCTTTCGGTAAAGCAGATTACGGGTAAGCCCATCAAGTTTATTGGTGTGGGCGAGCGGTTAGAAGCGATTGAGGAATTTCATCCTGACCGCATGGCTAGTCGAATTTTGGGGATGGGCGACATCCTTTCGCTGGTGGAGCAGGCGCAGCGGCATTTCGATGAGGATGAAGCTAAGCAGCTAGAATCTAAGATGGCTAGCGGCGATATGACGCTGGACGATTTTATCGCTCAGCTTCGTAAGGTCAGAAAAATGGGGCCTATCGGGGAGCTGCTCAAGAAGATGCCCGGCATGGGTGACGCGATGGGCGACCAGGAAGTTGACGAGGGCGAGCTGATTCGAATGGAAGCGGTGGTGGAATCCATGACGCCGAAGGAGCGGGCGAACCCCAAAATAATCGATACATCACGTCGTCGTCGAATTGCGAAAGGCGCTGGTGCGGACCCGTCTGATGTTAGCGCGATTGTGAAGCAGTTTGAGCCTATGCGGGCGATGATGAAGGCGATGAGCGGTCAGTCTTTGATGCAGCGGATGCGCATGGGGTCGCAGTTTTCAAAAATGGCTGCGGGTGGCGGGATGCCGAAAATGAAAGGGTCGTCGAAAGCACAACAACGACGACCTAACAAGAGGGACCGGCGTAAGGGACGAAAACGCTAGCCGCGTTCGCCGAGCAAACGGCTTTTGTAACACTGATAATTATCGATAAGGACTATTCTGTCATTCCCGCTATTACGCGAATGACGAGGAATCAATCACCTCACGTTTTTCCCAATATGCTCAATCTTTCACGCTTTATTACTCGAATATCTTAGTCTAATCATTGATTCATCGTTTCCAGCCTGTAACTATCATGTCGGCTTTTGTCATTGGGGAAAACCGTGCTGGCATTGCGTTAGTCCAAAGGCTACGATGCTTTTGAGGGTCGTTGTTCTGGCAAGTCTATAGATGGGAGTCTTGGGCAAGCCGTGTGGGTTTCCGATAAATAGGGTGGCTGGCGAGTTTTAGGGCTGACGTTATTTATCGGACGTGAATGGTTTGGGTTGCGATAGTCTATTGGATTTCTACATGGCGACTCGGCACATGTCATCGCGGATATTTTTTGTAGCTATGATTGGTATCTGCACAGCTTTTTCGCCTCGGGTGAGCGCTCAAGGCAATCCTGCCAGGCGTGGTGTGAATGTCCGTCGTGCGCCAGCGCGTAACACGCCTAAAATCAATATTGCGCCTCGCGCTTCGCGCGTACTTATAGAAACTTCCGCACCTGTTTCAAACCTTTTACAGCGGGCTGAGGAAGCGATATTGCGCGAGGATTGGAAGCTGGCTATCGATTCTTTGCAGCGGGTTATCGACGCCTCTGATGGGTCGCTAGTCTTGCAGGATAAAGACGACCTTAATTCGACAACACGTTATCAATCGGCTTCTCGTTTTGCGGCTAGTCGCATCGCTTCACTACCGCCTGAGGGCATAGCGGCTTATCGCTTGTTGTATGATGGGAAAGCGAAGCGATTGTATGACCAAGCTGTAGCTGAACATCAGGCGGATGGGCTGTGGACGATTGCCCATCGATATACGGGAAGCAGTTATGGTAGTGACGCGTTGGAGACACTGGCGTCGTGGGCACTGGACGAGAACCAATCTGATTTGGCATTGAGACTGTTATACGACATGCGCACGCTAGTGCGGGCTGGTGAGCAGGACGAACTGCGCGTGGCTATTATGGAATCGGTGGCGCAGGCGACAAATGGTGCGATGGATAAAGCCTATCTCACCATGACGCCTCACATACCGGCTATTACCAAGCAGCCTCCTGCTCACCCGTGGCATCATATCGTTGTTTCTGCTGCTGGTTCGCGGTCGGTTGATCGTTATGTCGTCGACGAAAAAACTTATACCTCTTGGCCTATGTCTCATGGGAGGGCGGTTGGGAATGGGCGTCTACCTGGTGTAACGCCGGAAATTTCGTCGGCTGCGCCTTGGCGATTTGAGTTGGACGAGCGTAATTTTCGTTCCTCTGTCGACTTTGGCGGCAAGGTTGGTCGTGAGCGATTGGCGTTTCCGTTTTATCGATTTGCAATTCAGAATGATCGAATATTTTTACGCACAAGACGTGGGTGTGTGGCTTTAGACGCGGATGATTTGTCGTTGCTCTGGCAGTCACCATCTTTGAAAAGGCGTTTGCCGGTGTCTATTGGATCATCTACGTCGCCAGCGGCTAGGCTTGCTCGCACGTTCGAGAGTGTCGTGGGCGAAATTTCTGTTGAGGGTGATTATCTTTACACGGTTGAACCTACCTTGCCGAGGCTCGTGGGTAATGACGGTGTCGTGGCACCGCCTCGTGTCGCGCCGCCTGCGCCTCGTGGTCAAAAATTACCTGGCAATACGGTGCGTTTGGTCGCTCGTGGTGTGGGTACTGGTGAGATATCCTGGTCACGGGGGGGGGGCGATGATTCGCTTGATCCTTTGTCTGATGTTCGATTTCGGGCTGTACCCGTTGTCGTGGGTAAGGGGTTGTGGGTTCCGTATGAGCGGCAGCGAGAACTATTTTTAGGTGTTCTCGACCCTGCGACAGGGGAAGATATTGCGCATATATTTCTCTGCTCCGCGCCATCGCCTAGCAGTCTTGTGAATATTCCGTTAACGCCGGTCTATCAAAGTGGTGTCATGTATATGGCATCTGGTTATGGCGTGTTTTTTGCGGTAGACGTCGCCCGTCATAATGTGATTTGGGCGCACCGATTGGATAACTATCACCCCGCGGTGGAGCATTGGGGGCATTCATGGGAGACGGGTGCGCCGATAGTGGCGCGTGGGTTGGTTGTTTTCCCATCTCTGGTGGATGGTGCGTTATACGCTTTGGATGTTATTGATGGCGCGGTGGCGTGGTCCCGGGTTGTGGATGGTGCTTCTTTGATTATGGCGGCTGACGCCAAGCACATTTGGCTTTCCGGGCAGACGTTGACGTGTCTTGATATGGGGACTGGTAAGGATGCGTGGTCGAGGGAGTTGCCCTTTACGCAGACAGGGCGAGCGACGCTCGTTGGCGAGACCATTTTGATTCCTGCCATTAAATCTGTGCTAACGCTCGATGCGGCAACTGGGGAATTGGTTCACTCAGATACGTTGATAGAAAGACAGCACCCGCTTGGCGACATTGTTTCTTATCGCAGCTCTTTGTATAGTGTGGATCCCTCGTTTGCCCGGCGATTTCCGGATCTTTCGGTCATGTATCCTGCGGCGCTGGCTCGCTTATCAGCTCATCCGGAGGATGTTAAGACACGTTTGCAATTGGCCAGACTGGAGATTTTGCGCGGTCGGCCTGAGGCGGCGATTGCGTTGTTGGAATCTGATGATGCTCGATTCGATGATGCGAATCAGCCAATGAGATCGCGCACGTTAGTAGACTCATGGTTGTGCCTGGCTAATGAAGGTAAGGGGAAGCCTGACCAGATGGCTAGGGCGTTGGATAACGCGCAGCAACAGGCCTTGTCCACTGCGCAGAAGGTTAGGGTCGCCCAGGCGAAATCCACTTGGCAACAGTCGAACCAGGATTCCGTTGGGGCAGCGAAAACTATCTGGTCGGCGGCGACTTCACTGACAGACGATAAAAAAATTGAGCTAGGTGGATTGGCTAAGGGTTCTGCGAATGTAGTGTTGCGGCGCGCGTTATACGAAGTCGTAAAGTCAATGGACCAGGCAGACAAACAAGAATTTCAGGGGTTTACGAATACGAAATTAAAAAAGTTAGTATCGCAGCACGCATCATCCGGGAATTGGTCAAACACATTGGCTCGGTCATTGCGATCGATGTCGGAGTTGGGTGCTCCGCCTGTGACGGCGCAGCGGGCGTTATTGGAAAATGCCAAGCGGAATTTGTTGCGAGGCCGAATTGAGTTTGCGGAGCATGGCCTGGTCGAGTGTGCGGGAATGAAGGCATCGCCTGATTTATCCCGAACGGCGATCATGTATTTGATAAATCTGCATACGCATGTGTTGCATAGTCCTCCGCGAGTTGTGGCTCCGTGGGTTTCAGCGTTGATGAAATCTTCTCCGGCTGAGGCGGTTCCATCCACGTTTGAATGGTTCGATATGTTTGGCCCCAAGCCTTCAGCTTCGAGTACCATAAGTTCATGGCTGGCGCAAAACAGTGCGGTTAAAAGAGAGGCATCAGCAGATGGAGCCACGGCATCTGCGAATCAAGCAAATAAGAATGGAAGCGGCTCATGGATTTTTGCGTCTAAGAATACAGGCAATAATGTTAGCCGAGATTCTTATCGGTTGGGTCATCGGCGTGGCGATGCCCGTGATGAAGGCTTCATGCCGGTCATTGTTTTTGTGCGTGAAGATCGTTTAGCTGCGTTGAACCCCGTGACGGGGGATGTGTTATGGCAG
Organism: Planctomycetota bacterium; assembly: GCA_024280855.1. Taxonomy (GTDB): domain Bacteria; phylum Planctomycetota; class Phycisphaerae; order UBA1845; family UBA1845; genus JAJRPG01. The sequence goes on along the minus strand of JAJRPG010000092.1, from coordinate 37,598 downwards.
GCGGATATGCGTTTCCCGGAAATATTTCCACAGGGGTCTTCGTTTAACAGAAATAATCAGCAACGACGCAATAACCAGCCATTGTCTAAAAGATGGTTTGTGGTGGATGGTCAGGTTGTGGTTGCAGTGAGTCGGGAAGGGTTGAGCGGCATTGGCTTGCTAACGGGCAAGCGGCTTTGGACCAGGCCTTTTGAGCTTCTGCCGCGGGTGGCTAAGCCCGAAATGCGTGACAGTTCCTTGGCAGCAAGAGATGGCATGATAGCAGCGATGCCTACCGGCGGGCGACTTTCTCTGATGCGGTCGGCGGATGGTTCGACCGTTTGGGAAAGAGATATGTATGGGGAGACAGTGGCGCATATTTGGCTAACAGATACGCGCGTGATTACAGCGGATGCTCGAATGCAGCGGGTGCATATTATCGATCGGGAAAATGGCAGGCTTGTGCGGCAGATATTGTATGAGCAGCCTGATGATGATGGCGATCTTGTTTCGTTGGTGATTACGGATAGTCATGTGTATGGGCCTACGCATTCGACGCGCGTGGATGGATTGCTGGGGGTCGACCTTGTCAATGGTGAAGATGTTTGGCAGCGAGAGCTTGATAAGCCGTTAGTGCAATTGTTTGCATTGAATGAGCATACGCTCGGCGTGGTGCTGCTTGGTGGCGGCGGTTATGTGATTGACGTGGCTAAGGGGTATCAATCTACGCCGTTTTTCTTTGAACGCATCGCGAGGCTAATGGACCTACATCTGGTCGACGACTCGCTGATAGCTGTCTATCCTGAACGTGTGAATCGTCGTCAGGCGATTAGCATGAAGGCGATTAACTTGGTATCGGGTAAGCAGCAATGGCTGCGGCAGGACTTAGCTGTGGTGCAGCAAAAGACTTCGACCGTTCGAGTGCGGGGTAAGGTTATATTTGCTGTTCTAAACAGTGGCAGTGGGCCACGCGCTCAAGATACGCAATACAGTGTCGCTGCTATTCATGCTGAGACAGGTGAGGATGCCGGTTGGCGGGAGGAATTGCCGAGGACGTCTTCACTGTCAGGTTATCGTTTTGGTGGTGATTTGGAGGTGAGGGCTGACACTATATCGGTAGGGCTTGCGTCGGCGATTCATGGTTTTTCGTATGATGTTAGCGTAATTGACACGAATAAGACGGAGCCTGGAAAATGAGCCATGGCGCACGATTCAAGATTGTGGTTTCCATAGTGTCTCTCGCGTGTCACTGTGCATTACCGTCGGCGTATGCACAGGCTCCCCCCAAGCGTAGTGAGCCGAAGGGCATTACGGCTAAGACACGGGCAGCGATTGATCGCGGATTGTCTTACTTGGCGAGGGTGCAGGGTCGTCAGGGGATTTGGTCTAACCGCGGTGGATTCGGGAATTATCCGATAGCTATGACCTCGCTGGCGGGGCTTGCGATGTTGATGGATGGCAATACGTCTACGCAGGGAAGATATGCGCCGCAGGTTGATCGGGCGATGAAGTTTCTTATGAATTCGGTTAAGAAATCCGGCATGATCGGTCGTGGCGCTCGAGAATCTCGTCCGATGTATGGCCATGGTTTTTCGATGCTTTTTTTGAGTCAGGCTTATGGCATGGAAGAAGACCCGAATCGTGCCAAACTGCTTCATGGCATCTTGCGGCAGGCGGTGAATTTGACCTCAAAGTCGCAGAGTAAACGTGGCGGTTGGATTTATACGCCGGATTCCGGAGGCGACGAGGGGTCGGTAACGATTACACAGGTGCAGGCGCTACGGGCGGCTCGTAATGTAGGGATCACTGTGCCTAAAAAAGTTATTGATGATGCGATGAATTATATAGCCGTCTCTCAAAACAGTGACGGTGGTATTCGGTATACTGCTTCCGGTCGAGGGCCTTCTCGCGTGCCACTGGCTGCGGCTGCGGTGTGTTGTTGGTTTAACGCCGGCTTATATGATAATCCGCGGGCTAAGCGTGCGCTGGCTTATTGCAAACAGCATCTCAAGCCTGGGCAATCCATCGCGGGGCATGATTATTACGCGCACCTATACTATGCCCAGGCGTTGTATGTGAGCGATGATCCGTTTTGGGATGAGTATTATGCCAAGCGGCGAGATTTGTTGTTAACGCAGCAGCAGCCCGATGGTTCGTGGAGTGTGGATGCGATAGGTGATGTTTATGATACCGCGATTGCTTTGATTATTTTGCAACTGCCTTACAACCAGTTGCCGATTATGCAACAATAATAGCGGGGGATAATTGGGAGATAAATATGCATGAATTAAACGATGTCAATAAAGGGGCGGGGCAATCATCGCCGCCTATTGATCCGCAGATGGTGGACGAAGTCACGGCTGCCTATGCTCGGCTGCGTAGTGAGCTTGGCAAAATTATCATTGGTCAGGACGAGGTGGTTGACCAGATGTTAATCGCGCTTTTTGCCAATGGTCATTGTATGTTGGAAGGCGTGCCAGGCTTAGCTAAGACGCTGATGATTTCTTCGCTGGCGAAATGTTTGGCGCTTACGTTTCGTCGTATTCAATTTACGCCAGACCTTATGCCCTCTGACATTACGGGTACTGAGGTGATTCAGGAAGACAAGTCTTCGGGCGAAAGATCGTTTAAGTTTTTGCATGGCCCGATTTTTGCGAATGTCGTTTTGGCGGATGAGATTAATCGAACGCCGCCTAAGACGCAGGCTGCGCTGTTGGAAGCGATGCAGGAGCGGCACATTACGGTCGGCGGCGTGCAGCATGATTTAGCGCCACCGTTTTTCGTGTTAGCTACGCAAAATCCCATTGAGCAGGAAGGTACCTATCCACTGCCGGAAGCGCAGCAGGATCGATTCATGTTCAAGGTGCTTATTAATTATCCTTCGTACAAAGAAGAATATGCAATTGCGGATACTACGACAGGTGGTGAGGTTCCGGAGCTATCGCCGTGCGTGACGCAGGAGCAGGTGATTGCTTACCAGACGTTGATTCGTCGTATCCCCGCAGCCCCGGAGATGGTTCGTTACGCTTTGGACCTCGTCCGTGCGACTCGACCTAATGAGGAGGGCAGCCTTGATTTTATCAATAAAGTGGTGAGTTGGGGGGCTGGTCCTCGTGCGGTTCAGGCGCTGCTATTGGGAGGGAAAGCCCGAGCGGTTTTGAAAAATCGTCACCATGTAGCTATTGAAGATATTCGCGCACTGGCTTTGCCGGTGTTGCGACATCGCGTTGTCACTAATTACTCGGCTGAGGCAGAAGGATATAGTACGGAACGAATTATTGAAGAATTGTTGAAATGTATAGACCCTAACCGGACACCTTTTGATGACGATGAGTGCGCACGCAAAGTACTTACGGCCTGATATATTAAGCCGAATATCCAAGCTGGAGCTTCGCGCGTGTCGTGTGGTTGACGGTTTCGTCAGCGGGATGCACAAGAGTCCTTATAAGGGATTCAGCGTTGAGTTTGCCAGTCATCGGCCTTATGTGCCCGGTGATGATATTCGACATATCGACTGGCGCGTATACGCCAAAGCGGATCGTTTCTTTATTAAAGAATACGAAGAAGAGACGAATATGCGCGTGCATATTTTGTTGGACTGCTCCGGGTCGATGGCTTATCCAGAGCAACCTGCGCCAGACCGTATGACTAAATGGGATTACGCCGCGACGGTGGCAGCTTCGCTTGCGCATCTGTTGGTGCATCAGCAAGATGGCGTGGGTTTGACGCTATTTGACGAGACCGTTCGCGCGACGTTGCCGGTGTCATCAAACCGAGGCTCGCTTCATCGGGTTGTTCGGTGCATTGAAGATCACGCGCCCACGGGGGCTACCGAGTTAGCTATACCTTTTCAGCAGTTAAACAGCACGATTCCGCGACGTGGGTTGGTGGTGATTTTGTCTGATTTACTGACGGATGTAGACACGTTCGCCAAGGGATTGCAGCGGTTTCAACATCATGAGCATGATGTGCTTGTGTTGCATATTTTGGATCAGGATGAAATTGAATTTCCATTTACCGATCGAACGCTGTTTGAAGGTATGGAAGATTTAGATATTGAAATTTTGACTGATCCCCAGTCGCTGCGGGACAGTTATCTGGAGGCGTTCCAATCGTTTGTGAGCAAGGTGCGCAGTTCGTGCCTGGACCGTGGTATTGGTTACGCCACAATTAGTACGGCTGACACTTTGGATACGGCGCTAGTGACATGCTTGTCCGCGCGTCTGCGTACCAGACGGGCACGGGCGTAGAATCTAATAGGGTTGTTGTTAGTCGTTTAGAAAAACACCAGAGAGGTTGAAGGTTAGGGCTTGACGTTTTCAGTTTCCATATTAGCCGCAGCATTTGTAACGCCCAGTCTATTCATGGCTGGGGCGGCTGCCATGTCTGTGCCCATCATTATTCACCTGTTAGCCCGCAGACGTTTTAAGCGGGTGCGTTGGGCTGCGGTAGAATTTTTATTGGCTGCGGAGAAGAAAAATCGTCGTAGGGTCAAGCTCGAAGAATGGCTATTGCTCGCGCTGCGTTGTTTAGCGGTTTTGTTAATTGCGATGCTCATAGCTAGGCCATTTTTAACGCCCAGCGGTATCGTGGCTTCTTTGAGCGGCAGGGCGCAGACCGAGCGCATTATTTTGATCGACGATTCTTTTAGCATGGGCTATGTGTCTGACGGGGTTGCGTTGTTTGCTCACGCTAAGAAAAGCGTGCATCGCTTGATTGAGTTAATCCGGGAAGAATCGCCAGACGATACCGTGACTATTTTCCGCATGACAGAGCCTGATTCGCCGGTGGAGCGAGGCACTTTTCTCGATGAACGGCAAACGCCCGAATTATTAGCCCGCTTAGAATCACTTTCGGTTTCGCAATTGGCGATGAATCCGGTAGAGGTGGTTGAGCATGTCAATAAATATCTATCAAACAGCGAAGATATTATCAACGCAGCCGTGTATGTGGTCAGCGATTTTCAGAAGAAGGATTGGCTTGCAGATACGCACAGTGATGATGAAACTGGCGGGTCGTTGCTCAAGCCGTTAATGGATTGGTCCAGCGATGACCACGATTTGCAGATTGTACTTATTGATGTGGGTGAGGATGAGGCTAAGAATATCGCGGTTACGGATGTCCGTCTGACGGGTGGGCAGTTGGTGACGGGGGCAGAGGCTACGCTGCGGGCGAAGGTGGCGAACTATGCGCAAGGTTCAGCCGCGAATTTGGATGTGTCAATTACGGTGGGCAACCTGGCTCAACCGACCAAAACTATACCGGAGTTGGTGGGCGGTTTAACGAGTTCTGTCGATTTAGATGCTTCATTTGTTTCGGCAGGGTATGAGACGGTTCGTGTTTCGATTCCGCATGATGCGTTAGACCTGGACAACGAACGATTTTTCGTAGCGGACGTGGCTAATTCAATTCGCATCCTCGTTGTCAATGGCGAACCTTCGACTGACTTGTTTGAAGATGAAGTGACGTATTTGACTACCGCGCTTCGTCCCAAGGGTGAGGTGTTTAGCGGTAACGATGTGGTCGTGGTCGATGAGTCGGAGCTTGAGACGGCTAATCTTTCAATGTATCACGCGGTGATTATCGCCAATGTTTATCGCGTGAGTGAACCTGCGGCTCAGCGGTTGGAGCAGTTTGTGCGGCGTGGCGGTGGGGTGATTTTTTATCTTGGCGATCAAGTTGACCCAGGTTTGTATAACGCGACTTTATACCGCGATGGTATTGGCCTACTTCCTGCAAAATTGGGAGAGCGTGTGCGCGGCGCCCGGCCTTTTCATCTTAAGATTGTAGATCGTTTACATCCGATCATGCGACCTTTGAGCTTAGAGGGAGACCCGCTTGGCCTGTCAGAAATTCCATTCCTGGAGTTTTTCGATTGTAAGCTTGCGGACGCGGACGAGATGGCTGAGGTTGATGAGCGAGATGGCGAAGATGGTGACAGCGACATGGCAACAACATCGTCAGCCCGGGTATTGGCTGTGTTTCGAGATGACCAGGATTATCCCGCGATAGTTGAGCAACGGTTTGGTAAAGGTCGCGTGCTAATGGTTACGACGGCGGCGGATAAGGAGTGGCATCTTTGGCCTAACCATCCAACGTATCTTCCGGTCATGATGGAGTTCGCCCTGCACGTTTCCAAACGCAATGCTGACGGCACAGATTATGCGGCTGGCGTGCCTATTGAGATGGCTATCGATACTTCCGCTTTTGAATCAGAGGTCATCGTGCGCACACCAGCGTATCCCAATGAGCGAGAGGTCGTCGTGACTGCGAAGTCGGCAGAAGAAGGTGCGGGTTTGGTGGCTACCTGGGCGGATACCAATCGTTGCGGCGTGTACCAATTTGTGTTGAAGCGGCGAGACCAGGGGCAAACGATTCGTCTGGTGTCGGTGAATCCTGATACGCGAGAGAGTGATGTGGCCTCGGCGAATGAATCTGAATTGAGGCAGGCGAATGAGGGCGTGCCTATTGAATATGTAGATGGCGTGGAGGCGCTATCGGGTGAAGTTGGTAATCCTAGAACAGAGATGTGGCGACTGGTGCTTTTTGCGGTAGTAGCGGTGCTTCTTTTTGAACAGTTTTTGGCGTGGTCATGGGGACGTCGGCGATAAAATGTCACCGAAAAATGGGAGTTGTAGAAACGATTTATGCATAGTGTAGCTTGGGACATTTTGTCTTTCTCTTGGTTATCCGCTGCGATTGCGCCCGTGACTCGTGAACAGGAAACCTTTGTGACCGAGCTTCGCCGCATGCCCGAAGGATGGTGGGCGGTAGGCTTTGCCGCGTTGGTGCTAGCTGCGTGTTGGTTGGTGATGGGTATGTATCAACGCGAAGGTCGGCGCGGCGCATCGCCCAGGGCGAGGACCGTGCTAGGCTTGTTGCGATGCAGCGTTTTGTTGATCTTAGCTATCATCTTGTTAGAGCCTGTTAGCGTGCGCATTGTGAGGCAATGGGTCGATTCTTATACGATTGTTCTGGTCGATGATTCGTCGAGCATGGATTTAGCAGATACCTATCGATCACCCCAGGCCGCTACGCGCGTGGCAACTATTATGTCCGCAGAGGAAACTCAGGGCGTGCGCCGGCGTGAAATTGTGGAGACTATGTTAAACGCTAACAACCGTGCCTGGCTAACAGAGCTAGCGGTTAATAATCGAGTCAAAGTCTATTCGTTTAGCGACGAGCCTGAACTACGAGGAACCATCCGCTCTGCTGGTGAGCGAGAATCTTTAGGTGTGAATGAAGATAAGGATGAACAATCGTCGGGTAAGGCTGATGATATTTCATTAGCGATGACCTCGGCTGGTCCGGTGACTAATTTAGATCGCGCACTACGACTTTCGATAGAGTCACTCGGCAGCGCTCCCATAGCTGGTGTCGTCTTGTTATCCGATGGCGGATTAAATGAAGGGGGACGAGCCGTTGACATTGCGCGATATGCAAAATCACGAGACATCGCGGTTTATGCGGTTGGTGTCGGTGATCCGTCGCCGCCGCGTAATGTTCGCGTGACCGAAACCTTAGCCCCTGAAAATGCGCTACAGCGTGACCCTTTTGCCGTGACAGCTAAGGTCGTGGGTGAGGGGGTAGACGATGAGTTATTGTTGGTTGAGCTTTTGGAAAAACATGTCGCGACGGGAAGTGAACATGTTGTGGATACCCGCACGTTGACGCTTGGTACGGGGGAGACGAAGTCAGTCAGTTTTGAGCGGCGACAAGATCGTGTCGGCCGATACATTTATACGGTGCGCGTGCCTGAGGTAGAAGCCGAGTCTGTTGTGGATGACAATAGTCAACAGGTGACGGTCAATGTGATTGATGCGCGGACGCGGGTCTTGGTTGTGTCGGGCGGGCCAAGCTGGGATTATCGATTTCTTACGCGACTCTTGGAGCGAGACGACACGATAGACGTCAGTTGTTGGCTGCAGTCCGCTGATCTGAGTTCTGTGCGCGATGGCAATACGGTGATCGACCATCTTCCGAGATTAGCCGAGGAGCTATTCGAGTACGACGCCATTGTCCTCATGGACCCCGATGCCTCCGAATTCGATCAGGCCTGGGCACAGTTAGCTGACAGGTTCGTGGCAGAGCATGGCGGGGGGTTGTTGTATACCGCAGCCCGCGCTCGTTCGCCTTTATTTTTGAGGCAAGTATCCTTATCTCCGCTTATTGATTTGCTTCCGGTCGTGTTAGACACTGAGGCAGATTTGGTGCTGAATCAAATTGGCCATTACCAGTCAAAACCTGCGCCGATAGACATTCCAGAGGCGTCGTTCCATCATAACATATTGCGATTAGCCGGGGATGCTGTGGCGACCAAGCTTGCGTGGCGTGGGTTGAGTCAGGTTTATTGGCATTATCCCGTCTTGCGAGCTAAGCCTGCTGCGACGGTGTTGATGAGGCATGGCGACCCGCGTATGCGACATGCGTGGGGTGGGCATGTGCTCGCAGCTGTGCAATTTGTTGGTGCGGGGCGTAGCGGCTTTTTAGCTTTTGATGGCACCTGGCGCTGGCGGCGTAGCGGTGTTGAAAACTTTGATCGGTTTTGGATTCAAATGGTACGCTATTTAGCTGAGGGGAAATTGCTGGGTGGCACGAAGCGTGGCTTGCTATTGACGGAGCGCGACCGATACGCCATCGGAGAGAGTGTTACCATTACAGCCCGCCTGCTCGATGAACAATTTGAACCCATGCGTAAGGCTGAAGTAAAAGCGACGTTTGAGATTGAAGGCGAAAAACGCGATTTCCTACTCACCCCGCAACGTGAGCGAGCGGGCTGGTACGAAGGAAGATTCGTGCCTACGCAAAATGGAACCTATCGCATCGAGGTGCAGGTGCCGGGACGTAGCACCGCGGAATTAACCACAATCGCGCGCGAAGTGCGTGTTTCCAGGCCTAATATCGAAGTGCTCAATCCGCAGATGGCCCGCGAAGATTTGACCTTGCTCGCAACGCAATCTGCAGGCGGGGCCTATTTTGAGATTGATGAACTTAACGAAATTCCGGGTTTGATTCCGGATCGACATGAAGAAGTTTCCGTGCGATCAAGGCCAACTTCGTTGTGGGACAATGGCTGGACACTGACGCTGCTTATTGGCTTGCTCTCGGTAGAATGGTTTTGTAGAAAATGGAAACATTTGTTGTAAGTACGGATGTGAGACGCTTTGGTGATGTGTAAATGACGATGGGTAATTCGCTAGCCATTCAACTTGATCTCGATAAGCGTGTGCAAGCGCGGCTGATGCGCGTAGTGCGCAGGCTTCGCATGTTGGTCACGCTGGACGCCATGACGCGTATCGTAGCGACGATGCTGCTTCTATCCGTCGTAAGTTTCGCGATGGATTACGGCTCACACGGGTTGCGATGGAGTATGCGATTCGCTTATGGCGCTGCAGCTATGTCGATATTGCTTTTCATAGCCTGGCGCAGATTGTTGAAACCACTTCGCCTGCCTATGGGGCCAGTGGAGGCGGCTCATTTAGTCGAGCGGTCTTATCCCCAACTATCATCAGTTTTGATTTCAGCCGTGAGGTTTTCAAGTGACGACATTGCTCAGCCGTCGTCGAACTCACCCGCGCTAATGCGCAGCGTGGTTCAGCGAGCGACTGAGGCTGTGTCGGGTTTGGATTTTGATGTCGTCGTCAATCGTCAACATGCGCGTCGCGTTGGCACTTATCTTATTATCTTAATCACACTAGCGGCTTCAACTTTGTTATGGTCGCCGAAAACGGTGGGACTGTGGTTTGAGCGAAATGTCTTGTTACAAGAAACACCCTGGCCTCAGCGCACGCATTTGGTTGTGGAATTAGAGGGTGATGTGTTGTTCGGAGCTATCGGCGATGACCTGATTATCCAGGCTTATGCAGAAGGCGAAGCGCCGCGCGAGGTCGAATTCCACTACGAAACGACTTCCGGTAAGCGTGGCCGAGAAATGATGGTGACGGTGGGTAGCGCGGGAACATATCGCTATCGTTACACGTTCAAAGATGCGCGAGAAAATTTTCAATTTTCACTCCGAGGCGGAGACGACCGCACGCGGTGGTATGAAGCTAAGTTAGAGGAAAGGCCTCGCGTGGCCACATCGCAGGTTCAGGTTGATCCTCCTGCTTATAGTTTGCAATCTCCAGTGACGTATGGCGATGGTGAAAGACATCTCGAAGTGCTACAAGGAAGTCGCGTAACCATAGCTGTGACTGTGGATAAGCCATTGACTGACATCTCACTCGTCAACGGTGATGGGCTAGAATCTCAAACCCAGACTACGGATGATTCGTGGTATACGGTTACTTTCTCACCGCAGGATACCGACACTTATCATTTTCAATTGCGCGATCAGGTGGGCTTAGACAATAAGCGTCCGGTGCGTTTTTCGATTCGTGTGATTGAAGACGAGCCGCCTTTTGTTCGCGTGCGGATACCCGGCGTAGGGGATATGGTTACGCAAGAGGCTATCCTTCCGGTGTCGGTAGAATGTAACGATACCTATGGACTAGCGACGCTGGATTTGTTTTATCGTATGGATGATGAATCAGCGAGCGAGATGCCGGTGGCGCTTCCAGAGTTCGTGCCAGCCCGCAAACAATTTTCAACCACGCTGAATTGGCCCATTCAAGCGTCAGAGGCTGTCGAAGGAGATCGCCTCTTTTTAGGCGCTCACGCATCAGATTTCAACGACGTCACAGGCCCGGGCACATCTAATGCGACGGTTGTGACATTGCGCGTGGTTTCCCGTGATGAGTTATTAGCCGAGCTATCCCGGCGCGAGCAAGAATACCGCATGGACTTTCAGCGCATCGTCCATTCTCAGGGAAGACTTCGCGGAGACCTGCTCACCGCGGCCAGACAGGCTCAGGGCGAATTGACTAAAGAACAACTCGCGTTGCTGCTATCGCCGCTGGAAAGGCGTCAGCGAAACCTCGCTCGTTCTGTAAATATCGTTCGTCAGCAGTTTCAGCAAATTCTTGACGAGCTACGCATCAATCAGCTCGATACTAAAGATGAGGTTGAGCGGTTAGTTGATACGATTATCGACCCGCTTACGATGCTAGCTACGCGAGATTTAATCGACGCCGCCGACGAAATCCGTCGCTGGTCCAGGCAGTCGCTGGGGCAGGAAAATCGCTCAATAGACGAGCATCAGGAAGCGATTTTGAGAAAAATGCAATCGATTTTGGATGGCATGATACAATGGGAAGGGTATCACGAGCTGGTGAACATGCTGCGTGATATCATGCGATTACAAAATGAGCTGCATACCGAGACGAAGGATTCGCTCGATAAGCAAGGAGACGACGTTTTTGAAGATTAGTCAGCCAAGCATTTTAGACCGCGCTATCATATTATGATATCGCCGGGCTGAATTTTTCGGGCTGGGATGGTAAACCATGAATTCAAAATTCTTTATAACATCGCTGCTGTTCATATTACTCGCCATAGGTACGTCAGTAGTCGTAGCCCAACCTCAGCCAGGACAGGTAGGGTCAGCTGATAGCACCGAGGAATCACCTCTCGCCCGTAAGCAGCGCATGATTCACGATCGGTATGTGCGATTTCAAGACCGTATTTTCCGTCTGAGGGAAGAGCTTTCCGAAACCGAACCAGAAAACGCCCAACGGTTAGCCAAGGTTCTCGAACGGTCTGGTGAGCTAGGCCTAAATGATCGTCTTGAAGATATCATTCGTTTGTTAGACGAAGTTGGTTCTTCTGGTAACGCATTAGATGCTCAGACTAAATGGGTTGAGGATGCCGATGCGCTCTTGAACATTCTCATGGAACGTGACGGTGAAAATGATGAACGTCGCAGCGAAATCGAAAAGCTCAAAGCTTATCAAGAACGTGTACAACGATTATTAAAAGAGCAGCGGTCCTTACGCGACGACGTCGATCAGCAAGATGCGCAAGGCGCGTTAGGCCAGCAAATCGATCAGGCGTTGCAACAATTGGATAGCTTAAGGGGTCAACAAGGCAAACTCTTGAAAGAATCGGATGCTAAAGCTGCGGGCGAAAGCAATGGCGATGAGCCATCACTGGAAAAACAGCAGGAGTCATTAGCCGAGCAAGCTGAGGCGCTGGCTGAGCAGGTGGAAAAAATCGCCGAGAAGATGCAGGACGAAAAACCTACTGAGTCAAGTGAAGCCTCATCCCAGAAGAGTGCCAGTAAAGCGTCAGAGTCTTTATCCGAGGCATCCAAGAGCATGTCTCAAGCGAAGAAATCAATGGAAAGTGGTGACTCTTCGTCAGCTAAATCGCAGCAGCAGTCAGCTAAGGAGTCGCTCGACAAGGCCAAAGAGCAATTGGAACAAGCTAAAAAAGAACTCGATCAAGAGAACAAGAAGAAGGACTTAGCCAAGCGACAAGAAGAGCTATCAAAGGAAACGGAACAGCTAGCTGAGCAGATGAAGAAAGGCCAATCGCCGGATAGTCAATCTCAGCAAAGCCAATCGCAAAGCGGTAAAAAAGGCGAGCAAGGTCAGGAGAGTCAGAAGGGACAAAAAAGTCAGCAAGGCCAGAAATCTCAGCAGAGCCAACAAGGTCAGAAGGGTCAAAAAGGGAAACAAGGTCAGAAGGGAGAGAAGGGCGAGCAAGGTGAGGGTGAGTAATCAGACCAGCAGAAACAGCAGCAGCAAGATGAAAGCGATGAGCCTGCCGACGAAGAGCCTCCGGGTCTTGAGAATATTGAAAACGCCGAAGAAGAAATGAAGGACGCAGCCGAGTCTCTCAAACAGGAGAAATCCGAAGAAGCGTTGCCGCAGCAGGACCGGGCTATTGAAGAGTTGGAGCAGGCTGAGTTAGAGTTAGAAGAAGCATTAAGCCAGTTGCGTCAGGAAGACCGAGCCGAGACCTTGCGGCATCTGGAAGCTCGGTTCCGAGTCTTATTATCCAAACAAAAAGCCATTAACGCCAAGACGCTTGTCCTGGACCACATTGGGCGCGATGCTTTCAAAAGGCCGGAGAAACTTCAAATCGCGGAACTATCTGCCAAGCAGGCGGCACTATCAGAGCAGGCTGCGAGTTGTGCGCATATTCTGGATGAAGACGGCACGACGATTGTATTTCCTTATGTGGTAGAACAAATTACCAAAGACATGCAGAGCGTGTCCCAGCGTTTAAGTTTACTAAGAACAGGCACGTTGACCCAGGCTATTGAACAGGAAATCATCGATGCGTTGGAGCAGCTACTTGATTCTGTAAAAAAGATGCAGCAGGAAAACGAAGAGCAGGGCGGTCAGTCGGGGCAAAAAAAGGGTAAAAAAGATGATTCGCTGTTGCCGCTTTCCGGTGAACTCAAGCTATTGAAATCTATGCAGCTGCGAATCAATACCAGAACCACTGCGATTCACAAAGCTTACGAATCCGGAGATGAGCCGGAAGATTCGCTACGATTACAGTTGGAATCAACATTTTCGCGTCAGCAGGAAACCGAAGGCGTAGCGAATCAAATGCGAGAAAGGGTTGAGTCGCCATGAGGGTAAAAACTTCGCATACGATTCATTTGGCAAAAAAATTCGCTTGGCTTTCGAAAGCCTGGGTGACTATTGGTGCCATTACGCTATGTTCCGCAACCATCGCTTGGGCAAGCCCAGCAGATCGATTTGTAGAGCGCGTCACCGCAGACGAATCGATACCAGAACAAGCCCGTGAATTAATCCAAAAAACCTGGCGAGAATGCGACGATTGCGACGGCGCAGAATTTCTCGCTCAAGGTTTATCAGTCTTAGTCCCTGCATTTAGAGAAAGCTTAGATGCCTTCGATGCCGACGACTACGATCAAGCTGTCCAGTTATTAAAAAAAATACGCACCTCAGAAAATCCATTTGTATCAACTCATGCCGTTGTCTATGAAGTAAAATCACTCATAGCTATGGAGCGCATGCGTGAAGCTGGCGCGTTAATTGAAGAAATATACGAAAGCACCGAGTGGGATTTATTAACGTACACTTACCACGCTGGCGAGATATCTTTTCTTCGTGGCGTTTGTTTGCTGTCCGATATGCAATACGAAAAGGCCTACAAAGCCCTGGGCGAATTTTTGAAAACCTACACCGGAGATTCGCAAAGACTAATCATCACTGCCCAGCAAATGCAAGCAGAGTTAGCAGGCCGACAACCTGAAAGCATGGGAGACGTTGTAGACTTAATGGGTTTCTCGCGCCGCCGTCTTGGGTTCGGTGAAGCCAATGAACCCGTGCAAACTCGACAAACCCGCATCATCGAATTACTGGATAAGCTAATCGACTCAGCCGAGGAAGACGAGCAAAGCAGTAGTAGTAGCAGCAGTAAATCAGAAGGGCAGGAGCAACAGCAACAGCAGCAACAACAAGGGAAACAAGGGCAGAAAGATGCCGGTAGCCCCGACCCCCAGGATAAGCCGATGGAGAAAGGTAGACTTTCAGGTGGCGACGCACAAGATGGGGCGCTTCGAGAAGGACGTCGAGCCAATCCCGCAGACCGTTGGGGTTCGATGCCTCCTGCGCAGCGCGAGCAAATTCTCCAGGCGCTGCGTGATAGTTTTCCGAGTCGGTATCGTCAGCTTGTAGAACAATACTATGAAGAATTGGCCAAGAAACCTTAGTCCGTTTGCCATCGCTTGGTTAGTCCTAAGCATTGCGCCATTGGCTCGTGCCGAGACTATCTCCGCAACCGCATTGCATATCGATGGCCAACCTATCGCAGGGCGCCTTATCGCATTGACGAATGATGAGGTAATACTCGACACTGATACCACGCAACAATCGCTAAGCTTCGATGACTTAATGTCCATCACATTTGATGTGCCGCTGCGTGATAAAAAAAATGACGTAACGATTTACCTTGCGGATGGCGGGCGATTATTTGCCCAGTTGTTAGACAGTGACGATGATGCCATCATGGTGCGCACATGGTGGGGCGAATCCATCACCCTGCCCTTTGATGCCCTAGCCGGGGTGAAGTTGGTTGATACAGATAATTTCTCTGAATCTGCTCAGCTTTTTTCTGATGCGCTAGACAAGCCCTTGCCTGGTCACGACGTCCTAATTACGCGAAGCAAAGACAAAGCAAAAGTAATGAGAGGCCGGTTAGCGACGCTGGGCGAAAGCGAAGGGCGATTTGTATTTAGCGAACGCGAGCGTCTGTTTAAGCGTGAGAAAATTTTCGGTATCGTATTCGCCGGAATTCGCCAAACCATTATTAACCCTGGGATTCGCGTCGATTTTGTTGACGGTTCTTCAATCTATAGCCAAGTGACCAAGCTTGATAAGAAGCAATTACATCTAGAAACCCGCATCGCGGGCAAGCTTTCGCACCCCATTAAATTTTCACTACCTATTGATCTGGTTAAAAAAATAAAATTCTACAGTCGTCGAATCGTCTACATCAGCGATCTTTCTCCGCTAGACGAAAAAATCGAAGGACGCATTCACAAACCCTGGCCATTGCGCCGTGATAGAAGCGTTGCCATGCACCCTTTACGCCTGGGCGGGATCGAATATGAAAAAGGTTTGGGTGTTCATAGTCGTACCCGTATTAGTTTTGATGTAAGCAAGGCTTACGAACGCTTCGTCTCAACCATCGGGCTGGACGATAGCGTCGCCCCGCGTGGCAGCGTCGTGTTTCAAGTCTTTGGCGACGACAAAGTTATTTTCGATAGTGGCTTAGTGCATGGATCAGACCCGTCGAGTTTGGTTAGCGTAGATATATCCAGTGTCAAAGTGTTGACCCTTCTGGTCGATTACGGCGATGAAATAGACCTAGCTGACCACGCCGATTGGGCAGGCGCCAGGCTAATAAAAAAACCTTCTCGATTAGAAAACTCAACCAATACCCAATAGATAGTCGCAAACATTTATGAACCGTCTCACTCGAACAAATTATTTTCTTCAGATTATGCCGCTGATTGGGCTAATTTGTTGCTTCTCAACCAGCCTCCATGCTGACACCACCGTTCAGTCGAAATCGCAACTGGTGCAAGTTCCGAATGTTGTTTTAGAATCTCAGCAGCAAAGAATTCAAGTCGTTGATCGAGTCACCCCCAGCGTCGTCGCTATTTACAACACTGAGCAGCGCGGCGGAGGCTCTGGCGTTCTTATCGACGAAAATGGCTTTGGAATTACCAACTATCATGTCGTCGCCAGCATGTTACGGACGCGCAGCGGCTTCGGCGGGCTTAGTGATGGCCAGCGCTACGATCTGCGTGTATTGGGCATTGACCCCATCGGCGATGTCGCGATGTTCCAATTAACCGGGCGAGACTCGTTCCCCTGGTCAATGCTTGGCGACTCCGATCTCGTCAGCGTAGGTGACACAGCCATAGCACTTGGGAATCCGTTTAGTCTTACTGAAGATGAGAACCCCACTCTTACCCTTGGCTTAGTAACTGGCGTTCATCGATATCAATGGGGTGTGAAAGGCAACTTAACCTATTCCGACTGCATTCAAATTGACGCGCCGATCAATCCCGGAAATTCGGGCGGGCCATTGTATAATGAAAGTGGCGAAGTCATTGGAATCAATGGCCGCATCTCCATCAACACCCGAGGCCGATTCAATGTCGGCTTTGGCTATGCGATTACTACCAATCAGATTCGGCGTTTCATACCATTGCTTCGCGCCGGAGGACTCGCCCAGCATGGTTCTTTTGAAGCCACGGTTCAGGAAGATCGAAACATGGTGGTGATCGATAAAATTCGCAGCGCCGGACCAGCTTACCTCGCGGGCCTGCGCCGTGGCGATCGCATCCTAGCCATCGACACCACGCCCGTTGTATCTTCAAACCATTTCGTAAGTCTACTGGGAACCTATCCAGGCTATTGGAATTTATTCGTCGATTTTGAACGTGATGGAAAATCAGGCCGAACAGTCGTTCCTTTGCGACCAGTTGCACCGAAACTGAGAAGTCAATATTCCCCAGACGGGTTAGCCAATGGCCAAGAGGTGGACCGCGTGATTCGTGCATTTAGAAAAGCAGTCGGTATCAAAGCTCAGGATTCTCTGGCTACGAAGTACCAATGGCACGCCTGCCGAACGTATGATGACGCCATGAGATCGACTTGGAAAACGCTCGACGCTTATGACGTCCAAGCTACCGAAGAAGGATCACTATTATTGCAGGAATACGATCAGGAAGGTGAACCAGCAAGACTATTAGAAGTCGATGCCCAGCAAATTCAGGTACTCGATCACGACGACCGACGAGGTTCGGATGTTCGATCGTTCGAGCGCCGCGTACTTTCGGTCATGCACCTGGTATATCAGCGTTTGTTTCAGCCTGAAGATTCGTTAAATTCGATTGCGCTATATCACGACGGCGCGAATGTAGACTATCGCCTCGATGATGGAATTGAATCGCCAGTGGACATGTTTTTTGCCAACGAATTAGCTGGCGTAGAAATCATTTCGAGCGATGTAGAAGAACTTTTCTCACCGCTGGATAAAGGCGCAGTCGTTCGCTTAGCCTTTGACACCAAAACCCACGAACTGCGTCGCGCTGTGATCTGGCATGAACAAGCTGGCACGCTAGGCACGATGTACTTTTCGGATTATCAATCTGTGTCAGGTGTGCGATTGCCACAAACCATCCACGTTCGAGGCCAAGGTTATCGTTATAGTGACATGATGAGCGATTGGAAAGTGCTACCGTGACCATAAGCGAATACAGAACGATCACATCAATCTTCTTGAACGAGCTTCCTAACGAGCCGCGGGCTTCAGCCCGCGCGGAGCCACGAAAGCATAACAATCACCAAGTTTCGTATCTCGCGGTAAGAGCTAGCATTTTTTCAACCATCGGTGTGTTCAGCATTCTCTTAACGCTCTTAGCGCCCAAGGTCCACGCCGGCGGTTTCAACCACGCTTTTCAAACCGCCCAACAACGAGCCGTAAAACTTTACGGCTTAGGTGCAGGTCAACAGGTCGGATACGGCACGGGAATCATCGCCTCAGAAGATGGATACATCGTCACCGTTCTATCGCTCATCGTGTCCGGCGACCGCATCCGCGCCGTCACCGCCGACGGCTCGCGCTACGAAGCTCAGCTCATCAAGCGCGACACCGACCTACAATTAGCCTTATTAAAGTTGAATAAACCGGAAGACGTAGATCGATCGTCACAGGAAAAACTCATCGGCCCATTACCTCATTACGATTTTTCTTGTCAGCAGTCTTCATCAAACACTTGCCATGAGCCGCTGCTCCCCGGCGATTGGATTGTTTCCGCAGGTAACCCATTCAAAATTGCCGATGGCTCTGAACAAATGTCACTCGCCCACGGTGTTTTCTCTGCCCGAACGCGCCTGGACGCCCGCCGTCGGTCAAAAGATTTTCGATATACCGGAGACGTGTTGCTTATCGACGCCATTACCAGCAACCCCGGAAGCCCCGGCAGTGTTATGGTCAATTTGCAAGGCGAGCTAGTCGGCATGATAGGCCGGCTCGTCATCTCCAACCGAACGCACACACACCTTAACTATGCCATCCCTTACGACGTTCTCGCAGACTTTTACTTAGCCGCAACGCAATCGCCTTCAGATGGCTCAGGTGAAATTACGACTAAGCCTCAAGTAGAATCGTTCGACCCTGGTATTCGAATCACCCGCACCGGCTTTCGCACTGTGTTACCCTTTGTTGAACGTGTCGTCAGAAATTCACCTGCCCAACGCGCAGGCCTACGAAAAGATGACTTGATCTTGTCAGTAAATGATCGAGAAATTTCTGATGTATCTCAATTCACCAAGCGCATGAAAACACGAGGCCCCGCAGATACGATCGAGCTTGTTATCAGGCGAAAACGAAGAATTCTGACCATTCATATTGACCCGCCAATAGCGAAGAATCAGCCATGAAATCTCGAACCATTATAATTCTGCTATTACTACTAAGTTGCCCTTGGCCAGTTACCAAGGCTAAGGCACAAACTAAAGAAGTAGACAGCGACACCGCATTGATGATCGCTACGCAGCAGGTTTTCCGCGACGTCGCCGCTTCTATGAAATCATATCTCGTGCGTATCGACACCGTAGGCGGCACGCAGCCAGGAAAAAAATTGACCCTTGGCGATGACGACGAACAGGAAGGCAAGAAGCGTTTACAAAATCCATTCCGCGACACGCTAGGCTCCAGCTTTGTCATCGCCGATGGCCCAGCTACGGGCATTGTCTATTCCCGCGATGGATACATCCTCACCAGTAGCTTCAACTTCGCAAGAGAACCTGCTCTCATTTCCGTCACATTACCAGACGGCCGCCGCTTAGCCGCAGACCTCGTCGCCCGCGACTATGTACGAAAATTAGCCTTGCTCAAAGTAGACGCAGTTGATTTACCACTACCCACATGGCGAAAAAGTGAAGATGTCCAGGTTGGTGAATGGGCGATTGCGCTAGGTTTGGGGTTCGGTGGCCGAGAGCCTTCGGTTACGGTCGGCGTGATTAGCGCATTGAATCGAATGCAGGGTAACGCCATCCAAACTGACGCCAAGTTGTCACCCGTCAACTATGGCGGCCCAGTCTGCGACGTGTATGGCCGTGTCATTGGCATCGCCGTACCCATGGCCCAGCGGGCAGGAGAATTAGCTGGCGCGGAAATGTACGACTGCGGTGTGGGTTTTTTAGTGCCCAAAACGCGCATAGATATAATCGCCCCTCAGCTTATGGACGGCGTTTCATTCCAGCGAGGCTGGCTAGGAATTCAAGTAAGTAGCGTACCCGGCGTTGGTGTTGTGGTTAAATCCATTGCGGACCCTTCGCCCATGCGAGATGCTGGCGCATTACCGGGCGACATTATAGAAGCGATTAACGGGGCTAAGTTGCGAAACTACGCCGACCTAGCCAAGCAAATTTACATGATTCCAGCAGGGGAAGATTTACAAATGCGACTCTCTCGTGATGGCGGCGCGATAGACCTAGCCGTCCCTCTTGCCTCTGCCGAGTCACTGGGACGACTGCCCGAAGCAGAAGAACCATTCGACCCCTCAGTCCCGGTAGAAGAGAAAACACCAGAAGACCAAGACCAGCCCTCTCCAGAATAACTCTTTCGTAAAGTGTCAACCACGCGGCATATAAAGCCAGCAGGGTGGCATAGGTAAGCCACCGCTTACACGTGTCCCACCCTTTGCAAAAAAGTAGGGCAGGTCGTTCTTTCGCTTACTGGTGAAAGGTTGACCTGCCTGAACTATCGACGGTTAACTAACGAGCCGCATGCTTCAGCTTGCGCGGCGTTCAGATGTTTTTGAGCATCAAAATATAAACCCAAACCCGCTAAGCACGCTGCCCTTCGCTCTTTTCCAAAGCTTCCAATTCCGCCGCCGCGATAGCCATCTCTTTAATCTCTCTAGCTACGGTGGGAGACTGCTCCGGCAACATCTTGTAAAGCAACATCATAAAAACCAGCCCAATCACAGTCATCACTAAGCTGACAAACTGAGAAATAGTCAAAAAGCCCAAGACATCAGGCGGGTTATCCACCCGGATAAGTTCCAGAGGAATCCTGGCTATCGGGTACATGATGAACATTAAAATGATGACAAGTCCGTGTCGCTTACGAATATAAAATATCGCCGACAGCAATCCCGACAAAATAAAGGCATGAATGGACGAATAAAGCTGCGTCGGATGTACCGGCAGCGACAGGCTCGTCTGGGCAAGCTGCTGTAACTCTGTCACTGAAGAACCACGTTCAGGATGTAGTCGGGAGGGATATCGCTGGGCCATTTCGAGTTGAGCAAGCTGCATCGCATAGCCCATCGATCGAAGCTTAACCTTAGCCAGTTTCAATTCCTCAGAAATCTTTCGCGTAATCTCACCTGAAGGATCACTAATTTTCGCCTTCGTCAACGCATCCTCAAGTCTGCGCACGTCAAGCCTTGGCTGTTCACGTTTTTCTATTGGCATGTTAAGTATAGACGCTGGCAGCAAATGACTCCCCGCACTCGTGGTCGTAATAAGCTCAGCTGGTACGCTCAATTTGCGCTCTTCCCATTGACGCGAATGAGCCGGACTGCCGTAAGGAAACTGAACCGCCCATTGATATTGGGGCACCGCTTGTCCCGGCGTAAGACAAAGCCCACCGAAACAACACCCGTTAAAAAAACAGCCCAACCGGCCAAAGCCCAATCCCCACATCGTCGCCGGGGCTAATACATCTAAATATAGACGAATAGATAGCTTCTTAAGCCAAAGATAGGTACACACCGCCGTCACAGCCCCTATCAGTCCGCCGAGAAATTCCAGCCCGCCTTCTCGAATATCGATTGCCGCGAAAAATTTGTTATCGCGATAGGCGAAATCGGTCTGCCAGTAGTGCATAACATAAAATATGCGAGCGCCACCCACCCCGAAGACCAGCGACAAAAATGAAGCATCAAGTACCCGGTCAGGATTTGCCCCCACACGATGCGCACGCCGCATGGCAAACCAGACAGCCGACAGAAATCCAACCGTCAGGAAAAATCCATATGTCTTAACCGAGATGTCCAAAATCGGAACGGTAAACAGTTCAGGATGCATATGAGGCGCTTCTTATATTAAACAAAGTCAATCGGATACTATTAGCCATAATAAGCGGATCACAATGGTACGTCCACGGCGACGTTATCAATCAATCGGCACCCGCCAATAAGCACAGCCAGGCATATCCGAGCGGGCCTATCAATCTTTGGTAGGGGGGTAAGCGATACGGCATCGACAATCTCAATATAGTCAATCTCCGCAGGCCCAGCGTCTAAAATAATCTTTTGAATGCCGTCACGAATCTCATCAACGACGACCTGCCCAGATGTGATTTTCTCACAGGCGGCCATCAGCGACTGATTAAGGCATTGAGCCTGCATTCTTTCGACTTCACTCAAATAAGCGTTGCGAGAGGATAATGCCAGACCGTCCTTTTCTCTAATGATTGGACAGCCAACAATTTCGATCGGCATATTAAGATCGCCAACCATCTGCTTAATCACCATCAATTGCTGATAATCTTTCTCGCCAAAGAACGCCGCGTCCGCTGGAATAATGTTGAATAGCTTACTAACGATTGTCGTCACACCATCAAAGTGCCCAGGCCGACTCGCCCCGCATAACCCCTCGGTAAGCCCTGAAACGTGGACACTTGTCATGTCCGCACCGTCAGGATACATGGCACTAACTTTTGGTGAGAAAACAAAATCAACCATCTCCGAGCGGCAAGCATCAAGGTCAGCCTCCGTCGTTTTCGGATAGGATTCAAAATCCTCGCCAGGCCCAAATTGTGTGGGATTCACGAAAATAGAGACTACGACTGCGTCGCACATTTTTCTCGCCGCCCGCACCAGCGACAGATGCCCATCGTGAAGCGCACCCATCGTAGGCACAAGTCCCACCCGCCGTCCATCTCGCCGCAAGCGAGCCATAGCCAATCGGCACGCATCAATTTCTTGTAATAATTCCATAGGATTATCAGTCAGCCGTAAATTCATACCTGCCCGCGATTCGTGGATACTGTAAGCTTGGGCATAAAAATTGCAAAATCACGGACCGGCTTTAGTCACCGCTCAGTCATTCCCGCGCAGGCGGGAATCCAGTCTTGTTGAGACCGACTTACCATGTTGCAAGCCACAGTAGCCGGTCGATACTCATTCACATACAGCAAGTTAAGGGCTACCATGCGTCATTATGGCCAGGAATCGCCAGTATTAGGACGCAATGGCCTGGAATTATCGAAAAAACCTCTAACGGACACCATTTTCGCGTGTCTAACAAGATTGAGGACGATGGAGTCGCGACGAATTGAATGAGTCAAAAACGTCAGAGCGAGCCACGGTCGAAAAAGCACAAGGGGGTGATGCGGATGCCTTCGCAGAGCTGGTCCGCGCCTACCAACGCCGGGCTGTCTCGGTTGCTTATCGACTCCTCAACAATATAGAAGACGCCAGCGACGTAGCCCAGGACGCCTTCGTGAAAGCGTTTCGGAGCATGGGGCAACTGGAAGACGCCGAAAAGTTCGGCTCCTGGCTGCTGAGAATCGTCGGGAATCTGTCGCTAAATTTCCGACGCGCACGAAGTTTGCGGTCAGCTGTATCGCTGGATGGCGATTTTTCGTCGGATAACGACGCGCAGGACGCCGCGTCAAAGTTTCGGCTCGTCGCGCCAGACGATGATGACACCGAGCAGGGCCATGAGATGCAAGGCCTGGTACGCGACGCGATAGCCAAGCTGCCGGAAAAGCAGGCGCTTTCGTTGATTCTGTTCAGCGTAGAAGGGCTGCCGCAAAAGCAGGTAGCTGAGATTGTCGAATGTTCTGTCGAGTTGGTGAAATGGAATGTGTTTCAAGCGAGAAAAAAACTGCGTGAGTTACTTTCAGGGCAGTTATGAAGTGAATAACGAGATGAGCTAATGTCCAAAGAAGACAAATACAATCCGAACGATCCAGCATTCCTGGCCTCTCGTGCGTTAGACGAATCGCTAACCAACGAGCAGCGGGAACTGTTGAACGATCTTAACGACGAAGCGGAATCATTCCGAAGCGTGGACGATTTTGTTAAGTCGTTGCGAGACGAAAAGATTGACATCGACTGGGCGACTTTTCAGCAGACGATTCAAGACCGCATCACCAGCGAGTATGACGACGCCCAACTCGATCGTGTGGATGAGTTAGTCCAAGGTGCAACCGAGCTGCCAGATTCGTGGAATGAAAAAAGATTTACGCAGGGCGTGCTTCAAAAGATTGAGTCGACTTCCCAGGTTCGACATCCGAAATTGCGATGGATGAAAGCCATGATGCCCTTAGCCGCCGCAGCTGCGATTGCGTTGGCTGTCACCATGATGCCGTGGCAAGATTCGACAAACGCCCCTACGTCGATCGTATCGATAGGCCCGTCGATCCATTTGGGACATCGTTTACCACTAAAAAATGCGGTAGCCTTAGTATCATTTCGTCACGAACCTATCGCGGCGGACGAAACAGCCAGCCGGTCGCGCGTCTCCTTCGTCTCCATAGGCTCCGGGTCGATGGCCCAAAGTCAAGCGTCCGCGCCACCGCTGTAAAGGATATACCTCGCATGAAAAAAGAAATGCAAAATATGAAAATCAATATAACACTTTTCCTGTGTATCTTCGCTGGCGTAGTATCCGCGTCGCAGTCTCTGCGTTCGATTATTGAGCAGGCGCTCGACGAGCCAACGCCACCTATTGCATTGGAAAACGTGCGCCTTTCAGATGCGATGGCTATAATTTCCGAGCAAACCGGCGTCACCATTACCATGTCCCCCGAAGTCATGGCTCTGGTCCCGAACGGCGGCGATACACTTATCGAACAAGTAAAAATCTCAAATTTGCCTTTGCGCGAAGGGTTAAAAAAACTATTCGGCCCGCTGGGCATGACTTTCAAAGTGCGTGACCGCGATATAGAAATCGTGCCATTACGAGCCATATATGAACTGGGACGTAGGCCATCATGGACGGAATTGAAATTGTTGCATCGATTATCCGCACTCAACCCCGGTGTCGACAACACGTCACTTGAAAAACTCAAGTCATTCGTGCAGTTTCGGGTCGCCTCTGCCAGCGCATGGCAAGACCTGTCGTCTGCGATGAGAGCCATTGGGCCAGGCTGCGGCGACCAGGTTTTGCAGATTGCCTGTGACCAACTAGGTTGGGCATGGTGGCTGGAGGATCAAGTTGTGGTCGTTGGCTCGTTCGATCAACAGCTTCGTCGCCAACTGCAACAGCGCATTACGCTAAAGTATAATGGTCGGCCATTGATTAACGTTTTGCAGGCCATAGGCCAAGCCGTGGGCGTAACCATAAGTGCCGATCCAGAGGCACTTACCTGTATACCCCTGCACATGCAGAAGCGTTTCTCGGTAAACGTGGCAGATGAAACTGCTGAACGCGTGCTGGAAAGAATTTCCGCGTATACTGGCCTGGGTTATCTGCTTACTCCGAAGGGGGTCGTTTTCTACCATCCCCACGAGTCAGATGAAAATGCCAACAAATTGACACATCAATCTGGTTCACCAAGTGATCCAACACTAAGCGGATACGCCGGAAAAATTACCGTCCCCATGAAAGACGGGACCAAGATGGAATGGCTAATAAGTTTTGATGAGCTTCCGGAAGACTTACAGAAACGCCGTCAGCAAGACTTGGCTAAAGCTTTCGAAATGATCCGCAATCAAAATAACAAGTAATCCATAAACGCCTGTTTGTTCAAGCTTGTGTCGGTCATGCTATTACATGATGACAACGGTTACGTCGTACAATAGCATGAACCTCCGTTTTTTTAGCCAAAAAGTAGTGCATAGGCCACCACCATCCTGTATCGTGCCGACTGAAGAATCGGCCATGGATCGCCGATAAAGCAGTACCAAATACGGCTCGACGGATCGGGTCTGAGTGTTGATTGTGAAAATGATCGCTATAAAGATGCTGACGCCGGGCTGGGATAATTACCAGTAAGCCCAATAGTTAGTCATGCTGTCACGTCATAGGGTTAATCAATGCAACAAGGCGTTTGTATTCTGGCGATTCTTTTAGCCTTTGGCACTACTTTTGGACAAACCACTGATTCTACGCCCCCGTCAGTAGCACCCACTTCCGATGAACCGAATTCGAGAGACTTCGCGGATGCCGCGCCTGGCGAAGCATGGCTGACCGGCGATTGGGGCGGTGCTCGAAGTAAGTTGGAGGATGAAGGCGTTACCCTCAGCCTTGAATATGTCAGTACGGTGTTCGCCAATACGAACGGGGGCCTCAACACAAGTCGGGCCATTGAATATACGGGCAACACGCATTTGACTCTGACCTTGGACACAGGCGCGCTGGATTGGTGGGATAGTGGAGAATTTTTCATATATGCAGAAGAGCGTCATGGCTCTGGCATCTCAGAACGGCATGTCGGCGACCTGTTCACCCTGAATAACGATGAGGAGCGAGATTTCGTTCAGGTGTCTGAGTATTGGTGGCGACAGGAATTAAACGACGAAAAAATGTGGTTCAAGATCGGTAAGATGGATGCGAATGCAGATTTTTTGGTTGTAGAATACGGGTTGGAATTCACCAACAGCGCCTTCGCCGTAATCCCCATGGTCCCTGTACCGACCTTTCCCGACCCAGCCCTGGGCGTCGTCATTGCTCTTGAGCCAACGGACACATTCTACATCATGGCCGGTATTTTCGACCAGCAGTCTTACGGCGGCACTTCGGGGTTCGATACCGCATTCCACAATCGCGCGGACACTGTGACGATGCTAGAGTTAGCCTGGATGCCGGAGTTCAAGATTGGCGAGCAGTCTTATCCCGGAACGTACCGCGTCGGCGGTTGGCATACTTCTGGCGATGAGGATGTATTCCAAAACGACCTCGGCGGTAGGCTTAGACCACGAACTCATCGGGGCAATAGCGGAATGTATCTTGCCTTCGATCAACTCATCTTCAAAGAGAACGACGCGCCCGGCGATAGCCAGGGTGTTGGCATCTTTTTTCAATTTGGTTGGGCTCCACCGGAATACAACGAGCTTAGTCAGTATTACGGCGTAGGGTTACAATGGATCGGCGCCTTACCAACTAGAGACGACGATATACTAGGCTTAGCCATGGGTCACGCGACTCTCAGCGATCGCATCCAGTCGCTAGAACAACGGTACGATGAAACTGTCGTCGAACTTTTCTATAAAGCACAATTAACACCGTGGCTGAGCATCATGCCAGACTTGCAGTATGTCGTGAACCCTGGCGGAGGAGGCCCGGATGCGCCTGTCGTTGGGATGCGGACACAAATATCGTTTTGATTTCCGCCCGGAATTGTCTGTATGAGTATAATGAAAATTAGCAAAACTACGCTTGATAATCGAAAGGCTGGAATAATGACCAGGAACAGGCGCACAAAAATTTTGGCTTATATGGTAATTAGTTTCTCTTCATGTTTCGCGGGTTCCTGCGCCACAAATTTCCGCGATGCATTTTCAATCGGGATTTTTGATTACGCCAGCGATACCGTGACCACGACGCTCGACTCGCTCGCGTCAACATAGAGCTGACGCCCAACTGGCACTTATAGCCATCGATCCGATAACATAAGGACGCTTTCTTGCTCCATCAAAGCCGGTTGATTTAGTCAGTCAGAGCGCCTAAAGTAGTATGCAGGACGAAAGAGTTTCAGGAGGAGGTAGTTTTGGGAGATCAGCAATGATAAAGGCTATGACGTCCGGAAAACGAATGGTCTGCGTATTCTTACCAATTCTGTTAGTTGGTTGCCAATCAGCGTCTCGCACTACGGGGCCAATAACTAGTACATCGCAGATACCTCAGCTAACCTCGGCTTACCACGCCGTAACTAGCCACCGGCAGGACCCCCACCCATCAACTAGATTACCCGTCCGCAAAGCTCGCCGTAGAAATCTCCGTATTCTTGCGGAGCAGTGCGAGAAGCTATTAAAGGACGTTGATGTATGGGACAGTGACGCACGTCTGACATCGATAGAAGCCTCTGACCGGGACGAAGTTCGTATCACGGTCGCCGCGTTTCGAGAGTCACTACAGAATCTATCTCTCGCTGCTGATAAATCGCGTATCTCAAGTGTTCGCCAACATTACGCCGCCGCATCAGCCTCTTATCGGCGCCTACTAAAAGTGACAGGTGTGATAACTGAATCCAAATAATCGGTAAACAGTTTGCAGTGCTTTTCATATCTTAAAGTTTCCTTGCCAGGCAACGCTTGGCGGGAGAAACTAAAAGATGAGAGCTGCTTCAATATATTTCGCGTGTTTGTTCACTTCGTTAGCCGGGTGCGCCAGGAGTCAAAATAGTGCCAATCAGTTAGCTACGCGACATTGGGAGGCCCTGTGCCACTGCATGCCGCAGCACCGTTCGCCTTCTGATACCAGAGAAATTCATCTGGCATCTCTGACAACCGGGCAACAGGCAGGTCTACAGCAGGTAGCCCTTCAGGCCTCGGATTTTGTCGTGCATGTCAAAACAGATACGCCACGAACCGTTCATCGCCATAGCCAATCTTCAGAAGTGAGCGCCACGGCAAGCAGTTCGGGCGGAACGGGAATCATAATTTCGGAGGATGGCTTGATTCTCACCAACGAGCACGTCGTGCGTCATGCCCAAACAGTTACGATTGTGACGAACGAGGGTATTGAGTACACCGTTGAGTCCATCGTCGTACATGAACATTTTGACCTTGCGCTTTTGAAAATAGACGGGGTAAACCTGCGCGCAGCGGAAACTTCGCCAGAGCCGCTCATTCCGGGCATGCATGTGGTAGCTGTCACATGCCCATTCAGCGCGGGGCATAGCTGCTTCCGTACGGGTGTAGTTACGAACGAACGTATATCACTTCAGCGAGAATTAGACCCGGCCAAGATAAAGGATTATGGCGCACTTGTCGAAACAACTGTTCGTTTAGAACCCGGTTTCAGCGGCGGCCCTTTGCTCAATAACAAAGGCAATCTCGTCGGACTAAACGTAGCTGTCATGGGTTCAATAGATTCCGGCCAAGCCCGCAGCTACGCGATGCCACTAAGCCCCCAGATGCACGGAGCCATTAAGCAACTCGTCAAACTATCAAAACGCCACTGATCGAATCATGCGCCATCACCAAAAAGTACAAGTTATAAAATAGGTCGAAGCCAGGTAGGGTGGCATGCCCAAGCCCCTAGGCGCGGGCATGGAGCAGGCATGGAATAGTTAACGCGATATGCTATCGTATACATAAATGAGCGCATCAGTAGAATCATCATGGCCTAACGATCGCACAAAGCGAAAGACCTGCCGTCGATACAACACGCCTGGCGATGCCCACTCCTTGACTTTTACCTGTTTTCAGCGGCATCATTTTCTTTCGCGAGATCGCGCTTGTGATTGGTTTATTGAATCACTCGATGCGGCTCGCAAAAAGCACGATTTCGATTTGTGGGCCTATGTCCTAATGCCCGAACATGTTCACGTATTGATCTACCCGAAGCCAGATGACTATTCGATTAGTGCGATCCTAGCGGACATCAAGCGCCCGTTACGCGCAAGGCGCTGCAATACATTCGATCTCATTCGCCAGATTTATTGAGCATCATGCGCGACCAGCAGCCCAACGGAAAAGTGGCTCATCGATTCTGGCAGAGGGGCGGGGGCTATGATCGTAACCTCACGCAAGCAAGAACTATTCACGCGACCATCGACTACATTCACGCCAATCCCGTTCGACGCGAGCTTGTAGCTACGCCCGAAGATTGGTACTGGTCAAGTGCCGGATACTTTGACGGTCAACAAGATGTGCCCATCATCCCGGACGTTGATAACATCCCCGCGTTGGATGGATGAGCAATTGGCCATGAAGGTCGCACTCATACTGTAGGGTGTTGGGTGGTATAACCAAGCTTCGGGTGGCATGCCCAAGCCCCTAGGCGCGGGCATGAAGTCGTTGTGTGCGATAAGAGCTAAGCAAAACCCGAAGCGAGCGTGATTTTCGATCCGACATGCCCGCGCCTAGTGGCTTGGGCATGCCACCCAGTCGTCATACCCGCGCTGGCGGGTATCCAGTTATTTGTTGTGAATCTCACTGCTCAATTTTAAAATTAAATTGTGATTGATTCGGCCACAGGCGTTCGGTCATCGACTCCCCCATGTCCAAAAAGAAGGACATGGGCCACCCAGCCGCTACAGTCCAAGCGTAACAAATGCGTTACCATATTCCGTATCAGGATTTTATGCCTTTCCAATTCGTATACGCTTGTAATAATTCACGCCATTCGTAACATTGCAACGATGAAACCTTTTAAGCCAAATGCTTGCGACTCGTGTGGTAGTGTAGACACAAAGATTGTATCGAACACTTTCGCCGACTTTCTGGCAGAAAAGGGGAAACGTTTCAAATGCAAATGTAACACATGCGGCAATATTTGGCACGCACCACCTGATCCTCAGAGGGACGCTGAAAAATTATTCATTGCGAGGATAGTGGGAGGATTTATTTCAATTGCAGGTCTAATCTATATACTCTCGGGCTACCTATAAGTTTGCGAATGGCAAAATTCAACAGTGCAATACGAATGGCACTTGCCCGACTCTCGAAAACATTAGTTAATGCAGAACACAGGACTTCCCCATTGCGATACGCAATACTCATAAAACTCCTTGTTTTATAGTCCGGGTGGCCCATGTCCTTCTTTTTGGACATGGGGGAGTCGATGATGGCGTCATTAAACATTGCTTGATTTAGAAAACGACAAGCAACTCGATTATTCCCTAACAGCCTCAGAAATTCTTTTCAACCTCTTCAGCAAATCAGACAATTGATCCAGCGGGAACACCGTCGCAGGATCGCTTTTTGCTTGGTCGGGGTTGTCGTGTACTTCTAGAAACAATCCATCCGCACCGCCCGCAATCGCTGCCGACGCTAGAGTGCCAACGTATTGACGCTGGCCGCCGCTTAGCGTGCCTGCGCCGCCGGGTAGTTGACAGCTATGCGTGGCGTCGAAAACCACCGGCGCGAATTCCTGCATCTTAGGTATGCTCGTGAAGTCATTGACCAATCTATGATATCCAAAAAACGTGCCACGCTCGGTGAGCAGTAAATTCTCGCAGCTAGATTCTTTAACTTTGTCAGCTACGTTTTTCATTTCTTTCGGGGACATGAACTGACCCTTCTTGACGTTGACACATTTCCCCGTCGCCGCCGCAGCCGCGAGTAAGTCTGTCTGACGACAAAGGAAAGCCGGGATTTGCAAACAGTCGAGTACTTCACCAGCAGCAGCCGCTTGTTCGGGCGAGTGAATATCGGATATGATCGGCATATCAAGCTGTGAACGCACTTCGCTTAAAATGGCTAACCCCTGATCGATTCCAGGCCCGCGAAAACTTTTTATGCTAGACCGATTCGCCTTGTCGAAACTCGCTTTGAAGATGAGCGGGATGCCAAGCTCCTCGCAAATGTTTTTGATAGCTTCGGCTAGTTTGAGCGTGTGGTCGCGGGATTCAATCACGCAGGGGCCTGCGATTAGCGGCAGGGCACACCCTTTACCAAATTGAACCGGCCCGATGTTAGCGTTGTGTGATGTTGGCATGAATAATTCTCGTAATTGTTTGTCTGTTTCACCGCTTTCCGAATCAACTGATCCCAGCGTCTAAAGATAACGGTAGGCCTAGTTCCAGTTGCCGTCAACGATACATGATGAGCCAACTTTGACACCCCAGCCTATAAGTTGCATCATACGCATTGAAAGAGGTTGTGATGAGAATTATTGCAACTCTAGTGAAGATTCAGCGTATATAAGATATGGCAAAAAAGACAAAGAAAACATCCAGACCCGCAGGCCCATCGCCGCTCGTTAAAGGTCGATTGGCTCGCTGTCGGCGGCTGATGAAAAAGCATGGCGTCACAGCTATGCTGCTCACTAAGCCGATGGATGCATTTTATCTGATAGGCTTTACTGGCGAAGATTCAGCCGTGCTAATCCTAGCCAAGGAAGTTCATCTTATCAGTGATGGCCGATTCGACGAATGCATCAATCAGGAGTGTCCTTGGGTGACGCGGTGGATGCGAAAGGGTCTGCTAAATAATGAAATAGCTACGGTATGTAAGACGCTTAAGCTTCGCCGCGTAGCCGTGCAAACCGACGGTCTAAGCCTGGCTGATTTTCGCACCATCGACAAGTTAGCTAAGACCACCAAACTTACGGATGCCCCGCCGATTCTTGAGGACATGAGATGCCTCAAGGATGAGCATGAGCTGGGTGAAATGCAGAAGGCTATCAAGGTCGCGCAGCAGGCATTTATAGCCATGCGAAAGTCGATTCGAGTCGGGCAAACAGAGCTGGAGTTAGCCGCCCGTTTAGAATATGAGATGAAGAAAAGAGGTTCGTCCCAGCCAGCTTTTCCGACGATTTGTGCGGAAGGCCCTAATGGTGCGCTCCCTCATGCCCACCCCGGCTCGCGGAAGGTTAAGCGTGGTAGTGCTATATTGTTCGATTGGGGAGCCAGGGTCGGTGTTTATTGTAGCGATTTGACCCGTATGGTCTTCGTCGGTAGCATCCCACCGAAAATCGGTTTGGTCTATGATGTCGTGCTTGAGGCTCAGAAACGGGCGATCAAAGTCATTAAGCCAGGCCGAAAAATGTGTGATGTGGACGCGGTCGCCAGAGATTATATTGTCGAAGCTGGATACGGCGAAGCATTCAATCATGGACTCGGGCATGGCTTGGGATTGGATGTTCACGAGTCGCCTTCGCTGAGTTGGCGGTCTGATGTAAAGCTTCGTGCTGGCATGGTTATCACCGTAGAGCCAGGCATTTATGTGCCCGGCGTTGGTGGCGTGCGTATTGAAGATGACGTGCTCGTGACACCCGATGGGTATCGCGTATTAAGCACACTCAATAAAACAAAGACCGGGTCCGTAATCTAGCCCGACTTCGTGACGGTTATTGGAAGTCGAAGATACTTCTCGGAGATTAATAACTTGCTTGATATAGAACAAATACGCGAGCTGATCGAAATGATGGTCAAAAACGACCTCCTTGAGATTTCGTTGCGCGACGGTGAAGAAGAGGTCAATTTGCGTAGACCTAATCAAACCTTAGCCGTTGCCGCGACAGAGATGATCGCGCAGCCAGCGGCTATCATCGCTGCCCAGCCTCAACCGGTAGCAGCGGCTACACCAGTACCGGCTGCGATTGAGGAAGATAATGATTTAATCGAAATCTCCTCGCCGATGGTTGGTACTTACTACGCCTCACCCGATCCAGAATCCCCGGCTTTTGTGCAGGTGGGCGGTAAGGTTCATGTGGGCATGGTCGTGTGCATCCTCGAGGCGATGAAAGTGTTTAATGAAATAAAGGCTGAGGTCGCTGGGACGGTCGAGCGAACGCTCGTTAAGAATGCCCAGGCTGTTGAGTTTGGCCAACCTCTTTTTCTGGTTCGTCCACAGTGATAGACTGCGGCGTCGTTTCGATCATCCTTACTTCTAGTGTATTAGGTTCGTTAGTTTAATTATGTTTCGACGTGTCCTCATAGCTAATCGGGGAGAGATCGCACTCCGGGTGGTTCGCGCTTGTCGCGAGCTTAACATCGAGACGGTGTGCGTTTTTTCCGAAGAAGATCGTAACGCATCATTTTTGCATCTAGCCGATCGCGCCATTTGCATTGGTGGGCCTGCCCCTAAGGATAGTTATCTAAAGACAGACCGTATCATCGCAGCCGCGGAAATCGCTGGCGCAGATGCGATTCATCCTGGTTACGGGTTTCTCGCGGAAAATGCGGCTTTTGCTGAAAAATGTCGCGCGTCCAATATCGAATTCATCGGCCCCAGCGCCGAGGCGATGCGTTTACTGGGTGACAAAGCCACGGCACGGGCCATTGCCAAAAAAGCCAAAGTCAACATCGTGCCTGGCAGTCAAGGTTTGCCCGATGATGAACAGGAAATCATAAAAATTGCTGAGGACATTGGCTATCCGATCATGATTAAAGCCTCGGCTGGCGGCGGCGGTCGCGGGATGCGGGCGGTGCTGGATAAGACCGATCTGATGAGCGCTCTCAAGCAAGCTCAGCAGGAAGCAGAAGGCGCGTTTGGTAATGGTGAGGTTTACTTCGAGAAATTTATCGAAAGGCCTAGGCACGTCGAAGTGCAAATCATGGCTGATAATAGTGGAAACGTGATTCACTTAGGCGAACGCGATTGCACCGTGCAGCGGCGATATCAAAAACTTATCGAAGAGTCTCCCTCGCCTTCGATCGAATCTCGAACCCGAAAAGATTTGTTCAACTCCGCAGTACGATTGTGCAAGGCCTCGGGTTATAGCGGGGCGGGCACGGTCGAGTTTCTTATCGATGCGAAAGGCAAGGCCTATTTCATCGAGGTTAATACACGCATTCAAGTTGAGCATCCCGTATCGGAAATGGTTACGGGGCTGGACTTAATCAAAATGCAATTAGCCGTTGCTGCTGGTGAATCTTTGCCTTGCAGTCAACGAGGCGTGCAATGGCGAGGTCATGCAATCGAATGTCGCATAAACGCTGAAGACGCCGATCATGGCTTTAGGCCCTGTGCTGGTACGGTGACAAAGTTTCGTCCGCCTGGTGGTCCTGGTGTACGCATCGATACTTTTGGGCATGACGGCTGTCGCGTTTCACCGCATTATGATTCGCTTTTAGCTAAGGTCATCGTTCATCAACCTACGCGGCCCGAAGCGATTCGGTGCATGTTGCGATGCCTGGATGAATTTATCATCGAACCGATTAAGACAACGATTCCTTTCTTGCGTAAAGTGCTCGCCCATCCTGATTTTGCGACGGGACACATCGACACGGGATTTGTCGAAAGAAACTTTTCTAACTAGCGGCCCGTCCCTATATAAATAGTGGATTCGTTATAATTTTCTGGGTGGCATGGGTACGTTACTGCGTACCCGTGAGCTTTAATCGCGCCTACAGACACGGGTAAACGGTAGTTTACCCATGCCACCCGACACGTTTTTCCTATTACAGTGTCGCCTCTGAACCCATTAGTCGGGCTACTTCTGCCACGTCTTTATCGCCACGTCCGGAAATGTTTATGACGATGCGTTGGTCTTTGGGGAGCGTGAGTGCCATTTTGGTGGCATGAGCTATGGCGTGGGCTGTTTCCAGGGCCGGGATGATGCCTTCTGTGGTTGAGAGGGTTTTCAAAGCTTCCAGCGATTCGTCGTCGTTAATAGCGACATATTGTGCGCGTCCACAGGTCATCCAATGAGCATGTTCCGGGCCTACGCCGGGGTAATCTAATCCTGCCGAGACGGAATGAACTGGCAATGTTTGTCCGTCGTCATTTTGCAATACAAAAGTGTGCATCCCATGTAGCACGCCGGGCCTGCCTTCGGACAGGGTAGCTGCGTGTCTGTTGGTTTTGAGTTTTTCGCCGGCTGCTTCTACGCCGATTAGAGATACTTTTTCATCGTCGAGGAATGGGGCGAAGATGCCGGCTGCGTTACTACCGCCACCGACGCACGCGACGACATGGTCGGGCAATTGGCCAGTTTGGTCGAGCATTTGCGCGCGGGTTTCTCGGCCTACGATGGATTGAAAATCTCGTACCAGCAGTGGATAAGGGTGAGGCCCCATGACGCTGCCGATGATGTAGTGGGTATGCTGGCTGGTGGACATCCAATCTTGTAGTGCCGAGTTGATGGCATCTTTTAGCGTGCGCTGTCCGTCGGTGACGGGTTCTACTTTTGCGCCGAGAAGTTCCATGCGAAAGACGTTTAGCTTTTGGCGTCGCACGTCTTCTTCGCCCATATAGACCACGCATTCCATCCCGCAGCAAGCGGCTGCGGTGGCTGTGGCGACGCCGTGTTGACCTGCGCCGGTTTCTGCGATGACGCGCTTTTTGCCGAGCCGCTGGGCTAACAGGACTTGTCCCATGGTGTTATTGATCTTGTGAGCGCCGGTATGGTTGAGGTCTTCTCGTTTGAGAAATAGTTGAGCGCCGCCGAGTTTGTCCGTGAGTCGTTTTGCAAAATAAAGCGGGCTAGGCCGGCCTACATATTGGGTTAACATTTCGCCCCACGCCGCCCAGAATGCCGGGTCTTGCCTCACTTGGGCGTAGGCTTGGTCCAGTTCGGTGACGGCGGCCATGAGCGTTTCGGGGATGTATTGGCCACCGAATTCGCCGAATCGGCCATGCTTGTCAGGATCCCATTTGCTTGAAATGGTCGGCATCCAGTCTACGTTAATTGCTTTTTGGTTCATTTTGTCTTGCTCAGTAAAAAAACTTTGGCCCGTGTTATCGTAGGGTGAGTTTGGGCTTTCTGCAAAATCATGGATGCGCCACGCGGGCTGAGGTCTGGGTGCCCCATTCTTCGCGTCACACTAATACTAGCCATAGGAAATTCAGACGTTCGGTGACGCGAAGGGTGGGGGACGTCCTGTTATCAGGAGTCCTTCCCCCATTCTTCGTGAGTACACGAAGAATGGGGCACCCGACGTGCCCGCAGGCTTGCGCCGTGCGGCTCTGGTTTGTTTGGCCAACTTCGGTTGAAGCGTTTATCATACTGTGAGCTTTTGAGTGGTGTTGTGCAATAACATAATTCTCTACGGGTGTATTCTCTGACATGTCAGATCCATTGACGAAAATGATAGGTCAAAGCGTGGTCCTGGATACCGGGACGTCGATTGTTTATCTTGGCCAACTGCTGGAGGTGACGGACGTCGCGTTTGTGCTAGCTGAGGCGGATATGCACGATTGCCGCGATGGCCATGCGGACAAGGAGGCGTACCTAGCCGAGTCGCTAGAGGATGGCGTGACCGTGAATCGTCGTCAGGTCGTGGTGATGCGCCGTGCGGTGATTAGCGTATCGCTGTTAGCTGACGTGGTGACGGATTAGCTCGCCCTTTGTAATCCATCGTGGCTATCGCCTGATAGTTTTTGTTATGGGCGCAGATATTCCCCGTGGGCCGTGGCAGGGCAGGCGTACAAGCATCCGCCAGCAAAGATGCGTAGGCCGGGGTCGGGTGGCATGCCCAAGCCCCTAGGCGCGGGCATGGAGTTGTTCTGTGCGATAAGAGTTAAGTCAAACCCGAAGCTAGCGTTTTTTTCAATCCGACATGCCCGCGCCTAGGCATACCGCTCCGCTGATTCAATATCGTTATTCGAATTCGATGTCGAAGGCCGTTAAATTGCTGAAAAGGCCTGTTAGACTGATGAGCATATTGTCGTCCCACACTCAGAGCATGTATCCGATACGTTGCCGGTGAGGTCGTATCCACACGTTTGACAGTAACCTAAAGGCGGTGGATTAAACCACTTAAATCTCGTAATCATGCTGCCTATAAGCCAACCAACAAAAAGCGTAGCTGTGGAACTAATCGCAGAGTACATGAGCAACAATAATCCAGAGAAGGACTTAGGACTCAACCCATACATCTGATTCCATGCTGCGACATGCATGGGTATCATCAAGCTGAGAATCCCTATCAACCCACATAAATAGATTACATAACAAGTTCGCCGCGTTCGAGTACTTGCGAGGCTAAATGTCATTTTGGCCAAGACCCCGAATGGAAAAAGACAGAACAATGATAGCATGATAAGCATGTGCTGTGGTGCAAACTGTTTTTGTAGAACGTCTGCAAATGCAACCCAAAATGTTATACCTTTCACGTTGATCTGAACTGTAATGTGTATTACCAAAGGCGCCATTAATCCAATGGCTATCGTGCCAACGATCATGCGCATGCGTTGTTTTGCTGATAAGCGTGCTGATAGATTAAAGCTGTTCATGATGAATTCTAAACTTCGGTTCCGCACTCCGAGCATTTACCGGACACGTTACCGGTAAGGTCATAGCCACACTTAAGGCAATGCCCTTTTATTTTCCAACGCTTGAGACGACGGCCTCGGATGAAGGCGATAGTAGGGTAAAACATGAATAATCCTAAGGGAACCCAAAACGGTATTGTATATGTTTTTGCATGATATGGTCCGGGGAAGCCCCAGTATTTCGAGCCGAAATTGAAAAAATTGAGCCTCCTCAGTGAGTCCTGTGAGATACGACTTTCGTAATAATGATACACTAGATAGTGGTGGCTATTTATTGCGATTGTTTTGTCGCAATAAATGTGCACAAATCCGACTGCACCAAAACAAGAAATCATCATGAAGTCATTCTGTTCATTCATCACCCAGAGATAAGAGATAGGTTTGTAGT
>JAJRPG010000091.1 GCA_024280855.1 Planctomycetota bacterium | reverse complement strand
GTTGAACATTATTTAGGACGAATAACCAACAGCATGGCAGATTTGGTTCGCAAGGATGCGTCCTGCTGCGATGTTTTGAAGGTGCATAAGCAAGGAGGCTGTCTATATTTGTTGTGCAAGGCTGTTTCGTGCGGCTTTGTTAGTCTGAAAAATCTGAATCTGCTGGCGGGTTTCGCAATTTTTTTACAGCGACACGATCGCTCATAAGTAAAACCAGCTTCGTCGGTTTCAGGTTTGATAGTTGCGGCAAATAATTTGGTCTTCTCGTTTTTAGCTATGAAGCGCAAACGTAGCTAGTACCTTTTGGCGGGTCTGGGAT
The DNA here is from genome assembly GCA_024280855.1 of Planctomycetota bacterium. GTDB lineage: Bacteria > Planctomycetota > Phycisphaerae > UBA1845 > UBA1845 > JAJRPG01. Next base: position 38,741 of record JAJRPG010000091.1, on the reverse strand, counting down.
TCCGTGACCAAGGATGGAAACGGCCCCCCGCTCGTTGGTGAAAGATCGGCATGAGTCATCAAGAGGACGAGCCACGTGGTCATATTCCGGTATTGGCTCACGAAGTCTGCGAGCTGATGCCGGCCAAGGCTGGCGATGTCGTCATCGACGTCACAGTTGGTTTGGGTGGCCATGCTTCGCTTTTTGCGGAGTTAATCGGCCCGACCGGGACGTTGATCGGGCTCGATGTTGATCCCGAAAATTTATCTCTCGCCAAGCAGAAATTGGCTGACGTAGCCCCGCGCGTTGAGATGGTCCAAGCTAATTTTGCCGATTTATCAAGCGTTTTGGAGCAGGTGGGTGTTGAGCGAGCGAATTTGATACTCGCAGACCTCGGTGTAAATTCTGCGCATTTAGATCAGCCGGAAAGAGGCTTTTCGTTTCGTCATGATGGCCCGCTGGATATGCGGATGAATCCTAAGTTGGTCACGACGGCTGCTGATTTGGTGAACCGTCTGACGGAGAAGGAACTTGCTAGCCTGTTTTTTTACAACGCTCAGGAAATGAAAAGTCGTCGGATTGCGAAGTGGATTTGTGAGCAGCGAAAGGATTCACGCATTCTCAATACTGGCAGGCTCGCTGAAATTGTCTCACGGGCGGTCGGAGTGAATCCGGAATCTCGGAAGTCTAAGATACATCCTGCGACGCGCACGTTTCAAGCGTTGCGGATGGCGGTCAACGATGAGATACCTTGTTTGGAAGGGCTGCTAGCGAAAGCTCCTGATATTTTGGTTGAAGGCGGCCGCTTTGGTGTGATCGCTTTTCATAGTGTTGAAGACCGGCCGGTAAAGCTTGATTTTCGACAGCGAAAGACTGATGGCATTTATCGTATTTTGACGAAAAAACCTATAGTAGCGAGTGCCGAAGAAAGAGACTCGAACCCACGTGCCCGTAGTGCAAAGCTGCGGGTCGTCGAGCGACTACCGGTCGAATAATTTTGAAGTTTTCGACGCAGGCGACGTCGATGTTGTAACTTAAGGGAGGGACATAGCATGGCACGCGAGACCAAGGTCGGACTGTTAGCCGGGCTTGGGTTTATTGTGTGTTTTGCTGTAATTCTCGCCAATCGAGGCCAGTTAGATTCCCGTACCCGCGACCACACGTTCCTCGCCAAAGCCAACACGCAAGCGAATTCACGGACACGATACGAGCGAAATCCGCGTCGGCAGGTAAATACTCGTCCCCAAGCATCGTCTCGAACGACTCGCAACAACCCTGTAACTCGGCAGACGCAGCGTCCGCCAACGCGCGTTGATATGCCTCAACGGGCACGACAATATCAGCCCGCTCAACATCAATCGCAATCATCAGGGCCTACAGGTGGACAGCATCAATTGCCCGAACGCATTCAATCGCCAGTTTCTCGTCGAGATGTCTCGCCCCAGAACAGGCGACCACGACAGGACGCAGCCGGCTACGGTTCGCTGACTTCGCAGGGTTCTCCAAACAGTGGCGAATTGACGAATCGTGGAACTACCGAAAAATCGACGTGGGGCCAATCTGTTGACGGGCTGATTCGCTACGCAGCCGGGGCCATCGTGCCCGCGTCTCGCCCGGCTACTAATCCATCTTATGCACCAAGGGCTTCTGCGAAATATAAAGTCAAAGATGGCGATACGTTATACAAAATAGCTGCGAGAAAGTTGGGCAAGTCGTCACGCCGAAATGTGGATGCGATTTTCGACGCCAATCGAGCAATCTTATCGAGTCCTGACCAACTAAAAGTCGGCATGGAAATTGTGATCCCTACACGCGCTGCTATGTCCGCGCAATCAACAATGTCGTCTGGTACGTCACGCAGCGTTCAACGTCCTGCGACGAATCCGAATAGCCACAGGTCATCGCCTACTCGCCGTACACCGAAATTCCGCTGGTATCAGATCAAACAAAACGACCGTTACATCAACATTGCGAGAACCGAATTAGGCGACGCGAAACGTTGGCACGAAATTCACGACCTCAACAAGAGAAATTTTCCTGACCCTGACAAGATTCGTGTGGGTGTTCGGATTAAATTACCCTTAACCAGCGCGGTTGCTTCTTCGAGGCCGGGCCGTTGACGCCGTTTCGTACATGCGTATTCATCGTGTTGTTAGCTGCGATGGCCTTGGGGGTCGTTGTCATGCGACAGGCCCAGGCATCGACAGCGGTGCGCGTGTTAGAATTTGAGTCGCACTGGGTATCGCTTCGTCGCGAGTTATGGCAGGTGCAGGCACGGGTCGCGCGACTAAAATCTCCGATGCGGGTGTATCATCGTGTAGGCTGGTTTCACGACACGCTTGTGCCACCGCATGAAAATGGCGTTGAAAAATCATCGACGCGAATGGTCCTCAATCCGCCAAGGGGTTGATATTTCTTTTACGAAAAGGTGGGCATGTCAGATCAACGACAGCGAACATTGGCTATCGTGCTGCTCTCTTGTGTGATGGCCGTACTTGTCGCACTTGGTGGACGACTTGCCTATGTCAAAGCTACTTATAGTGTCAAGCTTCTGGCATCTTCACACAAGCAGCGTGCCGGAAGGTCCGTCATTCCTGCCCGCCGAGGTTCCATTTTAGATTGTCGAGGCCGAGTGCTTGCTACCTCTCGCCGTATGCCCGATGTATTTGTTGATGCGGCCCTCGTTAAGGATCGTAAAAAAGTAGCAGAAGTGCTTGCCTCAAGGCTTAACCTCTCGGCTGACAGGATTGAAAAAAAGCTTAAAGATAAGCCTAAATCGAGATTTATCACCATAGCTAGGCGCGTGGACCACATCACAGCGGATGCGGTGAAAGAGTTGCATTTATCATCCGTAGGTTTGGTCGATCAGGAGGTCAGAGATTATCCGCTTGGCGAATCCATGGCTCATGTGCTGGGCTTTGTGGGGCGAGAAGGCAATGGGCAGGAAGGTTTGGAGCTTGCCTTTAACGATCAACTCGCAGGTAAAAATGGAAAACGTCTAACCGTTCGTGATGCTCGGCGACGGGCATTGCGTTACGGCGATGCCGCACCTCAGCCACCCATTGATGGCAACCATATAGTACTTACGCTCGACGCTGAGATTCAGCGCATCACGGAGGAGTCATTAGCTGATAGCATCGCAGAATTTTCGGCGGAGTCTGGAATAGCTATTGTCATGGACCCGACCAACGCATCAGTCCTGGCTATGTGTTCGGTGCCGACTTTTGATCCACGCGACCCAGGCTCAAGCCCCAGCGGCGACCGTCGCAACCGCTGTGTGACTGACCCCACCGAACCCGGCAGCACCTTCAAGCCGATCATCGCTAGTGAAGCGTTAGCTGGAAAATTCGTGAGCAGAACCGAACGCATCAACACCCATAACGGCATCTACCGCATCGGCTCTCGCAGGATTATAGATTCGAAACCATTCGCAGATTTAGACATTCGCGGCATCATCACGCACAGTAGCAACATAGGCATGAGCATCATCGCCACACGAATGGGCAATCCGATGCTTCACGAGACGATTAGACGCTTCGGCTTTGGTGCGCTAACCGGCATCGAATGCCCAGGAGAAAATCGAGGCTTGGTTCGCCCGTTAAAGAAGTGGACAAATATGTCCACGGCTTCGGTATCTTTTGGCTACGAAATTTCCGTGACCCCCATCCAATTAATCACGAGTTTTGCGGCGCTGTTTAACGACGGTTGGCTGCTCAAGCCTCATGTGGTCAAAGCCATAGTTGGTCCCGATGGCCAGGTCGTTACGTCGTATGATAAGCCGGAAGTTGTACGTCGCGTCGTGAGCGAAGAAGTCGCCAACTACCTCACCAAAGATTTGATGCGTTCAGTCGTGACCCATGGCGGCGGGCGCAGGGCGAAAATTCCCGGCTATGCGGTGGCAGGGAAAACGGGGACGGCCAAGCTCACATATAAAGATCGAAGAAAATATGAACCCGGCGCATACATGGGCGCATTCGTCGGGGCGGCGCCGGTTGAGGCTCCTAGAATTGTCGTACTCGTGATGATCCGCAGGCCCGATGCCAAAAAAGGCTATTATGGCGGGAAAATTTCGGCGCCGGCAGCCGCACGCATTATGTCGCGGACGCTAGCCTACATGGATGTTCCGCGAGATGACGTAATCGCTGACGGTACAAGGAACTAGCGTCGAAGCGATGGTGTGATTTTCTCGAAAATCACAGATTAAGGGTGGCAGAGTGAAAATAATAAGTGCAGTCAGGATTCAATCGCTGACAGAACTTGGCGGGTGAGCCATGACAGATGGCTAAGCATCACTAAAATCAGCTGCTGGGACGAGGTGACTGATTAGATGATGGGTGGCATGGGTATGCGATATAGCTTACCCGTGATATTGAGCGACTTCAGAAAATTGAACTTGAGCGATAACGCGATCGACCGAACTCATGGATGAGCAAACGACACAATCTTTATCGCAACTGTTCGCCAAGGCTGGTGTCTATGTGGATGCGTCTTCCATTCCCGATATAGTTATCACCTCATTAGTCGATGATTCTCGTCTTGTTAAACCCGGCTCATGTTTCGTTGCGGTGCGAGGCTGTGCTACTGACGGACATCGCTACCTAGAGTCAGCCATCGGCAACGGTGCGGTGGCGATTATTTCTGAGGATGAGTTTTCATGTCCGGAAAATGTCGCAACGATTCGCGTGGAGGATTCGCGCACCGCCTTAGCCAAGTTAGCTACGTCGTTTTACGGTCTTGATGACGCGCGAGAAAATTTTCCACTCGTAGGCATTACAGGGACCAACGGCAAGACCACCGTCGCGTGGCTTCTCCGCTCAATTTTCAAGGCGGCCCACCGGCGACCTGCCACCTTTGGTACGATAGAATACGATCTCGTTGACGAATGTGTTAAAGCGCCGTTAACGACTCCCGGCGCTTCAGAGTTGTGTCGCTTGCTAAGTTTATCGCGTTCGCGCGGCGCTGATGTAGCTGTGTTGGAAGTATCGTCGCACGCGCTTGAGCAGCGGCGCACTGATGGGCTGTCTTTTCAAGTGGCTGGCTTCACGAATTTATCCGGCGATCATTTAGATTTTCATACCGACATGGCTAGTTACGCGGCCGCTAAGAAACGGCTGTTCGATCAACTGTCTCCTTCTGCGGTAGCAGTGGTCAATGCAGACGATCCCTATTCGGCGATGATGGTTCAAGATTGCCAGGCCCGCGTGATACATGTTAGCTTATGCGACAAGGATGCGGACGTGCTCGCGACAATAAATGGCATGACGTCGAGCGGTAGCCGATTTGTTTTGCATGGCCAAGGTTTTGAAGCAGACATCAACCTGGCACTGTTGGGTGAGCATAACGTGTTCAACGCCATGTTCGCCGGGGCGATCGCGGAAGCGTTAGGCGTAGATGGCGCTGCTATTGCTGAAGGTTTGTCGCGTATTCCGATGGTTCCAGGCCGATTACAACGTATTGAGCCTGATGGTTATCCATTTAGTGTCTTGGTCGATTACGCTCACACCGACGACGCGCTTCGTCATGTGTTGCGTGCAGTAAAACCGCTCACGAAAAACCGTTTGATATGTGTGTTTGGTTGCGGCGGAGATCGTGACCGTAGCAAACGGCCACGCATGGCTGCGGCGGCTGCGGAGTTTGCTAGCCATGTTATTGTAACTAGCGACAATCCGCGTCATGAAGACCCCTTGGCTATTATCGAAGATGTATTGACGGGGTTTGATAGCAGTCAACGCCAGTCCGTATCAGTGCAACAAGACCGTCGCCTCGCGATTGAGTTAGCTATCGAGTTAGCCAATCCGGGAGACACGGTACTCATAGCTGGCAAAGGTCACGAAGATTATCAACTCGTTGGTGACAAGGTTCTGGCATTCGACGATGCGACTGTCGCGCAGGCTTGCCTACCTTCAGCCACAACGCCAACAAAGACGCCGGTCACGGAGGACGTGGCATGATTGCGATGCCCGTTGCCACCGTTGCCCTCGGCGTTGATACGACACCGCCTGCCGGATGCGAGTCTGTGATTGTAACCCGCGTCACCATTGATTCGCGCGATGTGCAAACTGGCGATCTTTTCGTAGCTATCGACGGGCAACGATTTGATGGCCACGATTTTGTATTACAAGCCATCGAGAAAGGCGCAGCCGCGTGCCTGGTAACTGAGGCGTGGTATCATAAGCAATTAGAAAAACCGAAAGCCCCCTGTTTGCTTGTCGATGACACCACTGCGACACTCGGAACACTAGCTACATATTACCGCAGCGAGGTCATGACGCCTACCACAGTGGTCATCGCGATTACTGGCAGCAACGGCAAGACTACTACCAAGAGAATGATCGACCACGTTCTCGGCGATGCGATGCCCGGAAGAGCGGCGCTGAAAAGTTTCAACAATCATATCGGCGTACCGCTAACCTTACTCAGCGCAGAAGCTCAAGATAGATACCTCGTCATCGAAATCGGCACCAATAGCCCCGGCGAAGTCGCGGCGCTCTCCGCGATGGCTAAGCCCGACATTGGCGTGCTTACGTCAATCGGCTTTGCCCATTTGGAAGGTCTTGGCGGGATAGAAGGCATCACCACCGAAAAATTTTCCATGTTCGACCATGTGCGTCGCGGCGGCATGGGGGTCATAAACATAGATGGGCCAGTGACGCCGGACCGGCTTCGACGTTTGGAGCGACTTCGGCTGATGACCTTTGGCTTCGATGAAGCCGCCGAACTTCAGATTCAGGCGATGACCGATTCGGTTCGACGAAGTACCTTCACGTTAGACCGTCAGCATCGTATTGAATTAGCTATGCCCGGCGGACATCACGCCACCAACGCCGCCGCTACTTTTGCCGTCGCGCGATGGTTTGGCCTGGACCCTGCCCATATTATTTTACGACTGGCCAGCTACAGACCAGCTAGCGGTCGATGTCGCGTGGTCGAAGCCGGACAGGTGACGATGGTGGACGATTCGTACAACGCCAATCCATCAAGCATGGCTGCGGCGATTGCGTCGATGTCATTGGCTGATTGTAATCGGCGGGTTTTCGTTATGGGCGACATGCGAGAGCTTGGCCAAGATAGCGCCGATTACCATGAGCAAATGGTACGCCAAGCCGCCGACGCTGGCATTCACTTGTTGGTCGTGGTGGGCGAATTAGCCGTGGAGGCATCCATCGCAACGGCTGGGTTAACCGGCGATATGCGGGTTATCGCTTGTCAGGATGCCACATTAGCGGCTGCGGCGCTGCGCGGATTGCTGCGTGCGGGCGACTTGGTTTGGATTAAAGGCTCCAGGGCAGTAGGACTTGATAAGTTAGTAGAACCGCTACGCGAACAATGGCATCAGCCAATAGCGGTAGCATGATTTGTAAGTGGGTTATGATGCGTAGCTGAAGCTATGCTTTTTTTGAAACGGGCAAAGCGCCAACGTGCTATATTTATTATTTCGACATTTTCTAGATGGGCAACATTACGCCTACGAAAACACGCTCTTTCGCGGAACGTGTGCAGCGCTCTTTTGTTTCGTTACTATTTTATTATTTCTACCGCGTTTCATTCGTGTGTTAGTCAAGTGGAAATTAGGCGACCGACCAGAGTACGACCACGCCACGTTGAATGAACTAACGCGAGACAAGAGTAACGTGCCGACTATGGGCGGGATTTTTCTTTTATCCGTCGTACTACTCGCCGTCGTATTATTAGCGGATATTTCCAGTTTTTATGTACAAATGTCAATCGTCTGCTTGATTTGGCTATGCGCGTTAGGCGCCGTAGACGATTGGCTAAAGCTCACGGCGAAAAGGCGGCAGATTTCTTCTCGCGACGGTCTGAAAATGTACGAAAAGCTGCTGTTTCAAATCGGCTTAGGGGTAGTGATAGGGTTTTACATTTACTCCTACGGCCGAAACAACATGGCTACGATCAACCCGCTCGTCGACCCTATGTCCGTGCCCGCATATAAAATCCTAGCCGTGCCTTTTTACAAACAAGGCTTAGCTTTGGGCACATTTGCTTTTATGATAGTTACCGTATTAGTCATGACCGGAACATCCAACGCGGTAAATTTAACCGACGGGATGGACGGACTCGCCGCCGGATGCGTCGCGATGGCTGCGTTGTTTTTCATGGTCTTAACTTACATCGTAGGAACCCAGGAACTTGCTCATAAAATTCTAGTACCGCACATCCCTCGTAGCGGAGAATTGGTCATTCTCTGCGGGGCTATCTTGGGCGCTACGTTAGGATTCCTTTGGTACAATTGTCACCCTGCGCGCGTTTTCATGGGTGATACAGGCTCATTGCCGCTTGGTGGGCTAATCGGTTTCGTCGCTGTCGTTACCAGGCAAGAGTTAATGTTACTCATTGCTGGCGGCGTTTTTGTCATTGAGGCGATTTCCGTCATCACCCAGGTAGGCTATTTCAAATGGACCGGCGGCAAGCGTTTGTATCGCTGTGCCCCTATCCATCACCATTTCCACCTGAGCGGGTGGAGTGAGCCTCAAACCGTGGTCAGATTTTGGTTAGTCGCGTCCATGTTCGCCGGATTGGCATTAGCCACACTGAAACTTCGTTAGTAAAAGGAACGCAAGCTGTGACGAGTTTTAATGAACGTAATCGAGCCGCATGCTTCAGCTTGCGCGGAGTTACGATGATAATCGCACATTCAAAATACTATCGTGCCACGCTGACCGTAAGTTATCAAAGATTCGTCTCAAACGTCAAGGATGACTGCTGATGGATAATATATCGCAACCCACCTCGTCGCGCGGTTCCTGGCTAATCGCCACCACGATTGCCCTCATGTCGCTGGGCGTAGTCATGGTCTATTCCGCCACGGCGTCGTTGGCCCCAACAGTCTCCATCATGCCTGCGATGCAAGGCGTATTTTTCCGACAGCTCATCTTCGTTGGGCTAGGGATAGTCGCCATCGCCTTAGCTATGCTTACAGGACGATTCGTATTCGCCAATCAATCACGGCGAAAATGGTTCGCATACTTCACGGCTGTTTTAGCCATCTTAGCCCTGTTATTCGCGATATTGCCAGGCCTTGCTTCCCAGAGTCGAGGCTCGAGCCGCTGGATTGCTCTCTCCACAGGTCTAGGCCCCGTCGGGTTTCAACCTTCGGAATTAGCGAAATTATCTTTAATCATTTTCCTCGCCTATTTGTTAGCTGGTCGCAAAGTTGATGTACGCTCCTTCCTTCACGGCTTTTTACCCGCAGCTAGCACAGTCGGCGTTTTTGTTGCCTTGGTCGGCAAGGAGGATTTCGGCACCGCGTGTTTGTTCGCGTTAGTCGGCGGCGCCATGTTACTACTCGGCGGCTGTCGCCTCACCCACCTTGCCTTGGTGGCTATCATCGGTGCCGCCGGCATGGCAGCCCTGCTAAAAGCCGAGCCTTACCGCTTGGCTAGACTAACCTCATACTTAAACATCTGGGCAGACCCGCAAGGTCATGGCTATCAACCCATCCAATCACTCACAGCCATTACCTCCGGCGGTTGGCTAGGCACAGGCCTTGGCGGGGGCATTCAGAAATACGGCTACTTACCTGAAAGTCAAACAGATTTTATTTTCTCGGTCATCTGCGAAGAAGCAGGAATCGTCGGCGGATGGTTTGTCATCGCCCTATACTGCACCTTTGTCTGGATAGGCCTGCGCATCACCATGTCAGCCGTAAATTCGTTCGAGCGATTACTAGCCTTTGGATTAACAACAACGCTAGGCCTGCAAGCAGCTATGAACATCGCCGTCGTAACAGTCGTCACCCCCACCACGGGAATTTCGTTACCCTTTATATCAGCCGGGGGCAGCGGCATCGTGGCCTTTTCTTTAGCAGTCGGATTGTTAATGGCTATCGCTTATCGATCAGCCCATGCGACGGAAATGAATGAAGCGGCGCAAGATTTAGATATGGAACTAGCGTAAGCGGCGAAAACTGCGTAAGCAGCGTGAGGTATTGTGTCAGTATGGTGTCATCTATTGGAACTTCAGACGCACCTTTAATCGGCTTTGCCGGCGGTGGAACCGGTGGGCACTTATACCCCGCCTTAGCCGTAGTTGAAGCGTTGAAGCTTCAGTTACCACATGCGAGGTTCGTGTTCTTTGGCACTGACCGACCTATCGACCAGCAAATCATAGGCCAAGCTGGGTACGATTTAGTAAAGCAATCACTCTCCCCCCTCAGCACCGCACCCTGGCGCTGGCCGGGAATCATGCGAAGCTACAGAAAATCTAAAAAATTATGCCAAAAAAGATTTAGCCGCGACAAGCCCACGATGATTATTGGAACCGGCGGACTGGGGTCCGTTCCGCCCATGCGCCTCGCGATGAAGATGGGGATTCCCACGGCCCTATTAAACCCAGACCTTCTCCCAGGTCGTGCCAATCGAAATTTGGCCAAGCGGACTAACATCGTCTTTACGCAATGGGAAAATTCCACCAAGCACTTACCGCCCAAAACCAACATCCGCGTCACAGGTTGCCCGGTGCGAGAGGCGTTTATAAATCATAAATTTGTCGATGCCCACGAACGGTTTAATCTTGACCCCAACAAAAAGACCCTGCTTGTCACCGGCGCATCCCAAGGCGCTCGAACCATCAACCAAACAGTAATCGCACTATTGGATGACATTCAAATGCTGCCTCAATGGCAGGTGTTACACCTCGCGGGTCAGTTAGATTACGAATCGGTAAAACAGGCGTATACAGGCCAAAAGATAGCCTCTTCGGTGCTACCATTCACGCATCAGATGTCTGCTGCGATGTCCATTGCTGCGTTGGTGATTTCTCGCGCGGGGGCATCAACCTTATCCGAACTCGCTACGATGGGTTGCCCGTCCCTGCTACTGCCTTATCCGTTTCATAAAGACATGCACCAATTAGCCAACGCCGAAATGATGGCTCAGCATGGTGCAGCTGTAGTCATGAAAGATATGAAAAACGTTTCGCAGAACGCCCCTGCGATGCGAAAAATTCTCATGTCTTTATTGAACGACGAAAAGCAACTAGCCGCCATGGCCCAGGCCACCAGCGAGGTCGCTCGTCCAGATGCAGCTGCTGAGGTTGCCAAGGAAATTCTCGCACTTGTTTATGGTAAGACCCACGCAACAGCAGACGAATCAATGGAGCCAGACTTTTGCATGGGACGATAAGACGATTACGCGACGACGAAATGCTACAGGGGTGAAGTCTCTAAGAGAGAACAGTTATGACCGTTTGTGTACAGCAGCCACGAATTCAAACCGCATCGCGTGAACTGCGCCTCGAAGGGGCTAATGTCCATTTGGTAGGCGTCGGTGGCGCAGGCATGTGCGGGGCAGCCCGCATGTTACTAGACCTCGGAGCTAAGGTCGCAGGGTCAGACCTCGTTCCCTTCGAAGGCATGGGCAAACTCGTCCAGGCAGGCGCCTGCATTTTCATTGGCCATAACGCTGACCATGTCATCCCGCGCACAGACCTCGTCGTCATTAGCGCCGCCGTTCCCGAAACCAACCCCGAACTTGCTGAAGCCCGCCAACTAGACATCCCCGTCATTAAATACGCCCAACTGCTCGGTGAGCTAATGCGATATCGCCAAGGATTAGCTATCGCGGGTACGCACGGAAAATCTACCACGACCGCGATGTGTGCTTTCCTTATGCGAGAAGTTGGATTGGCCCCTTCGTTTGTGGTTGGCGCAACTTCCGAACAACTAGGCGGAAGCAGCGCAGCTGGCAGCGGCGACCATTTTGTTGTGGAGTCGTGTGAATATGATCGCTCCTTTTTACATCTTCATCCACAAGCCGCCGCTATTCTAAACATCGAGCCTGACCATCTCGACTATTTTGGTTCCATCGAAAACGTCGTCGAAGCCTTCGCCGCCTTTGCTTCAAATGTACCATCTGACGGCGTCGTATTTGTAAATGCTGACAATCAACTAGCCTTGCAAGCCGTGGCAGAAGTCTCAGCGGAAGTCATTACGCTAAGCATTGAAAACGATTCCGCCGATTGGCAAGTGAAAAATCTGTTGGCTGACAAAGCCTGCTATTCGTTTGATGTTGTTTATCGAAAAGAGCTACTTTTCTCGACTCATCTAACCGTACCCGGAAAATATAACGTGTCCAACGCCTTAGCTGCGATTGCCCTCGCCCATTACGCTGGCGCTGAACCAGCGGCGCTCGCCGAAGCGTTACCAAAGTTTGCAGGCATAGGTCGCCGCTTAACCCATCGAGGCCAATGGTCCGGCATAACAGTCGTGGATGATTACGCCCATCACCCCACAGAAATTCGTGTCACGCTCGACGCCATTCGCAAGCAATATCAGCCCAAAAGGTTATGGGTGATTTTTCAGCCTCACCAACATGCGCGGACACGTTTTTTCTTAGACGATTTTGCCTCAGCATTCTCAGACGCCGACGAAATTATCATCCCCGATATTTACGGCGCACGCGAAGCCTCAGACGACAGCGAAGCCATCAGTTCGCAGGATTTAGTCTCACGCATTTGCGACCAGGGAGGCCGGGCACAATACATCGCCGCGATGGAAGCGATAGTTGAAAAAATACTTCCTCTGCTAACCCAAGGCGATGTTGTCGTCACGATGGGAGCCGGAGACATTTGGAATGTAACTGATGAATTGGTGGCAAGAATTCGAGAATAATATCGAGCATCATGCGCCGCTGAGTACGCTCACCTGGTTTCGCGTGGGGGGCTGTGCGCGTTTTTTGTTTCGACCCAACAGTGTCTTGTGCTTGACGCTTGCGATAAAACGCGCTCATGAGGAAGGCGTCCCTGTCCGTGTACTCGGCGCGGGAGCGAATGTTTTAGTCAGCGACGCCGGATTCGATGGCATAGTCATCAAGTTGAATCATCCCACCTTTCGCACCGTCTCCTGGCAGGCGACCACCGCTCAGGTCGGCTGCGGCGTAGACCTCATGCCCTTTTCTCGCAAATGCAGTGAGCTAGGCCTAACCGGTTTAGAGTGCCTAGCCGGCGTCCCCGCCACTATCGGCGGCGCGATTCGCATGAATGCAGGCGGTAGCGCGGGCGAAATTGGGGCCATCGTCCGTAATGTCACGCTCGTAAATCCAGACGGAACCATCGACACCTGGCCTGTTGACCGCCTGATGCTCGGATATAGATCAAGTGCGATCACCTGCCAAGTTCTATTAGTTGCAGAGCTGGAGTTTGACGCGGACGATCCCAAAAAAGTAGCCAGCAGGTATGAAAAATTGTTCCAGCAAAAGCAGCAGTCCCAACCACTCGCAGATAAAAGTGCAGGCTGCATTTTCAAAAACCCGACTGGTCACAAAGCCGGACAGTTAATCGACTCCGCCGGACTGAAAGGAACGCGCGTCGGCGGAGCGGTGGTTTCAGATCGACATGCCAACTTTATCGTCGCCTCACAAGAAGCTACCGCCGCAGACATACTCTCACTGATGGATGTCATTGGACAGCGCGTCTTGGACCATCATGGCATCACACTTGAACGAGAAATTGAAGTATGGGAACCAGTAGGCCAGGAAGCCGTAGCGACAGGACTATGACACAAGAAAAAAAAACGCCATCATCATCCACCACGCCATCGGTCCAGCCGTTAGACATCACCGTTTTCGCCGGCGGCGATAGCGAAGAACGCGAAGTCAGCCTGAACAGCGGAAAATGTGTCACACAGGCGCTAAAAAACTTAGGTCATCGTGTAGAGCAACATGACATCAGCGCCGCTCATCTTGACGCATTGGACCGAGATGACGATTTCATATTCATCGCACTGCATGGCCAATTCGGCGAAGATGGCACGTTGCAGAAAATCCTGAACGAAAGGGGCAAGCGTTATAGCGGTTGCGGCAGCGCAGCCTCCAGCTTAGCCATGGACAAAGTTCGTGCGAAGCAGAAATTCCTTTCGTCAGATTTACCAACCCCAGTTTTTTTCGTAGCGACGTTGGAAAATTTGAACACCTGGCCAGATCACATTTCGCTCCCCGCCGTAGTGAAGCCAGTATCATCCGGCAGCAGCGTTGATACGTTTTTAGTTAAGACCGCCGAGCAGATGATTAAAACTTCGGGCGAAGTTGCCAAAAAATATGGCCAGGCTTTGGTAGAGCAGTTCATCTCTGGTCCGAGTTGACCGTGAGCATTTTAGGAGACCAGGCTTTACCCGTTTGCGAAATCCGCACCTCACGAGAGTTTTACGATTACCAGGCCAAGTATCTCGTAGACGATACCCAATACCTTTTCGATCTAGAATTACCAGAAACGTTTCTTTCTAAAATCCAATCGCTCAGCTTAGACGCTCACCGGGCATTGGGCTGTCAGGTCATGTCGCGGGTAGATTGGCTCGTCGATTCTGCCACAGGAAATCCATACTTACTTGAAATCAACACTATACCCGGTTTTACCAGTCATTCCCTGCTCCCCAAAGCCGCCGCGAGGGTCGGAATCGACTTTGAAAGCCTCTGCCAAGCAATAGTGGCGGACTCGTACCTCATTGACCGATCTTGTGAATAGTAGTTGTCGTTTGGCGTAGCTACAGGGTTACGCTGCGCGCGTAGGGTTTGGGTTGATATTTGTAAGCGAGATTGCGAATTCATGGCTAGGAAGTCGAAAAAAAAATCCTCCTCATTCGCGCGACTGGGCGAATGGTTAGCTGAGCTGAGTATTGTCGGTCGTCGGCGCATCATGTGGGCGGGGCTAGCTGTGCTGATAATTTTACCCGCGACCATGCTCGGAGCCGGGGCGGTCGAATGGTTGGATACGCAACTATTGGACCAGGTTCGAGCGGCTCACCCGGACCCTGTACTCGAATTTGTAGACCTCCCGCCTTCTATTGCTCGCATTGCGGGTAGTGACCTTGATGGTGCGCTGCTTCCTGTGCTTGATGGCGATTGGCTAGCTGATGATTTATGCAAGCGATTAGCCCAGCGTTTATCCAGCGTAGGCTGGGTTAAGAATGTATATTCCGTCCGTCGCGGTAGTGATGCGAAATTTAGAATCAGTTGTGATTACCGTGCGCCTTTTGCGATGGTTCAGCAGGAAAATACGTTTTCGCTCATTGATGTGGAAGGCGTACGATTGCCAGGTATTTATGGTTACGATCCCGCGTGGCCGGTCATCCAAGGCGTACAGGCTAGCGCTCCTAAAGAAGGGCAGCCATGGCAAGGACGCGACGTTGGCGCAGGCGTAGCCTTATTAGCCGCCGTGTTGAATGAGCCATTTACACAGCAGATTACGGCTGCCTTTGTAGAGAATTACGGCGGGCGCGTTGATCCAAAAAGCAGTCATGTAGAATTAGCCACTGATCGGATGGGTGGCCGCATTCGATGGGGGTCTGCGCCGGGTGAGGAGATCGAAGAAAACATGATGGGGGAAAAGCTTGCGATTTTGCGACAGAATTATTTTCGGACAGGCCGAGTGGATGCAGGACATGTGATCGTGGACGTTTCGACCTTCCCAGACCGTTTTACTGTGCCAGGATAAAGAATTGCCGGGTTGAGGCCTCATCAGCGGGCAGAAAACGACCGTCTTTGACCAAATATTACGCACCGGCCTCCGAATATAGTGGTAGAATGGCTACGGTGGCCTCGATATGCAATTTAGCGGATGGATAGGACCATGACAGACTTATCACCAATACTCAACCAGTTTCGTGGATATTTACAGACTCAGGCTCCGGCGATGACTGACAACATCAGTTGGGTCGCGTTGGGCATGGTCATGTGCGGCATTACCCTCGCGGTATTAGGCGCGAAATTTGCCCGTGCAGGCCTGACCACCGCCGGCGTGGTTGTTGGTGGTTTGACCGGCATGTACGTCGCCAACGCGGCTGGTTACACGGCATTATTTGGCGGAATCATCGGCGCGGGCATGTTAGCCACCGTCACGTTCATTACTTTTCGCTTATGGGTCGGCGTACTCACGGCAGCCGTATTCGGTTCCGTGGCGCTTGGCACGTTTGGCTATCGTGAAGTCGCGCCTCATGTAGTGGAATTTCAGCATGGCCAGGTCATGCCTCAGCCATTCGCTCGCGGTTTGGATGTGTTGCAATCTGGTGACATGACTATGACATCGACAGATTCGAGCATTCCTGGCGAGCCAAAGCTTTGGTTGGAGAAATTTTGGACCTTCGTAAATCAGCGAGATAAAACTGTGGCACTTAACGGAAAGCTGATCGGATTAGCCGCTATGTTTACCGGACTTTTTCTGGGCGTCATAGTTGTGCGTACGATGGCTATTGTATCGACTTCAATTCTAGGCACGAGCATTGCTTTATCGGGCGTGGCTACGTTACTCGCAAAAATGGCGCCCACAGCTTATACGTCGCTACAAGACAAACCGTCGATGCTGGGGATGGGTGTAGGCGGTTTTTTTGTGACGTCAATCATTTTGCAAACGCTATTAACCCGTAAAGCACCTGAAAAGTCTGAGTCCGGTTCCGGTAAATAACTTACATATCTTCCGAAAAATCTCTTTTCGTTTCGCTATTGCGAGATCGGAATTGTAAATTTAGAGATGATAAGAGGTCTATGACGCCGCCGTACGCGCTATTGGGCTTCGGATACGCATCTGTTCGAGGCCGGGAGATTATGTCATGAGCGATACCATAAATGACTGGCTCATTTTTCTACGAAACGCTGACCATTTGATAGGTTTTCCGTTGTTAGTCGCAGGAACAGCGTTGATGATTTTTGGATTTCGTATGTGGCGTCTATGCGTCGTCGCGTCTTTCGGATTGATGGCTGCAATGATGACCGCGCAGTTTGTCGGTTCTGGAGGACTGCAAACAGTTTGTGCTGTAGTAGTTGGTATCGTCATAGCGGCGGCTTGTTATAAGCCGGCGAAATACGCCGCGGCGGTCTTGGGTGGCATGATTATTGCGTTTATGATTGGATACTTGCTTGAACAATCCGGTATGAGAGGTTCGGTTTTTATATTCGTAGTTATCGCGACGCTACTTGTTGGTACGGCATATGCGTACATCAATAGGCAACTCGTCATCGTATTTGTGACTTCGATCATTGGCGCTTTTCTTTTAGTGTCTGGCATCGCCGCTTTGGTCATGGCTTGGCCTAATCTCTATGGCACGATGACGTCTTTGGGAAGCAACAACAGTTTCGTTGGACCGTTTTTAATTATTGTCCCGGCTGTGGTTAGCTGTTTCTATCAGGTGGGTGAAGTGAATCGTACTCATACTGATGTTTAATGACCGACATTGTTTCATCTCTCGCTGTTGTCGCCTGTAGCACGTTGGTCTAAGTGCCACGCGACTCATTCATGATTCTACTTCCCCCATTCTTCGGGAGTACCCGAAGAATGGGGCACTCGGCTTGCTGCCCCTCATTCAAAATTCGAGCGCTCGCTACCATTCTTGTGTCTACTAAAGGCTTGCGTGTCCGCTATAATATGGCTACTACAATGTAGTGAATTGAGTGTCATAATTATAGGTGTGAGGCGTGGTGGCGATATGAGTGTAACTGAACGACTAGGCGTTAATGCGCACGACCTTCATGGTGATACCAAACGTGCTTTGCAACAGGCCGGTAAGCTCGACGTGCAGCTGGTGGAGTTAGCTGCGCACGCGCCGGATATGTCGCCAAGCGTGCTGTCGGCTAGTGGCCGGCGTCACTTATTACGATTTGTTGAAGGGACGGGGTTGCAACTAACTTCCCTCACGGCTGACCATGCCATGCTTCGGCTGACTGATCCTTCTACGATAGATCATCGCATCGCATTGACCCATGATATACTCAAACTCGCGGCTGACCTGCACGTTTCTGTGGTGAGTACAGCCATTGGCGCTGTCACCCATCCCGAAACATCTGAGCCATCTCCGGTAGCTGTTGAGGCGCTGCAACAGATGGGGGAAGCAGCAGACACATATGGCATCCGCTTGGCACTACGTCCGTCATCAGATGAGCCTGACGGATTCGCAACGCTGTTCGACGCGGTCGCTTGCCCCGCAATACAATTAGGTTTGGACCTCACGCCTTTGGTCATAGCTGGGAATAATCCAATTCGCTATGTGGAGAGATTCGCAACGAGCATAGCTATCGTTCACGTCCGAGACGCCCGCGCAGGAAGGGCTGATCGCCCAGGCTGCGAAGTGCGCATGGGTGAAGGAGACGTCGATCTCACCGGGGCCATGGTCACGCTAGAATCAACAGACTATCGCGGTGCGTACATACTTCGGCGTACAGGATCGAATGATCCGATGAGTGATTTAATAGCCGCACGTGGGCGAGTTGAAGAGTTTGGTGTTTAGACATATTTGGCTTGTAGTTCAGGAAATTAGACGGGTGTTCCTTAGTAAGTATAATCATATAACATGAGATAATAATTTGTATGTGCATTAAAGTACCAAGAATGCGTATAACTATTAAGTGGCAGCCAAAGCACGAGATCAAGTTTTATACAACGGATAATCGACTAGAATTTCGATGGTTATTCAAAATCAAATTCAGTAATAAAGATCATTCGCTACTATTTTTTCCCTTTTCTAATTCAGACTACTCTATAGAGTCTATAAAAGACGATTTGCGTCATTCGTTACAATGTAGAAGAGGAGGAAACATCTATATTTCACTGCATGAATCGGGAGTAGTGAATATACACACGAGTGATCCGACACATCGACAGCGCATGCAATTAAATAAAAAGACTGATATTAGGCACGTTGCGACGGTACAATTTAACTCGATAGTTAATTTACCAAGCGCAACAATTGACGAAGTAAACGCCCATAAGAAGAATCAACAACATTTCCCGCTCAATGGATTTCCGCATGCACCAGTTATGTGTACTATATATTGCATTAAGAAAGAACTTGAATGGTCTCCCCCAGTTCTCGGTAATGCCATGATGTTACACTATGAAATAATCATGCCGGGAAAGGCTTACGACTTCCACTTTGTGGCATGGCAAAATCTAAATATGCCTAAGGGGGAGGGTGTATTAGCATTTCAGTTTGGCGGCGAAAATGATCAGTTCTATCTCAATAGATAAGCGTGTAGGTCGGTTCATCGACCCGACGATTCTTGGCTCGTGATGCGCCGGGTCGATGCCCCGACCTACGTCACTGGCATACACTAACTAGTAAGGAGACATTTTCCATGTATCAGTATCCTGGATCGATTCAATATTGGCTGGCACTTTACGGCCCCATCGTTCTAACATCACTTGCCACACTCGTAGTTGGATGGCTGATAGCCAAGTCTCTCACAGGCATCCTTGATCGGATCATGCGCAAAGCCAAGGTCGAACCTACCCTGATAGGATTCGCAACAACCCTCGCATACGCCATGTTAATGACCATGGTTGTAATCTCGGCCATCCAAAAACTCGGCGTACCCACGACATCATTTGTCGCGGTAGTCGGCGCCGCAGGACTAGCCATCGGATTAGCCCTTCAAAGTTCACTTGCGAACTTTGCCTCTGGCGTCATGGTCATCATATTCCGCCCATTCAAAGCCGGAGATTTTGTCGAAGCCGGTGGCGTGAGCGGAACGATTGAAGAAGTTCAAGTCTTCGCCACCATTCTCAAAACCCCAGACAACAAGCGTGTCATTGTGCCTAATGCTGCGATAACTAGTGGCACAATCACAAACTATTCCACCAACGACACCAGACGCATAGACTTTGTATTCGGTATTGGTTACGGCGACGACATCAAGCAAGCTAAGGATGTTCTGCAAGACATTATCGCTAAAGACAAACGTATATTAAGAGAGCCAGCAGCGGCTATTGCAGTCGCGGAACTTGCTGATAATAGCGTAAACATCATAGTCAGGCCTTGGGTCAACACGTCAGACTATTGGAGCGTGCACTGTGATATTATCGAATTAGTCAAACTAAGGTTCGACGCTGAGAATATCAGTTTCCCATTTCCCCAACGTGACGTTCATTTACATCAGGTGGCCTAAAAATAATCGGTATCATTGCGTAAAAAGACTTGCACACTCTATCGCAATGTGTGGCGTTGACGCGATTTTTATTCGTAAGTAAGACCCGTAGGGAACTTATCTGACTGAGTTTCGATGGCATGAAATCTATGGAAGAAAATTGTAGGGGGCAAGCATGTTAAAACGAATGGTTGAATTTTCGGTTGTTACGGTGGCGATGATCGCAGGGTGCTCAGCCGTGCCGCCTGAAGTCGCTGAAGTTTCTCCAACAGTTCTATACACATTCAAGTCCGGGGTGATGCTTGATGGCGGCGATGGTTTTGATTGGCCATCAGCGGGGAGTGGGTTACTCGTGTCTGCTTTTCCGGGATTGAACTTCGAAACTCCCGACGGTATTTCATTCCAAAACGATATCGGTAACAACTTGTTCTTCGACGATAACTACTTACTTCCCGACGACGTCGTTGCTGGTAATGGTATCACTGGCGAGGCGATGTGGGGCAGCCCAAAGCCCATTGATAACGATGTGAGCGTTTCCGAAGCAGTAGTGATTCGTATCAGCCCGCCGGTAGCAAGAGCGGCTTTCGATTTCGCATGGGTAGGTTCCGTTGATCCAGGAATTGTATCCCTCGGGGTCCGTAGTGCTGTGCCGGCAGATGGAGACGAAGCCGAAATCATAGAAATGCCGCTCAACAACACGTTCCCTGCCGGTGCCGTTTTCCAAGATGTCACTGGGTTCTCAGGACGGATAGATTTAGACCTCGAATCACTGAAAACGGTCTACGGTGTTTCGCTAACCGGAGGTATTGGCTTCATTACTATTTTCGTTGACGCCATTAGTGACGAGGCTGCGAGTACTGTTTTTGCGGTAGATAACTTTACCACCAACGACGCGGATGCTCCGGCTGACAATTCAGGCTCGTAGTAGAAGCTATCTAGGCGTTTCTGCTATTGATTCAAAATGTGCGAGGTTCGTCTGGATTCCCGCCTTCGTGGGAATGACGGTGGGGCTGCGACGGGATGACGGGGCATTACCAAATGGTTAGGCAGTGCGTGACGTTACAGTTCCCTTAAATGCCAGCCGCCGTCTATGTGGAATACTTGGCCGGTGCTAAAGGGGTAGCTTCCTTGTGCGATTGCGCCCACGGCTTTGGCTACTTCTTCTGGTTTGCCCCAGCGATTTATTGGGGCCATGCCCTTGGCTATTTTTGCGTTGTAATATTCCTTGGTGGCGTCGCCGGAGGTCATGTCTGTTTCGATTATGCCAGGACTAATTTCGTAAACGTTGATGCCATGCTCGGCTAGCCGAACGGCGAATAGTTTCGTTATCATGCTCACGCCAGCTTTGCTGATGCAATACTCGCCGTAGTTGCGGGCAGCTGTATATGACCGAAGGGAGCTGAGGTTGATGATAATGCCGCTATCTATGGTGTTGTCGTTACGCAGGTCTACCATGGCATTAGCTACGCCTTGGGTCATGAAGTAGGGGGCTTTGAGGTTGGTGTTCAGGATTTCGTCGAAGACTTCTTCGTCGGTTTCTAAAATGTCTGCTCTGACTTTTGGTGCGATGCCCGCGTTGTTGACGAGTAAGTCGATTCGGCCAAAGCGTTCCAAGGTGAATGCCACCATCAAGTCACGATGAGATTTTGCGGAGATGTCGCCCTGGCAGGTTTCAGCTGGGACGCCCAAGGCCTCGACGGCTTCGCGCGTGTCCTCGGCTGCGGTGATGTTTTCGTTGAAGTTGATGACGACGGCGTAGCCTAGGCTGGCAAGTTCGAGACAGATGGCCCGGCCTATGCCGCGCGATCCGCCAGTGACTAGGGCAACTTTTTGTGTATTAGGCACAATGGTTCTCACTTATTTATTTTGACTCAGCCATTCACGCTAGGGCGTATTCATTGCGATTATCATAGGCGTTGTTTCCGTGCTGGTCACTAGAGTAAGATTGATTGCGCTGGGGCGCTCGGTAGTGGGGATGTGTGCGATGATGTTATTGGCTAATGAATACACGGGTAAGCTGCGCGTACCCATGCCACCAGGCTGGGAGGTGTGTCTGATGGAGTGATACAGTATTGTCTGCGCGTGACATCGCTCATCAGTCAGTCATGAATAACTTTTTGTTATCCATGTGATGAGCGTTGGGAAATCGTAAAGACTACTTGCGCCGTGTGTTCGACGATGCGCTATTGGCTAGCTCTTCGTCTTTTTCAGACTTACGGATAGCCTTGCGCGACTGACGGCGTTTTCGTTCGGATGGTTTTTCGTAGTAGCTATGTCGTTTGAGGTCGCGTGTTAAACCTTCACGCTGACAAAGACGCTTAAACCGTTTCAACATTTGCTGGATGGATTCGTTACCGCGAGGCCGTACCTTAATCAAAACAAACTCATTCCCAAAAAACTAGCACCTAAAGTTACCCTAATCGCACGATTTTCTCCGCTAAGAAGCTGAGCCAAGCAGCGAAGAGCCGGGCAGTATAAGCCAAGGCATCGACACCTGCTAGTGGTAGCGTGATGAAAATATGGGATGTTTATTCGTTTTGAGGTGAAAGGTAAGGTGTGGAAGGTGAGGGTGGAGTAAGGTCCGATAACTGTGGTGACGGGTGAGACTGGTTTGTTTTGAGTGACGATGGCAAGCGACCAGAGCACCTGGCGCTAGCCTGGTGGCAATCTGGGGCAACGTCCATGGGGCATAAACGCGTAAGGCATGCCCGCAGGCTTGCGCCGTGCGGCTCTGGTGGCGCTAAACCTTTAAACCTTTTATTTGCGACTCTTCGATATACTCTTTAATTACAGGATAAACCGGCTTAGGTCGCTGTCTTCTGATACGCCTTCCAGTCTTTTTTCTACATAAGCCCTATCGATTTTGATGGTTTCGCCATTGCGCTCTGGGGCGTCGAAGCTTATTTCTTCCATGACTCGTTCCATTACGGTGGTGAGGCGGCGGGCGCCTATGTTGTCCGTGGATTCATTCACCCGGAAGGCGGCGTCAGCTAGAGCGTCGACGGCGTCTTCGGTGAAGTCGATGAGAACACCCTCGGTGGCAAGGAGGGCTACCTGCTGTTTGGTGAGGGCGTTTTGCGGGGCGGTTAGGATTCGCTTGAAATCCTCTTTGGTTAGATCGACTAACTCAACGCGAATGGGCAATCGGCCTTGCAATTCTGGCATCAGGTCACTGGGCTTACTGGAGTGAAACGCGCCGGCGGAGATGAATAAAATGTGGTCGGTTTTGACTGGCCCATATCGACATTGCACCGTGCATCCCTCGATGATGGGTAATAAGTCTCGCTGCACGCCCTGGCGGGAGATGTCTGGCCCGTGCGATTGTGATGGGGCGGCTAGTTTATCAATTTCGTCCAGGAAGACGATGCCGCTATCTTCCGTGCGGCGGATGGCTATTTCTGTAGTTTTGTCACGGTCGATAAGCTGCTCGCACTGCTGGTTGAATATAATTTTTCGAGCTTCTTTGACCGTCGTAGAACGCTTTTTCTGCTGGGTGGGCATGAGGCGTTCCATGAAGTTTTGCATTTCGGGTTCTAGCTGGTCCATGCCCACGTTGGACATAATTCCGATGGGCGTACCTTTTGATTCTACTGTGATGTCGATGTTGCGTTCTTCCAGCTCGCCGCTTTGTAATTGAATACGGATTTTTTCACGTGACCGATGACGCCGCTCGGCGGTATCGCTCTCAGCGGCTGTGTCCTGTCGGTCGAAATCTGTAGGAGGAAGAATGGCGTCGATGAGTTGTTCTTCGGAGCGTCTTTCGGCTTCTGTGCGAACGACTTCGGTTTGCTCGTCGTGGACCATGTGTACGGCGAGTTCAACGAGGTCGCGGATCATGCTTTCGACGTCTCGGCCATGATAGCCTACTTCGGTATATTTCGTGGCTTCGACTTTGATGAATGGAGCGTTGACGAGGCTGGCTAGGCGTCTTGCAATCTCGGTTTTACCTACGCCTGTAGGGCCAATGAGGATCATGTTGCTGGGGCCAACTTCGTTGCGCAATTCTTCCGGTAGCTGACGACGTCGCCAGCGATTGCGGATGGCGACGGCTGAGGCTCGCTTGGCGTCGGCTTGGCCAACGATGTATTTGTCTAAGGCGTCTACGATTTGTTGTGGTGTAAGATCATTCATTTCTATGGCTACATTCTGGTGTTAATAAATTTATCATGCCTCGCACACACTATCTTATGCGCCGGGCTTGCGTTGTGTTAGTGATTCTACGTCGATGTCTTGATTGGTGTACACGCAAATATCTCCGGCGATTTCGAGAGATTTTTTGACGATGTCCTCGGCTGAGAGGTCGGTATTGGCGATGAGCGCTCTTGCGGCTGCAGTGGCGAACATGCCGCCAGAGCCGATGCCGATGACGCCGTCTGTGGGTTCAATGACGTCGCCAGAGCCTCCGATCATAAGCGTAGTCGAATCTGACACGGCGATGAGTAGTGATTCCAGGCGGCGTAGAGCTTTGTCGGTGCGCCATTCCTTGGCTAATTCGATGGCGGCGCGTTTGAGGTTGGCTTTATGCTGACTTAGCTTGCCCTCGAAGCGTTCTAATAAGGCGAAGGCGTCGGCGGCTGACCCTGCGAACCCGCAGAGGACTTGGCCATCGGCGAGTGGGCGGATTTTTTTGGCGTCGTGCTTGATGACGGTATTGCCCAATGATACTTGGCCATCACCTCCGATAGCGACGGATGAACCTCGCCTGACGGTGAGGATGGTGGTGGAACGAATGATACTCGATTCATGCTTGTGATTCATTATTTTTGCATCCTATGTTGGGCCGGGAAGGTACAATAAAATGGGCGATTTGGCAACTTGTCGTGATATAGCTTAGCCTGAATTCCCGATGATATAGTGGATGGGCGAGCGTGAGGATGGATGGCGTGTTATGCACTTTGAAAAAGATATGCTGAAACGGTTTTTTTTACGCGGAGCATCTTTGGGATGTTTGGCTGTGCTGATGTTATGGCTTGGCGGTTGTAGTGAGCCTGCGGTGAAGGTGGGGGGGGATAAGCCTGTTGTACGTCAGCCGAAAGAGGTTAAGCCGGTGCCGGTGGTGCTGCCGGTAATAGAAGATTCGAATCGTTGGCTGATTGTGAAAAAGGTGAGTAGCGGTGGGGATGGTGGTTGGGCGACGGGGGCGTTTGATCGAGGGCGAAATAAAATAGTTATCGAAACGCACGATGTGGAATCGTTTGTGGTTGATACAAGTCGGGTGACGATCAATTGGAAAAAGCTGGTGATTTTGCGGATTGATGGCCGTAATAGTGAGCTGCGCAAACGAGATTATCAGTTGCTTAATTTTTCGCTAGATCATAGCGGGGCCTGGGTTGTTGAGGAGCCTGGGAAGTAGTGCATCGCGTCATTCCCGCGCAGGCGGGAATCTAGTGTAGTGGTATAGACAGTTCAAGACTGGATTCCCGCCTGCGCGGGAATGACGGTGCATTATTTAGTTGTAGGTGTTATTGTGGTCGTGGCTCCGCGCGGGCTGAAGCCCGCGGCTCGTTTTTTAAGTTTTTGGATTTCGGCTGCTACCTTGGCTCGTTTTTGTTCGCTTAATTTTTGAATGCGCTCCCACTGCGGTCGAGCGTCGTCAAGGGATAGCGCTTTGGTATAGTGGTTTATGGCGTCTTGCATGATTGACATTTCTTGCAAGACTGAGGCTACTTCTGATTGAATGTTGGCGGCGTCGATGAGGCCATTGGGGTCGTCAGGGTATAACTCGATGACTGCTCGTGCGGCTTTTGCTGCGGCGAAGTAGGCGCGCATACTGTCATCAGTGCGAGCTAGTTCAATTGAAGCCTTGGCTATCAGGCGTTGCAAGCGAATGTCGTAGGGGTCTCGCAATTTGGCTTCGTATAATACATCGTTCGCTCTGCGAAAATAATTGGCCGGTCGTTCTCTCTCAACTGAAGCTAGAATCCACAAATTCGCTAATTCAATAAAGGGTGCGGGTTCTGATTCGTCTGCATAGCATGATTCGGGAATGTATTTGAATGGCGGTTGTTCTCGGTCTTTTACGAGCCCCGCTTGTTTAATTGGTGTGAGAATTTCCAGACATCTAAAAGTTTGGTACGAAGGAAAAAGTGTCAACCCGCACACCACGCCAAGTGCCGTCAGGTTGGCAATGGGCCAAAACCAGGGGTATTGATTGGCTTTGGGGGCGATGTGTTTTATGTTTCGTGAAACAGGAATAATTAAGGCTAAGGCTGCGAAAAAGGTGGTCGCAGAGGCTGGTACGAACATAGCGAAGTTAATCATGTCGTGCAGCAAGAAAGCGAATAGGCCGGCAAAGATGGCGGAGATCGTGTAGCGGTTTGCGCTATAGCTCGCAGGAGTGGCTACATACGCTATGCAGGTGAAGCCTAATAGCCAAGATGCGGCGGTGATGACGGTGGCGTAGTAGATAAAGTTGAGGTCGGTCGAGCCTAGCATGGGGATGCGAACGATGGCGACGACGAGGGTTAGGCTGATGCCCCATAGCCACCATCGGGGCGAAGATTCTTGTTGGGGCGATGGGGCTGTTATTGTTTGCGGGTTGCGACTTCGAGCTATTAAATAAGTGACGCCGACGAGCATCGCTATTATGCCCGCTAAGCCAAGAATGCCCCATTCGGAAGCCGCTTGGACGAACAGGTTATGCGGGTTGGAGATTTCTTCGGGGCTTTGGATGGATTTGTATTGCAGGTAATGCCTGCCGAAGTTCTCTCGTCCCACGCCCGTCAGAAAGTAGTCACTGATAAGCTTGGCTGAGGCTTTCCAATACTGCCATCGGAATGTCAGTGACATGTGCGGGAAGCTGTTGTGGTATAGGCCATGCCCGACTGTGGCGATGATAGCTATGATGAAGCCTGCCCAACTCGCCCATAGGATTTTAATCTTGTTAGCAGATATGAATTTAGACCATCGAACTAAAGCTGCTAACAGCAACAAACTAACCACAGCCGAAAGATACGCGCCTAAGCTTCGCGTGGTGACGACGCCTGCGCCGATGGCGGCGGTGAGTAGAATCAAGCCGAAACTTCGTAAGGGGGCGTAGGTGAATCCGCCATTTCGCCATCGCTGCCATAGGCTGCCAATGGCTAGGAATAGGGCGAGTACCAGGTATGACCCGGTGACGTTGCTGTGCGGTAAAAAGCCTTGAGCTTCATTGGCTTTGATGCGATTTTCGAAGAGCGTGACGGTGGGGTTGTCTAGTGATATGCCTTGGGTCGCCCAAAAAGATTCTTTGATACTTTCGTAATGTGCCCAGGCATCTGCGTTACCGATTAGCGATTGCTCCAGGCAATGAGCGGATTGTGCGCAGGCTGAGGCGATGATGACGGCGAGTAGTAATTGGCGTTGGCCGCTGGTTCGTAGGAGGTTGACGAGTGCGATTGTCATGACGGGGAGGCATAGCCAATCGACGGTGGCGTTGATGGCTAGGCGTTTGTTTCCTGCGAAACAGCAGGAGATGATGCCGGCGATGGTTAGTAAGAGCAGGCCCCACTCAAGACCGGTTTTTTGGTAATTTGTTTTCGTCTGCGAGTCTGGAATCACGTTGGCGTCCGCGCGGGCTCCCGATGAATCGGGATTATATTGCGCCCGCGGCTCGTTTTTGGAATAATTTATTCGTGATATGGTTCTACCAATCAGCCAAAGAAGTGTGGCTAATAGGATGGATAGGTCGAAAATAATCGTTCTTAGCGGTGAGGGGTCGCTTACCTGTGAGATAGCTTGTGTGATGCTGCTTGGCGAGGCGTCGTAAGATTCTGAAATCAACGGGCGTAGGGCGATGACGCATAGGATAGTGAACAGGGCGACGGTGGCGAAGGCGGATTGGCTTCGCGGGTGTAGGTTTTCAGGTTGGCTCGGGCTTTTTGTCATCTTCTGCCGCACTGTACTGGAAACGGTGAGCGCTTGCACTATGATTGGCGAATCGTGGTCAAACGCGATTAAAATTTAGGTTACGCAATCGATAATCGGAAACTATCAGCCTTGTCAAAAAAAGTGCCATCTTGTTTGAAAGCTCTGGGGCGTCGTGAGTTGCCAAAGGAGATTGATGTTGCGGGGCAGCCGTATTCGTTGCAGCGGATTTTTAAGAACGATTTCTTCGCCATTACCAGTATGTACGAGCGTGAGGGGCATCGGGTTGTGCTTAAAGTGGGTCGGCAGGCATCTTTTTTCTTGTTTCCGCTGGAATGGACCGGCAGATGGCTGGCGAATCGTGAGTGGGGGGCGCTGTCGAGGCTCCAGGATTTGCATGGGATTCCCAAGCCGATTGCGCGATGGGAGCAGACGGGGGTGATTCGTGAGTTTGCCGAAGGGCATCCTTTGGAAAAAGGGGAGCAAGTCCCGGACGATTTTCATGGCTTACTAGCTGCGCTCATTCAAGAGATTCACGACCGAGGCATGGCTTATGTGGATTTGGAAAAATGTGAGAATGTGCTGGTCGGGGATGACGGTCAGCCTCACTTGTTTGATTTTCAAATTAGTTGGTATTGGTCGAAGCGGTGGGGTGGTGAGCTTTGGCTGATGCGGGCGATGCGGCGGTGGTTTCAGAATAGTGATTTGTATCATCTACAAAAATTGAAACGGCGCACGCGGCGAGACCAGATGTCGGCGGAGGAGTTAGCCGCGTCTTATCGCCGGCCTTGGTATGTGAGATGGCATCGCACGATGGTATTTCCGTTACTCTGGTGTCGAAGAAAAATTCTCAATCGGATTGACCCGCGACGAGATGGCCATGAGCGCGGGCGGGTGCATGATGAGGCTGCGGATTCGCCTTAACAAACCACTTAACAGCACAGACCACGGGTAAGCAGTAGCTTACCCATGCCACCCGACGGCTATGTCGTTCGCGTCAAAGAATTAGTTTGTGGCTACAGTAAAGTGGCTTATGGCTACTGCGCTTTGGCCGGTTTCTCTGTTGGTCAGTGTCGCGGCTATGACATAATCTCCGGCGGCGAGCGGATCGGCTTCGGTGATGATATTGGCGGTGGCGGCTTTGCGAAGTTCAAAATTTTCGCCGGGCGCGAGCAGATTGTAATCCGTGCCTAGCTCAAATGTACCTTCGTTAGCTTTAATTCCATAAGCGATAGCGGTGGCTTTGTCGCTCATGTCCTGAGATTGGATGATGCATTGAAAGTCTACGGCATCGCCAAGTAGTGGTTTGTGAACGTCAACGCGAAACGTGGGTGTGGGGCTAGCTGAGGCGGTGATGTACCAAGGTATAAGCGGTTGGCCATCGGCGTCGTTGCGGTATTCGCCGGCGTGGCCGTCGATTTGAATCCACGCAGCTGGTTTAGCTAAATTGTCGAGACTATGTTTGCCCCGGCCTAGTTTCGATGAGGAGTTTGTCGTCGCGCACCCCTGGATTAAGGTGATGATAGCTATGGCTGCAATGGTTGTTACTCGAAAACGCTGCATGGTCGCTCCCCGGTCAATGGTGAAGAAATCTCTTAATGTGTGTGACGCTAAGGTCGAGTTGGCCTGGTGTCAACGATTTGGTCCGCAGGCTTGCGCCGTGGGATGCAAGAACGAATTGGCTGCGAGTCATGTCAGAGTACCTGGCGCGAGCCTGGTGGCATGTCTTCACTACGTCAAACCTTCACAAAATTCACATGACTTGCCCGCAGGCTTGCGCCGTGCGGCTCTGGTTTGGCTTGCCTATCCTATAGCATTGTAGGAGTAAAACTGGAAAATCCCCCACGGCAGAGTACAGTATCGCAACGATAAGCAGGCTGGCGAAATCGACGAAGGTGTCGGATGCGTTGGTTCTTTAATTCTAACAGGTTTAACTATGCCCTCTAAATTGACAGCTAATCAGATACGACAGGAATTTCTCGACTTTTTTCGCGGTAAGGCCCACGAAATTGTTGAGTCCTCGCCGGTGGTTCCGCACGATGACCCGACGCTGCTATTTACCAATGCGGGGATGAACCAGTTTAAGGATGTGTTCCTGGCGACGGGGACGCGAGATTATAAGCGGGCGGCTGATACGCAGAAGTGCATCCGGGCGGGTGGGAAGCATAACGACCTCGACGATGTCGGGCAGGATACTTATCACCACACGTTTTTCGAGATGCTGGGGAACTGGTCCTTCGGCGATTATTTCAAGAAGGAAGCTATCGCGTGGGCGTGGGAATTGTTGACCGAGGTTTGGGGGATTGATAAGTCTCGACTTCATGTGACCTATTTTGAGGGTGACAAGGCTGAGGGGCTTGAGCCTGATACGGAGGCGGCTGAGCTTTGGAAGAGCGAGACGGACATCGACCCGACGCATATTCACACCGGCAATAAGAAGGATAATTTTTGGGAGATGGGTGAGACAGGCCCTTGCGGGCCTTGCAGTGAGATTCATGTTGATATTACACCCGACAAAAGCGGGGCCTCGCTGGTGAACGCGGGGGATGCGCGAGTGATTGAAATTTGGAATCTCGTGTTTATCCAATTTAATCGGGCGACGGATGGAAAATTGTCGCCGCTGCCCGCGAAGCATGTGGATACGGGGATGGGGTTCGAGCGGCTTTGTGCGCTCTTGCAGGGCAAGTCGAGCAATTATGATACAGATGTTTTTACGCCGATTTTTGACGCGATACAAAAGCGAACTGGTGCGCCGGCGTATACGGGACTGTTGCCGGGGGCATCGGAGACTCAGCAGCTTATGGTGGACGTGACTTATCGAGTCATGGCTGACCACGTTCGTTGCCTGACGTTTGCGATTACCGACGGCGCAATGCCAAGCAACGAGGGGAGAGGCTATGTGCTGCGGCGGATTCTTCGCCGGGCGGTGCGCTATGGCCGACAATATCTCAATATGCACGAACCGTTTCTTTGTGATCTTGTTGAGCCATTGGTCGCGCACATGGGGGATGTTTTCCCGGAACTGCGTAATGGCCCGGATGCAGCTCGGCCGCGAGATAACGTGGCTTATATTGCGGAGATTCTTCGTGATGAGGAAGAATCGTTTGGTAAAACGCTTGATCGTGGCATTAAGCTTTTCAATGAAGCTGCGGAGTATTCGCGCAAGCATCATCATGGCAGGGTGAGTGGTGAAGATGCTTTCAAACTGCATGACACCTACGGTTTTCCGATCGACCTGACAGAACTCATGGCTGAGGAGCAAGGGCTTACGGTTGATATTGGTGAGTATGAAAGATTGATGGAAGTGGCGCGGGAGAAGGCGCGGAACAAGCCTGCAGCAGGATTAAATCGTTACACCGCGACATTTATAGGTACTTCATATGTATTAGGACCAGACTCGAATAATAATTACGGTTTTGTAGGTTACGATAATTTAGAATTGCAGTCCGAGATTTTTGACATCATAATCGGATCTGGCTCTAAACCTATTATAAAGAATGGCGAATCTGGCGCTTTGATTCTAGTGGCGACTCCTTTTTACGCTGAGAAGGGCGGACAAGTCAGCGACCAAGGTACCATCGAGTGCGATTCGGGCATCTTTCAGGTCAAGGCGGTTGTTGAAAAAAGCGAATATTTTATCCATCACGGCAAGTGTATTTCGGGAGAATTGCATCAACATGCCAAACCAGATTTTACTCAGGGTGTTAAGGTCATCGTCGATCGCAATCGCCGCATTCCCATCATGCAGAACCACACCAGTACGCATATTTTGAACTGGGCGTTGCGGGCCGTGTTGGGGGATCACATTCAGCAGAAAGGTTCATTGGTTGATCCGGAGAAGACTCGCTTTGATTTTTCTCATAATAAGCCGCTGACTGACGAGGAGTTGGCACGGGTTGACGGCTTGTGTAACGAGCAGATCAAGGCTGACCATTGCGTATATACTAAAGAAGTAGGTCAAGAGGCGGCTCGTAAGATTAATACGCTACGGGCAGTATTTGGTGAAAAGTATCCTGATAAGGTTCGTGTGGTTTCTGTTGGCGCGGACATCGACGAAATGCTGGCTAACCCGGCTGATGCTAAGTGGATGAAGTATTCCGTGGAGTTTTGCGGTGGGACTCATCTCAAGACAAGTAAGGAAGCGGGGCGGTTGGTGATTACGGCTGAGGAGGGCGTAGCTAAGGGCATTCGCCGGCTGGTGGGTGTGACGGGCGACGTCGCTAACCAGGCTGTGGCAACGGGCGAGGCGTTTGAGTTGGAAATTGATGTCTTATCGAGCCGCGGGCTTCAGCCCGCGCGGACTTGCGATAGTAAATCAACCCCCGAGTCTATGTCTGTGTGTATTTCTGATATTCAAAACCGGATAAATACTTCCATCATTCCATTGAGCAAGCGAAGGCTAATCCTCGACAAGATCGCAAAGCTGCAAAAGGTCGCTAAAAAGCAGGATAAAGAGGCTGACTCCGCTTCTGCCGGCGAGGTTCAAGAGAAAGTGGCTGCGCTACTTGATGAGGCTACGGTCGTTGGTGATGTAAAGGTTGTCGTTGGCGAAGTCCCCTCAGCTAAGAGTGATGCCCTGCGTGGTGCGATTGATTGGGTTCGTAACAAGACGGACGCCTCGGCTGTGTTGTTGGTATCGGTTGATGACGACAAGGTGACACTTCTCGCCGGGATGAGCAAGGTTGTCGTGGGAAAAGGCGTCAAGGCTGGTGATTTAATAAAAGAGATTGCGCCGCTCGTGGGTGGTCGAGGTGGTGGCAGGCCAGACATGGCTCAGGGTGGTGGGAGTGACCCGGCTGGGGTGACTAAAGCGTTGGTTCATGCTAAGCAGTGGATTGCGGATAAGTTGAGCGTATAGGCTGCATCGTGCAGATATGATATCCAATTATACGTCATACCCGCGTAGGCGAAGACCGAATGCTCATCTTGCATTCGCGATTTTTTCTCGGTTTGGCTTTGCTTGCTTTTCTTGAATGTCGCCGCCCAACAAGACTAGCACATCATAATTTTTACCCGCATGGCTACCTTCCGGTCCGACGGTATGAAAGCCGTAGCGTTTGATTCGGACACGCGGGGTCGATTGTTGCCAGGCTAATAGTTCGTTTTTCGGTAATCCTACGCCGTAATCCCAAAATCCCGACTTGCCACTTAACTGGATTGGCGTGGCTATGAGGTAAGCATCGGTCGGTGCGGGCAATGGTTTGACGCGAGATTCTATATCGACACTCGCCTTGCGCCACCAATCGAGTGCGTTTTCATCAATGGCTACCCGAAGTCGGGTGCGAAGCTCTTTCGGGAAAAGAATTCGATGTCTCAGATATAGCGAAGCTGGAATGAAAATGTCACGTTCGTCATCCCAGTCTTCTAACGCGATGAGTTGCGATATAGCTAATCCCCACCGTTGCGAGGGGCGACTGCGGAATCCGCCCAGCGAATCTCCGTCTGCAAATGATAGCCAAGCCAGGCCTAGCAGCGCTATGGGCCAACCGCGTTTTATCCATGCTGGTGATGCCACCAGCGTGACAGTACGACATAGTGCCCAGGAAAAGCATAGGGCTAAGGGTACGCACGTTAGGAGGATGTGTCGTCCATCAAAAGGTGTGAATGGATGCCAATGGTGGCGATAGATAACGGGTGTGACTGAGATAAACAAATACGTCACCACAGCCCATGCCCCCATTCGCCGGGCAGGTTTATTCAATAGTGAAGCTATCGCAACCGTTGGAATAAAGAACGCTGCGACTCTTCCCCAGCCTGAAAAGCTCGGATGAAGCAGCATGGTGAGGCGGTTCCAAGCCAAGTCCAAGTAGGTGTCGTGGCGGAAGAAACCAACGGCTGGGAAATATCGATCATCTGCTTTGGCGTTTTGTATCGCGTGAAGTCTGAACCAGAAATCTCCGGCGGTCCATAAGTAAAATAGACTTTCCGCTAAAATGAGTGCGGCTACGCCTGCCGAGACAGCTACGAACCATCTTATTCGATGGTAACTGGTCCATGTGTTGGGCAGCCAGGCTATCCATAGGACGGGCACGATGGCGAAGATACCGAAAATTTTCGCGGAACAGGCAAGGCCTATGGTTAGTCCGCTACATATTCCGAGTACCCACATGCGTCGTTGGTTCTGGCTGCGTATGGCGAAGAGTGCCAATACAACGGCAGCGGTAGTCCAGAAGCAGACGTGAACGTCGGGGTAGGCGGCTGTGGATATCACGCGAAAATAAGGAATGCACGAAACCACACTGGCCGCGATGAGGCCTTCCATCCATCCCCACAATAGCCAACCCGCGACGGCGACTAGCGCAATGCAGCCCATCGAAAAAATGACCGTAGGTGCTATCACCGCTGTTGTGCTATCGCCGAAAGCCCACATTGAAATAGCTACGGGTACGACAACCGACATGCGTGCGTATTGGTGGTGTGCTCGTTCAAGAGTTTCGCCAGCGAGTAGATACTCGGCTGCGGAGTAATATCCAGAGTCGTCAGACCCAAGCCAGCCTGTGGGGTCAGACAATTGCATGGTCACACTTACCGTGATGAGCGCGATGAACCACGCGACCACCCATGCTCTTTGAGGGGCGGGGGTGATGATGGTGTTCGCGTTTTCTGCCATGTCACAGGGAGCGTTTGGCTGCATTGTGTATACGAGGCCTTTCCAATGGGAACGCCAAAGGGCTGATAATCATGTCGGTTATGGCCCGTCAGTCCTTAAACAGCAATTTGAGTGTGAAGGATAAACGGGGCCTTATGCATCGTTTTCGCTGGAAAATGGTATAAACGAGAGCCTTGAAGCATGTGCGAGAGGGTGTAAGACAGTTTTGGCGCGAGTCCTGTCAGAGCACCTGGCGCAAGCCTGGTGGCATACCAGCGGCTGGATACAATTGGCCATGTTGATTCATCCGGCCCGCAGGCTGGCGCCATGCGGCTCTGACCCCGCTCGGTGTGCCCATCCCGCCGAAACTGTCTTGCATCCTGTGCGAGGCGTCGTATGAAAAATAAGTGCAGAAAGAAGGAAAAATCAGCTTGGGCGGCGTTTAAGTAGGTGAGGCGGTTGGTTATTTGTTGCATACTATCTTAACGATGGAGAAAATTGATGATACGAGGACGGTTTCGCTTGCTGATTGGAACGACGATGGTGTTGACATTGATTGCTGGCCAAGTTGATAAGGTGTTGGCACAAGCAGAGACCAAGGAAGTAAAGGAAGCGCAGAAGCGACCGGCGGCCCGACTTGATGTGGATTTTGCTGGTGGGAAACTCATCGATTACGTAGAAACCATTCGTCGCTCTTGCCCTAAGGGGACGGCTAACATTGTCGTGATGTCCAGTGCGAAAGAATTAGAGGTTCCGCCAGTCTCGCTGGTTTCGGTAACGGTGGAAGCGGCGGTTCGCTTGTTGGAGGGTATGTACACAATGCCCAGCGGTCGCAAAGTGGGGGCCGACGTTGAGGCTTATAGAATTGGTGCTTCGCCTGACATGGTGTTCAAAGTGGCGCTAAGGTTTTACAAGTTCAGTCGTATCGCGTCGTCGGTTTGGAGTTTGACAGAGTTATTTGAAGGACAATCTGAAAGTGAGGTACTTGGCGCTATCGATGTTGTACAGTCATTATTTTCTGGTAAGGCTGAGATCAAGTTTCATCCGGCTACGAAGTTATTAATCGCACGCGGGACGAAAGAGCAATTGGGCTTGGTTCAACAAGTTATTGACCAACTTATTCAAAGTGAGGAGAAAAAGCAGCATCGTATCCTCAAACTGAGGTTGACTATTAAAAAATTAATGGATCAGCTGCAAGAAGGTATGACAGCTAAGATAAACGCGGATGCTGCATTAGCAGAAGCAAAAGTGGTACTTGATGAAGAGGGATCAGATAAGCCAGAGTATCGGAGCGACATGATCGAACTCAAGAGTGATGTCAAACGTGCCCAGGCGCAATATGATCTTGCAAATGATCGTTTGAAACGGATCAACGAACAATTGAAGAAAGCCCAGGATGTACTTGCAGAGCTTACCGGGTCGAACTTATGACAGTTGTCGAGGTCGCGCAGGATTGCGTGACGATCGCTAATGAAAGTAATCAGGACGTGGATCATATTCACAGACTGACAACGGCTATCGCTTCAGGTGATCCTGAGGCGTTTGCCCGTATATATAAGGCTAAGTTCGATTTTGTGCTGCGCGTGGTGCGAACGACAACCCGATTCGATGAGCAGGCGTCGTTGGATATGGTGCAGGATGCGATGATGCGTGTCGTGCGATACATGAAGCCATTCGAGGATGAGAAGGCACTCGATAGTTGGTTGGCACGAATCGCGATAAACGTAGCGTTGGATTATCTAAAACGTGATCGTCGGCGACGGATGAGAGAACTCGCCTCGATGAACGGTCGTTTTCAAGTGGCGCAAGAGCGCATCGAAGATGTGAGCGAAAAAGTCGCGCGGATACGTCGAGAACTTTCGGGCCTGGATCGTGTCGGCGCGGGTATTATCGAGTTGCGTTTTTATGCAGACCTGACGTTGAAAGCGATTGGCGAACGACTCGGTTTATCAACTGGTGCTGTTCACTCTCGGCTGCATCGTTCGATGAAAGCGCTGCGGCGACGAATGAAAGAGATTGATGATGAGTAAAATTGGGAATGAAAACAGATTCGGGACTAACTACGCTGATGGAAATGACGACCTTATGCTGTCTGAACTAGGTCGTTCGCGCCGAGATGCGCTGTTAGTTGAATTGCAAGGTGCGGTCGTTGGGGAAGGGCGTCGGCGGCGTGTGAGACGTAACGTCATGCGTAGTGCGTCGTTGGCAATGGTGATGATTGGTGTCGGCGTAACGTTCGTGGCGACGAGGCCTGCGGTTCATGCGCCGGTTGTTTTGACTGTAAGCAATAAAACTGAAAAAAATGAATTCATTTCGCGTATTCAGATTATGCAAACGCGCCCCGAAGCCGTAGCTGCGATGATCGCGCATCCTGCTGGAGACCTTTCTCACTATTATGTTAATGATCGCGAGCTAGTGGACACACTATCATCCATCGGACGCCCCAGTGGCCTGATTCGCAAGGACGGCGTAGTTCGTCTAGCCGTCGCTGTGACCGACCCTATTTCAGAATTGCGCTGAGGGGTTAGCCACGGATTTTGATTCACCGTTTGGCGAAGATGATCCTTGCCAAGCCTTCGCTGATGCTGTCGGGATCG
Source organism: Planctomycetota bacterium (assembly GCA_024280855.1). GTDB lineage: Bacteria > Planctomycetota > Phycisphaerae > UBA1845 > UBA1845 > JAJRPG01. The sequence goes on along the minus strand of JAJRPG010000091.1, from coordinate 1,869 downwards.
TATTTGGCACTGTTCGTCGCTTGGAAAATCATCACGTCTTCGTCTACATATCGCCTGAAATCTGCTGAATATATCATATTGCCGCCATTGTGAGCCAGTAGTTTTGTACCGCGCCGAGTTTTGAATGTTACCCACCCATAGCCGTAAAATGTGTCGCCGTATCCTTCGTTAACGTGAGGCGCAAGGTATTTCTTCTTAGCTTCATCGGAGAATATATCCGTTCCATCAAGCGCGAGATGCCACTTGAACATGTCGTCAATGGTTGAGTGAATGCCCCCGTTAGCTCGGAGATGCCAGCAAGGTCCGTCGTCTAGCATGGGATGGCCTAGCACCGTCCCCCAGGGTTTATCGTCGCGGTATCCGATGGCTAATGATTCTGGTGCAAATTTAGGCAGAAAGTAGCCCGTGTGCATCATGCCCGCAGGCTCGAACAGGTTTTTGCAGAGGTATGCTTCATAGCTCATGCCGGATGCTTTTTCTATAATCATGCCAAGCAAGCTATATCCGACGTTGGAATAAACGTGCTTACTCCCAGGTTTGAAAAGAAGCTTCGATTGCATGGCCAGGTGAAAAACTGACTCTTTGGTGGCACTGGTGTCAAAATCATCTCCTAGCATGTTAGGCATTCCAGCCGTGTGCGTCAGCAATTGATGAATCGTGATGGCTTTTTTATCTTTCGGTACGTCTGCAAAGTATTGATCGATGGTATCTGTGACGTTTAGCTTGCCCTGCATCTCAAGTTTTACGATAGCTGCGCCAGTGAATTGCTTCGTGATTGACCCAATCGTAAAAACCGTGTCCGGCGTGACGGGCTGCTTCGTCTCCCGGTTCGCATAGCCATAGCCTTTACGAAGGAGAATTTTACCCTTTTTAGCTACGATAACAGCCCCTGAATAACCGTCTTGCGTCATGCGGGTGAGATGTTTGTCCAGTTTTTTACCGATCGTACCGCGAATCAAGTTCGCCGATTTATGCGAGCCTAATTTGCTATCGCTTTTGGCTGTAGTTTCAAGCGAAGGAAGTAAAACAACTATCGCTACTATCACCGTGTTAATTTTACAGATTTTATGATGTCGTCGCATTTCCAGTGTTCTTTCTGCCAGGGATATCCAGGCATAAACCATTATTTTGATGCCGTAGCCCATTGCAATTCAACACAACAGACGATGCTCAGCGGCATATCCTGTTGTAAAATATGAAAAACTTATAATAATAGTTTGAGAATGGCATGGCTCGCAGATAGCACCAACAATTGCGGGGTGTTGCTATTTGCTTTCGTATCGCTGTTTCCACTTGGGCATTTTTTCTATCGTGATGTCAGCCCATAAACCTTTACCCTCGCGGCGGGCGCGTTTTTCCATGTCTCGGAATTTGTTGTAGTAATGGTGCTTGAACCGCAGGTCCGCATAGGCAAATCCTTGCTTGAGGAGCATTTCGTTGAACATCTCACCGCCTCGTTCAAGAAAAACGTAAGCGAGCAATCGCCCATATTTCCCGCGCGTATCATCGCGTGAAAGCACGATATGAACCTTTCGATTCGTCAAAGTTCTTTTAGCGAAATCTGAGGCTTGTTGACCATAGTGCATGCCGGGCTTTTTGCCTCTGGCTACTTCCGGGGTATCTACACCCCACAGGCGAATGCGTGTCGTGTCCTTGTCACTGTCGGGTATGTCGATGTCCAGCGTGTCTCCGTCTACTACACGAGTCACGCGAAACGTTTTGTTGTGATATCGACCCCAATCAGTACCCGAAGGCGCGATATAAGCTACGCGGTTGCATACCAGCGTGAGGCCAGTCAACGCGACAGCTACGCATAAAACCAAGTGTCGTCGCCATAAGGGGGGCAATTGAATTGACGGCGGTAAGTGC
>JAJRPG010000090.1 GCA_024280855.1 Planctomycetota bacterium | reverse complement strand
TGTGGTAGTCTAATCCGACAAATACCTTAGAATCATTCATGTTCGTTGCTCCTTTGCGTTAGCTGGGCTAGTCTCAAGACAACGCTCGATAGACTAACCTAGGAGTAACGGGCTTTCATCCCCATCTACGGTACTGTGTCGCTAACTTGCGTGTATTGCGGCCTGCATTTACGATTCTGTCAAGGTGTGTGGAATAGTTTTTCACTCGTTGCATCTCAGTTATAGGTGAGTCGAAAATATGAAGTCTGATAGTCAACATATCGGCGAAGCCATCGGGCGTATGCCAAGTGGATGTGCCATTCTTACATGTGCCCATGAAGGCAATTCTTCTGGCATGTTAGTCTCGTGGATGCAGCAGGCCTGCTTTGAGCCGCCGTCGATTACGGTTGCGTTACAAGGTGGTAGGCCAATGTTGTCGCTGCTGGAAGGATCATCTCGGTTTGTGCTAAATGTGATTGGCGAAAACCCGACTGCGATGTTCAAGCATTTCGGGAAAGGGTTTTCACTTGATGAAGACGCCTTCGAGGGAGTGTCTACGGAGCCATCAGAGTATGGGCCTGTCTTAGCTGACGCTATCGCCAAGATGGGGTGTGTGATCGTCAGTCAAATGTCGGTTGGCGATCATATTGTTTTCGCGGCTACGGTCGAAGCAGGCGAAGGGGATATTGAGGCCAAGCCCTATGTTCACCTGCGTAAAGATGGTTTGAAGTACTAGATAAGTCGTTGGGATTGACATTGACGCTGGATTCCCGACTGCACGGGAATGACGGAAACTGAATGGACTTTCAAGTGTCAACTAGGTGGCATTGGGAATTCCTAGCCGATTTGCTTGTCGGATGAAAATACGTGATCATGTAGGAATCATCATGGTAGCTCGTTTACATAGTGCGACATTTTTTGGTATCGAAGCCATTCCGATCGAGGTGGAAGTTGATGTGTCTCGACGTGGGTTCGCTGGGGCCACAGTTGTTGGCCTGCCGGATGCCGCTGTCAAAGAGAGCATCGAGCGGGTACGCAGTGCAATCCAAAACTCCGGGTACCGCTTCCCACGACATAAAGCCGTTATCAATCTTGCCCCGGCAGACCTTCGTAAAGAGGGGCCTGCATTCGATTTGCCCATAGCTATAGGTGTTTTGAGTGCCAATGGCGATGTCGTGATAGATCGTGCGGAGTCATATTTGATTTGCGGCGAGTTGGCTTTGGATGGTCGGGTGAGGCCTACCAAGGGGGCGCTTTCCTCCGCGATGTTAGCTAAGCAGCGCGGCTTGACCGGGATTATAGTGCCAGTGGAAAATGCGGCGGAAGCTGGCGTCGTGTCTGGCGTGGATGTGATTCCGGTTGGCCATCTTACTGAGGCGGTTGGTTTTCTCACCGGGCAATTGGAAATTGATCCTGTGGTGGTAGATGTTGATGCGGTGTTCAATAAGTTAGCTATGTACGATTGCGATTTTGCCGATGTGCGTGGGCAGGAGCATGTCAAGCGAGCGCTAACTGTCGCAGCTGCGGGTATGCATAATTTACTGATGATTGGTCCGCCCGGTTCTGGTAAGACCATGCTAGCCAAGCGTATGCCGACAGTCATGCCGCCGCTGACATTGGAAGAATCTTTAGAAGCGACGCGGATTCATTCGATAGCAGGCCAATTGAAATCAGAACAGCCGTTGCTTGCTACGCGACCAGTGCGCATGCCGCATCACTCGGCGAGTACTGCAGCGATGGTCGGTGGAGGAAGCATCCCTCAGCCTGGTGAAGTTTCTTTGGCGCACTACGGCATTTTATTTTTGGACGAATTTCCTGAATTTTCTCGCGCCGTGCTGGAAGCCCTTCGCCAACCTTTGGAAGATGCTTCAGTCACCGTAGCTCGTGCGCAGGCTACGATTACTTTTCCGGCGTCGTTTATGTTGGTAGCTGCGATGAATCCTTGTCCTTGTGGTTATTACACGGATGCGCGTCGAGCGTGCAAATGTAGCCCCGTGCAAATTGAGCGATACCTGAGTCGTATTAGTGGTCCGTTGGTTGACCGCGTGGATATTCATGTCGAAGTTCCTGCAGTGTCTATTCAGGAATTACGCAACAAAAAGAGCGGCACATCGTCTTCGGAAATACGGGAACAGGTCATGGCCGCTCGTCGTATTCAACAATCGCGGTTTGCGACTGACACGCCAACCACTAATGCCCGAATGCAAGGTGAAGCGTTGAGAAAGTTTGCGTGCTTGGATAATGCTTGTGAGTCCGTATTACAACAAGCCGTGACTGAACTAGGCTTGTCCGCCCGTGCTCATGATAAGGTGTTGAGAGTGTCTCGTACCATTGCAGACCTCGCTGGTCGGGAGACTATTGCCACAGAAGATATTCTGGAAGCCATTCATTATCGCCGGTTAGATCGACAAATGTGATCGTGACAATTTGTTGACAGCGGCATCAACGCCGCTTGCCTGGTATGTTGACTAAATGCGACCTGAGGAGGGCCACCTCATTATCGCAACCACTTCATTAGTCCATTAATAACCAAAATTTTGACGATCCGCAGCTTATCAAGCATAATTTCAGGAACGCATTGGAACGACCTTTAGCATAACCAGAGTCCAAGAACTTGGTAACAAAGGTTTTGTTCGTGCGAAATAGTATTGCAGCTTAGGCCGGGCTGCCTTGGGGACGAAATTTCTTTCTTTTATTGATATTGCCTAAAATCGTATGAAAGCTATTGAAGTCACACTGCGGAACCCGTACCTGGTGATCGTTCTTGTTCTAGCGACAGCCGTGGTTGGCGTTCGCTCCATGATGGAAATCCCGGCGGACCTGCTACCTCAGTTTGAGACGCCTGCTATGCAAATCGTCTGTTTCTATCCGGGCATGCCGCCGGAAGTAATGGAAAAGGATATCATGAGTCGTCTTGAGCGATGGACCGGTCAGTCTGTCGGTATCGAGCATCAGGAAGCCAAGGCTATGCTTGGCGTGTGCGTGGTGAAGGATTTCTTCCGGGAAGACATTAGCCTTGATACGGCTATGTCACAGGTGACGTCTTACGCCATGTCTGACATGTTCTATCTTCCGCCTGGGACGGTTCCGCCGATGGTCATGCCCTTTGACCCGACGGCTTCGGTGCCATTATGTCTGGTGAGCGTATCAAGTCCGACGATGACGGAAAAAGAATTATACGACGTAGCCTATTATGGTTTGCGAAATAAATTGCAGTCGATTAGCGGGGTGATTGCGCCTGCGGTTTATGGCGGCGTGTTGCGCCGTATTCTTGCGTATGTTGATCCGATGAAGCTAGCCGCTCGCGGCCTGTCTCCAATGGACGTGGTTAAGACGCTTGGCGAGCAAAGCGTTTTTATTCCTACGGGAAATGCGAAGATTGGTGACATAGATTATCAGATTGTCTCCAACTCGATGACCAAGACCGTGGAAGAAATGAACGAATTTCCGATCAAGACGGAAGACGGTTCGGTCGTTTTTCTTCGTGATATTGGTGAAATTAGAGATAGCCATCAGATTCAGAGCAATAAGGTGCGCATCAACGGCGCAGCTATGGCGTATATACCGATCTATCGCCAACCCGGATCAAATACACTACAGATCGTGGATAGCATCAAAGAGAAGCTCAATCGGATCGGCGTGCGTCTGCGAGATGAGGACCCCAAAGCTGCGGATGTCGTGCTTGGTGTGGTGATGGACCAATCAGACACGGTGCGAGCGTCAGTTCGTTGGTTGCAGGTCTCTGCTGGCTTAGGGGCGATTCTTGCGGGCTTAGTTGTTCTAGTTTTTCTACGAAGTTTGCGACTAACTTTTATCGTCATGCTTGCGATTCCCCTTTCTATTCTGGCTGCGCTTATTGGCTTATTTTATACGGGCGACACGATCAATAGCATGACGCTCGGCGGTCTGGCGCTGGCTATTGGTATTCTCGTGGATCAGTCCATTGTTGTGTTGGACAACATCGTTCGTCATCAACATATGGGGAAATCTAATGTACAAGCCGCGCTAGATGGCACGAAAGAAGTGTCGTTGCCGGTTTTGGTTTCGACCATCACATTTATTATTGTGTTCTTCCCGATTGTTTTCCTCACGGGGATACCAAGGTTTTTGTTTGAACCATTAGCCATCACGGTGACGTTTGCCATTATCGCGAGTTACTTGATTGCGATGTTTGTGATTCCTACTTTTAGTGCCAAGCTTTTGCGGAGTACCGGCGGGGATGTTCAGGATTCCAGAAGTCAGATACCTGCGTGGTTTGCTGGTTTCTTTTCGTCTTTATTGAGTATGCGATTCGTGGTCGTGTTGGTGAGTGTGGGATTGCTAGGGGTTGCGGTGCTTGTGGCTACGACAATGGGTTCGGAGCTGTTTCCGGCTGTGGATTCTCGGCAATTTTCCATCAACATCCGTTTGCCATCTGGTACGCGAATTGAAAATACAGAGCGTGTGGTAGCTGCGATAGAAAAGAGCATCATCGACGAAATTGGCAAGCCTGACTCCGATCCGAACGATGAGAAATATCCGGATTCCAATTTGCGAATTTTGATTTCCAACATCGGCGTACTCATGGATTGGCCAGCGGCGTATACGCCTAACAATGGGCCAATGGATGCGTTTATGTTGGTTCAAATGAAAGGCCAATCTGGAAAGCCCAATACGTTTGAAATTGTTGATTCGCTGCGAGAGCGACTGTCACGAGAATTCCCGATTGTAGATTTTGCCTACGATACTGGCGGCATGATGACGGCGGCGATGAACTTTGGCTTACCCTCGCCTATACAAGTGCAGGTTCGTGGCAGTAACTTACACACTGAACAAGACATCGCACGGGACATCAAGCGTATTGTGGAAGGCGTACCAGGAACGATTGATGTTCGCATCGCCCAGCGGTTGGACTATCCACAAATTGGCATCAATGTGGATCGCGTGAAAGCGGCTCAGCTTGGTATTATGCAGCGAGACGTGATTAAAAATGTCGTGACCGCCGTGAATTCCAGCATTGGTTTTGAACCGGCGTTTTGGATTGCAGGTAACTTTAACCATTACTTTATTGGTGCGCAGTATGCCGAGCAGAATATCAATTCATTAGAGACGCTTCGCAACATTCCCATTACGGGGACAAATAGTAAAGTGCCTGTTCCGTTACGAACGGTAGCGGAATTCTACAGGACCACAGGCCCTGCCGTTGTGAATCACCATAACATTACTCGAGTTACGGATGTTTTTGCGAACGTCGCTACGGGGTTTGATGCTGGTAGTGTCGCCAATGAAATTGAAAAGCGATTGCAAAATGCACCAAGTTTACCGAGTGAAAGTTTCAAAGACAAAAGAGGTATAGAATATAATTTGAAAGATCATTACAAGGGTTATAGTTTTAAGATCAAAGGCGAAACCGAGACCATGCGTAACGCGTTCGATCAGTTTATTAACGGCTTGATGGTCGCGGGTATTTTGATTTACTTGGCTATGGTCGCTCAACTTCGCTCGTTTTCTATTCCTCTGATTATCCTGGCTAGTATTCCGTTGGGGTTTGTTGGTGTGATTGCTATGTTGAAAATTACGGGTACGAATTTTAATATCCCCGTAGCTATGGGCATCATCATGATGACCGGTATTGTGGTGGAGTATAGTATTATTTTGCTGGAATTCGCTAACCAGCGGGTGCGTGAAGGTGAGACGGTTCGCAAGGCAATGGAGCAAGCGACTTGGATTCGATTGCGACCCATTCTGATGACCTCGCTGACTACCTGGCTAGCGTTAATACCGATGGCTATTGGGTTTGCGGGTGGTGAGGCGAATGCACCTCTCGCTAGAACCATCATCGGCGGTGTGTTAGCCGCGACAGTGTTATCGATTGTGGTGATTCCGTGTTTGTATGTGATGGTGAAACGCGAGCCGGCGACGGTTAATGCAGAGTAATAACTAACGCTGCGCATTTGATATTTGATGGGAACAGGGTTATGAAAATTTGTCACATACTTGACAATCGTGAGTCCGCGAGGGCTAAAGCCCTCGGCTCGTTATATCGCTTCATGGCTTGTGCCCTTTTCATAGCCTTCATTAGCGATGTGGGAATCGTTCGTGGGCAGCAAGCAGACGGTAATGCTTCTGGAAAAGCCGTACACGTCGAGGTCGCTACACCCGTGCGTCGTGCTATGAAGAGAGAAGTCACTATTCCCGCAACGCTTATGGCTGATGAAGTCGTTGATCTATATGCCAAAGCAAGCGGTTATGTATCAAAAATTGATGTCAACATTGGTAGTCGCGTTAAAGAAGGCGATGTACTCGTCGAGCTTAGCGTTCCGGAAATGGCTGATGAGTTGCGACAGGTTCAAGCCGTTCACAAAGCTAAGCTAAGTCGCGTGCGTGCGCTCCAGGCGAAGGTCGCTCAAGCTCAACAGCATGTTAATATCGCCAAGGCTCGCGTGCGACGTTACGAAGCTCAGGGCGAACTGGAAGCTGCTAATCTCAAGAGAAAAGAGGAGCTGTTCGCAGGCAAAGCGATTCCCCAACAGGCTATCGACGAAGCGCGTAGTGCCAACGCCATTGCAGAAGCTCAGGTGCAAATTGCTCACGCTGACGTGTCGGGCGCATCCTCGGAGCTTCAGGCGGTTCAGGCTGACGTCGCCGTGTCTGAATCCGAAGCATTGGTTGCTCAAGCGAACACTAAGAAAATCGAAACGCTCATGGGGTACGCTCGTATTCGAGCGCCATTTGATGGCGTTATTACCATGCGCAGCGTAGATCATGGCGCGTTTGTACGCTCAGCCCAGGAGGGCATGACTACTTCACTGCTACAAATAGCCAAGATAGACCGCATTCGTGTTGTCGTAGAGATATCCGAGACAGACGTGCCTTTCGTTCGGGTCGGCGCCTTGGTCATGGTCGATGTGATAGCGTTAGGCCTTGATCCCATTAAAGCGACCATGACGCGCATCGCTTCGTCCATTAAGCCCGGCACGCGAACCATGCGAGCGGAAATTGATGTTGATAACAGTGCCGGACTAATGACACCTGGCATGTACGCTGCGGCGACGATTGTACTCGAATCAAAAATGCCGGCCATGATGATTCCCTCGAAGGCGCTTCGTGTAGATAACAAGCAAACCGTGGTCATGATCGCAACCAGAGGCTTAGCTAAGTCTATGCCGGTTGATATTGGCTATGATGATGGCATTTGGGCGGAAGTCCTTTCAGGCTTAAACGGCGATGAAGCCGTCATTACTGCTACGAGTGGTTCAGTGACATCCGGCGTAGCGATTATAGCTTTCGCTACAGATTCCTAAGGGAGAATAAGTGTATGCTTTCTCTTGCCAGTAAGCATGGAAAATTTTTCAGTTTGTGTTGCGTGCCCGCTGCCTTAGCTGTTGTCTTGACAGGGTGCGCGTCGCATAAGCCTATCGTAGAAGAGTCGCAACGACCGGACCTTTCTCCAGCGACCGCAGCCGATTCGCAGCAGTCGCTTCAACTCGAGGCTTCTCAGATTAAGCCTATGTATACAGAGATGCTCGCGGTTGATCTATCTTCGATCGCTCGTTTATCTTTAGCGGATAATTTAGAAGTTAAAAACGCGCGACTTCAAGTGGTTGCGTCGCAAGGACGATTAGAGAGTACAGTGGGAGCCGCCTTTCCTGCGATTGTGCCTACTGCGGTATTTGAGCATGTTGAAGGAAGCGTGCGTGCGACCGAGGGGGATATCGTCGGCGTTGGTTTCAATACGTTTAAGCCTTCAATCGCGATTCAGTGGATCATCAACCCTGGTCAGGTGTATTACAATATCCTAGCTGCCAAGAAGCGATTATCCGCTTCTCGATTTCAGGAAAGTTCTGTTCAACAGCAAACGCTTCGCCTCGCAGTCGTGCAGTTTTATGATCTTGTTTACGCTCAAGCTCAGGTGTCTGCGATGCACCAGGGGGTGACGGAAGCTCTGGAGTTGCACCGTATTACCAAGCTGCGCACTCAGACCGGCGTTGGCGTGCTTGCTGATGACTTGCGTGCCCAGGCGCGTTTGGCCCAGCGTCGTCAGGATTTCGTATCTGCGTTAAAGTCGTTTTATGACGCATCTGTGGCACTGAGCGTTACTCTTCATCTGGATGTGACCGTAACTTTGGTCCCTGATCTGTCAGAGTTGCCGCCTATTAGGCTGGTTCGTGACGATGTCGAGATTGAAGCATTGTTAGGCCATGCCCTCGCATTTAGGCCTGACCTTAAGCGGGTACGCGAATTGATGGAAGCGATCACGGCGGATACAGGTTCAGCTTGGTGGGGCGGATATGGTCCTCCATTTAAGGCGGGCTATGAGTACGGGGGAATCACCGCAAATACCAATAACATTGTCAGTTCTGATAGCAGCTTGGGGTCTCGTATCGCGGGGGGGGCATTCGACAACGCTCTGGGAAGCGGGATTCGAAATGGGCGGGATGACCAGACATATTCGTTTAGCGATCAGCAACGTGCCAACGCGAGTGTAGGCTGGAGATTTACCCTGGCCTCGATTGGTGACCTCAAGACGGCTGGGGCGCGGCAAGCCCAGGCGACTATTGATGCTGAACGTGCGCTTGTAATGGTGAGGTCTCAAGTCGTCCTAGCTGTGCAGGAAAGCAAAACGGATAGCGAGTTGGTGAAACTTTCCAGCCACCAGGTCTCAGCCGCCGCAGAAGCCCTGAGACTTTCCGAAGCCAATCTTCGTGCCGGAGCCATGACTACGCTGGACGTGCTACAAGCTCAGGACGCCGCCACCCAGGCCCGGCTTCGCTATGCTTCTGCCGTCGTTCGTTTTAACCAATCCCAAATCGACCTTCTAGCAGCGTTGGGGTTGATCGATTTGTCCCAATTCGTGCCTGTCGCTGAAGAAAATTGATGACGGGGCTGTGTTTGGCTCAACATCGATGTTTTCGTTATTTTCGGACAGTGTAGGCTATATTTTCCATTTGGCCTGAGGTTGCGACATTCTTATAATAAATAATGATGGTTTTGATTGCCTGTAGCGTGGTTTGTTCGTCTGAGCGTGTAACAATTCCATCACTACTTAGCTGTTCGGGCAATTTGCTTGTTTAGACGTATCAGCCGACATACAATAGTGGGCGTTGCATCATCGATAGTGGAAGGGTGTCATGCAGGTTATCGGCCAGTGGAAATCCCGGTTTATTCTCTCTCGCTTAGGCTTAGCGGCGTTGCTATTGCTGAGCCCAGGCTGTTTTAGTCAATCCACACCTTCGGAGAATATTGCCAAGGCTCAAGATTTTGAGCCAGCGAAATGTCTGACTACCGAAGAGGCAAATCTGCTCGCTGACCAGGCCTTTCAGTTAATCAATCTAGAACGCGCAGCCGAGGGGATTTCCCCTGTGGCAAGTGATAGCAAATTAACCAACGTGGCTTCCGACTTTGCTTGCCGGATGGTCGAGTTGGGTTTCTTTGGTCATCGTGATCCGATTACAGATGATGGGCCGGCTAATCGCTCTGTCGCTGGTAAATATCGTTTCTATATGGTCGGCGAAAATTTAGCTGAAGGGCAGGAGACTGCCGCTGATGTTGTTCGTTTGTGGATGGAAAGTGAGTCTCATCGCGAGATCATTCTCGGTCAACAATGGAAAGAAGCTGGCGTCGCTGTTCGCAACGGTAGTGATGGTTCCATTTACTGGGTAGCTGAGTTCGGCGACCCGCTCGACTTCTAAATTTATCTAAGTTCCCCCCATGCAACAATCTTCCGGAGTTGGTCGTTCCTTGTTTGATGGTAAACGGTCGCACCGAAATCATGGCGTGCGCGTCGTTGTCACCGGGCAAGTCGGTATTGATAAAAAGCCATTTCTCAAAGAAGTTATTCGACTCGCCGCAGAAAATGGTCACAAGGTCAAGCTGTTTAATGTCGGCGATCGCATGTATGCGGAAGCGCCGGACATTTCCCCGGGTCGTATTCTTGATTTACCACGTCAGCGATTAACATCACTGCGCCGCAGTGTCTTCAAAGATATACTCGCCGCTGCGGAGGCCGGGGATAATATCATTGTCAATACGCATGCGACGTTTCGCTGGAAGCATGGATTATTTCACGCTTACGACCATGAACAAATGGCTAGGCTCGATGCGGATGTTTATGCCATTTTAGTAGACAATGTTGATGCGATTCATGAACGCCTTACACGTTCGCATCGTGTTCGTCATACGCTCAAGGATATTCTTGTCTGGCGGGAAGAGGAAATTGTCGTGACAGAAGCCATGGCTGAGGCGGTTGCTGGATTTGGCAATTCTTACGTCATCGCGCGAGAGAATGCAAGCGTGGCCGCTCAATCGCTATATCGGCTGATGTTCGAGCAGCAGCGTAAGCGGGTTTATCCTTCTTTTCCTATGACGCATGTGTTTGAATTGCCGGAAATCATGGCTGAGATTGAGTCTTTTCGGGCATCGTTAGCCGAGCATTTTATCACGTTTGATCCTGCGGATTTGGATGAAAAGCGGCTTCTTTTCGAGGCTGGTGAAGCTACCAAGTGTGGTAAACAAACGGTGGACCTCAAGGTCAACGGCCGGGATATATCAATTAGCGTGTTGGAAATATCTCAGATTGCTCATGACATAGACGCCCAGATTTACGCCCGCGATTTTAAGCTTATTGACCAGTCGGATATGATCGTGAGTTACATCCCTGCATTACCCGACGGTAGGCCCGCGCTGTCTTCGGGGGTTGAGCGAGAGTTGCAACATGCGTTTGAGAGTACCAAGGAAGTTTTTGTCATCTGGCGGGCAGATTGCGAGCCTTCGCCGTTTGTGACAGAAACCGCGACTCAAGTTTTTCACACGTTGGCTGAACTGTTCGCGCATTTTCAAAGCTGCGACTATATCGGCGATCATCAAATGAGATTGGATTGACGCGCACCGACGTTGCGCGTTTTCATTGGGCATCACGCCATGGCTGAGCTTATCCGCGAGACGCTTTTCGATCAGACCAAAGATCATTCCGATCGATTAGCCACATTGGATTTTGATAGACTTCGGCAAGAGATGTCGGTGTTATTTGAATCGGCTGCGCATGCTGTGCAAGTGGCTGGTTATGAGCAGGACGACGCGGTTATCGATCGATTCGTTGAATGTCGTGTTAGCGGTGAGAATTTCACTATCCTGGCAGACCATTTTTCAACGCAGGAATTATTCAAGAACTCTGTTAGCCATCAATTGAATCAGCAGCACGCGAGGGATTTTGATGAGGCAGATGTGGAGATAACATCGCTGCGAGTTACGGCGATTTTAGAACGCTGGCCTGATTGATAGTATTCATTGAATGTGAGTCTAATGCTCCGATAAGTCGCTACGGTTCTAAGCTCGATTCATCCATAGACTACGGCGGCTCATTTCCAGAGGATTAGTTCCAGATTAGGCTTTCTGAGCAACCAGAGGGCTTTTTGAAGCCATTATTCACCGGATTTTTCACATGGCACACCACTTGCGAGTCGAATATCGTATTGGGTTTTCAGTTTATTAGTGAGACTGAGTCTCAACTATTGACAGAGGTGGGATCGTCGGTCATTGTACGGGCGGTTATTGAGCGAGTGGTGTTGAGGAGACGGATATGGTTAGTCAGGGAGTGCGAAGTCTGCGGCAATTGCGGGCTGGCGATTCGGCTTGTGTATCGGCTATTGCCAATCACCGGACGGGGGCAAAGCGCCTCGCGGACCTTGGGTTCGTTGATGGTGCTTCGATCACTATGGTTCGTAGTGGCAAACCTTGCATCGTTCGCATTGATGATCGACTAGTTGGCCTGGGACTTGGTCATCAAGAAGTGATCCTGTTGTCGGCTTAGTTGCCTATTTGGGAATTCTCGATATTGGTTTTTCTCTAGTTTGTGCGGGGAAAAATTTCGGGCTGGGATAACCTTTTTATATTTTCTGTGCTTTACGACAGCACGATTCTTAAACGGTCTATTTTGTACGCATGTCTACTCATGTAGAGCCACTGCCGGCGAGTCGTCACAAGCTGGTCGCTTTGGCGGGTAATCCCAACACGGGCAAGACCACTCTTTTTAATGCGCTTACAGGCTATCGCTGCCGAGTTGGTAATTATCCCGGCGTGACGGTTGAGACCCGCAAAGGGCTGATTCGTAGCGAAGATGGCCTTACGCCGCATACCCTTCTCGATTTACCTGGAACTTATAGTCTAGCGGCTCATTCTGCAGATGAGGCCATCGTGTTGGATGCGCTATTGGGCGAGCTGTCAGACGTGGATGTTCCCGATGTTATCGTGATCGTAATCGACGCGACCAATCCGCGGGCGAATTTGTTTTTAGCTACCCAAATTTTGGAATTAAATCGGCCAACTGTTGTTGCGCTGAACATGGTGGACCTAGCCAAGAAGTCCCGCGTTCATGTTGATGCCGAGGTCTTGTCACAAAGGTTAGGTTGCCCCGTCATTCCCGTCGTAGCTACGAAGCAGATGGGCTTAGACTTGCTTTGTCAGGCGATCGATAAGGCCGATGCTTCGCCTGACGTGACTGTGGCCTTAGATTGGCCTAGTGAAGTTACGTCAGCTGTTGAAGTAATGCACGGTATTTTAGAGCGAGTCGCAAATGGCAAGGACCGTTTGGCGCTCAAAGCTGAGCTACTTCAGACGCTACTGGGTGATGGCGGTTATCACGAGCAGCGTTGGGCTAAGCGGTGTGGCGACGATTTTCGATTGTTGTTACGCCAGCAGCGAAGCGCGGTGGTAAAAAATGGTGACTCGCTCGCTTCCATCGAAGGCGATGTGCGATATGCGTGGATTGATCGTTTGATCGAAGATACGGTTAAGCGGGATGAGGGTCGGCCTACGGGTACGGCGAGGGCTGATCGAATTCTTACGCATCGCGTAATGGGTTTAGCTATTTTAGCGATACTGATGGGGGCTTGTTTTCAGTCGATTTATGCGTGGTCTACGCCGATTATGGATGCTGTAGATTCGGCTATTGGTGCAGGCGGCGCATTGGTGTCGGCGTGGTTGCCTGCAGGGCCGCTTCAAAGTTTGATTGTCGATGGGGCAATAGCTGGGGTTGGCGCGGTGCTGGTATTCTTGCCGCAGATTGTCGTTTTGTTTTTATTCCTTGCTGTGATGGAAGATTGTGGATACATGGCTAGGGCGGCTTTCTTGCTTGATCGCTGGATGGGGCTGATCGGGTTGGGCGGGAAATCTTTTATTCCGCTGCTGTCGTCGTTCGCCTGCGCAGTGCCGGGCATATTAGCTACGCGTACTATTTCGGATCGTCGGGCGCGTATTATTACAATGCTCATTGCGCCACTAATGAGTTGCTCCGCGCGCTTGCCGGTGTACATGTTATTTATTGGCGCGTTTGTTCCTGATACGCAATTCTTAGGTGGCGCGATTGGTTTACAAGCTTTGGTTTTATTGGCTATGTATCTGGTCGGTACGATCGTGGCTATTGTAGTTGCGATTCTGGTCAAGAGATTTTTACTCAAAGGTGATACGCAGCCTTTTCTTATGGAAATGCCGCCGTATCGTTGGCCTAAGGTTCGTACGGTTTTTCACCGGGCGTATGAGCAGGCGCGAGAGTTTTGTGTATCAGCTGGGACCATTATTTTTGCGGTGACTGTGGTCGTTTGGGCGTTGGGTTACTATCCTCATGCAAAGTCCATAGCTGTGGCGCACGATGCGCAGCGGCAGGCGGTTACGGCTGAGCATGAGGTTGTGTTGTTGGAAATCGAGCGGGGCGGCGATGGCGTGGCCACTTCGCTGGATGAACAAACTTTGGAGATGCAGGCTAAGTTGTCTCGCATCGATCAGGATGAGGCGGGCGAGTATTTGCGGCAGAGCGTTCTTGGTCGTATGGGGCGATGGATTGAGCCTGTGGTTGCGCCACTTGGTTGGGATTGGCGCATGGGGACTGCGGTGCTGGCTTCTTTTCCCGCGCGAGAAGTCATGATAGCTACGATGGGGACGATTTACAATCTGGGTGAAAATGAGGATGAGAAGTCGGTTGGTTTGCGAGATAAACTCAAGGCTTCACGACACGCGGATGGTCGACCGATTTACAATCTTCCGGTAGCGCTTTCGGTTATGGTGTTTTTTGCACTTTGCTGTCAGTGTGGTGGCACCTTGGCTGCGATAAAACGTGAAACGCGATCGTGGCGCTGGCCCATATTTACGTTCGTCTATATGACGACTTTGGCTTATATTGGTGCGTGGTTGACTTTTGTTATCGCCTCCAAATTGTATGCATGAGGATAATTATGAGTGGTCAGGATTGGATAGCTTTGTTGATTGCGGGTGCTGGGCTGCTCTTTGCCGTGCGGTGGGTGAGGAAATCGCTGAGCGCGGAAGCTGGGTGTGGGTGCGGCTCTGGTAAGCCTTGCCATGTCGCATCGAAAAACAGCGACGACATCCCCAAGGCGACCATGAAGCCGTTGGTGCAATTGCATACACCTTCCCAAGATCAATCTTCAAATCAATCTGACGCTTAGCCCCAAGTCCATTTTCGCACGGGCTATTTGTTACATCTGCCTGACGGTAGTACAATTTTAAGCTAGGGGCTTGGCTAAGGATTTTTAACTGGCTTGGTGTCTCGTTAGAAATTGGCAGCGGTAATACTTCATTGACATCATCGAACTCGGAGGATTTTACATTGTTAGCGACTCGTCGAAATGCTTTTGTACATCTATTGGTTTTTATCATTGGCGGATTTTCGTCAATTTGTTTTGCAGAGCGAACGCACCAGATTGAAGCGGAAAATTATTTCTCGCTTGGTGTGATGACGGGATGTGAGCTTTCGCCTGATGGAAAATATCTGGTGTATCGTGAGATGAGGTGGACGCCGCCGACTGAAAAACGTAATACCGATTTGTGGCTTGTCGAAGTGGCGACTAAGAAAGTTAGACGGCTGACGTTTGATCGTGCGTCGGATGGCTCGCCGACGTGGAGTCCGGATGGGAAGTATATTTATTTCACGAGCGGTCGTAAGCGTGGGGATGAGGCCGATGCGCCATACAACGGTAAAAAGCAGGTATGGCGTATCACAGTGGATGGTGGGGAGCTTTTTCCGGTGACGCGCGCGGCTGATGGCATAGGGCAGTTCCATCTTTCCGGTGATGGCTTAACGCTTTATTTCACGAAGTCAGTTGAAATTGTTGAGGATGAATGGAGCAAGCTTCGTAAAGAATTTAAGAAGCTTAACTATGCGCATGGTGTGAATGACTTCACGCAAGTGTGGAAGCTGGATTTAGTACATTGGCGTAGTGAAAAAATCATTGACGAACATCGTTACATTACGACGTTCGAGGTCTCTGCTGATGAACGCCGCATAGCTATGATTACTACACCCGACGATACATTGATGTCGAACGAAGGTTGGTCTCAGATCGACGTGTATGATAGCGAGACTAAGGAAGTTACAAATATCACGCCGGACGGTTGGCGCGCGGATCATCCTGTGCCGCATGGTTGGCTTGACGCCGTATCTTTTTCTGCGGATGGCGACGCCCTAGCTTTTACAGTTTCATATGATGGCTATTCGCCAGTGATTTATTTGAGCGAATGGCGAGATGGTAAACAAAGCCTGCGGACGTTAGCTAATCCGGCGGATGTGACGGTCGTTGGTGGTAGTATGACTTTTCGAGGCGATACGCGCGAGGTTTGTTTTCTTGGTGAGATTAAAGCCACAAAACGGCTATATTGCATGTTATCGACACAAGTGGGTGGACATGTAGCTGCAATAGCTCGCACGCCTGAGGATGTCGTGGTTGGTTCTTATAGTTATTCAAAATCCGGCAATCAATTAGCTGTGGTTATGTCAACGACGACGCACCCACCGGATGCGTTTATCGTGAATTCGCCGAATCATGTTGATCGCATGACGACGATCAACCCGCAGGTGGATACATGGATTCTGCCACAGATCAAACGATATCATTGGAAGGGGGCTAATGGCGACGAGGTGGAAGGAATACTCGAATTGCCTGCAGATTATAAGCCGGGGAAAGCGTTGCCTACGGTTGTCGAAATTCATGGCGGCCCGACCTCAGCTACGCATCTTGAATTGCGTTTTTGGATTTATGGCAGAACGCTGTTAGCCTCTAAAGGATATGCGTTGCTGAGTCCGAATTATCGAGGATCAACGGGATATGGTGACAAGTTCCTGACAGATTTGATTGGCCGAGAAAACGATATCGAAGTGGAAGACATTCTCAAAGGCGTCGATCAGTTGATAGCTGATGGGATAGCTGATGGTGATCGACTTGGCGTGATGGGGTGGAGCAATGGCGGGTATCTGACGAATTGTTTAGTTACCACGACGGATCGATTCAAAGCAGCTAGCAGTGGTGCGGGCGTGTTGGACCAGGTTATTCAGTGGGGTACGGAAGATACGCCGGGACATGTCATCAATTTTATGGAAGGTCAACCTTGGACCAAGGCTGGTGAGTATCATAAAGGTTCGCCGTTATACAATCTGCATAAGGTCAAGACGCCGACGCTCATTCATGTCGGTGAAAATGATCCGCGCGTGCCGCCTGCTCATAGCCGCACGTTATACCGAGCGCTGAAGCATTATCTACATGTGCCTACGGAATTAGTTGTTTATCCTGGCGAAGGTCATGGGCTAACGACATACACACATCGCAAAGCCAAGATGAGTTGGGACTTGGGATGGTTTGATAAATATCTACTGGGTAAGGTCGAAGAGAGTGCGGAGGCAGTTACTAATTCGAATGAAGGAGCGTGATATGCTTATTGGCCGAGCGTGTGCACTGATTATTCTAACTGTAATATCAATGACTACTGGCTGCGCGATCTCCCATGGCTACGCGCGTGATGGTCAGGGTCAAGCCTTACTATTTAGAGGCATGGGGCCTCATCAACGAACGGTCTCTACTGAGTCTTCAAACGCACAACGATATTTTGATCAAGGATTGATTTGGGCCTATGGTTTTAATCATGACGAAGCTATCCGATCATTTACCGAAGCAGCACGCATCGATCCTAATTGCGCTATGGCTTGGTGGGGGATTGCGCTTTGCAATGGCCCGCACATCAACAATCCTGTGCTGCTAGAGGATCGTGCCATAGCAGCCTGGAATGCGCTGCAAAGAAGCTTAGCTGTGATCGAGAACTCGACGGTGATTGAACAGAAACTCATCCGCGCACTTTCGGCGAAATATGCCAATCCTCCGCCTAAGGATCGAGGTCATTTAGATCAAGCCTACGCAGACGCGATGAAAAAAGTTTGGGAAGATCATCCGGACGATCAAGATGTGGGGACGTTATACGCTGAATCGCTAATGGATTTACATCCTTGGGATATGTGGACGCAAGATGGCAAGCCGAAAGCAGGTACCAAAGAGGTGGTGGCTGTACTTGAGGACGTTTTGCGATTGGCATCGAACAAATCCAGGGGCCAACCATTTATATATTCACGCTATTGAGTCGTCAGCCCATCCGGAATTAGCCAATGACTCTGCAGACCGATTGAGAAACATGGTACCCACTTCCGGACACTTAGTGCACATGCCGTCACATATCGACGTATTGACTGGGCGGTGGGCAGAGGCATCTGAGCAAAATGAATTAGCGATCCGCGCTGATCGGAAATATCGCGGGATGTCAGCGAAGCAGGGGTTTTATCATTTGTACATGCTTCATAACCATCACATGTTATCGTTTGCTTCTATGATGGAAGGACGTTGTGACGTAGCGATACGTTCCGCTCGTCAGGTTCGTGATACTGTACCGAAGGAATATCTTGAACGAAACGCATCATGGATGGATGCTTACATGGGGTCTATTTATGACGCGCTCAAACGTTTTGGCCTGTGGGATGAAATCCTGCAGGAGCCTGCCCCGCCAGCGTATTTGCCAATCACTACTGCGCATTGGCGTTTTCATCGCGGATTGGCCTTCGCGGCTAAAGGTGAAGTCAGGCATGCGTTGATCGAGCAGGCGGCGTTTGAAAGAGCAAAGGATGATATTCCCGAAGATGCGATTATGGCTATTAACCCGGCGAAGACAATTATGCAGATAGCAACTCATTTTCTTCGTGGAGAGATCGAATTTCGACGTGGACATATCGACCTTGCGGTGGACGAATTGCACAAAGCGATAGAACTAGAAGACTCACTACTATATATGGAACCTCCCGAATGGATGCAGCCGACCCGACATACGCTTGGTGCGGTGTTACTCAGTGCAGGACGCGCAGCCGAGGCTGAAACAGTATACCGCGAAGATTTAGCCAATTGGCCTAACAATGGTTGGTCGTTATATGGATTGGGTAGAAGCTTACGTTTACAGGGCCAGCTTAAAGAAGCTGAGCAAATAGAAGCACGTTTTCGTGAGTCTTGGTCACGCGCAGATATGCCCATCGCGTCAAGCTGTCTTTGTATACCAAAGACATAATGAGATCATTCAACTTGAGAGGCTTATTCGCTAAGTAGTGCTTCGATGTGCTGCCTGAAAGTTGATCGCAAGGTTTCATAAGTTTGGCCAGTGGCTGGGCCGGTGAATCCGGTGTGTACATAACGGGCGACGCCTTTGCGGTCTACGAAAATCGCTGTCGGATACGAACGCACTTTATCGATGAATGGCACTTGCTTAGAGGCCGTGGCTTTGTCGGAAACGCCGGCGATGAGTATGGGATAAGTGACGTCGTGTTTTTTGGCGAAACGGCGAACTTGTCGAACGTCTCGCGCGAAATCGCCCGTAAGCTCAAAGGCTAAGCCGACGATTTGTAGCCCACGGTCTTTGTATTCCTGGTCGAGTTCTACCATGAATTGTGAGGCGTCGTGACAATTGGGGCACCAGCTACCGAAAATTTCGATAAGCATAACCTTTCCAGCAAAAGCTTCGTCGCCCAGCGACTTAGCCTGCCCATCAAGATCACGAAATGTAAGGGTCTTTAGATCAACACCCGCAACGATTTTTGTTTGCAAAAAGTCATCTGGTAAAGCGGCATTCTCATCTCGGCGGGCGGTCCACGTTTCATGCCATACATCTCGTGACCAAAAGTCGCCGGTTAAAGTGCCATCTTCCTGCCACTTTGCTTGAAAAAGGAATGCGTGTGCGCCATCGAAAACGGATAGTCGTAAGAGCGAGCCATCGAAATCTCCTTCGAGAAAACGATAGTCGCCGGTGGTTGTCATAATCGTGCCAGTGACAATGCCGTCGGGTTGTTGTTTGAATCGGGCGATTGCTGGGTCTTGGCTTTTGGGAAATTTAATCGTCCAACGACCTGTCACGTCGCGGCTTAGGGCGGCGGAATTCGAGCTACGATTACCCTGTTCAAATCGAGCGGTTTGGTTTGCGGCTGCTTGAAAAGGTAAGGTCGATATGTTTTTTCCGCTGCCTTGTTTACGCCATTCCCCGTTGAGCGTTTGTCCGTCTTTGGAAATGTTAGTCGTGATGGTTGAATCGTAATGGTCAAAGCTGAGCGTGAGTTTGTCGTCACTCAATGTTACGGTGGGGATGTCGATACGCTCCTGGCCATTATGAATGACAGCCTGCCATGAATCACCTTCGTGACGCAAGTCCAAAATAAACGGGAGCGGACCGCCAGGGCTTTCCAGCCATGCACGCCAAGTTCCTGATTGTAATGGTGATGTGTTAGAAGTCTGAGCGGTCATCGCAGCTATCCAAATCGCTGTAGAAATAGTTATATTCATGCTGGGCGATTGTATCGTTGCATCATAAAATGTACACGAACGCCATATTTTGGGATGACGACTGAGTGATGATACCGAGCAGTCGGGTGTCCCATTCTTCGAGTACTCTCGAAGGGTGGGGGATGGATAATTGAAAGCCGTCCGTCCCCCACCCTTCGCGTCGCCGAATGCATTAACTTTCTGTGGGATTAAATTATGCGACGCGAAGAATGGGGCACCCGCGCACCAACACACGTTTAGCTTGCCAATTGAGTCGTATCTGACATTGGCATTTTCTTGTTGTAGCGAAAAGCTAAGAGTCGGCTGTAACGCCATGCGATGAGTGAGAATAACCCTGCTATCGCAGCTTGAACCAAAATGCCAGGCCAAAGGTCTATGTCCATATTTTCCCAAACTGCGACTATCGTTCCCGCCGGAGAGCATGCGAAAATCCAGGACATTTGAGGCTCGAGATTATTTTCGACTTCGAGACTTGCCAGAGCAACATCTAGGACTATAGGCACAGCCCATAGCAATAAGAACACCACTAAGGTTCCATACTTAGCAGGCTTCTTCGCCCGTGCGTAGATCATTACCAACCAGCCACGCAGCATGAACATTGCTAACATGCACGCGGCGAGACTATAGCCCCAGGTACGAATCGCCGCCGTTGTGTTGAAGACGTCATCGGTTGATAACCACTTCTTCCACAGTGAAAAACCTATGCTTGACATGATGACGCAGATCATAAGGGCGATCAAAAACGTTACGAGGGAATGAGGGACACGGTCTCCCCACCCGCGCGAGGCCGCACCTCGACGAACAGCTATACCACAAGCCACTGCGCTGTTGACCAGGAATGCGCCAACCAGCAGCGAACCAATCATCGTACCTACCCATTGACTGAGGAGAAGTTCAGGTTCGCGGAAATTTTTCATGGCTGTCACCGTAACTTGGTCATAAACCATGATGCCAATTGTTGCAATAATGAGCCAGCATACAAAAAATGCCAAGCCACGCGTGGCGTTCATCGCTGGTAGGTCAGGGCGTCTGTATTTTGCCGCCGCAGCCGATATCCAGAACAATGCGAATATCAAATTGACCGCGCCCACAAGGATGACCGCAGCCGGACTCAGGGTGTTGTTGGGTGACATGATCCAACAGGAAAGAAATACAGAATAAACGCCACATAGCAATCCACCGCCAGGAAAAATGATGAGCGACGAACTCAATATGCTGATGCCAACCATAATAGGTGTGGGTGATACAGGCTTAGCCAATCTCATCCCGGAGAATACAACCAAGACCCAAATAGTTACAGCGCCTGAAATAAGGAGTAAATTTCCGAAGAGCCACATGGATAGTGACGCGCCAGCCATCACCGTCATCACGCCTCCAAATGCCGTGCCAACCATTAGCAAGGCCATGATTTGTAAGGTTGGCCCAAAGGTATATCCAAGTACGACACTGACGTTAGTCATCGGAGTCAGGCGATGAGACTCGAACATTTTCGTTTCATAATCTCGGAGCAGGGCGCGATAGACAGCATTTGAACCGCCAAGAATAGCGAATAATGGCTGTACCCCCACGATAATATAAGCAGCAACTTGTGCGACGTCTGCGGCAGTTGTGGCTGACTCCTCAATCATGATTCGACACATAACCAGAAAGCAGATGATTAATGCTATCGTATAAAGTATGCACATCCCCCAGATACGGGTATGTCCGCCGAGCAAACGATATTGCACACTAATCAAAGCTATAGGTAATTGAAATCGTTCGCTCATCAGTCCACCTGTTGTACGCCAGCTTTTAGATATACTTGTTCGAGTGATGTTTTGACCACGCTAAAAGCGCATACGGATATACGCAGTTCTAAAATAATCTGTAATAATGCCGCAGCGTGTTCGTCGCCTTCGTGATAGTCCAGCGTATAAGTTCGGCCATCAACAGTAACGTTTGAAACGCCGCCAATGGCTTCGAGTATCGCCGTATGCGACGCATGATAATCGAGCGTGGTCAAGCTATAGGTTCGCCGATTTTCTTCTGCATGGTGCATTTCACTGGTTTTAGCCCAGCGAAGAATGCTGCCATGTTCGATGATCGCAATGTGGGTGGCGACTTCTTCTAGATCAGACAGAATGTGTGACGAAACAATCATCGCGCACCCCTGATTACATAACATCGTCAACACGTCACGAAGCTGTATTCGCCCGGCTGGGTCCAATCCTGCAAGCGGTTCATCGAGAAGAAGTACATGAGGCTGGGGTAAGAAGGTTCTCGCTAAGGTAATGCGCTGCTTCATGCCGCGCGAAAGATTTTTTATTTCCGAATCGCGTTTATCAGTTAGCCAAAGTTGTTCCAGCCAATAGTCGATGCGTTCGTTCGTCTCGTCAGCACCAAGTCCATACGCCCGGCCAATGAATCGTAGGAACTGTTCGACTGTGAGTTCTTCATAAACCGGCGGGGAGTCTGGTGCGAAGCCGATGTGATGACGAACGACCTCGTGCTTACCTAACACGGGCTTGCCCATGACGAGTCCCTGTCCTTGGGTTGGTGCTTGCAAACCAGCCAGGACGCGAAGCAGTGTGGTTTTACCTGCGCCATTGGGGCCAATGAGTCCGAGTAATTGCCCGCCCTGTAGATCAAAGGACAGATCGCGCACAGCTACTGTCTCACCGAATTCTACGCGAACATTCTTGACTTGGAGTATATTGGCCATAATCGCTCAAGAAAATATTTGCCCTGTATTCGGTATAACCTTGACCGCTTGATCGGTCAACCTATATTCGCCGCATCATAGGATTCGGAGTTGCGGTGGAGATATTCGTATTTCGATGACGATACTTAACAAGGCGATGTAGGTCAACGAGGCCAAAGGAGACGAAATGTCTACGACGATCGTGCATGTAGAAGGGCGTGAAATTCTCGATTCCCGTGGGTTTCCTACGGTTGAAGCTACTGTCGTATTAGAGGATGGGAGTTTCGGCGAAGCTGCGGTTCCGTCCGGTGCGTCAACCGGAGAGCATGAAGCTGTGGAACTTCGTGACGGTGACAAATCACGATACGGCGGCAAGGGTGTTACAAAAGCCGTGGAACACATCAACACCGACTTGTGTGAGTGTGTTTTAGGTTTGGATGCGATAGATCAGGAAGATGTCGATCAGGTGATGATCGATCTTGACGGTACGGATAACAAAGCCAAGTATGGCGCGAATGCTATCTTGGCTATTTCTCTTGCCACGGCTAAGGCGGCTGCGACTTCGTGTGGGCTGCCATTGTTTCGTTATCTAGGCGGCCCGAAAGCTCATGTGCTTCCTGTTCCCATGATGAACATTCTTAACGGCGGTCAGCACGCTGATAACAATGTAGATTTTCAAGAGTTCATGATCCAGCCTTGGGGGGCGTCGTCGTTCTCTGAAGCGCTGCGCATGGGATCGGAAATTTTTCATGCGCTCAAAGGCGTACTCAACAAGAAAAATTATAATACCTCCGTGGGTGATGAAGGCGGGTTTGCTCCGAATCTGAAATCTAACGAAGAAGCCTTGGAGCTTATTGCGGAGGCCGTCAAGGTTGCGGGGTATAAGCTTGGTCAGGATGTATACATTGCGCTCGACCCGGCTTCATCGGAAATGTTCGACAAAGAATCTGGTCAGTACTGCTTTTTTAAGTCGGACCCAAACCGCAAAGTTTCTTCTGATGAGATGATTGACCATTGGAAGGGCTGGTGCGAGAAATATCCAATCCGCAGTCTCGAAGATGGCCTAGCCGAAGACGATTGGGACGGTTGGGGAAAACTCAACCAAGCCTTAGGTGATAAAGTTCAACTTGTTGGCGACGATCTTTTTGTGACCAATACAAAACGACTTGCTCGTGGCCTCGAATTGGGTAGTGCGAATTCTATTTTGATTAAGGTGAATCAAATCGGTACGCTAACCGAGACGTTCAATGCTATTGACCTAGCTATGCGAAATGGTTGGACCGCCGTCATTAGCCATCGCAGTGGCGAGACGGAAGATACGACCATTGCTGACATCGCGGTGGCCACGAATGCCGGTCAAATCAAAACAGGAAGTTTGTGTCGAAGTGATCGCATTGCTAAGTACAATCGGCTGCTCCGCATCGCGGACCATCTTGGCGACTCAGCTGTGTACGGTGGGCAATTTTGGAATAAATCCTAGATGAAATACGCCTTTGATTCTGAAGCTGTTGATACGCCTGCTCGCCAAGGGTTTGGTGCGGCGCTAACCTTTTGGCTACTATGTGGGATGGGGTTAGCGGTGTTAGCCGCGTGCGTGTTCGTGCCAGAGTGGCGGGCGTATGAAGATTTGCAATTAGCCAAGCAGCAAGCTCAGTATCATAGTGAGCAGATGGGTGAATCGCTTGCGCAGGAGAGACGGCTGCTGGAAGCGATGTACAGTGACCCAGCAGTGATTGGTCGATTGGCGAGGCGCGAGTTGGGCTTCCACGGCATTGATGACAAGACTATTTATGTAGAAAAAGCCGCGCAATGGTACGAACCGCAAACAAAGGATTTCGTCGCTAAGGAGGTGGAGCCTCCAGAATTCGTTTCATCAATGCTATTGCGGTTACCGGCGTATGATTACGATCGTTTGTTTTGCGATGGGCAAACCAGAAAATTACTTATGGTGTTGTCTGTAGGCTTAATCGCCTCGGCGTTTCTGCTGTTCGGTCGGCCTGGAACACAACCTAGCCGAACTGAGTAGGGCGAGAAAGAAAACTGTGTCGTCGTCATTCCCGCTTGCGCGGGAATGACAAGATAGAAGCTTAAAGCCAGCGATCAAACAATTTCCGGCAAGGCTCAAGCCCGAATTATGGCGCTACTGGGGCTTCCTCTCGGATGTTGCGATACCAAACGAGTCGGTCATCACTAAGGCCCGTGCCGCTGCGACGGTCGAGTGTACCGATGATGTCCAGTCGGCCATCTGCATCCAAATCCACTACAAGCAGCGAGTTGATATTTGTGTCTGTATCGACCGCGTTCACACCGACGCCTGTGCCTGCTGTAGGCGCGGTACCAGCCTGCGTGCCAGTCGTATCGGTAGACGGCGAGTCTTGAATAATCGTATTTGATGCCCAAGGATCGAACACACTTCCATTGGTCGTACTGTCATACCAGAATACCGCACCCTCAGCTGCGACCATAAGATCTAGTTGCCCATCGCCGGTGACATCGCCGAGCGCGACGGCTTCCGGAGATTGACCGCTGAATTCTGTAAGTGTAAATACTGGCCAGGGGAAGTTGAAGCGGTCTGGAACCGGATCATTGGGCGGGAATTCTGGTTCAATGGTTAACGCATTCGGTCGCCGGAACCACTGTACGAGTTGTCCGGCTGTAGAGCGAACGACAATATCTTCAAATCCGTCCAGATCAATGTCTCCAATGGTTAACACGTCTGCTCCGGAATCGATTTGCCCGACTGGCCTTTCCTGCCAGCCGCTGGCAAAAAATCGCCATCCATCATCTGAACCACGAATCACCTCCGCTCTACCACCAGCGCCGCCGGTGGTGTGAGGCACAAATGGATTCCTTACCCATCGCACATTCAGGCTAATCGAGTTCGTGAACGTCGCAACAATATCAAGGTCGCCGTCACCGTCCACATCTAATGCCTCAAGGTCTCTGACCTGTGGCGCGTCACCAATAAGCGTGATCGGCACGTTTCTAGATTGCCCGCTAGGTGCTGGTGCGCCCCAAAGCGTACTGTCCGTAGCCGAGCCAGGTCCTGGATTAGTCCACAGATCAACAGTTGTGGTAGGTGGTCTTTGGTCCAATGTTTCGCAGTCGCCAGGATTTAGTGCCACGACTATGTCATCTCCCGCTACGCCGTCAATTTCGGCTACGACCAATGAAGAAAAACCGGCAATCTCAGGTCGTGTTTTAGATGTGTTGAATTCCTCTTCCTGATTACCTGGGAACTGGTTGTGTACCCAGGGGTCTTGCACGAATGGATTAACTAGAATCATTTCCTGCCATGAATCACCATCGGGGATTTGCGAAACTACGCCAGGGTTGAACATGACGATGATCTGGCCTTCGAGATTACTTACCACGCTTGGCGGGTCGCCAGCGATAACCGGCGGGCACAAGGCGACAAGGCCTGTGGCTTTAACAAGCACGACGATGTCCAAAAAGCCATCGTTGTTTATCTGCCCAAGCTCAAGACCAGCTACGACAGCGATTGGCGTACTACCAGCGATAGTCACCGTTCGAAACTTGACGTTGTCGTTGGCATCGCGTTCTTGAAGATGCAATTGAATTGGTTGAGATTGGTTCCACGCACTGACCAGGTCAAGCAGGCCATCTTGATTAACGTCGCCTGCCGCGACAAATTTTGGACCAGCGGTATCTTCCGCAGCCGGGTCTATTTGGAACGCTTCAAAAAAGCTGCGGGTTTCCTCGCCTACGGCTTCGCCTTCTTCATTAACGCCATCAATTATGATCCCACCAGTACCACCGGGAGAAATTGAGGCATTGCTGAATTCGCTTTCAATGGACGAGCCACTGATCGTATCCGAGGAAGAAGTCGTCGAAGAGCTGCTCCCGTCAGAACTCTGGAAGCTGGTACTACATCCGAAGACAACCGCCATAGCTGCTATCGATACACACAACGCTTTGATAATACGCAATCTCATAGTTCTCTCCCACATCGACGTTAGACCGATGGACCGGGATTGTTCTCGTTACACTGCTTAGATTATCGGTTGAGCGTCGCGTAGACTTGTGGCCACCTCCTCCTGGGGAACGCTCGAAAGTAGTATATAATTCGGAGTGATGAAGCGGGGCGTCCGATAGCCATCCGGCTAACCCTCAGTCCGAATAAAATCACGCGATGTGCGAAATGGATGTAAATAGCCTACAATAAATAGGTACATGGCGTTTCGAGAATTGGAGGTTTTTTTGAGACTACGTTATACAAAAACCGTAATTATGGTTGCTTCGTCATTGAGTCACGACGTAGGTCGAGGTTGATTTTGTCATCTGTCTCAGATCCGAATCCCGTTGAAGCGCGTGAACTATTGTTTCTTGGCGACGCCAGTCTGCTCAAGCAATGTGAGATCGATGTATATCGTGCCTCCGGGCCTGGCGGTCAGAAACGAAACAAGACATGTTCAGCCGTTCGCTTGCGGCATCTGTCTACAAAACTGATTGCTATTGCAGAGGAGGACCGATCTCAACATACCAACAAAAGCCGGGCAGTCATTCGGCTGCGTATGATGGTCGCTTATCGCTACCGTCTTCCAGTTTGTCTCGAAGGAGAACACATTGGCGAAACGATTGGCGGATATAGCCATAAAGGCAGCAGCATTTCGATAAGTATGAAAAACACGGATTATCCATTTGTCGTAGCTGAGCTGCTGGATATTATTCATGCGGTTCAGGCTAGGATCAGTGAAGCAGCTTCTGTACTGGGCCTGACGACTTCGGGGATAGTTAGCTTTTTAAGACGTGACCCCAAGCTGTTCGCAGTAGTCAACGACATGCGTAGCAAGCAAGGCGCTTCCTCGTTAAAATAACCCGTTGATTTGATGTTTCGGGTGGCATGGATACGCTACTGCGTACCCGTGAGGCAAAAAAAATGCTGATTGAAGTAACAACCAAAACATGATGACTAAAGATTCGCATCATTCCTCTGACCCGATTACCGTTAGTTGCGGCATATTGACCGTTAGCGATACGCGCACCACCGCCACCGACCGAAGCGGCCAATGGGCGTGGGAGCGACTGACCGCAGCCGGTTACAAGGTCGCACAATATGAGATAGTCCCCGATGAGCCAGAGGATGTTGCTAATCTTGTTCGCAAATGGAGCGCCGACGCGGCATGTCAGGCTATTATCACCATAGGCGGAACCGGCCTTTCGCCTCGAGATACTACCGTTGAAGCGGTGTCCGCATTATTGGACAAGCGAATTGATGGGTTCGGCGAACTATTCCGCGCGCTAAGTTACGAACAAATCGGCGCCGCAGCGATGCTGTCCCGTGCGATAGCTGGCTCGATAGCCACCACGGCGATATTTTGTCTGCCAGGTTCATCCAAAGCCGTTGAGCTAGGCATCGACAAGTTAATCGTCCCCCAATTAACCCATATCGTAGGCCTTCTGGACTCAAAAAACTCTTAAAAGTGTCCGATAGTAACCCTGTAGGATCGTCAAAAATACAGGAGCTACGGATATGGTACGTCCAGGCGAAATTGAGCATGGCCAGGTAATTGCAGATAAGGCGGAGTCGGTCTGGAACTGGGCTTCGCCAGCAGGGCGTCAACGAGCCGCCCGTCGCGGCGAATTAATTATCAAAGCCGCTGGTCTAAAGCCGGGTATGCGCATTTTAGAAATTGGCTGCGGTACCGGTTTATTCACTCGTGCGTTCGCCGCAACCGGGTGTCATGTGGATGCCATCGACGTTTCGCCAGACTTATTAGCCCATACCGCCTCGAAGGAAATTCCAGGCGATGTGCTATTTAGGCTGGATGATGCGGAAGCGCTTTCCTATGAAGATGATACCTTTGACGCCGTGGTAGGATCAAGCATTTTGCACCATCTCGATGTTAATAAATCTTTGTCCGAGATGTTTCGCGTACTCAAGCCAGGTGGTCAAATCGCTTTTGCTGAACCGAATATGATGAACCCTCAGATTGTTATGCAGCGGAAAATTCCCTTCCTGCGACGGTTAGCGGGGGAGAGTCCAGAGGAGATTGCCTTTGTCCGCTGGAGCCTGATGAAGCAAATAACGAACTCGCGGTTTGAGTCGGTTTCCATCGTTCCGTTCGACTTCCTGCATCCTTTCACGCCAAAACTTTTAATTGGCCTGGTGAAAGTATTCGGCGCTACAGCCGAGCATTTACCTTTTATGCGAGAGATAGCCGGGTCGCTCATTATTTCTGCTAGCAAACCTGTTCACGCAGGGCAAGCAGCCGCTGTTACAAGCTACGAATCCATAACCTGCGAATAATGGTTTTATGTTAGCGTCGTGGAATGGCGTGGCTTTTGGGGCCGCAGTATATCATGCGCGGAAGCTGAAACGGGGGCGAAGGCTACGCCATGTGTCCAGAGCATTTCGATAGATGCCGAGCGCATCCTCCACCAGCGATTTATCTCACCGGGCGTCGCAAGCCAGGCTTGTTCGTCGTTAGCTAGGTGCGTCATGAGATGTCGGTAAGCCTGAATCATGAACGGTTTGGTCGTTGGTTCCGGCTCTGTATGGGTAAGCGCATTCGCAACGCCGCCGCGTAATTTTATGCGGGCGATACTTTCAAGTTGCGACGACACAATATTGTCACAATCCGTAACGCCCATCAAATCAAACTGCCAATCCTCTGGCACGGTCGTGGGTATTTCCAGCAAATCGGTGCCGTGTAAAATGAAGGGGTGACAAGTACCGCAACCCTCGTTCGCTGGCGAAGGCCGACAGACCCCCTCGATCGCATCGTGCATGCTCATGTCATAAGCTAGAACATCATCAATTGCGCGATACAAATTGGGTGTTCGCAAATAGGCGGGCGAACGAAATCCAGTACTCCCATAATACGAAACCAGCGTTTTGACCTCCGCGACCCGTCGCGCCATTTCAGCAGGGGAAGCAAAAGCTAAGCGGTGATCGTGGTTCGTGCCATGAAATCCAATCTCATGACCGTGATCGTGTAAATCATCTAGCGCCGCTCGACCGGGGGCCATGTTGGCTGTGACTACCATCCAAGCGGTGAGCATTCCGCAGTCTTCATCAATAGATCGAAACTGCTCAAGCAATTTTGGTTTTAGAAAACACGCAGCCGTATCGAGATCATGGCTAGCTGCGCAGGCATATTGTTTTCCGTTAGGCCAAAATGGCGTTGGAGTCGCGTCGCATTGCGTTTCAATGATTTGGCCAATCAGCCCTCGCCACATATCCACTGCCGCGAGACCTTGGCCTATGGACCCGATAGAACCTCGCAGGCGGCGAAGCGCGTGCATACTATGAAAAGCAAGGTCACGAATATGGCGTGGTAATCGATGAGGATTAACACCAAGCTTCACATATAAAGGCGCTGCGTGTCTAAGATGAGCCTCGTTTTGTACAAATTGAATGGTGCGATCAACGTCGAACCAAAAGTGAAAGTCGTTTTCACTGGTCCGCGTGATGATGGGATATCGTAATCCCTTTCTTATTTCGAGCCAGGCGAGCGGTTCACCTTCGGGCCGTAGGGACTCGTCAATTAGTAGCCAGGAGTTACGAAGTTGGATTTGTCCGTGCGCTTCCGTGCTAATCAAATCAGCTACGACAGGGGAATAGTGCAGCGTACCATAATGTGGCAGAGCAAAAGGCAGGCTTTCACCGATGATTGCGCATCCTGAACCTACTGCGTCACGATACGTTTTTCGGGAAAAGCCCCAAAACCTAAATACAGGCTCCAATACGCCAGGGATATATTCTTGGCTTATTTCCATGAACTCAGCATGTTCCTTACGCTTACTGGGCACGAATCAAATCCATAATAATACGGCTTACCTCTCGCCAACGCTCACGCTTTATCTGCGCGTATGAGAATTAGAGGCCACTGTACGGTGCAATGAGCGATCTATCGGACGCGGAATCGCAATACTTTATCGGGATAAAACCTGATGTAGGAAAAACCTGCATACCCTAGCAAAAGTGGATTCAGTCGAACTTCTTAGTGACCGATAACAACAGGTATGAGTACGCAAACAATCATCGCAAGCGCTTCTCAGGCTATGCCCAGCGTCGAGGACAAAGTTCACGACTCGCTAGGCATGTTAGCTGAGATGTATGAATACAATCATTGGACGTATAGCCGGCTTCGCCCTTATTTGGGCGATAGCATTTTCGATATTGGCTGCGGAAATGGTAACTTTATTCGCTTTCTTTTAGACAAGTCTAGGGTGGTTGGCTTGGAACCATTTGGGCCTAGCTATGATGAAGCCATCGCTCGTTTCCGCGACCATGCCAATATTGAATTTGTCCAGGATTGCCTGACGAATTGTCCTAACGACCAAATCCCCGCAGCGTCTTTCGATAGCGTAGTGTGCATGAGATTGCTCGACAGTCTGGAGAATGACGTTGCGTCACTTTCAGGGATGCGTCAATTGTGCAGCCCAAACGGGAATGTCATCATCGTGGCATCTGCACACATGAGCGCTTACGGTAAGTTAGACCGCTCCGTTGGTCATCGCCGTCGTTATAATAAGAGATCGCTCCGCCGTGTTTTTGAGGCTGCGCGCTTACGAGTGGTTCACACTTCATACATGAATATGCCGGGCTATTTCGGCTGGATGATCTCCAGCCGGATTCTGAAAAGGCGTCATGTAACCGCTGGGCCTGCGAATATCGTGAACCGCTTGTCGCCCTATCTGGATGCCTTCGAACGTTTTGTGCCTCCGCTCTTTGGCCAATCAATCATCATGGTTGGTAAGCCCGTTTGATATTTTTCGACGGATGATTCTCAGGCAGGCACGATACTTAATTTACGCTTGGTCACACGCGACTGCTTGCGCGATCGGTTTGTGCAAAATTCATAAGCCAAGTTGATGGGGATCGCAGTAAATATTGCCAGCACCGAATTGATTGGCACGATATAGCGAGGTAGTGCGCCACCAAAAAATGACGTCACCACGGTGTGAAACGCGAGAATATATAATAACGGCAGGTAAAGCTTCCGGTCACGGCGAATCATCGAGATAACACAACCAATTACGGATAAGGCCATCCATTCTTCATAAGGTGTGTCCAACAACCCCAACAACGGCTTTCCTAGTTCAATCCTCGTTCGATACCATCGGCAAAAGGATTCCCAGGGTTTCGTGAACCTGTTCGAGGAATGCTTTAATGGTAGATACATCTGCATGGTGTCATGCCCCGTGCGCTGCGTCACTGAATTCGCGTAGGAATGAGCTGAAAATAAGGTTGCGTTTTTAGCCAACTTCCCGCTAGTCCCAGGCGATCCATTTGGCAGAAAACGGTAAATCGTGTCGGGCATAAATAACGTGCGGTAGGCATGTTTGGGCGTGTGCGATAATGCTTGGGTATAAGTGGCGAGCATAATCTCTTGGCCGACCGCGCCTACTGCGTATGCGGCTTCACTTCGCGTCGACTTGTAGACATATTGGTGCGCACGCATGGCAGTATAAAAATCTAGGTGAGAAAGTTTTTTGTCAATATAGCCTTCATCTTGCGCAATTTTAATCGCTTGACCAATGGGCGTAAAAGATGGATATCCAGCCGGGTCTATACCATCATGCACTATGGCACGTTGATAAAATGCCATATTGCCAGCATACGTTAAATCGAATCTCCCATAAATCGACGCCTTGTAACACATCCAAGGGCCGATGATAAGCAGTGCAGGAATGACAGCCATAACCATATCAAAAGTAAGGCTGTGGCGTCTCGAGCGGGATGATACGGAATTCTCGGGGTACGATTTTTCTGTTGAGCGCTTATGCATAGCTCTTGAAAACAATCGCAGCAATGCAACTATAATACAAACGACGACCAAGCCTTGGCCAACAGGCCGAAACATAGTTGCCAGCCCAGCGGCAAAGGAAGCCAGAATGATTGATCGGCTTTCACCGCGGCGCAGATAGCGAATGCTATAGTAAACACAAAGGCTGGCTATCAATGCATAAGGCGTTTCAGTGAGGACCGCGTTGGCGTAAGCGCCCAGGTGAAAACCGCTCGCTGCGATTAGGCCCACGATGAGTGCGAAACTCTTTGATGGTTTGAGTTCATACGCAGTCAGGCAAGCCACGAGTACACTGCCAACCACCATTAGATGCTGTAGCAATGGCAAAACGACGACGCTCGCCTTGCCGAAAATTTTGAAAACGACAGCCAAAAACATGGGATAAGCAGGCGTGCGAAACTGGAAGTGGTCCTGTCGAAAGTCTAGATTTTCGACAAGACCTTGAGCCAGTGAGATGTACCCTGCGGAGTCAGGCGTAACAATCAAATCTGAGGAAAAATATAAAATCGTCTGCATTGCGATGCTGACACTGGCAACAATCCATAGAATCGGCTTGAGCGCATGCGTTGATGCCTGTCCAACTTGTAAATCAAGCTTGGCGATGAGATTGTCGTTGTTCCCAGTCATGTTTAATCCCGATTCTGGCGCGCGCATTCCCAGCTCAGACTTCGCACATTAGTACGCTCGCTAATGGTTTTTCGGACCATGATGGCGTTAGCTTAACAACTATTCTGGAGAGACTTCGGCTCAGTTGGCGTGACGTCTTTTTATTGCAGAAAAAAGGCCCACCGGAGTATTATTCCGATGAGCCTTCTTGTATCTATAGTCGCGAATGTCGCATTCCACTCGCGTCTCGTATCGCCTTATTTGGCGTCTTTTACCTCAAATTCCGCATCAATGACATTGTCATCAGTTGCGCCAGCCGGGGCCTCTGCGCCTGGGGGTGCGTCACCCGTCGCCTGAGCGTCTTGCTGCTGCTTGGCTGCTTCTTCATAGATAATTTTACCTATGGTTTGGGCATCCTGCATCAGTGACTCTTGTGCCTTTTTGATGGCATCCATGTCATCGCCCTTTAGGGCCTCTCGAAGATTATTGATCGAAGCCTCGACCTTGCCACGCTCGTCCGCAGGGATTTTTTCGCCATGCTCCTTGAGCTGTTGTTCAATCTGGTAGGCAGACTGGTCAGCTTCGTTGCGTACTTTTACGAACTCCGCCTTTTGCAGGTCGTCTGCGGCGTGCAGCTCGGCCTCCTTTTTCATGGTCTCAATTTCTTCGTCGGAAAGACCGCCGCCGCCTTCGATGCGTACCGACTGCTCCTTGCCGGTGGCTTTGTCCTTTGCTGAAACGCTGATAATACCGTTGCGGTCGATATCGAAATTGACCTCAATTTGCGGCGTGCCACGCGGTGCCGATGCAATGCCAGTCAGATTGAATCGGCCTAGCGTTCGGTTATCGCCAGCCATGGGGCGATTGCCTTGCAGCACATGAATCGTAACCTCCGTTTGGCCATCCGCTGCCGTGGAAAACACCTCGGCTTTGGACGTTGGGATAGTCGTATTCGCCTCAATAAGAGGTGTCATCACGCTACCCATTGTTTCTACGCCGAGTGTCAATGGCGTGACATCTAACAGGACAATATCATCACGCTCGCCCGCAAGGACAGAACCCTGCACAGCCGCCCCGATAGCGACGACTTCGTCAGGGTTTACGCCTTTGTTTGGCTCTCTGCCGAAAATCTCTTTACATAAAGCCTGAACCGCCGGCATACGCGAGGAGCCACCGACAAGAACAACATCGTCAATATCCTTAGCCGTCATCTTCGCGCCTTGAAGGGCGTCCATGGCGGGCTTGCGACACCGCTCTGTCAGCGATTTGGTAAGCTGTTCGAATTGACTTCGCGTCATGGTAACTTGCAAGTGCTTTGGTCCGCTGTTTGTAGCCGTGATGTACGGCAGGTTTATCGTTGTCTCAAGGACCGTAGATAGCTCGCATTTGGCCTTTTCCGCCGCTTCTTTAAGTCTTTGAAGGGCCATCGGGTCTTCGCGGAGTTCGATACCTTCCTGCTTTTTGAATTCGCTAGCCAAGAAGTTGATTAGTTCCTCATCGTAATCGTCACCGCCGAGATGGCCATCGCCACTGCTACTTTTTACTTCAAACGTGCCAATTTCCGGGTCGATTTCAAGAATGGAAATATCGAACGTACCGCCACCAAGGTCGAACACAGCTATGGTCTGTTCTTTATTCTTGTCCAACCCGTAAGAAAGTGCCGCGGCGGTTGGTTCGTTGATGATTCGCTCGACGGTAAGCCCGGCAATTTCGCCAGCATCTTTCGTAGCTTTGCGCTGTGCGTCATTGAAATAAGCGGGTACGGTGATGACTGCTCGTGTAACAGTCTCGCCCAGATAGTCTTCAGCCGTTTTCTTGAGGTCTTGTAAAACCATCGCGCTGATTTCCGGCGGCGTATACATCTTGCCACGAATCTCAACTTTCACCAATTCCTGAGCGCCTCCGACGATTTTGTACGGGACGATTTTTTCTTCCTGGCCCACTTCATTATGACGTCGGCCCATGAATCTTTTGATAGAGTGAACGGTGTTTTCGGGGTTCGTCACCTGTTGGTGACGGGCCACCTGGCCAACCAATCGTTCACCCTTGTCCGTAATGGCGACAACAGAGGGCGTCAGCCGAGCGCCTTGGGCGTTTGTGAGAACCTTAGTCGTATCGCCTTCCGTGACAGCTACGACGGAATTTGTGGTTCCGAGGTCAATTCCAATGATTTTTGACATTTTTTTCTCCTTACATATAAAAGCGCACAGCTAGGCTGCGCGTAATTCTCTATGGGTCTAATTGCAGACTGCGTGCCAGTTCGACAGGTGTCGAGATATTACATAACTTGTTTATTTGCAAGTGTTTACGGTTGTGGTGGTTGGTCGGGATGGTGTGCGTTTGACTGCCAACTGCCAGGATGACAGGCAGTTTGGGCGCGAAAATGGCAGTTTCAGGGCGTATTATAACGAAGAAAAAGCTTTCCGTTGAACCCAGTCTGGATACACTGTGCGACATGATGTTGGAACCGTTAGAAACCGCCTCATCCCACGATGTGCCCACTGTTCGTCAGCAATCGGTCTTTATTGAGAACCGGGTTGGCCAGATTTTTCGCCTCACCAAGCTGTTCGACCACGCGGATGTACGCATCTTGGCTGTGTCGGTCGTCTATTCTGTCGATTGTGCGATTTGTCGTATGGTCGTTGACGAGCCAGATAGGGCGTATGACGTCATGCGAGATTCTGGGTTTCAGGTAAGTGAGACTGAACTTCTTGCGGTGAGTGTGCCTCAAGGTAAGCGCGGGCTTCTTGAGATTTGGGCGGCGCTGCTTGGGGCGGAAATTAGCATTCACTACACCTATGCACTGCTGGTTAGGCCACGCGGAAATGCGGCGATTGTCGTATTGCCAGACACCCTGGAGCAGGCGGTAGAAGTACTTCGAAGTAGGAATTTTGAGGTGCTTTCCCAGCCCGATCTGCTTGACCCCTAATGGCGGGCATGCGACATCGATATCAGCATGTTGCACAGTAGCGCATGTTTTGTTGAAAATAATCAATTCTAAAGCGAGTGACTTTTTATGGGCGAAATAGATGTCGTTGTATTGGTGTCACGATGGTTGCACATTGGCGCGGTTGTTGTTGCGATTGGTGGCGCGGCGTTTCTTCGGTTTGTTTTAACGCCTGCGGCTTCGTCCACACTTTCGGAGGAGGATAATAATCGTTTACGCGAAGCCGTGCGCGCTCGGTGGAACAAGTTTGTGCAAGGCTGCGTAGGGCTGTTACTGCTTACGGGGGGCATCAATTTTGCTATGCTGGCTATGCCACCCAAAATTGAGCCGATG
Source organism: Planctomycetota bacterium (assembly GCA_024280855.1). GTDB lineage: Bacteria > Planctomycetota > Phycisphaerae > UBA1845 > UBA1845 > JAJRPG01. Next base: position 12,667 of record JAJRPG010000090.1, on the reverse strand, counting down.
CCATATCATGCCATCTTTGGCATTAAATTCTTTGCCGCGATGGCTGTCTTTTTCATAGCAAGCGGCTTGGCAGGGAAGTCGCCAGCGTTTGATGGCATGAGAGCAAAATCTAAAAAATGGCTATCCTTATTGTTGTTTCTGGCGGCTGCGATTGTGTTGATGTCCGGTGTTCTTGCGCAAGTGAGGTCGGCGGGGAAATCCGTTTCTGAGACTACTGAAAGCGTGGCTGCTACAACATCGCAGCCTGATCAGTAGGCTTGATTAACCACTTGATTTTCCTGTAGTATTGCACTGGCGAGATTGGTCGTTCGTTAGCGATTAATAAGGGGTATATGGTCTTTCGGACGAACAGGTGAAGCGAGCCATAGTACAACGAGTTACGGTTTATCCGCTTCGTATTCCCTTGCGAAGTCGCGTTGAACACGCTGCGGCTCAGCGGGTTCATGCAGACCCTGTGGTTGTTGCCATTGAGTGTCAAAATGGTGTCATAGGCTATGGTGAATCTGTCGCTCGGCCTTATGTGACAGGCGAGACGGCTGATAGTGTGGTAGATGCTGTCGAGCATGTGTTTACGCCGGCCCTGCTTGATTTTCACCCGGAAAATTTTCCCGAAGCATTATCATTTATTGAAGGTCTTGCTTTCAAGGATAGTCAAGGAAAGCGGATTTCTAGCGCGCGCGGTGCGGTGGAGTTAGCCTTGCTCGACGTTGCGATGCAATGTTTCAATCGCGGCGTGGATGATATCGTGCAATGGATGGGGATGCCAGGCTTTGGCTCACCAGGAAGCTTGGGACGCACGCGCTTTAGCGGGGTATTAGCCACTTCGGATTTCGGCCGATTATGTAAACAGTTACGCAAAATGTACTGGGGGGGCCTGCGATGTTTCAAGCTAAAGGTGGGGTTCCCCGACGACCAAATACGGCTGGAGAAGGTTGTCAATTATTTGCGTCATCCGCTGGCGAATGGCCGGGTTCGATTGCGCGTTGATGCGAACAGTTTGTGGGATGAAAATGATATTGGCGAGGCGATGACTTGGTTGCGTAAGTACCCTATTGAAGCGATAGAGCAGCCGGTAGCGCCTGGTCAGGAGTCGTTACTTCTTCCATTCAAGTCAGACGGTGGGTTGCCGATTGTTCATGATGAATCGCTGGTAGATATGGAAGACGCCAAGCGGTTGGTTTCGTTGGGCGTAGCGGACCATTTCAACATTCGTGTGAGCAAGTGTGGCGGACTCATGCCATCGCTGAGGATAGCGGCCTTTGCTCGGCGAGAGGGGGTCGGTATTCAATTAGGCTGTATGGTGGGGGAGACGAGTATATTGTCGGCTGCGGGACTTTGTTTTCTGGGGGGCTGTCCTGATGTGGCGTGGTCGGAAGGGTGCTTTGGTTGTCGTTTGTTGGAAGGTGACATCGTAGCTGCCCCCTTGAAATTTGGCTACGGTGGACGTCGCCCGCAGCAACGTGTTGACCTTGCGGGGAATAAGCCTTTGACTTCGCTGTTGGAGAAGTATTGTGGTGACAATCAAATCGTTGTCATACCGTTGTAACAAGGTGTTGCGATAGGCCGCTGATAATCCATTGGCCTCGTGATGAGTGGTATGTGCGGTTGAAGCTTCTTTTTGTTTTGTTAGTCTATAGGGGTAGTTTTTGTTTGGCTTAACAGTGAGGTTGAAAATGAAGTCCAGAAATAATCATATAAACTCTTTCGCTTTGTCTTTGGTGGTGGTCATGGTTGCGTTGTGCGGATGGTCGCCATGTTCTGTTGCACAATCGGGAGAGATGAGCGAAGCGAGTTTGATTGCTAAAATAAAGAAGTTGACAACGCCGACCGCATCTGAGTCTGATGATAGTGGTGAATACTACGCGCGTCATGAGCAAGCTATTGCCGCAGTCGATGAATTGCTTAGTCGGTTTCCGAAGAGTAATGCTCGCAATAAAGTCTTGGTGACCAAGCTCCGTTTGCTTGCTGATCTTGCGAGATTTAAGCCAAAGTCATTGCAGCAGCTTCTCGAATTGACAGAGGAGATTTCCAAGGGCCATCCCGATTTGGCACTTGATTTGCACAACCGTTGGTTTGCAATTCAGGCTTTCGTGTATGGTGCGCGTGCGGAGGGCATGCCTGGAAAACTTCGCCTTAACGGTGTCATGGAACGGTATCGAGCCTATATCGCTGATTTTCCAAAGTCTCCCATGCGTCCGGTAGCGTACGCGAGCTTGATTCGAAATTTAGTATTGTCTGACATGCTTACGGAAGCAAAAAAGGTATTAAGCAGTTTCGTGCAGGAGTTTCCCGATGATGGCAACACGCTTAGCGCTCAAGAGGAAGTACTTCGCCCTCAGCTACTTGGCAAGCCATTTGAAGTTATTTATACCACGCGTGACGGGCGAAAAATTTCTACTAAAGAAGATTTTAAGGGAAAAGTGTTAGTAATTGCGTATTGGTCAGGCCATAGTGCTAAATCTACGAATATTTGGTCTGACTTAATGTATATGTTCACCAAGCACGGTCGCAATGGCTTGGATATGATTGGTGTTTCGATTGATAAAGACCCCGAATTGATGAAGCGCATATTCAAACGGCAGATGACACCTTGGCCAAACTGCGTCGATCAGAAAATCGTCAATGTGGGCAGCGGAAAAAGTTTGGATATATATGCCGTACCTTGTTTTATAGTACTGGACCGTGATGGTATCGTTCATGACATCAATCATGGCGTAGAGCTTAAAGACGTTGTAACTCAATTGTTGTATGGGCAATAAATTTTTTAGATGAATGGTGTTATCAGTTAGGCACTAAAATTTTTATCGCTGCGAAGTTAGCGAACCATCCATTTCGTTAATGTCTGCAGCGATTTGCCAGCTAGCTGTCGCTCGATCCATTAAACCCATGTCTTGTAACGATAAGGCTAAATTCGCGATATAGTCTTCATTTTCCGGGTCGCCTTCGACCGCTCGCTCGAACTTTTCTATTGACGCTGCGAACTGTTGTCGATCAGCAAAAATTAATCCTAATTGGTAATGAAGCTCTACGGCTTGTGGCTCAAGGTTTAGTGCTTGTTGGAAAGTTTCGATGGCTTCTTCCTGCTCGCCAATTTCGCGGAGGGCGATGCCCAACTTGGTTAAAGCATTCAGGTAACTGGGGTTTATCAAAATTGCCTGGCGATAGGCTTCTATAGCTGAACGTATATCGCCCCGGTGTTGCAGCAGTTGAGCTAATCGGTAGTGCAGATCTGCGTAATTGGGGCGGTGTTGGAGTGTTTGCTGGATTTTGGCGATTTGCTGATCCAACATATTGTCTACCTGAGACGTACCATGCGTTTTCCCCCTAGCTATATTTTCTGGTGATAGGTATTCATTCATCTGCTGAGCCGCGACGCATTCCAATTGCAACCTAGCTGTTTCGCTGAATAAGAGGGTGCTGTTAGGCTCAATTTCTGCGGCTAGGTCGAAACTTTCTGAGGCATTCCGCTCTAATCCGGCTGCCTGCTGCGCAATGCCAAGCCCGACATAAGCAGTCACGAAGCGATCATTTATGTCAACGGCTCGACTATACGATCGGATTGATTCAATAAAACGGCCTGCCTGTAGTTGTCCCCGTCCTGTTTTGATGGCTGCTTCCAGATATTCCGGATTGTTGGTTAATGCATTTTCATAAGCTCGCAGTGATTCATCATGTCGGCCAACTGTTTTGTACATATCTCCCAAACGAATGTATTGCTCGGCGCTGTTTGGATGTTGGTTGACCATCTCTTCAAGCAATTGTATGGCTTCATGTTGCCTGCCCGCGTCAGCGAAGGCGTTTACGCAATCCTGTTGGGCTTCCCAATTGTCCGGGTCTAGCGCTAGGACTTGCTCGAACTTCTGAATGGCATCTTCATGTCGTTCTGCCTGGATGTACAAATTCGCCAGCGTGATCGCAGATTCAATTTCGCCAGGGACGCACCAGCAAATGTGTTCGTAGTGGGTGATAGCCATGTCCACGTTGTCGAGTTTGAGATAAATCGCAGCTAGGCGTTCATGAGCATTGCGCAATTCAGGTGCAATGTCGATGGCATTTTCGTAAGCGGCGATTGCCTGTTCGATTTGGGCGGACTTTTCGTGACAAAATCCCAGGGCAAACCACGCAATGGCGTGATCGTCTTGTCTTGTGACGACTTCTTCAAGCAGATCGATTGCGTCCGCTGGCATGCCGATTTCGTCACAAGCACAGGCCAGTCCGATTCTGGCAGTTATGTTATGAGGTTGCTGTTCCAGGATGTCTGAAAATAGCTCGAAGGCTAGCGAATAGTCTGAGCGAAGCAGATGAGAAACAGCTATGCCCGTAGGGTCGTCCATGTCAGCAGCATTCGATGACAGGTGTGAGGCTTCAGCCGCGTCGGGGAAATTCTGAGGACTCGGCGCACCGGCACTATTTTGCAGGTCTTCATCGAAGACTACAGAAAGCTCGCTGATTAAGCCGCGGCCCAATATCTCTAACAAAAATGACATATAATTCGCCGAATTTTATTGCGTAGCTAATGAAGTCAAAGCTTGTTGCGCTTCGACATAATTGTCATTGATCGCTAACGCTCGCTCGTAAGATGTACGCGCGCGATCCAAGCGTCCACAGTCACGATACAAATGTCCCAGCAGCACATGCACGTCGGCGTAGTCTGCGCCATGTTCGATGGCCTGTTCCAGACGCGATGCGCCGTCCTGGCTTCTGTTGGTCGCACGATACAGATAAGCAAGACGAATCAGTGCTTTAGTGTGTTGTTGGTCGAGGGTGATTGCGCGTTCGCCTTCGTTGATGGCTTCCTGCGATCGACCAAGACGTTCGAGTACCTGGCAGCAATGATAATGAAGCTCAGCATGTTCAGGCTGACGTTCTAAGGCTACACGAATGGTCAATAGCAGCATGGAAAATATATTGGCGTCTATCTGGTCGAAAGGGATCGACAAAAAAGCATTGACGAAATCCGGCTCTTGTTCGATGACGCGCGAAAGTAAATCAATACCGTCTTGATCGTCAATATGGTCCTCTATGGGCATGTTTGCGTGAACCGACATCGAAAGTCCTTGCTGTTGAACCGCGCGAATTGCCTGCGTGAGAAGCATTCCGATGCGGGCGTCAAAGGGTCTGATCGATTGCGCTTGTTTCAAATGTTTCACGGCTTCAATCGGCGCTTGCCGAACGCCGCAGCACATAGCTAGGCTGACGTAAGCCTGGGCGTAATCTTTTTGAAGCGTAAAGGCCTGCGTAAAACGTAACTCTGCCTCTTCAATTCGATCCATACTTGTTAGAAGCGTGCCTAGTTGAAAATGTAGTTCCGCATTTTCGCGGTCACAGCGTATGGCTTCTCTGAGTGAAAGGATAGCTTCGTCTTGATTCCCGCCAGCCCACAAAGCAAGGGCGAGTCTTATCTGGGCGTGAGTATTAGTTTCGTCGTCAGCTACCATGTCCGCGAAATGTTGCGTGGCGTCTCGGAGATGTCCGTTTCCAATCAGGCAAGCGGCTAGAAAAGAGGGGAGCGAGCGGTTTGCGCATCCTTGTTGCGATGCTTCTTGGAACGCGGCTTGAGCTTGCTCGTACATGCCGCCATTGAGCATGCAAACGCCACGACGAATGTTTCTGGAGGCTTCGTAGTGTGTACGCAGCAAATCTGCGAGCCGTTGGCTGCGCTGCTGGGTAGAACTATCCTGGTGTTGTTGTGTGTTGTTCTGAGCATTCATTAAACTGTCCTCTACGGATACCGTTCCGAAAGATGTCAGGCGAAAGATATATCGGATAGTGACACATGGGCCGTTATCTATCAGGACTTAGAATCACGGCTATAAGTTAGCGATGATGCTGAAATGATGAGAAATATGGGACGATAGGCGGTAGGCTGCGGGAAACGTCCTGGCAAGAAGTCGCTTTCGCTTGACCTGGATGGACAGTATTCTTTAATGGCCCTAAGCTCGCAGGCTCGTGGAATTAACGGAGATGCCGCACTGTGTTGCTACGCGAAATAGTTGAGATTATCTCACGCCTGAAAAGTGTCGTCGCGGTCGAGGACGCTAGTCGGCAGCTTACCTATGGCCAAGTTCTCAAGCTCGCCGTCGTCATGAAACGCACGATCAGCCGTCTTACTGATTGTGATCGTATCGGTATTATGTTGCCCGCGTCCAGCATGTTTCCAGCGGTTTTTCTCGGTGTGCTTTGGGCCAAACGAAAGGCCGTGCCACTCAATTTCCTTTTGGCCAGTGATGAGTTAGCCACGATTGTCAAAGATGCTGAGCTTGATGTCGTCATGACTGTTCGACATTTCAGTGAGTTGATTTCTAAGTTGCCAGTACGCGCCGTGTACCTCGAAGACCTTCCTCTAAAGCGTGGAATGCTGTGGGCGAGTATAACGCCTCGACCTGCATTGCCTGATGTTTCGCCTGATGACACTGCGTTGATTTTGTACACCTCTGGTACGACAGGTCAGCCAAAGGGAGTTGAACTTACCCATCGCAACCTGGCTTCCAATTGCAAGAACACTATAGCCGCGCTCGACATTGATCCGCAGCAGCGATTTCTTAATGTGTTACCGCCGTTCCATATTTTTGGTTTGACTGCGACCGTGTTAGTGCCCATGTACATGGGAGCTTGTGTTTATGCCGTGCCACGTTTTAGTCCGGCCGTTGTTGTTCGCACTGTTGCCAAACAACGCATCACCATATTAATGGCTATTCCCAGTATGTACGCCGCGCTGTTGCGCACAAAGTCTAGCACTGCTGCGACGTTTGAGTCTGTCCGAATTGTAATCAGTGGCGGTGAGCCATTACCTGACACGGTGCGAAAAGCATTTCTCGATCGCTATAACTTGCGCCTCTTTGAAGGGTATGGCTTAACTGAAACGTCGCCCGTGGTGTGTATCTGCTCCGATGCGCATTATCGTGAGCGAACCGTTGGCAAGGTAATACCTCAAACGAAAATTCAAATCGTCAAAGAGGACAGCCAGCTTTGCCCCGCGTGCGCAGATGGCGAGATTCAAGTTCAAGGTCCGGGCGTTATGAAAGGCTATTACAAACGTCCGGAGGAAACGGATAAGGTTTTCACGAAAGATGGCTGGTATCTGACCGGCGATATTGGCCAACTCGACGTCGATGGTTTTCTTTCCATCACAGGGCGGGTCAAAGATATGATAATTGTGGGAGGCGAGAATGTATTCCCGCGAGAAATAGAGGATGTACTAGAATCACACGACTCAGTTCTGCAAGCCGCAGTTATTGGGCAGCCGGATGACCTTCGCGGTGAAGTGGCCATCGCGTTTGTGGTTCTTTCGCCCGACAAGAGCGTCGATGAGGGGGCGCTGAAAATTTACGCCAGACAAAAACTCGCCGGCTTCAAAGTTCCCCGTCGTATCATCATTAGCGAGAACCTGCCCACAGGCCCTACGGGGAAAGTCCTCAAGCGCAAACTTGCCTCGTTGCTATGATGGGGCTGCGACGAATTTTCCTGCAAATACAATTAATGAAGTCGCAGTGTTGCCTGGTGGGGATTCGGGGGAGATAGGGGGGATGCTGTGACCCACGCCCGGATTCCGTGATCGTGTTTAACCTATAACGCCGATACTGATTCAAGCGAAAAATTTATAGTTTTCGTGAGCGCCACAGGATGCCTAGTCGAGAGATATTCGTTTTGGATGAGTAGACAAACCTCGGAATGTTGCCATGGCAGCGTACAAACAATGTCCGGATATCGAAGCGATCGCAGCCTATGCCAAGGATCGGCTGGGCACACAGCGGAGCGCTGATTTAGATCAGCATTTATCTCGATGTCGCGCCTGTTTGCAGCAGTATTTCGAGCTGGGTCGAGAATCCATGCTGCCGGAAATCAAGGATTGCCGCATCGTCAAAGAGATTGGCCGTGGTCGGTTTGGCGTGGTGTACAAAGCCTGGTGGATGAAGGGGCAGCCGAGGGTGGTAGCCTTGAAAGTATTGAGCGCGCTGGGCGATATGGAGCGGGAGCGTTTCGACCGGGAAATAAATGTTCTCGAACGAATCGAATCTCCGTGGATCGTAAAGTGTCTTGAGTCTGGCACTGTCAACGACACACAGTATTATGTGATGGATCACGTCAACGGTACGCACCTCGACGAATATCTAGCTGAGCAGTGCGAAACCTTAATTGAAAAATTAACCATATTTCAACGTGTGTGCCAAGCCGTGGGGGATGCGCATCGCGTGGGGGTGGTTCATCGTGACCTCAAGCCCCGCAATATCATTATCGACCAAGACGGGAATCCGCACATATTGGATTTTGGCATTTGCAGTATTGACGCCACGGGATGGAGTAGCTCTATTCGTCAAACGATTACCCATCTTGGTGATGTGCTTGGTACGTTGAAGTACATGTCTCCTGAGCAGGCGTGGGGTGGTGTGAGCGGGACGATCGACGAGCGTAGTGATATTTGGTCTTTAGGTGTGATGCTTTTTGAAATATCCACCGATGGAGATTATCCTTACCCGCTAGCCGCTACGCCAGACCAGTCGCCGCAGGAGGCCTTGCTCGAACGGATTCGAAAGCAGTTACCACGCATGCCCGAATTGCAGGATGTTGATCGTCCGCGCGAGCTTCGTATTTTAATCGAAAGGTGTTTAACCTGGGAACGAACCTCTCGACTCAGTTCCGTGCAGACGTTAGCTGATGATCTCAAATCTTACTGCCGAGGTGATCGAATTCGCACGAAGCCGTTAACATTGGGATATCGCTTGCGCAGATTAGCCATAGGTGCAGCCACGAAATCTCGGTGGGGGTTTGCGGCGGTGTTTGTTGCTTTCGTGGGGCTTACGATTTGGGCGTCAACTTATTTATTTGACGTGCGATGGCAAGTGGATGGCACTGCGTATCTTGGCTCTAAACTGCAAGCGTCAAGCAGCACTGCGCCGCTTAATCCTCAAGATAGTATCGTGATTGTCGGTGTATTTGATGAGACGATCGAAGCCGTAGAATCATACGCTCAAGATCAGGGCATGGTTGGCGTTACGAATAACATCCGAAGTTGGCGTGGCGTTCATGGTCATTTTCTGGATAAGATAAGATCCGCCCGGCCAGTCGCAGTGGTGTGGGATTACTATTTTCGATCCGATCAGCCCGGCGATCAGGTGCTAGCTAAAGCGATCTTGCGCATGGATGAAGCTGGTATCCCCGTCATCTTGGCGACTAAAAATTATGACGAAAAGGGTCGTCCGGAACTTAGCGCTACGTTGCAACGCATGTTAGGCGATAAACTCAGGCACGGCGCGATCGTAGCGAGGGATATGGTCAAACGTGAAGGTGAGTTTGTGCTAGCCGTGCGTCGTCAAGATGGCGTGACGGTTCCTACGCTTTCTTTAACGGCTTTGTCATCGGTGCTTCACCCTCGCGCGGTCCTGGACGTAGAAGCAAATTCGCACGATCGAAAACTTTCGATGTTATATCAAACCGGGCCTAGCCATTATCTACGGGAACGCGATATCATCCAAATTACGAAATCGATGCATAGTCAGGTCGATGGTCCAGGCGTACAAAAAGGGGATTTGCTGTATAGCCTGACCTGCCCCCTGCATGAACCCGCGTCGTGGGAATCTCGCACTATTGCGTACGAGTCTCTTCTCCAAGCGGAGGAGAATATGATATCAGAGATGGTCGCTGGCAAGCTGGTTATCATCGGAGATTTACGTAACCCGAGATGGGGCTTAGCTGCTGATCGGCATGCTGCGAAGTATAGTCAGGGCATTATTAAGGATGTGCCCGGCGTTTATCTGCAAGCCGACGTTATGACCTCGCTCTTGCACCGGCGATATTATCGAGCGGCTTTCCCACCCATGGGTGCGGCATTCCCGCTCATGTTGCTGATCGCTACGGTTGGATGCCTCATACCTATTCGTCTGGCACGCAGGCCGTTTTTTGATTCGGATAAATGGCGGCATCGACTTCATGCGGTGGTCATGCTTGGGGCGGGTGTAAGCTTCGCGTTGTTTGTGATTAGCGAAAGCTTTACGGGTGTGCATGCCAGTATGGCTTGCTTTGCGTTATTGGGGCCTATGTCAGGGGCGCTGTGGGTTGAATTTGTTCGCAACCGACATCGGATACTCGATCGCAAACGTCACAGCGTGAATGACATATGCTCGGCACTAGACGATACGTTGACTATCCAGCCCAAGAGAGCGACAAACTACTAAGTGCCGCGATAATGGCAATAGCCATCGTAGGAAACACGCGACCGGCCCATCGTAATATAATCACCTCGTTGGTAGTCAATGGGTAATTCATCTCGTTAACTCCTTAAGATTTAGCATCGAAAACTTGGCCTAATAAAAATGCCTGTTAGCCTTCCATGCCTAAAGAAATCAGTGGGACGAAACCTTCGAGCAGGTCGATGATCATTTGAATGAGTTTCATAGCCTTTTCCTTTCTGTGAGACAAAGTCTTTAGTGACTGTCTATGTTCGCGCGATGATATGCTGGAAACTAACTTGGCCTCATCGCGATTGGAATCGGCGCTATTGCGTCATGGGTATGTCGGATAGCCTATGAACGGACTTGAGCAAGGCAATCGTAACCTATTGTAAAACAAGGAGTTGTGCGAACGCACAATGGGGCGTGGGTGCAAGAGAGCCGTTTTTGATAAATGCCTAGCGGGGCAACCCTCAACAAATAATTCTGGCTATCAACGAAGTTTGCTGTAATTAGTCTCCCAGAAGAATGGTTTTCGTTTGTGTGGCTCGTTGCCAGCTTCGTTCATTGTCTTCGCATCAAACACTCGGCCATTGATAACCGTCCATAGGATATTCTCTGATTGGCGAATGTCATCCAGCGGATTGCTGTCGAGTACAAGAAAGTCTGCGAGTTTGCCAACCACAAGTGAGCCGACATCGCCATCCAGACCCACATACCGCGCCCCGTCTAGCGTAGCTGCGCGAATGGCCTGAAGCTCTGTCATGCCGCCTTGCACGAAAGACCAGAGTTCCCAATGAGCCGCGAGACCAGCCATCTGTCCGTGAGCGCCGAGTTGCACATGGCCACCAGCGTCGACGAGCGTTTTGCAATACTCCGCGATATGAATGTGATTGTACTCCTCAATCGGTGCGGAGAAGCGTCGGCGCGAAGGTGGATCAATGACGAGCCTGGGTACAAAAGTTTGCAGCCGCTCATTAGCCCAGACTTTTGTATGTTGATACCAATAATTTTCACCCCAAATGCCGCCATACCCAACGACGATTGTCGGCGTGTATCCCGTTTGCGATCCTGACCATAGTTGCGTGACATCATTGTAGGCTCGTTCAACGGGGATGGCGTGTTCGACGCCGGTATGTCCATCGACAATCATCGTCATGTTGTGTTGAAACAATGATCCACCTTCGGGTACGACCATCATATCAATTTCACGCGCAGCGGTTATCACTTGCTGACGCTGATCGCGCCTTGGCTGATTATAACTTTTCACGCTAATAGCCCCGGCGGCTTTCATTCTACGTAGATGCGATTGGGCATCCTTCAAGCCATTGACGACGGCTTTGAATGACGACTTCGCGCCATAAAGGATTGTCCCGGTAGAGAAAATTCTCGGGCCACGAATCAGGCCCGCTTTCGCTAACTCTGCCGCTGCGAAAATAGTGTTCGTGTCATTGGATGGGTCATGGATGGTCGTCGTCCCAAAAGCCAGCGACGAATAAGACATCCAATTTTGCTGCGGGATAAAACCGCTTGTCCCTTGAGCGCCGTGGGCGTGGACATCGACAATGCCCGGCATAACGGTCTTGCCAGTTATGTCAATTATCAATGCGCCATTAGGAATAGTCACTTTGTTGCGAGGCCCAATCGCGGTAATGCGATTTTTATCAACGACAATGACGCCGTTTTCGATAACTTCGTCAGCGTTCATGGTGATAATGCGTCCGCCGACAAAAGCGATTTTTCCTTTTGGTGCGTCATGTTTGAAGGAGAAAGATATATTGATGCCGGTTTCGGGAGGGTCCGGAAGTTCGTCAGCTGCGCCGTCTATAAAGCTAAACGCCTCGTATAATTGGCGGGTAAAAAGCTGCTGTCCCAATGTCCAATGAAGTTTTTGACTATCCCCGGACCAGTGAAGAAATTGTCCTGCATCGCGCGAGACCTTGGCCGTGGGGATGGCTTTGCTCTTAGGACTAATGTCAACTTCTCGTCCGGTTGGCACAAATGGGGTGATGTATGCGTTGAAGCGTTCTGTGAATGCCAGCCAATGACCGTCTGGCGATAGACGAAACTCCGTAGCATTTTCAGAGCTGTAGTGAGTATGCTCATCGCTGCCATCGAGGTCTAAACTAATGAGTTTTCGCTTTGCAGTTTCTTTTTCTCGCTTGATGCGGGTTAGGAAAAGGCGGTCGCTGCGTGCGCCGAACTGAGGTGATGAACCGTCCTTGCATACGAGATGCGTGTTCTTGGTTTGAAGATTGACAACATAAACGCCTTTGTCCTGCGACCATGTGGGGCTTCTTAGATACCCTGCCCCGATGCGGCGGTAGGCAACTTGCTTGCCATCTGGTGAAAATACAGGTTGAACATAATGGCCAGGTTTATGCGAGATAACACGACCTTCGCCACCGTTAGCAGATACGACCCGCACGCTCCCCAGTCCTGAGTCGCTGAAAGTTGAGTATACAATTTGTTTGCCGTCGCGCGAAAATGAGGGGTAATAC
>JAJRPG010000089.1 GCA_024280855.1 Planctomycetota bacterium | reverse complement strand
GCTGTCGAAGCCGCTAAATTGAAGGAAGTCATGACGACCGCGATGCTGGAAGTTGAGGTCGCGCGTTCAGAGAAAAAACGTGTTTCGAGCTTGTTTGAACAAGGTCACGCAGCCAAGAAGGAATACGACTTTACCAATTTAGCCTATCAGCGGGCGCGGCGCGTCCTGCAAGGCTACGAGTTAGAGTTGGCTAAAAACGAGCCACGACAGCAGCAGATTCGGGCGACACAGCGCGGAAACGAAGCCGCACAGGCGCTAGCCGCCCTAAACGTCGCCCGCTGCACCATCCAATCTCCGTTTGCAGGGACCATCGAAGGGCTAAATGTTGATGTGGGCGACCGGGTCTCACAAGGCATGCCCATTCTCACCTTAATCGACCCATTCCACGTTGAGATTCCGATTCAGCTTCCAGCCAGCGCGCATGACCGAGTTCGCATAGGCGCGGCGGTGCATCTAACATCAGAGAGCATGCCCAACCTTACTTGGCTGGGAGTCATCGCGCGAGTAGCTGCTTCTGCGGATTCAAAGTCCAGGACCATAGCGGTTTATGTTGACGTGGATAATACGAAACAAACTCACCCGCTCTTACCGGGAACATTCGTCAGCGCCGATGTGCAAGGCGCGATGTATCGCCAGAGCTTAGCTGTGCCTCGTGGCGCTGTACGAGACGGACAGCTGCTGGTGATTGAAAACAATGTCGTTCGTGTGCGCCGCGTGGATGTGCTTCGCGTGACAGATGATCGTGCGATTGTCGCGGGGGATTTGCAAGCTGGCGATCATGTTATTGCGAGTTACGCCGCGCGTTTCAGTGACGGCTCATCCGCACGCGGAAATTTGACGCTGGCTGGGCAGGCATCGCAGCCAACCTCGAAAGACATTTCGCTGGCTACCCAACGTGAGTCATCACCATGACTTCGCTTCCTCGGTTTAGCGTAGAAAATCCTATACTCGTCAACCTGGCGATGATGGCTATGTTGATCGGTGGCGCGTTTAGTGGGTTGACGCTCGTGCGAGAAATGTTTCCCGAATCGCGGCCTAACCGTGTGTTGGTGACCACGCAGTATCCGGGGGCAACCCCTGCGGAAACCGAAAAAGGCATTACTCTAAAAATCGAGGAAAAAATCAAAGACATCGACGGTGTTGAGTCTTTGTATTCCACGATTAACGAAGGGTCCAGCACCATCATCGCCGAGTTGGAAAGCGGATTCGATGATGTCGATCAAGCTGTCACAGATATTAAATCTGCTATCGACACCATCCCCTCAGAAGATTTCCCTGCGGAAGCGCTTGAAACCCAAGTGGCTAAGTTCGACCCCAAGTGGCCGGTACTTAGCGTTGCGTTATACGGAGATTTGGGTGATCGCAGATTAAAAGAACTAGGCGAAAGGCTAAAACGAGAAGTCCTCGAATTGCCCGGCGTGACAGATGTCCGGTTGAATGGAACCAGAAAAGATGAGATCAGCATCGAAGTCAGTCCGGGCAAGTTAGCGCAATATAATCTTTCATTCCTGGACGTGTCACGGGCTGTCACCGAAAGCAATCTTGATCTTCCTGGCGGGCAGTTGCGCATGAAAGGCGCGAATGTTGCGGTGCGCACGTTAGGGGAAACGGACATCGGCGCGGAACTTGTTGACATCGTGGTTTTCAGTGACGCCGCAGGCAAGACTGTCAGGCTCAAAGATGTAGCTACGATCGTTGACGGATTTGAAGACGTGGATGTATTTGGTCAATACGATGGCCAATCTTCCGTTGATGTCGTGATTTACAAATCTGAAGATCAGGATGCCATCGAAATCGCCGGGCTGGTTCGTGCAATGGTCGCGGGAAAATTAGGCCAGCCATTAGTGCGTCCTCTAACACAGCGTTTCAAGAGTCTTTTCACCGGGGATGATGACCTCACCACAGCCTACGAACTAGGCGCGATGCAGCCATACCCCTCCGACGTCAACGTAGCTATTCACAATGACCTGTCCGTATTTATCGAAGGACGCTTAGAATTGCTCACCCGCAACGGCTTTTGGGGCTTGGTGCTGGTCACCTTGTGCCTGCTATTGTTTTTGCATTGGCGCGTAGCGATATGGGTGATGATGGGTTTGGTGTTAGCTGTCGCTGGTTCTTTGATTTGTATGCAAATGCTGGGGCAAACACTCAACTTAATTACCATGTTAGGCCTAATCATTGTCCTGGGCCTGTTGGTTGATGATGCCATCATCGTGGCAGAGCATATATACAGTAAAATTGAGGCGGGTGTAGAGCCTAAGCTCGCAGCTATTACCGCAGGTGAGGAAGTAAGTTGGCCTGTCACTTGCACGGTGATGACCACTGTCATTACGTTCATTCCGCTAATGTATATGGATGGTCAAATCGGAGATTGGATCGGCGTACTTCCCGTGGTCGTGAGTATCGCTTTGACTGTTTCGCTGTTGGAAGCGTTAGCGATATTGCCGTCGCACCTTGCCCACGGCGTAAAAAACCCGAAAAAAGCCGATCATCACAACCCGGCTGGCGGAAAAGAAAATGGTTTGAGTAAAGGTTGGCGATCGCTAACCAGGCGTTTGCGAAACCTTCAGCAATTATATTTTCAAGAAAAATTGATCGGAGGTTACGAAAAAATTCTTCGCTTAGCCACCTCTTACCGCTATGTCACCTTGTCCGCCTTGATGGCTATGTTGATCGTTACCATCGGACTGATTGTCAGTGGCCGCGTGCCGTATGTGCTG
>JAJRPG010000088.1 GCA_024280855.1 Planctomycetota bacterium | reverse complement strand
GCATACGGAAAGGGCTCCCATGCACCACGCCGTTGTTAGTTGAACTCCATTGCCAAACACTTCGGGTTGCTACCTGATCCACGTCACACGCGCAATCGTCATCACTTGCTGACTGAAGTGAGCTTAATCGACAACATTGCGACATACGCTCTGGGTCTCTATACTTGAGTCAGGATCAAGACAGGAGATGCAGCCAGTGCCTATATATGAGTTTATTTGCCAGGACTGTGAACACGAATTCGAGGAATTGGTTCGTTCGATGTCTGGCTCAAAGAGAACAAAGTGCCCATCCTGCGACAGCCTAACGCCGCAGCGCAAGCCAAGCGTTTTCGCCCCGCAGCAGGCATCTTCCCAACCGGCTCCGACTGGTGGGTGTGGCCGATGCGGTGATATGAATGGGCCATGCGGCATGTAATGCCATTTCATTTGTAAGGACTCGACGCTTGTCACAATCAGAAACACCGGCTTCTATTCGCATACCAATTGCAGGATTACTCGCTTGGCTAGTTCCAGGGCTGGGTCACTTGTATATTGGTGATCGCGGTCGTGGGCTGGTTTTCATGATTACGATTTCAGCTACCTTCTGGGCCGGCATCACCGTCGGCGGAGCAGGCTCCACTATCGACCCGCAACATCGAAAGCTGTGGTTTACGGCTCAGTTACTTACTGGCGCTCAGTCGTTAGTAGCTGTGGCGATTCACCAAAAAGCCATCGCGTCGTATCCGCCTTCAGAACAGACGCCGATCATCGGGCATTGGCTGTCCATCGACGTGGGAACCCATTACACCGGCGTCGCGGGCCTGTTGAATTTGTTGGTCATTCTTGACGCCATTTTTTGCGCCGACCCAGCCACTCGAAACAGACTCGCAGCCGCAAATAGCAAGGGGAGTGCCGCCACTTGAACATACTCGCAAACTTTCTCTTCAGCGGATTAGACCTAGCTGGCCTCCCACGATTCCCTTTCATGCTCCCACTGTGCTTAAGCATTGCCATCGTGTACAAGACCGCTCGGTGCTACAATCTTAAGGAACTACCAGCGGCTGCGCTCATTCTTTGGGTGACTATCGTCTCGGGGATGGTTCTCGTTGGCGTCGGCTTGTGGGTAGTCTTTACGCTTTTGGCTTGACCATTCCTCGACACGAATTAAGAAGGTAACCGAACAGGCCCGGCTGTGGGGACAATGTACGCATAAGCGTCTGGGTCTTCGGGTTTTGATTTGCGATCATTCACAACCACAATTAAGCGGGTCATCTTAGACATCGCGCCGACCAGATATTCTTTCCCGTCAGCGTTTTTCTGTTTACGAAGTCGAATTTGTGTGCCTTCCAAAGACTTGCCCTTTCCCGATTTGCTTTATTATGTACGAATCAACTCGCTAAATGTTAGCGGAAATAAAGCCAACAAGCGAATCCGCGACATCTCGCAGCACAGCTAAGGGTGGCTGGTCGGCGTTGACTTTGGCGATTACTTTTTTGGGGTAAGCGTCCAGCACTGGATGCGTCTCTTTTTCATAAACCTCAATGCGATTTTCAATCACGCTGAGGTCTGCATCGTCAGGCCGATTAGATTTTTTTGCACGATTCATCAGCCGAGCGATTAGTGCGTCCTTGTCATCGATCATTAAATGAATCACACGCTTTACATCTATCGCGTCGCTCAACAATTCCACCTGGGTAGTAGTCCTCGGAATACCGTCGAGAATGAGCGTGTGATAGGACAAGTCGATGTCACCGGATTCGATGAGCGACTCCACATGCGCACGAAACACGCGAATCGTCAATTCATCCGGGACGAGCTGGCCCTTAGTCGCGTAGGAGAGAAATTCTTTCCCAATTTCGGAGGCCTTGTCCATCGCACGAAAAATATCCCCCATGGCTAAATGCACCATGTTGGGAAATTGCGCGAGGACCACGCCCTGCGTCCCTTTCCCGGAACCGGGACAGCCAAACAATAATATGGACGGATAACGGTTATTCGCCGACACCACTAACTCCTTAACTTTTGTAGCCAATCGTCACCGCAGACGCTAAATACTTTCGCGTAAGTTATAGCTCAAGTCCAGCCTAGGTGAATCCACTATTTAATGTTACGGTCTATCAAATCAAAAGCTTTAACACCGCAAAGCCAAGTCCACTAAGTCACAAGGTGATGGAGTCGCGTAAGGTCATATTTAACATGACCATACGGCCATTTCGCTGCATCCGCATGCGACGCACCGAAGCGATTTTCTAGGGATTAGACGCCCCCTGTTTTCGTTCCCAGGCGGCTCGCAGGGTGTCATCCAGAATCTCAACCCGCGCTCCGGCGAGCAGAGATTCGTACAATTTACCCATCGCTTCGGGCGATTTACGGTCCTGCAAGCGTTGGACCAGTTGGTCGTGTTTCTTTGGAAATCCTACAGATTCGGCCTCGATGACCGATTCGAGCCGAATAATTTGATGCCAGCGTCCGATACGTGTGGGCTGCGATACTTCCCCCACGGACAAGCGGGCGGTTACATCGCGCATCACCTGAGGGACGTCATCATTTTGAACCGAAAATGGATCGAGCAATCCGCCCGCCTCGGCGCTGATTCTGTTTGCGCTATATCGTTTAGCTACCGTCTGAAAATCTACGCCAGCGGAAAGTTGGTCCATGGCGCGAGATGCCTCGGCTGGGGAGGCTAGCTGAATATGTCTGACCACAAACCGTCGCCCGAAAGCTCGATCATATTCCGCGTGCAGCTGCTCATTCGAGTAATGACTATCCGCCGTCACTAACTTTCGCATGTAGGCATTTCGATGAACGCCAATCATATACACTTCTCGTGAGATGTTGCTCTGTTGCAAAATGGTGTCGAGCATTTGCTCCGATTTTTCATGCGGAAAGGCCGCAGTTGATGAACTCGATAGGGGATCAACCATCTGCCGCAACATGCGATTATACTCGTCATCGAAATCTCGCTGCACCACGACAATCCCCCGACGGGCACAGGCTAATTGAGCGCGTTCAAGCACGACAATTTGTTCCAACAGTTCAGGACCGTACGAACGAAGCAATAAATCTATCAAACGATGCCGCGTAACCGCCTGGCTATTGACCATCACCATGACTTCACCTCCATTTCCGTGGCTGTCATTTTTCCTTACGTCATCCTGAGGTTCGCCAATTTCTGGCGACTCCTTCGGTTGCGTCGGGCTCGGCGAATGAGCCTGGCGCATACCATGACTTACAGTGAGCATCTGCTGAGTTTGGTTCTCCACGCATGACGAAGATACAAGCCCAACCATCAGCCCCCATAGTAAGAACAACGCCGGTGATCTATGGAACGTGTGCATCGTATGGATCAATCCTTTTATCCGCATAACCAGTTAGTGGTAGCATGGTGCGTTTTGCAGGTCAAATCCTCCGGCGAGCATCCACATCTGGGTGGTCATCTCATTGGCTACGCTCTATGATGGGTCTTCGCGGAAAGGCGAAATTATATGTATATATAAACCCTAGTAACGAATCAACAGAAATATTTTTATGGGTAATCTCGAAAAACAGGCTGAATTGGAAGTTGTCGTTCTCGGCAGCGGGACATCTCACGGCGTGCCTATGATTGGCTGTGATTGTGCGGTGTGCACGTCCAGCGACCCGCGAGATAAGCGGACCCGGCCAAGTATCTTCATAAGGTCGGGAGATGCCTGTTTGCTGGTTGATACCTCACCGGAACTGCGTTTGCAGTGTATCGCTAACAAAATAGATCGAGTCGACGCGGTGTTATACACGCATCATCATGCGGACCATGTGACGGGATTGGACGATTTGCGCCGGTTTAACTGGCTCATGCGACAGCCGGTTAATTGTTACGGTTTGTCGCGCACGATGGCTGCGCTGCGTGGGATGTTTTCGTATGCTTTCGATGCGGCGGCGGATTCGCCTCATAGTCGGCCACAAATCGAGTTACATGATATTGATGATAGCCCTATAGAGGTCGCAGGGGTGCGCGTTCAGCCCATCCCGCTCATGCATGGCCCATTGCCCGTGCTGGGATTTCGCGTTGGTCGATTTGCCTATTGTACGGACTGTAGTTTTATTCCAGAAGAATCGATGTCAATGTTAGAAGGATTAGATGTTTTAATTTTAGACGCGCTTCGTCGAACGCCGCACCCGACTCACTTTAATTTGGAGCAGGCGATAGCTGCGGCGACGCGCATCGATGCTAAGAAAACTTTTTTCACACACATCGCGCACGAGCTTCTTCATCAAAGCACAACGGCAGAGTTACCAGATGGAATGGCGTTAGCATATGATGGTTTGCGTATTCGTTTGCCAGTGTAATTTTATTACTATCGTGTTTACCCCCCCCTATTTTCATGGAAAATTTTACACTTTGAGAAGATAGGAGAGTGCTTATGTGCGATTTTATTCTCTATTTCAGGTAACGAAAATATTTTTTATTTTAAGGAAGAAATCTACCACCCAGGGGTTCTATAGTAGGGTGACCTTTGGTTGAAAGGCTCCGCTCCACGAGACATTATGTTTTGTGGTGGGGAGTCCGGGCAAGCGGTAGAAACCCCAGGCCGACTGCCCCGGGCTCCTTCACTTTTTCTCGTAAGCTGATCGACCTGATAGACTCATATCTATTCGCTAAGGCCGATGGCTGAGGCGGAAGCGAAATTTTCCGTGTGTGTAATTGAAAGCATGATGCGTTTGATGCCCAGTTGGTCTGCGCGACGAGCGGTTTCTCCGCTTAGCGTGACGATGGGTGCGCCTAGTTTGTCAGGTAAGATTTCCATGTCCGTCCAGGCGATTTGTCCCCGCCAACCGACGCCGATCATTTTGAGAATTGATTCCTTAGCCGCCCACCTACCAGCTATGTGTTGTAAGGGATGTTTGAACTGCTTGGCTCGCGCTCGCTCTTTTTCTGTTAAGACGCGGGCGAGGAATCGTTCGCGGTGGTTGTCTAATACGCGGGCGATGCGTGGACATTCAACGAGGTCTATACCATGGCCTAGGATTGACATGTGGGTAACGTAGCGTGGTTGAGTGAAGATCGCAAAGGCTTGGGTGGGACAGGCTGAGTGTCGTGACGTAGTATCATGTTTTCGATCGGTAATTCCCTATGTGTCCCTAGGATCAACCGTTATTTTCAGGGTAATCTACGATCTTGAATGGTCCGAATCGTAATTCACCTTTCCATACTCGGTACATGTCGAGGGTTTTTCGTGCTGCATCTTTGCTGGCTCGTAGAGTTATGTACACTTCATCAGTTTGTAAACGAGGAACCTTGAGGATGTAAGTATTGCCGCATTTGTCACCCTGCTTGCACACAAATTGGTCCTTATTGCGTCCTGTGTATTGAATAACTGTGCTTCCAAACACAGTTGCAGGATAAGAAGCCGAGCCTGTTTCTACGACGAATTCAAACGCGATGGGCTCGGGTAGCGACTGATGCAACTCGCATCGTATGGGTATGTAGGTTGATGTGTCATCACCTTGAATTTCTTTTATATAGCTTCGGAATAGACTCCGTATATTGTTCCATTTCGACAATTCTAGATTTACAGACCATTTCATAAACGATAGAAGTTCGGGACGATCGACCCAGGTAACCAAATCTTCGCTGTCACTCGGTAGTAATTCTACGGTGGTTTCAAGTATAAATTCGTTGGTCCATGAGGGAGGGTCTACCTTAGGATCGAATCGCGGGTTGTTTAATATATGTTTTCCACAATACTGAAGTTTATGGACGCCAATCGGTATATTACCCGTTTGCACAGAAGTGAATTTATAATGGCTGACTGTACGTCGGGGGTTAGCCCAATCGCGGGGGCGCTCTCGCCACGAATCTTCAGTGCCTTCAAGTATCACAAAGTCTTTAACGGTAATTTTCTGCATTTCTAGCCAGTATTTGTAATCAACCAGTCCATGTTTGTAATTACTAAATGAAATCTTAATAGGAAGCGGGTCTCCAATGCGTACATGTTCCCGGCAAGTGATTGTTGCTTGTGCATATTTAGGAAAAACTAAGTCTTTTTCTTCTTGAGATAGATAGCCATGATAATCTAAGCTTTTGAGAACTTTGAGCCATGCTTGGCCTATTTTGTCCAATCGCTGTGATTCATGTCGCGCAACAGCGTGGGCCGAGATGTTTCTGATATCTTTCTCGGAAGGTGGATCGTAATCTATTCTTCGATTTAATTCTCTAATCGCTGAGGCGTCTCCGGAAATTGCTTTCTCGAACTCTTTTGAAGTGGAAACCCAATGCTCGGTACGTGAGCCTTCCCAATGGCGATAAAGATCGATGGTTGGCTGCCAGAACAAAGGAACAGTGCAGGCTAGCATTATCCATCGCCATTGAATCTTTTTAAGGCCGATTGTGATGTCGTCTGGTTCTAACTCAATTTGACATGAGGGGCACTGTGTACACGAGGCGTTTTCTAATTTGCATTTGCACTTTCGACATCGAGGCTCGTCGCCTTTGTATTTGCCACATAAGCCTTTAGTTATGAGCAGGCCTGCGATAAGGAGTAATCCGAATGTATGCCACCACCACATAAAATTCCCCCGACGTATTTGCTGATCTCAATTTATCCCGCTGACAGGAGCGAGAATTGTAGCAAGCGTGAAGGCTTTTAGTCAAATACGACGGTTTTATTTTTGCATACGAGGATTTGGTCTTCGTCGTGTAGTCGCACAGCGGCTGAGAGTACTACTTTTTCCAGGTCGCGACCTTTTCTGATGAGGTCTTCGACGGTGTCACGGTGGTCTACGGGCATGGTGGACTGGGTGATGATTGGTCCTTCGTCTAAATCGTTGGTGACATAATGGCTGGTTGCGCCAATGATTTTTACGCCGCGCTCGAAGGCGTGGTGATAAGGTCTTGGCCCGGCGAAGGCTGGTAAGAAGCTGTGGTGAATGTTGATGATTCGTTCGGGGTAGGATGCGACGAAATCCGGAGAGAGGATTTGCATGTACCTGGCTAATACGATGAAATCGACGTGGGCTTCTTGCATTAAGGTACGCAGTTGACCTTCTTGCACGGTTTTGTTGGTGGGTGTGATGGGTAGATGATGGAAGGTTAAGCCGGCGGCTTGGGCTTGTTCTCTAAGGGTTTCGTGGTTGCTGGATATGAAGGGGATGTCTACGTTTAACTCCCCGGATTTCCATCGCCATAAGAGGTCGCTGAGGCAGTGACTTTCTTTTGTCACTAGAATAGCCATGCGCTTTACGGCGCTGCTCCAGTGGATTTTCCAGCGCATGTCGTATTGCTTAGCTAGTGGTGACCAGAGGGCGTCGAAATTTTCCTGGCTAAGATTGAATCCGTCTATCTCTATTTCCAGACGCATGAGGAACTCGCCCTGTTGGGTGTCGGTGTGCTGGTCGGCTTCGAGGACGTTGCCATTGTGCTGAGCGACAAAGCCAGTGACGGCGGCGATGATGCCTCTTGTGTCGGGGCAGGAGATTAGTAATCGTGCGGTTTTGTTGGCCATGGTTTACTCGGATGGACTCATTACATTTTGTGCCTAAGTTTTTTGAAGACACGGGTAAGCTAAGGCTTTCCCATGCCACCCGGAATATACCTTCGTCACTCAGTAGATTGTCACCTTAACGTCGTTGGGGAGCAATGCGCAATTTTATCTTGTCGGTGTGAAAAGTGATCGATTCGATGCGATAGGCACGTCGTCCATTGGGCCAAAGGAAGTTATTTTCGATGTTAAAGCCGGTAAAGAGGTCATCGACAGATTGATTTTGGCCCAAGAGAGCTGAGGATTCGTCTGATGGTTGATCGATCATGCCGGAAAGAATCTTTTTGAGGGTTGATTGAGGTATGGGGATCGACCCGCCGTGGGCCTCGCTTAATGTTAGTTCGATTGATTTGCCGTCAAGTGAAACGGAAATTTGTAGTCCGACGTTGATGATCGCTCGCCAACCGTTTTTGTCGTAACGCACGCCAATGCGAAGCATGTCTGATGAGAGGCTCACGGCTGATTCGCGTAGCCAATCTGGGATTTCTTTTCTCGCCTGGGGGAATAGTACGGGCATAGCCGCGAGCCAATCGTTGAGTTGTTGTTGATCGAGGGTGATGTCGAACGGCTTGCCTTTGACCATCTTATGGCTGGTGTCATCCACGAAAGTGGTGAAGGAATGTTGGGCTTGCTCCAGGTCCAGGTTGTTGAGGGTAGCTGGGTGATACCAGGTGGGGATGTGCTGGAATATCATCCATGCGACGCCAAGGGTGATGAGCGAGGTGACGCTGATGGTTAGTCCGATGAGGCGAAACCATCGGCGTCGGTTGGAGGTTGTGTTGTTATTTTTCACGACAACAGCCTGTTTTCCTTATGTGCTGTGTGAATCTGTCATCTCAATTGACCCATGAGAGCGTCATGTACTAGAATCACGCAGGCACGCCTGACCATAGCGTGCTAGGGTTTTTGTCGCAATTGGGGTGCCGATGTTTACGCGTGTGACAGGATTATTGATCGTTCCACTGTGGCTAGCAGCGATGGGCTGGGTGTTTGCGCACGACGTGTGGCCCCGCTGGACGGCGATGGATGCACCGCCTTTGGCAGTTAATGAATGGCTAAGCGATGAGGGGCGGGAATCTCAGTACGCCATTTTTCAAGATAATGTGCGGGTGGGTGATCTTTGGACGACTTATCGAATTGATAGTAAGTCCGTTCAGCGTGAAGATCTTTTGCTGTTAGAAAAATTTTCTATAGAAATTACGCCGCTACGGATAGCTAGCCTGTCT
The DNA here is from genome assembly GCA_024280855.1 of Planctomycetota bacterium. Classification (GTDB taxonomy): domain Bacteria; phylum Planctomycetota; class Phycisphaerae; order UBA1845; family UBA1845; genus JAJRPG01. The sequence goes on along the minus strand of JAJRPG010000088.1, from coordinate 6,110 downwards.
CAATTCACTGCGGCTGGCAAGTTGGACGAGTTTACGGTGCGGATGGAGAATCCGGGTCTGCATGGTGAGCTGCATGGCGAGCGGTTTTCGGAGGATTTTTCCTTTATTTTTAAGGTCGGGCCTACGCCTCGTTTCGAGCGTAGGTATAAAGTTCCGCTGGCTGATGGCGATTTGATATCTGGGGCTACGAATCCTTTTGCTCATTTGAGTAACGTGGAAGTTGGTCAGCGATGGCGGATGCAGGTTTTTAATCCGTTGTCTGCTGTGCTGGGGATAGGCTCGCAGTTTACTTCGATGTTGGTGGAAGTGACGGGGCGAGAGTCGATAATCGTGGACGGTGCGCCGAAAAATTGTTTTGTGATTGAGTCAGCTAATGCGAAGGCGTGGGTTGATGAGAATGGTGCGGTGCAAGTTCAGGAAGCAGTGCTGCCGCTGGTGGGGACGCTGCGTATGGTGCGTCAGGCTGAGTGCGATGTTGACATGCGAAACGATGTGCAAAGGCGGCATATTTTTGAAGGAAATGCTAGATGACCGACAAGGTGATTGATGAAAATCTTGCGGTCTCGTTGCAAGGTGTTCGTAAATGTTATGGCACGAAAGTGGCAGTGGAGAACCTGACGCTGGAGTTGAAGCGTGGAGAATTGTTCGCGTTTTTGGGGCCTAACGGTGCGGGTAAGACGACAACGATTAAGATGATCGTTGGTTTGCTTCAGCCTAATCGAGGCGAGGTGCGGGTGTGTGGTCACCATGTTGGTTCCAATGGTCTTGCGGCTAAGGCGAAGCTTGCTTATGTACCGGATCAGCCTTTTCTTTATGAAAAGTTAACAGGGCGAGAGTTTCTGTATTTCGTGGCCGAAATGTACAACCTCACGAAAACGCAGCGCGATGAGCGAATTGCCCGGCTGATGGAAAGACTGGATTTTAGCGAATATATTGACCAGCTTACGGAAAATTATAGCCATGGTATGAAACAGAAGGTGGTACTAGCCGCAGCGATGTTGCATGAGCCGACAGTGTTGGTGATTGATGAGCCTATGGTGGGGCTTGATCCGAGAAGTATTCGTACTGTGAAAGACCTTTTTGTTGAGCGTACCCGCGCCGGTGGTTCTGTTTTTATGAGTACGCATACGTTGGACATTGCGGAAGCGGTGGCTGATCGGATTGGTATCATTCATCGGGGCAAGTTGGTGGCGGTGGGAACGCTTGATGAACTCAAATCTCAGGCTCAGAAAGATCATTCTCTCGAAGAGATATTTTTAGGACTGACGGAGTCGGCTGATGAGTGTTGAAGCGCCATCCGAGCGACGTCCGCTGATTGGATTGCTACTGCGCGTTAAAGCGCGGTCTTTAAGTAACCGGGCGAAAAAGGCGATGGATGAAGCGCCGATTCGCCTCTCGATTACCGTGTTGCTCGTTGGGTTTATTTGGTTCGCCTTGTACTTCATGTTCAAGATTGTGTTTAGGAGTTTCGAACGCACGCCATTAGAGGCGACCGTCGCGTTGCCGTTGATCTTCAACTTTTTCTTCATGGCTATGTTGGCGATGCTAACATTTTCCAATGCGATTATTGCTTATGGTGCGTTGTTCGGGAAAAACGAGTCGGCGTATTTACTTACCTCACCACTGACGCCGTTGGATGTGGTGACGCTCAAATATATTGAAAGCCTGGTGATGGCTAGTTGGGCGCTGGTATTGCTGGGGCTTCCGTTGATGGTCTCCATGGCTAGACTCGTGGACCATTCCAATCGAATATTGTTTTTTTGCTTGTATATAGCTTTTTTCCTGGCGTTTATACCAATCCCTGGTGCCTTAGGATTGTTTATCGCATGGCTCGCGGCGCGGGCGTTTCCAAGACGGGCTACTCGTGCGGTCTCCGTGCTAGTCGGTGTAGCCATTCTTGTGCTGGTTATATGGGGAATGCGTTCGCTGCAAACCGCGGACGATGCGATGGAGGCTTGGCTGCGCAATTTTCAGGCGCGTATGCGTTTTTTGCGGGCCGCATTTTTGCCGAATTATTGGGTCGCTTCTGGGATTGATCACGCCATTCGACATCAATTTTTCGAGGCGTTTATGTATCTGGGGGTAACCATTGCTAATGCCTGTTTTTTGAGCTGGGCGGTAGTGCGGTTTGTTGCAAGATATTTTGATGGCGCGCTTGACCGGGCGATGGTGGGGCGAGGAGATGGGATTCGATATGTTCCAGCTTCGGGTTGGGGCGTAGCTGGTTGGCTGTTTTTCTATTTGCCTAAGTCATTACGGACGATTGCGACGAAGGACTTGCGCGTGTTTATGCGCGATCCGTTACAGTGGAGTCAGTTGGCTATTTTGTTTGGGTTGTTGTTTTTGTACTTGTCGAACATGCCCACACTTCGTATTCAGCTTTCTGGCGCGGGTTGGCGTTTGATGATGCCTTTTATGAATTTGTGTGCAGTTAGCCTGATTCTGGCTACGTTTACATGTCGATTTGTATTTCCGCTGATCTCTTTAGAAGGCCGGAAGCTGTGGCTGATCGGGTTACTACCGATGAAGAGAAGCAGGGTGCTATGGGCGAAATTTGCTTTCGCCATGACGATTACCCTGGCTGTGGCGATGAGCGCCATGACCATGTCACTAATCGTGCTAAAGATGAATCTGTTTTGGTCGATCACACATATAGTGGTTATTGCGAGTATTTGTTTTGGGCTGTGCGGAATTTCGGTGGGACTCGGTGCGCGGCTTCCGATGTACGACGAACTTAACGCGGCTCGCATCGCTAATGGGCTGGGGGGTACGACCAATTTGCTGGCGTCCATTGCCATGGTCGCAGTCGTGCTTACGGGGGTTGGTATCGCTACCTGGCAATCAAGGCATTTGTCATTCTTTGATACCCCAGAGCCTTCTTCGATAGTTTTGTGCTTTTTTTCAGTCTTGACGAGCGCTATTGTAGGATTGGTGGCGCTGCGTCTTGGGGGGGATCATTTCGCCAAGGCTGAAGTGTAGGTTGAAACGGATAGCGTGCAGCATATAGAATTGCGATCAAGGCGATCGAATTAAATCGCGGCACAGTATATAAAAAACCGCTTTAGCTGCTTTTTATGACGGGCGCACGCTCTAGAAAGCTTCTTGAATAGATCACCGGCGTTGTTATTTGAGTGGAGGCACTAGGTTCGATCGTCGTATGATTTGTCATGGCGGGTGATGTTGTGGAACCATGTCGGATTCTGAGAGGTTAAAATAGTATGGTTGTAATAAAATTGTCACTGCCTTCGCGAGGATTTTGGAAATGATGAGAATATATAGTCAGAGAGACTTGGTTGTGTCTCACAGGAGGAAGGTCTATGTTTACGTCGATTAGTGATTCGTTGATGATGCCGAAAATGCGAGTTGGTATTTTTGCAATTATTTTTCTTTTCATCATCTATCCACAAGACATCATCTTTGCCCAGTGGACGCAATTCGGTGGCACAGATCAATCGTTCAAGGCCAATAGTTCCGGCTTGGCTTCAGATTGGCCAACCGAAGGCCCGCGTAAAATCTGGCAGCGAGAATTAGGCGAGGGTTATTCTACAATCTTAGTTGACGGTGACCGTCTGTATACCATGTATCGGGCTGGCGACCGGGAACGCGTGGTCTGTCTTGATGAGAAAACCGGCAAGACAATCTGGGAACATGTGTATGAAGCAGTGCCGCGAAAAGGACACGGAAAAGAATACGGCGTTGGTCCTCGTTCAACGCCACTATTGGTTGATGGCAGGCTATATACCATTGGCGTCGCCGCAAAAATGCATTGCTTAGATGCTAGCACTGGAAAAGTAATTTGGATGCATGACCTGGCTTTGGAGTTTGATGCCAATAGATCGTTCGGGGGATACTCCTCTAGTGCGATCGAATATAAAGATACGATCATCACGTTGGTCGGCGGGGCAGGGGCCAGCATCGTGGCGTTCAACAAGAGCGATGGCAGCGTCGCCTGGAAGAAACTGAGCTTTACGAATAGTTATGCTACACCTCGCGTCATGAAAATTCATGGCGAAGACCAGCTTGTCGCGTTTATGGAAACTGAAGTCATTGCGACTGACCCTAATAATGGGAATCTAAAATGGAAATTCCCATGCGTTAATCAGTGGAAGGAAAACATCAGCTTCCCGCATTTGATCGCAGAAAACACGGTGCTGATTTCAAGTGCCCAAGCTGGCACGTTCGGGCTAAAGATCAACAAATCTGACAAAGGCGATGGCAAGTTTAGTGTGGAGCAGTTATGGCATACGAAAAAACTTCAGCTTTATCACGGGACTTCAATATTGATGGGCCATGTGCTATACGGTTCGACTGGTGTGACCGCGCCTCATTTCGTATCCGCGCTGGATACTAAGACCGGTAAGATGTTATGGCGTAAGCGAGGATTCGGTAAATCGAATATTGTATTTGCTGATGGCTACCTAATCATTTTAGACGAGGATGGCCAACTGGCGTTAACCACAGCTACGGCTCAGGATTTGGTGGTTCATTCCAAGTTTCAACTGCTGGACAAGGTCTCCTGGACCGTTCCGACGATTGTTGGCAAGAAAATGTATGTGCGGGACCAGAAAAGTATCTTCGCAATGGATATAGGCTAGCAGCCTGTTGAAGAACTCTTTGGCAATTGTGTTATAATGTTAGAGTCGCGTGATTGAGGAGTAGGATTGAACTCAAGGATGAGGTAATTCATGGCGTTGGGCAAGCGTAAGCGTGAGCAGCAGGATCTTTGGGTGGCGACGTGCGATCTCCCAAAATCGCCGGGGCATCCGTTTTATGCCAAACTTAACCGGCTTCTTGACGAAGCCGAATTCGACGCATTTGTCGAGAACCTTTGTAAGCCGTATTACAAAGACGGTCCGGGTCGCCCAGGCATTCCGCCGGGCATTTACTTTCGAATGCTTTTCATTGGTTTTTTTGAAGGCCTTGATTCTCAACGAGCCATCGCCTGGCGATGCAGCGATAGCCGGTCGCTTCAGTCGTTCCTCGGCTTAAGCATCACGCAACCCACGCCCGACCATTCGACGCTTACCGTGATTCGCCAGCGGCTTCCGCTCGACGTGCATGAAGCCGTGTTTACTTTTGTGCTGTCAATTGCGCATGTGAAGAAGTTGTTGAAGGGTAAATCGGTAGCTGTCGATTCGACGTTCATCGAAGCGGATGCTGCTATGAGGTCCATCGTGCGGCGAGATACCGGTGACAGTTGGAAAGCATACATACGTAAGCTTATGGCTGAGGAGGGCATCGAAGACCCGACGGATGAGGACATACGCAAGTTCGACAAAAAGCGGAAAAAGACAGTATCAAACAAAGAATGGAAGTCACCGATCGATCCCGACGCCCGCATCATGAAGATGAAGGATAGCCGCACACACACATGGCTTACAAGACGGAGCATGCGATTGATATTGACACCGACATTGTGTTAGCTGCGGGGGTGCATAAGGCGGACGAATCGGACACGGCTACGTTTACCGAGGCTTTGGTGAAAGCTCAGCTCCACGTAATATTGGCTGGTAGCGAATCAGAGATTAAAGACGCAGTCGCGGACAAGGGCTATCACAGTGCGAGTAATTTGGAATGGTGCGCGTCGTGGGGGGATTCGTAGTTACATTCCCGAGCGAGAGAGTCGTTGGCGTCGCAAGTGGACTGATAAACCCTCGGCACACAAACATGTGGTGTACGGCAACCGTCAACGAGTCAGGGGTGATCGCGGCAAACGGTTAGGCCGGTTGCGAAGTGAATATGTGGAACGGAGTTTTGCTCATGTGTGCAGAACGGGCGGTGCCAGACGTAGTTGGCTGCGTGGCTTGGAAGATGTGACGAAACGTTACCTGATGTGGGTAGCTGGTAGAAACCTCGGCGTGATCATGCGCTCGCTGTTCGGCGTAGGCAAACCGAAAACACTGCAAGCATTGGGCCGGGGATTTTCACGGCTGATTAGGGCAGCGACCATTGCCGTTGGCCGGGCATTGGGCTGGTTACGCGAGTTTCTAGTTCATCGAATCCAATTGCCCAATTTTTGGCCTCAGAAATTGAAATGGGCTACGCCAGCTTACACGTCCGCCCATATCTGAACGATGGCTGAAAATGAGGATTCTTCAACAGGCTGCTAG